>NZ_JBEFTH010000001.1:0-731018 GCF_053483935.1 Mycolicibacterium sp. XJ879
CGTGCCGACCTTTCTGAGTTCCTTACCGTATGGGCAACAGTTTAGCCGCGACTACGTTGCCGCGACGGACAACGCCGTTGACCGGCGCCATGGTCGGCTCGTCGAGTACGACCGCAAGACACGACGGCGGATCGCCGTCGTCGCTGGCATGATGTCCTTTGCCAGATCTCGGTTAGCCGTGCAGGGGGACGAAGATGAGCGCCGACACCGCCAACTCCGATCTGGTCGGCGGCATCCCGCGTCGACGCATCGTCGTCGCCTCGATGGTGGGCACCACCATCGAGTTCTACGACTTCTATATCTATGCCACCGCAGCCGTCTCGGTCTTTCCGCACCTGTTCTTCCCGAAGGGGGATCCGACGACGGCGCTCTTGGCATCGCTGGCCACCTTTGGGCTCGCCTTTGTCGCCCGGCCGGTGGGTTCGGTCCTGTTCGGCCACTTCGGTGATCGCGTGGGACGCAAGGTGACGTTGGTGGCCTCCCTGCTGGTGATGGGAATTGCGACGTTTGTCATCGGGCTCTTACCGACCTACCACCAGGCGGGCATCTTCGCCCCCGCGTTGTTGGCGATCATGCGCTTCGCGCAGGGTCTGGCGCTGGGCGGCGAATGGAGCGGAGCGGCGCTGCTGGCCACCGAGACTGCCAAACCGGGTAAACGCGCTTGGGCCGCGATGTGGCCACAACTCGGAGCGCCCATCGGGTTTCTGTTGGCCAACGGCGCCTTCGTGTTGCTGCTGCTGTGGATTGGACACAGCAATGTCACGCCGGACCTTGACGGGCCGTTCTTGACGTGGGGCTGGCGAATTCCGTTCCTGCTGAGCGCGGTGATGGTGGCGATCGGACTCTATGTGCGGTTGCGCCTTATCGAGACGCCGGTCTTCACCCGCGCCATGGCCCGCGGTGAGAAGGTGAAAGTGCCTCTGGCCGAGCTGTTTAGAACCAGCTGGCGCCCGTTGATCATCGGCACTTTCGTGATGTTGGCGACCTACACGATGTTCTACCTGATGACGACGTGGGCGTTGAGCTATGGGACGGCGAAGCGACCACCGGACGGCAGCGGACTCGGGTTCGCTTACGTCGACTTTCTGCAACTACAGCTGATCGCCGTGTTGTTCTTCGCCGCGACGCTGCCGCTGTCGGGTGTGCTGTCCGATCGCTTCGGCCGCCGCCTACCCCTGCTGTGCGTCACCGCGGCGATCATGGTCTTCAGCGTGGTTTTCATTCCGGCGCTCGGCGCTAGTGACGCGTCACATGGCACCATGCTGCTGTTCTTAATAGTCGGAATGACGTTGATGGGTTTGACCTTTGGGCCGATGAGCGCGGTCCTGCCCGAACTGTTTCCGACGAATGTGCGCTACACCGGGTCAGGAGTTTCCTACAACGTCGCGAGCATTCTGGGTGCTGCGGTAGCGCCGTTCATCGCCACGTGGCTGGCGACGCAATACGGTGTTGCGTGGGTAGGGCTGTATCTGTTCATCGCGGCGTCGCTGAGCTTCATCGCGATACTGATCATGTCGGAGACCAAGGACACCTCGTTGGACAGTATCGAGGGGCCGACTCCGGACCGTTTGATCGGCTGACGTTTGCTCCCAAGTCATTCGGTGCGTTGATAGATGGCGCGCACGGTGTCCACGGTGTCGGCCTCGGCCGGGCCCTTGTCGTCGCGGTAGCGCAACACCCGGGCGAACCGCAGCGCCATCCCGGCTGGATACCGCGATGACGTCTGTACTCCGTCGAGCGCGATCTCGACGACCTGCTCGGGACGCACCTTGACGACGTAATCGTCGGTCGGGCCGTCGGCCAGTTCGAGAAACCGGTTGGTCTGCCACTGCAGCATTGCGTCAGTCATGCCCTTGAACGTCTTTCCGAGCATGACGAATCCGCCGGTCGCGGGATCTCTGGCGCCGAGATGGATGTTCGAGAGCTTGCCGGTGCGCCGGCCCGAGCCCCATTCCACAGCCAGCACCACCAGGTCGAGGGTGTGCACCGGTTTGACCTTCAGCCAGCCGGCGCCGCGGCGGCCGGCCTCATACGATGCCGTCGGCGACTTAGCCATGACGCCTTCGTGACCGGCGGCCAACGTCGCGTCGAGGAACTCCTGGGCGGTGTCGACGTCGTCGGTGACCAGACGATCGACCCGCTGGTCCTCGGGAACGATGGCGTCCAGCGCCGCGACGCGCTCGCTGGTCGGTCGGTCCAGCAGGTCGACGCCGTCGAGGTGCAGCACGTCGAACACGAAGACCGACAAGGGCTGTGCCGCGCGGGCGGCCTCGATGTCGACCGACTTCCCGAACCGCGACGCGGTGACCTGAAACCGGTGCGGGCGGTTGTTGTCCGGTCGCAGCGCGATCGCCTCGGCGTCGGCGATAAGGTCGGTCACCGGCCAGGCCAGTGCGGCGTCGACGACCTCGGGTAGGCGGGCGGTGACGTCGTCGAGGCTGCGGGTGTAGATCGACACCGTGTTGCCGGCACGGTGGATCTGCACCCGGGCGCCGTCGAGCTTGGCTTCGAAAACCGCTGCGCCGCTGAGGCGTTCGAGCGCCTCGGCGACACCGCTAGCGGTCTGTGCCAGCATCGGCCCGACCGGCCTGCCGACCTTGAGGGTGAACTGCGCCAACCCCGCCTCGCCGTCGGTCAGCGCGGCGGCCGCGACGGCGGGTAGTGCGCCGCCGAGCATGGCGGCGCGTCGCACCGCGGCCGCGGGTACGCCCGCGGCCTTGGCCACGGCGTCGGCCATCACCCCGATCAGGGCGCCCTGACGTAGCTCACCGCTGAGCAGCCGACGCAGGAAAGTCTGCTCGGCGTCGGTGGCGCGGCCGAACAGGTCGGCGAGCAGCCCGGCCCGTCGCGCTTGGGAACCCTTGCCGGCCACCTGCCCGATCTCGGTGAACCGCGCGTCGACCTCCAGCACCGTCAGCGACGGTTCTGCTGCCGGGGCCGGCACTGAACGCAGCGCCGCCCACCCCACGCCGATCTGGCGTTGCGGCAACACACCCGACAACCACGACACCGTCACCGCGACCAGTCGCGCGTCGCCGCCGTCGCTGGCGCGTCGTAGCAGCTCGGCGATCCGGGCGATCTTGGCCAGCCGCGACGACGAGGCGCCCACCTCGGCCGACGCGGCGGCGACGTCAGACAGCAGCACCAGACCAGCCTGTCACGGCCCTCACCACCGCGCGAGCGTGCGTGAACTCGGGTCAGTTCTCGGCGTGCCGCCCTCGCCGGAACTGCGGGGTGGTCTAGGTGACGGTGAACGACACCGCATGCCAGCCGGACGCGCCGTCGGGCACCGGAGGGGCCACGTCCGCGGTCTGCACCGCGCCGGTGTTGTCGATGGCCCGCACGGTGATCGTGTGCGGACCGGGTTCGCCTTGCCACGCAAAGCTCCAGAGCCGCCAGGTGTCGGCGGAGTAGCTCGCGCCGAGGTCGGCCGGTCGCCAGTCGCCGGTGCCGTCGGGGCCGTCGATGCGGACCTCGACGCCGCGCACGCCACGGGGTTGCGCCCACGCGACGCCGCCGAACGTCACCGGGCCTGCCGCGACGGCCGCTCCGCTGCGGGGCACGTCGATGCGCGACTGGGTCTTGATGGGTCCGCGCGCCGACCAACCCAGCTTGGTCCAGTACGCCTCGGCGCGGTCGAACCGGGTGACCTCGAGGTCGACGACCCATTTGGTGGCCGACACGTAGCCGTAGAGGCCGGGCACGACGAGGCGGGCGGGATATCCGTGTTCGGTGGGTAGCGGCTCGCCGTTCATCCCGACCGCCAACAACGCCTCGGCGTCCCCGGTGAGCGCCTCGACGGGCGTGCCCGCGGTGAACCCGTCGACCGACATTGACAGCACCATGTCGGCGTCCGCGTGAATCCCCGCCCCGGCCAACAGATCCCGCACCCGGTAGCCGATCCACGCGGCGTTGCCGATGAGGTCGCCGCCGACCGGGTTGGACACACACGTCAACGTCACGAGCTTCTCGACGGTCTCGAAACGTTCGAGATCCTCGAAACGGTAGGTGATTTCGCGGTCGACCATGCCGTGAATCCGAAGCTGCCAGTCCCCGCGGCTGAGCTGCGGCACCGTCAAGGCGGTGTCGATCCGGTAGAACTCGTCGTTGCCGGTGATAAACGACGTCAGGCCAACGTCTTTAGGCTGCACAGCGGGGTCGGCCGGTGGCGCGGCGACGTCAGGACGCGGCAGCGCGAACGCGTCGCGGTCCGACGCCACCGACGACGTCAGCCGCGACAGCACCACACCAACCACCCCGGTGGCCGCGCCCGCCGTCATCAACCCGAGCGCCAGCAGCGACAATCGCCTGCCGGGCTCGGCCCGGTCCTCGGGCGGCGGGTCCGTGACGCGCCCGGAGACGAGCAGGCGCAGCACGGCCACGCCACACGCGGTCCCGACCAGCGTGGGCACGACGTCGGCGAGCGTCGCACCCGCGCGCGACAACACTGCCGCGCACCCCGCGGTGCCGCCCAGCACGATCGCGATGCTTCCCACCGGGACCCGGCGCGTCTCCAGCGCCGCCGTCAACGCGGCGATGAGCGCGATCGCCCCCAACACCGCCACGGTGAGGAAGAGCTTGTCGGCCATGCCGAACGTCGCGATCGCCCATTCTTTGACCGGGCCCGGTGTCAGGTCGATGACCACCGAGCCGACGGCGGTGCGCGCGTCGGCCTGCGGGCCGAACGCGACGGCCAGCAGTTGCGTCACGCCCAGCGCTACCGCCGCGGCGGCAAGACCCGCCAGCATCCGCGTTTCCCGGGCGGGTACGGCCATGGTGCCAAGGTACTGCCCCGAACGGACCCGAACCGCCGACCGGACGAGGCCGTCGGCTAAGTTGCTTTACGATTCGACGAAATTTTGGAAAGGCGGCTAGATGGAGATCGAGGGCAAGAAGGCCATCATCGTCGGGGGGGCGTCCGGTTTCGGCAAGGCGACCGCCGAATTGCTGGCCAAGCGCGGCGCGAGCGTGGCAGTGCTGGACCGCCCGCAGTCCAAAGGCAAGGAAGTTGCCGACGCGATCGGCGGCTCCTTCTTCGAGGTCGACGTCACCGACTTCGAGGGCACCGAGAAGGTGCTGCAGCAGGCGATCGACGAGCTCGGCGGGCTGCACATCATCGTGACCACCGCCGGTGGCGGCGCGGCCGAGCGCACCGTCAAGAAGGACGGCCCGCACAGCCTGGAGACCTTCCGCAAGAGCGTGGACCTCAACCTCATCGGCACCTTCAACATCAGCAGGTTGGCGGGCTGGCAGATGAGCAAGCAGGAGCCGGTCGACGACGAGAAAGAAGAGCGCGGCGTCATCATCAACACCGCCTCGATCGCCGCGTTCGAGGGCCAGATCGGGCAGGTGGCCTACACGGCGTCCAAGGCCGCTATCGCCGGCATGTGCCTGACGATGGCGCGTGACATGGGCAGCCTGGGCATCCGCGCGCTCGCGATCGCCCCGAGCCTGTTCGCGACCGGCCTGACCGAGGGCATACCCGACGAGTTCGCCAAGGCGCTGACCAAGGATGCGGCGTTTCCCAAGCGGCTCGGCAAGCCCGAGGAATACGCGAAGCTGGTGGCCGCGATCGTCGAGATCCCGATGCTCAACGGCCAGTGCCTGCGCCTGGACGCCGGCCAGCGCTTCGCCCCCAAGTAAGTCCGTGATTTCGGCGCGCTTATGCCCCGTGAGGGTGCGTAAGCGCGCCGAAATCGCACTAGGGTGAGCGGGTGGCGACCGTCGCCGAACACCTCATCGACGCTCTGCGGGTCAGCGGCGTGCGCCGCGTGTACGGGCTGCCCGGCGACAGCCTCAACGGGTTCACCGACGCGATCCGCCGATCGGGCGAGATCAGCTGGGAACATGTCCGCCACGAAGAGACCGCGGCTTTCGCGGCGGCCGCCGACGCGGCACTCACCGGCGGGCTGGCGGTCTGCGCCGGCAGTTGCGGCCCCGGCAACCTGCATCTGATCAACGGCCTGTTCGACGCGCAACGCAGCCGGGTGCCCGTGCTCGCGATCGCCGCGCACATACCGCGCACCGAAATCGGTTCGGACTACTTCCAGGAGACCCATCCGCAGGAACTGTTCCGCGAGTGCAGCGTCTACTGCGAACTCATCAGCACCCCGGAGATGGCGCCGCGAATCCTCGAGATGGCGATGCGGGCCGCCGTCGAGGACAGCGGGGTAGCGGTGGTGGTCATCCCAGGGGAGATCTTTCTGCAACGCGCCGACGCGTCGGCCTGGAACGCGCGGCCGATCACCGCGACGCGCTCGGTCGTGCGCCCCGACGACGAGTCGCTGCGGCGCGCCGCCGCCATCCTCAACGACGCGCGCGCCGTAACGATCCTGGGCGGCGCCGGGGTGGCCGGCGCGCATGACGCGCTGATCGAGCTGGCCGGCACCCTCAACGCGCCGGTTGTACATGCGTTGCGCGGCAAGGAGTTCATCGAGTACGACAACCCGTTCGACGTCGGCATGACGGGCCTGCTCGGGTTCGCTTCCGGCTACAAAGCCATCAAAGAGGCCGACGCGTTGCTGATGCTGGGCACCGACTTCCCTTATCCGCAGTTCTATCCCGACGACGCGAAGGTCATCCAAGTCGACATCCGCGGCCGCCACCTCGGCCGGCGCACGCCGATCGATCTCGGGTTGGTGGGTACCGTCGCCGACACGGTCGCCGCGCTGCTTCCGCTGCTGCGGCCCAAGACCGACCGTGACCACCTCGACCGTTCGCTGCGTCACTACCGCAAGACCCGCAAGTCGATGGACGAGCTGGCCGTCAACGACCGCGACCGCACCCCCATCCGACCGGAATACGTTGCGGGCCTCACTGATCAGCTTGCCGCCGACGACGCGGTGTTCACCGTCGACGTCGGCTCACCGGTGGTGTGGGCGTCGCGCTACCTCACGATGAACGGCCGGCGCCGGCTGATCGGCTCGTTCAACCACGGCACGATGGCCTGCGCGCTACCGCACGCGATCGGTGCGCAGACCGCACAGCCCGACCGGCAGGTCGTCGCGCTGGCCGGTGACGGCGGGCTGACGATGCTGTTCGGTGAGCTGGTCACCCTGATCCAGAAGCAGCTGCCGGTCAAGGTGATCGTCTTCAACAACTCGTCGCTGAATTTCGTTGAGCTCGAAATGAAAGCCGCCGGAATCGTCAACTTCGGCACCGACCTCGTCAACCCAGACTTCGCCGCCGTCGCGCAGGCGATGGGCATCTTCGGCAGGCGAGTCGAGCAACCGGGCGATCTGCATCAGGCCCTCGTCGACGCGTTCGCCGTCGACGGGCCCGCCGTGATCGATGTGGTGACCGCCCGCCAGGTGCTGTCGATCCCGCCGGCCATCACCGTCGAACAAGCCAAAGGCTTCTCGCTGTACGCGATTCGAACGATCATGGCCGGGCGGGCCGACGAACTTCTCGATCTGGTCACCACCAACGTGGCGCGCCGCATCCTGGACTGAACGCTCACGCCGGCCGGGGTACCGCCGACAGCAGCGACTGGCCGATCCACGTCGGAACCGAGCGGCGCACCTCGGCCGGCCCGGACACCGCGACGCTGCCGTCGAGCAGCGCGTGTTGCCACGTCACGTCGCCGCGCCAGATCCGGGTGAGCGTTCGCAGGCTCGTTTCGACGGTGCCGGCCACCTCGTAGCCGGGATCGAAATCGCACACATCGGCCTGCCCGTCGGCGACCACCAGCCACCACCGCGCGGCTTTCGGCGCCACCTCGGTCAGCCGAAACGCCAACGTCGTCCGTTTGCGAGGCCATTCGGCGATCGGGATGGTGCGCCGGATATCCCACATCAGCAGGTGCGGGTCGAGGTCCTCCTCGCCGAGTTCGCCGATCCACCGCACGCCCCACGCGCCGAGCGCGTCGACCACCTCGGCGAGTTCCTTACCGCATGCGGTGAGCGTGTAGGTGGTGCGGCCGTCGACGTCGGCGCGTTCCACCACGCCGGCCCGTGCCAGCGACTTCAGCCGCTTGGACAACAGTGCCGGTGACATCTTCGGCACTCCGCGACGCAGATCGTTGAAGTGGCGGCTGCCGAGCAGCAGCTCACGCACGACGAGCATGGTCCATCGTTCGTCGAGCAGCTCCATCGCCTTGGCGACGGGACAGAACTGGCCGTATCCGGGCATGTGCGTACCTCCGGGCCGCAACGCGCAGTACAGATATCGAACCAGGGCGGGTACAGATTTGGAACTGGAATGCGGTGATTGGCGTGCGCGACGATATCCGCACCGAGCAGGAAGGAACTGCGATGAAGGACTCCGCCACCGCCGTCGACGACGGCCAGATCGCCGCCAAACACCGGGTCATGTGGGCCTCCGGCGACTATCCGAAGCTCGCGGCCGAGATCGTCTCACCGCTGGGTCCCATCCTGGTGCAGGCTGCCGGGATCGGCCCCGGCGACCGTGTGCTCGACATCGCTGCGGGCACCGGCAACGCGGCCATCCCGGCTGCGCTCGCGGGCGCCAGCGTCGTCGCCAGCGACCTGTGTCCGGAACTGCTCGAGCACGGCAGTCAGCGGGCTGTCGAGCGCGGTGTCACGCTTGAATGGCGCGAGGCCGACGCACACGAATTACCTTTCGGTGACGCCGAATTCGATGTAGTGATGTCTTGTATCGGGGTGATGTTCGCGCCGTTTCACCAACGTGCGGCCGACGAACTGGTGCGGGTGTGCAGACCGGGCGGCCGGGTCGCGCTGCTGAGCTGGACTCCGGAAGGCCAGATCGGTGAGCTGTTCGCCACCATGAAGCCCTACGTCGCGGCGCCGCCGCCCGGCGCTCAACCGCCGCCGCTGTGGGGCAGTGCGGACCATGTCCGCACCTTGCTCGGCGACCGCGTCACCGACGTCGTTACCGAACGACGCACGCTGAGCGTCGGGCACTTCGGGAACGGCGCCGCATTCCGCGACTACTTCAGGTCGATGTACGGGCCGACGATCGCGGCGTACCGCAACATCGAGGCCGATCCGGACCGGGTCGCCGAACTCGACGCCGACCTGGCCCGCCTCGGCGACGGCTTCTTGCGGGGCGGTTCCACGATGGATTGGGAGTACCTGCTGCTGACCGCGCGCAGAGCCTGACACCATGGCGGTATGTCCGATGCCGCACCGCAGCTACCCACCCTGTCCGCAGACGACCAGAAGGCGCTGCAGCGCTGGGTGCGAGAACAACGCCTGGGCTCGACCGTCACCGACGTCGAACCGCTGACCGGCGGCACCCAGAACATCGTCGTACGGATCCGGGTGGACGGGCGGCCGATGGTGTTGCGGCGGCCGCCTCTTCACCCGCGGCCGACAAGCGACAAGACGATGCTGCGCGAGATCGCGGCGCTGCGCACCCTGGCCGGAACCGACGTCCCGCACCCGGGGTTCATCGCCGGATGCGACGACCTCGAGGTGCTCGGGGTGGTCTTCTACTTGATGGAAGAGGTCGACGGGTTTAACCCCGGCAGCGAGGTCGATGAGGCCTACGTGCGCGATCCGGGCATGCGCCACCAGGTCGGCCTGTCCTACGCGGCCAGCCTGGCCCAACTCGGCAACGTGTCATGGGAAGGCAGTCCGCTCGCCGAACTCAAACGGCCGGGTTCCTTTCTGGAGCGCCAGGTTCCGCAGTTCTTGCGGCTGCTGGAAAGCTACCGTCACGACCGGTACGACCCCGCCTCGCTGGCCGTCACCGAGCTGGCCGAATGGCTGGAGACCAACCGCCCACCCGACGGGCAACCCGGAATCCTGCACGGCGACCCGCATTTGAGCAATGTGATGCTGCGCCGGGAGAAGCCGGAACTGGCGGCGTTCGTCGACTGGGAGATGTGCACGATCGGCGACCCGCTGCTCGACCTCGGTTGGATGCTGATCTGTTGGCCGCTGGAGACCAACACGATCACCGCGGGCGCAGCACTGGCCGACCTCGGCGGGCTCGCAAGCCGGCGTGAACTGCTGGATGCCTATCTCGGTGCCGGAGGCCGCGAAACCTCAAGGCTGGACTGGTATGTCGCGATGGCGTGCTTCAAGCTCGGGATCGTGATCGAAGGTACGTGGTCGCGATTCCTGGTCGGCCAGGCCAGCAGGGACGCGGGGGAGCGCTTGCACGCCAACGCGCAGAACCTGATCGACATCGGCACTCGAGTCGCCAAGGGCGACAGCCCGTTCGGGATCTGACACGTTCTCAGCCGTAGGTGTCGAGGGCGAGCTGGACCGTCACCGCCAGACCGGCCACGCCGATCAACACCCGCATCGGACCGGCGGGGGTGTGGCGGACCACGATGGGTCCCAGACGTGAGCCGATGAGGCAGCCGAGTCCGAGTGGCACCACGGCCCACCACTGCACCGGTGCGATAAGCGCGAACACCGCCGCGGCGACGACGTTGGCAATGCCGAGCAGGAAGTTTTTGCTCGCGTTGGCGCGCGCGAGCGTCGTGTGGCCGATACGCAACAGCAGCGCCAGCAGTAGCACGCCGGCGGCCGCGCCGAAGTAGCCGCCGTAGATAGCGATCAGGAAAATCGCCCCGGCTTCGAAAGCCGTCCTCGCGGTACGACGGCGCCCCTTCGCGGTCGCCACGTCTGCGTTGCTGCTCCGCGGAAGCAAGATCGCCAGCGACGCCACCCCCAACAGCACCGGCACCAACTGCTCGAAGCTCCCTGGCGGCGTCGACAGCAGTAGCAGCGCGCCCATCGCGCCGGCGAGCGCGGCCAGCGGCATCATCCGCAACAACCACCGGCCCTGGCCGCGAAGCTCGAGTCGGGAGCCGAGCACCGAGCCGACGCCGTTGAACACCAACGCCACCGTGTTGGTGACGTTGGCGGTGACGGGCGGTAACCCCGCGACGAGTAACGCCGGGTACGTGGCTACCGACGCGAGTCCCGCGATGCTGCCGGTGAGCCCGCCGATCACACCCGCCGCGAATAGCAACGCCCAGTTCATCGGCGGCTCACGTTACGTCCTGCGCGCGCTGCGGGCACATTGCAAGCCCCGACGCGCCCGCAGGAAAAAGCAATTGCACACCCGCTCGCCGAGCGGCTAGCATCGGCACCGTGCCAAGGCGACTCGTAGTAGTAACCCGCAGCGGGGTCTGATCGCGACCGACCCCTCGCTGTGGGTCGAAGCTGCTACTACGTCGGTCACTCCTTTAAGCAGAAGACCGGCACATGTCCCTTGCAGTCACCACACGACCCACCTTCACCGGGGCGGCGCCCTTCCATATCCCGTTGCCTCGCGGCCTACGTGAGGAGGCCGATGCAATGTCGTATGAATCATTTGTCAGCGAGTACGCGCCCAACTCCGGCCCGCTGCAGTTGCGCACCTGGTCCTGCGCCGACGGCCACCGTCGCGCGACGCGGCTGGGCCCGCAGGCCCGGTCCTACCAGGCGACCCTGGCCATCGGTGAGCGGATCAGCACGTCGTCGGCGGCGGCGTCAGGTCCGGTGGCCGCCTTGACGGCGATGCTGTACGACGACCTTGGCATCGCGGTCGAGACCACCGCGTTTCACCAGGTGCCTGCCGGTGAGCGCACGGCGACGTTCATCCGGGGTTCCGACGGCGCGCGCTCCGAGTGGGCGATGGGCCTGTCGGACGACCCGACCCGGTCGGCGCTCGACGCGGTGATCGCCTGCGCCAACCGGCTGATCACGGCCTGATTCGCGCGAGCTGCTTTCTTGCACGGCGTTACTCGTACTTTCGCCGCTGAAATGCAGTTTCTCGGCAGTAGTGCCTAGCTCAGCGGGCGCAACACGATCGGCATACCGTCCATCGGCATGGGCATACCGGCGTAGTCGTAGCGCGGCTTGTAGCCCGGCCGCGGCAGCTCGAGGCGGTACTTGCGCAGCAGCCGGTGCATCACGGTCTTGATCTCGAGCTGACCGAACACCATGCCGATGCACTTGTGCGCACCGCCGCCGAACGGGGCGAACGCATAACGGTGCTTCTTGTGCTCCGCGCGAGGTTCGGCGAACCGGTCGGGATCGAACTTCTCGGGGTTCGTCCACAGCTCCGGCAGCCGGTGGTTCATTCCCGGCCACGTCACGACGTTGGTGCCGGCCGGAATGTAGTGACCCAGCAGATCGGTGTCGCGCACGGTCTGGCGCACGTTGAACGGCAGCGGGGTAACCAGCCGCAGCGATTCGTTGATTACCAGGTCGAGGGTTTCCAGCTTCTCCAGCGCCTCGATGTCCAGCGGCCCGTCACCCAGCCGAGCCGACTCGTCGCGGCAGCGCTCCTGCCAGTCGGGGTTGGCGGCGAGGTGGTAGCCCATCGTGGTCAACGTCGATGTCGATGTGTCGTGGGCGGCCATCATCAAAAAGATCATGTGGTTGACGATGTCTTCGTCGGTGAAGCTGTTGCCGTCCTCATCCTCGGCATGGCACAGCACGGAGAGCATGTCGGTGCCCCCGGCGTGGCGGCGCTCCTTGACCCGCTCCTCGAAGTAGTCCTCGAGCACCTTGCGGGCGCGCAGCCCGCGCCACCACTTGAACGGCGGAACACTGGTGCGGATGATCGCACCACCTGCGCGGGTGGTGATGGTGAACGCCTCGTTGACCTTGGTGACCAGTTCCTGGTCGGTGCCGGGCTCATGTCCCATGAACACCACCGAGGCAATGTCGAGGGTGAGTTCCTTCAGCGCCGGATGCAGCAGGAACCGCGCGTCGTTGGCCACCCAGTCCTCGGCGACCACCTTTGACGCCACCTTGTCGATGTGTTCGACGTAGCCGGTCAACCGCGTGCGCGTGAACGCCTCCTGCATGATCCGGCGGTGGAACATGTGCTCTTCGAAATCGAGCATCATCAGGCCGCGGTTGAAGAACGGGCCGATGACCGGATGCCAGCCCTTCTGCGAGTAGTCCTTGTTCTTGTTGGAGAACACGGCCTGGGTGGCGTCGGGCCCCAACGCCGACACCGATGCCAGGGCCGGGGAGTGGGCGTAGTGCACCGGGCCGTATTTGCGGTAAACCTGCAGCACGTAGTCCGGTCCGCCGCGGAACGCCTCGATCATGTGCCCCAAGATCGGCAGGCCTGAATCACCCATTACCGGTTTGAGCCCGCTGCCCGCCGGCGGCTCCGCCAGCACGAACTGCGGCCACTCCCGGTTGTTCAGCCGCCGCTCGAGAGGACCGAGCGGCAGGTTGTTCAACGTCGGGGTCAACCGGCGTTTCGCCTGGTCGATGAGGTAATCCTTGGTGCTGATGGTCGGCATCGGACACTCCTGAAAACGGCAAGCTGTGGTGGATGTCACCTGGCACCCATCCTGGTATTCTCTCTTGACGCCTGTCAAGTTTGGGCATAGGTGCGTCGCGATGAAAAGGTCATAAGCCATGACGGCTGAAGTGAAGGAGACACGTCGGAGCCGCGGTGATCGTCAGCGCGATGCGATCGTGCGCGCGGTGCGCGAACTGCTTCAGGAACGATCGTTCGCCGACCTGTCGGTGAGCACCATCAGCGAGCGCGCCGGAGTGGCCAGGTCCGGCTTCTACTTCTACTTCGACTCCAAGTACGCGGTGCTGGCGGTGATCCTCGCCGACGCCGGCGAAGAACTCGACAAGCTCACGCACAACTTCGCGCCCCGGGAGCCGGGCGAGACCCTGTCGGATTACGCCAAGCGGATGGTCGGCAGCGCGGCGGCGGTCTATGCGACCAATGACCCGATCATGCACGCCTGCGCGGTGGCCAGAAACACCGACGCGCAGATCCGGGAAATGATGGACGATTTCGCCGACGGCATCATCGACAAGATCGTCAGCCTGGTCGAGCAGGACGCCGACGCGCGCCCCATTTCCGACGATCTGCCCGCCCTGGTGCGCACGCTGGCGGCGACGACGACGATGACGCTCACCCACGACAGCGCGTTCATCGGCCGCGGGCGCGATCCGGCGCGGGCCATCGAGATCGTCGAGCGATTGTGGCTGTACGGGCTGTGGGGCGGGTCGGACCTGCGCGAGAACCAGCGCGACGGGTAGGTATTCTCACCGCCATGGCGCAGCGAGGCGGCTTCACCGGTAAGCGTTGTTTTCTGACCGGGGCCGCCAGCGGCATCGGCCGTGCGACGGCGTTGAAACTGGCGGCCGAGGGCGCCGAGCTTTTCCTCACCGACCGTGACGCCAATGGCCTGGAGACCACTGTTGCCGACGCGAAGGCGCTGGGCGGCCACGTGGCCCAGTACCGGGCCGTGGACATCTCCGACTACGACGCGGTGGCAGCCTTCGCCGCCGATATCCACGCCGAGCATCCCGCGATGGACGTCGTGATGAACATCGCCGGGGTGTCGGCGTGGGGGACCGTGTCGACCCTGACGCATCAGCACTGGAAGTCGATGGTCGACATCAACCTGATGGGCCCGATTCACGTCATCGAGGAGTTCGTTCCGCCGATGGTCGCGGCGGGCCAGGGCGGGCATCTGGTCAACGTGTCCTCGGCGGCCGGACTGGTGGCGTTGCCGTGGCACGCGGCCTACAGCGCAAGCAAATACGGGCTGCGCGGCATGTCCGAGGTGTTGCGGTTCGACCTCGCCCGCCACCGCATCGGGGTGTCGGTGGTAGTGCCGGGTGCGGTGAAAACGCCTCTGGTGCAGACGGTTCAGATTGCCGGCGTGGATCGCGAGGATCCCCGCGTCAAGAAGTGGACCGACAGGTTCAGCGGGCATGCGGTGTCACCGGAACACGCCGCCGACAAGATCCTCAAGGGCGTGCGCCGCAACCGGTTCCTGATCTACACCTCGGCCGACATCCGGGCGCTGTACTTGTTCAAGCGGGTCGCGTGGTGGCCCTACAGCGTCGCGATGCGTCAGGCCAATGTGTTGTTCACCCGGGCATTGCGGCCCGACGCACGGCGCCGCTAGCGGTCGCCCCAGTCCCACGGCGGCGCGGTCAGCAGGCCGAGGCCTTCGACGCGGGTTTCACCGAGATCCTTGTACAGCCCGATCTCCACTGCGGCGCCGCTGCTCTCGTCCGCCTCGCCGACGGGCACGGTGCCCAGGAACTCCAGCAGCGCCTTCGAGTGCGTGACGACGACGACCTGGGTGGTGGTTGCCGCCGCGCGGATCAACGTCGCCAGCGGGCGCACCAACTCGGGGTGCAGCGAGGTCTCCGGTTCGTTGAGCACCATCAGCGAGGGCGGTCGTGGGCTCGACAGTGCGGCGGCCCACAGCAGGAACCGCAGTGTGCCGTCGGATAATTCGGCGGCACGCAGCGGTCGCAGCATGCCTTGTTGGTGTAGCTGAAGGTCGAACAGGCCGTCGTTCACGGCCACCGACACGGTGGCTCCTTCGAACGCCTCCGCGACGGCGCGCTGCAGATCGTCGAACCCGCCCTCGATGGCGGTCTGGATGGCCGCGGCCAGATCGGCACCGTCGTCGGACAGCACGGGCGTGCGGGTGCCGACCTGGCGCTGGCGCGACGGTGCGGCCGCGTCCACCCGGAAACCGTCATAGAACCGCCAGTCCCGCAGTCGGTCTCGTACGGCGGCGAGTTCGGGATGCGCGCCGGGATGGGCGTACTCGGCGAGCACACTGCGGTACGGCGGCAGCGCCTGCGACAGCTTGTCGAAACCCCGACCGGATTCCGCGCGCGCCTCGGCGTAGTCGCGGGTGCGACGCACCAGCGTCGAGGCGGTACGCATCACCGGGCCGACGAACACCGCCTCGCGTTTGATCTCCGGGTCCCGGGCGAACAGTGAGTTGTGTCCGGCCATCTGGGGCAGCCCGAGATCGACCAGATAGCCGAAATCATCTGAGGCAAAACCTAATTCCAGCGACACGGGCGCGGAGCGGGTGGTGCCCTCGACGCGTCCGCCGCGCCGCGCGGCGCCGAGCTGCTCGGGACCGGCCCACAGCACCGACTCCAGCCCACCCTCGCGGGCCAGCGAGCCGATCACCTCGCCGCGCCCGCAGTCGGCCAGCAGCCGAAGCGCACGGTACAGCGACGACTTGCCGGTGCCGTTGGCGCCGGTGACCACGGTGAGCGCGGCCAGCGGCAACACGATGTCGCGCAGGGACCGATAGCCGCGGATCGCGACGGTTTGCAGCACTTGTCAGTACCCGCCCGGCGGTGCGGTGGCACGGATCCCGGCAAGCACCACGTCGACGATGCGCTCCGCGTCCTCGCGAGTGAACGGGCGGGCGCCGCGATTGATGATGAGGCGTACCGGACCGGCCATCATCTCGCCGAGGAAAACGCTGTCAACTGCCGGCAGCTCACCACGGTCCTCGGCGAGGTCTACCCGATGTCGTAAGGCAGCTCCCCGCTCGTTCAGGATCATGGTCACAGTCTGTCGGACGGCAGGGTTATCGTCGGTGAGCTTCATTGCTTGCTCGAGTGCTCGGCCGAACGAGGTCTGCAGGCCAGATGCGATTCCCATCAGGTAGTCCACCAGATCTTTGCGGAGGTCACCGCTGTCGGTGATGGATGCGAGTTGCTCGGCGTATTGCAGCAGTGCGGCCGCGACCAGCTTCTCGCGGTCGGGCCAGTTGCGGTACACGCTGGTCCTGTGTACGCCGGCGAGCTCGGCGACTTCGTCGTAGCGAAAACCGGCAATTCCCTGGCGCGCGACGAGTTCGGCTGTCGCGCTGAGGATCTGATCGCGCACGCGGGCGTTGCGACCGCCGGGGCGTCGGCCCGACGACCCGTCTGCGGTGCCGTGGACCATTCTTCTGCCCCTGTCTTTGTGCGCGTCGGGTGTCGATTCTCGTCAGGTTCGATGTTGCGGTGCAAGCGTGTCTACGTCTAGTGTGCATTAAAGCGATGATTTGTCGATTTTAGAGTTCCCCGGATCGGCGGTTCGCCGCGACGAAAGACCCGTCATCTTCAGGTGCCGTAGCCGGTTCTTGCGCCGCGCAAGCCATTTGGGAGCTGCCTTCCGTTGCCGGAGCGCGATGTCGATGGAGTCCTGCGCAACCGACCATTGGGAGGACCGCTCTTGAACGACAGCTCAGATGCGCCAGCGTCGGCGTCGCGGGAACACAAGTGGAGTGGGCGGCTACTGCTGTGGACGATAGTCCTGGTCGGCGCCAACGTTCTCGCCGATGTCGTCGTCGGTTCGCCCATGATGGTGCTGCCGCAACTGCTCGATCATTTCGACACCGACCAGGCCGCTTGGTTGAACGCCAGCGCCATGCTGGCCGGAGCCATCTGGTCGCCACTGCTCGCCAAGAGTTCCGACGTCTTCGGCAAACGCCGAATCTTGATCGGCACCCTGCTATTGGCGTGCGCCGGGGCGCTGATCTGCCTTGCTGCCCCCACCGTCTGGATCTTCCTCGTAGGACGTTTTCTCCAAGGTGCGGCGTTCGGCGCGGTTTTCCTCACAGTGGCGCTCGTTCGCCAGATCTGCTCTCCCCGCACGGCGATGACTCTGGTCGGGCTCTTGACCTCAGGATCGGCGATCGTCGGAGTCGTCGAGCCCTTCCTGATGAAGCCGGTGATTCACGCGTTCGGTTTTCGGGGAGTGTTCTTCGTGGCGGCGCTGCTCGCCGCGACGGCCGCGCTGTGTGTCCGCACCTTCATTCCGGAGTCCCCGATCCGCGGCGCCGGACGCGTCGACGTGGCCGGCGCGCTTCTGCTCGGCGGCGGACTCGGCGCGGTCTTGGCGTACGCCAGCCTCGGACGAGACCTCGGCTGGTTGTCCGGGGGCATGCCCGCGCTGCTGGTCGTTGGTTGCGGTGCGTTGAGCTGCTGGGGGTTCAGGACGCTTCGCGTCGATGAACCGATCATCGACATCCGTGGCCTGACCCGGCCAATCCTGTTGACGCTGCTGGCTTTGGGACTGGCCGCGGGCGCCTTCAGGAGCATGCTGCAACTGATCGGTCTCGTCGCGCAGGTGCCACCCCACCTCGGGCTCGGCTACGGGCTCGGCAGCGGAGAGGCGGTCGCCATGCTGCTCGCCGCTCCCAACCTCGGCATCGTGATCGGCGGTGTCAGCGCCGGCTGGATCGCCGGGCGCTTCGGCCCTGAACTGACGCTGCTCGGCGGCGTGGCACTCGGCATAACGGGAACGTTCGCCATGTTGGCAGCGGTGTCAGTTGTCCCGCTCGCCGTCGTCTGCGGAGGCGTCCTCGGTATGGCCGCCGGGGCGATCGGTGCCTCCGGCTACAACCTGGCGACGAGCCTCGAAGCGCCGGAGAGGCAGGGTACGACCGCCGGTCTGGTCTCGGTCGTGCTCGCTCTGGGCTCGGTGATCTTCAATGTCGCCGGTGGCGAGATCCTCAGGGCCACTCCAGCGGGCGGGCGCTCTGGCGGAGACGCCGTGAGCACCGCGACCGGCGTCTACCTCTACATCCTCATGGCGGGCACCGTGATGGCGCTGGCAGCGGTGCCTACGACCGCACTGATCCGAAACCGATGGGCGCCATACAAGGGATACGCGCGGCAATAGCTCGGACCGCAACGGTTTA
The DNA here is from genome assembly GCF_053483935.1 of Mycolicibacterium sp. XJ879. NCBI lineage: Bacteria > Bacillati > Actinomycetota > Actinomycetes > Mycobacteriales > Mycobacteriaceae > Mycobacterium > Mycolicibacterium sp. XJ879. Next base: position 18,371 of record NZ_JBEFTH010000001.1, read on the forward strand.
CAGCGCTGTCAACACCCTCATTGACGCGTGGGTACCCTCAGCGATCGACAAGCACCACGTCGAGCCTGCGCGGGCCGTGCACCCCTTCTACTCGGTTCAGTTCAATGTCGCTTGTCGCGCTGGGCCCTGAGATCAAGGTAAGAGCGGCAGAAGGATTGAGCGCAGCGAACGCCTGCGGAACCGTGTCGACGACCTGGCGGGCGAACACCACGCAGATGTGGTGGTCCGGCACGAGGCTCAACGCACGTCTGCCCTGGGCCACTCCGGCGTCGAGCACTACGGTCCCAGTCGCTGCGATTCCCAGGGCGCATCCCGTCACCACTGCGCCGGCATGATCGAGCTGTTGCACCGTCAGGGGCGCTCCTCTCGCGTCGACCAAAGGGTGAATCTGGGCAATCCAGTGTTTCGGTACATCGGCGGGCACGACGACGCGTTCCCGCGTTTCGACCAGGTTCGCGATGGTCTCCGGAATCGTGGTCGCCTCGCCGATGCGATGCACACCGGCGCTGTATGCGGCGACCGCGTCGGCGAAGCGGTCCGCGTCGCCTGTGCCCGAAAACGGTGAGCGTTCATAGTCACGCGGCACCTCGACCGGCTCGGCCGGGGCCACGGCCAATGCCGAGCGGATTCGCGCCAGCATCGTGGTGCGGGCGTTCGGGCTACTCACCGCGCGCCTGCTCGTGTGTTCGCATCCACCACTGGCGAAACGTCTCGCCCGGCGGCCGCGGCACGTCCCGGCTCGAGGTCCATCGCGATCCCGGCCACGGCAGGGCACTGATCTGGCGATCCCTGCCCGTGAGTATTCGCGCTGTACCCAAGGCTTTTTCGGCGAACGCGAAGCGGCGGGGTGAGGTCATCATCCAGGCAGCGGCTTTCATCGCCAGATCCTGACCCCCGGGGAGTCCGCCGCGCGTCGAGTCCACGTGCGCGGCGCGAAGGTGCACCAGGATGCTCGGAATGTCGATGAGAACCGGGCACGCGTCGAAACACGCCCCGCATAGTGAAGATGCGTACGGCAGGGATGTATTGGGGTCGTGATGGCCTTGGCTGCCCGTGAGCTGGGGGCTGAGGATCGCGCCGATGGGTCCCGGATATGTCGACCCGTAGGCGTGACCGCCGGTGCGCTCGTAGACTGGGCAGACATTCAGGCAGGCGCTGCACCGAATGCAGTGCAACGCTGCGCGTCCGTCGGGATCGGCCAACACCCGGCTGCGCCCGTTGTCCAGCAGCACCAGGTGAAACCGCTGCGGTCCGTCGTCGGCGTGCACACCGGTCCACATCGACGTGTACGGGTTCATCCGCTCGGCGGTCGAGGACCGCGGAAGCAGCTGCATGAACACTTCGAGATCGGTGAACCGGGGGATGAGCTTTTCAATGCCCATTACCGTGATGAGTGTTTCGGGCAGGGTCAGGCACATCCGCCCGTTCCCTTCGGACTCGACCACCACCAGGGTCCCCGTGTCGGCGACGCCGAAGTTGGCACCGCTGACGGCCACTTTGGCGGACAGAAACTTGCGACGCAGGTGGGTTCGTGCGGCCATGGCGAGGTCGCGCGGGTCATCGCTCAACCGCCCTGCATCAGGCATCTCGCGCAGAAAGATCTCTCGGATTTCTGCTCTGTTGCGGTGGATCGCGGGTACCAGGATGTGGCTGGGCTTGTCTCGGCCCAGCTGGACGATCAGTTCGGCGAGGTCGGTTTCGACCGCGCAGATGCCGTGCGCCTCCAAATGCTCGTTGAGCCCGATCTCCTGCGTCGCCATGGACTTGACCTTGACGACCTCGTCGGTTCCGCAGCTGCGCACGATGGCGGTGATGATCTGGTTGGCCTCGGCCGCGTCGCGGGCCCAGTGCACTGTTCCGCCACGGGCGATGACGTTGCGCTCGAACTGCTCCAGCAGTTCTGGTAGGCGAGCCAGCACGTCGCGTTTGAGCGCGCTGCCCGCGGCGCGCAGTTCTTCCCAGTCTGCGCATTCCTGCACCGCGGCATCGCGTTTCGCCCTAATGGTTCTGGTCGCATGGCCGACATTGCGCCGCATCTGGGTACGCTGAAGCTCTCGGCGAGCGGCGGCAGGAAACGGGCGGGTTCCTCGGAGGTTGCCGAAGCCCGGTGTGCCCAGGAACGTCGTCATCGCGGCGCGAGCTCCCCACGGACGTCGGCTTCGGTTGATGCCAGGATTTCTGCGAGGTGCACGGTGCGTACCGATGCGCGCATCCGGCTGAGCCCGCCGGCGATGTGCATGAGGCACGAGGAATCACTTGCGGTGCAGACCTCTGCTCCAGTGCCGAGGATGCAGGCGAGCTTGTCGACCAGCATCGCCGTGGAGGTGTCGGCGTTCTTGAGCGCAAAGGTGCCGCCGAAACCGCAACAGGTATCGGCGTTGGGCAAGTCCACCACGGTCAAACCCCGTACATTGCGCAGTAATTCGAGCGGCTTGTCGCCCACCCGCAATGCGCGCAACGAGTGACATGTCGGATGGTAGGTGACTCGGTGTGGGTAATACGCGCCGACGTCTGATGTGCCGAGCACGTCGATCAACAACTCGGAGAGCTCGTATGTGCGCGCGGCCACCTGCTCGGCCCGCTGCGCCAACCGCTCGTCGCCTGCCCGGCGGGCGACCCAGGCGTGCTGGTGACGTATCGAACCCACGCACGATCCCGACGGCGCGACGATCACTTCACACTCGCAGCGCTCGAACACCTCGACGTGATGATGCACCAGCGCGGCGGCTTCTCCGAGATATCCGGTGTTGGTGTGCATTTGGCCGCAGCACGTCTGCTGTGCGGGGAAGACGACCTCATGGCCGAGGCGCTCGAGCAACTCGACGACCGCAATGGCCGCCCGCGGAAACAGCGCGTCGGCAAGGCAAGTCGCCAGCAGGGCGATACGCAATACGGCTCCAGACTTGTCGTCGACGGGCGCACCCGCGGTGCGCGCCCTCACTGGGAGTAACTGGTCCCCGAGGCAGAAAGCGTAGCTCCTGCACCGTCGACCGGTGATCCGTAAAGCTACGGATCACCCTGCGGCCGGCTGCACGGAATCGCCGCAAGCCAGACACAGTCCGTACGCCTACTGATGTAGCGAACCCCAATCGCTGTTACATCTGTGGGCGCGCCGCCTCGGCACTGGTGGCCGTACGCATGGTGTGAACCGAAGATGTTGTGCACGTGAGGATTGAGATACGAACTTGACCATCACAACTGGCTGGGCAGACCTGGAGAAGACTTCGTCGAGCGATCTGCGGCTTCAGGTTCGGCGTTGGCTCGACCGCGAACTTCCTCCTGAGCACCGCACTTGCCTGGGCATGTCTGGCGGTCACAACCCACAGTTCTCCAGACGCCTCGGCGAAGGGGGGTGGTTGGGGTTATCGGTGCCCTCGAAGTACGGTGGCCGCAACGGCACCGCCGTTCAACGCTTCATCGTGACCGAGGAACTGCTGGCGGCCCAAGCCCCCGTCGGAGCCCACTGGTTGGCCGATCGTCAAGTCGCGCCGTCGATCCTTCGAATCGGAACAGAAGAGCAGCGCGTTACCTTCCTCCCCAAAATCGTGCGGGGCGAGTGCTATTTCTCCATCGGCTTGAGCGAACCGGACGCCGGCAGCGATCTGGCGGCGGTACGAACACAGGCCCGCCGAGTGAAGGGAGGATGGCGCGTATCCGGCACGAAAATATGGACTACTTTCGCCCAGCACAACCACTATCTGCTGACGCTGTGCCGAACGCAGCCCCGCGGCGAGGACCGTCACGGCGGTCTGTCGCAACTGATTGTGTCGCTGAGATCAGACGGCGTACTGGTTCGTCCGATACGCACCATGGACGGTAACGAGGAGTTCTGCGAAGTCAGCATGGATGACGTGTTCGTGCCCGACCACCGGCTCCTTGGATCCGAAGGACATGGATGGGCCCAGGCGGGGGCCGAACTGGCACTGGAACGTTACGGGCCAGAACGCTGGCTGTCGGCATGGGGATGCCTGACCGGTGTGGTGGATCGGCTGAGCGGCACCCTTGACCGCTCCGTGTCGGCTGACATCGGCCGGCTGATGGCGAAGTACCGCACTGTCCGCCGAGTGTCCCTGAACGTCGCCCGTAGCATTGACGCCGGTTCAACGCCGACCGTACAAGCCGCCGTGGCAAAGGATCTTGCGACCGCGCTCGAGCAAGACACCGTCGAAGTGGTACGCCGTCTGTGGGCGAGCGAGCTGACGACGTCAACCTCGGATCGTTTCGAGTCGTCACTTGCCCGTGCCGTGCTCACGTCACCGACCTTCACCATCCGGGGCGGAGCCACCGAGGTGTTGCGAGGTCTCATCGCGCGCGCGGACCGTACGGCGCCGGCGGCCGGGTCTCCTGAACCCGCGAGCGTGCGGTGACCACGGGGCGCAGCGCGATTGCCGTGGCTGTCGCGAATCTCTTTTCGCGATCCAGCGATTCGGTCTTGGCTTCGTCGGTGAGTGACGAAGCATGGCACGCATTCGTAGCGGCCGGCTTCCCGTGGGCGGCGATACCCGAACAGCGCGGCGGTCCTGGCGGAACGGTGCACGACGCGGCCGACATCGTTCGTGAGATCGGGCGCGCCGCCGTCGCCGTTCCCGCCGGTGATTCGGACCTGTTGGGTGACTGGCTGCTACAACAGGCCAACCTGCCTGCAGTGTCCGATCTCATCGCCGTCGCGCCCGGCAACGCATCGGATGATCTGCGTCTGATTCGCGAGGGCGGCAAGACGATATTGACCGGCAGTGCGACCCGCGTGGCGTGGGCGTCACGAAGCGACCTCTTGGTGGCGTTGGTGAGCGACGGACACGCCAATCATGTTGTGTGCGTGCCCATCGAACAACTGACAACCACGCGGGGTGAGTCGCTGGCGGGTGAGTCGCGTGATGTCGTCACCGCCGATGGGATAACTCTCGCGGCCGAGCAGATCGGCGCTGCGCCAACACTGGACGTGGTTGGGGTTCGGGCGAGGGGAGCGGCGATACGCACCCTGTTGATCCAGGGCGCTGTGGAAGCCGTCGTCGAATTGACGATGTCGTACTGCTCAGTGCGCCGGCAGTTCGGGCGGTACCTGAGGGACTTTCAGGCGGTCGGCCAGCAGCTGGCGCTGATGCGCGAGTGGGCCACACTGGTAGGGGTCGCGGCAGATTTCGCCCTGTCTGTGTTGGAGGGCTGTGGTTCATCCGAGGACGCGGCAACGGCCAAGATCGTCGCCGGTGAGGTAGCGAGCAAGGTCGCGGCGACGGCTCATCAACTGCATGGAGCCATCGGGGTGTCGGAGGAGTACGTGCTGCACCGCTACACACGACGGCTGTGGGCGTGGAGGGACGAGTACGGCGCTGAGCACGAGTGGGCCACCCGACTCGGGTCTTCGCTCGTCGAACGCGGCCCCGGGGACCTGTGGCCGTGGATGACTTCGTCGTAGTCGACATTATGAGAATGCCTTGTCAAGCACGGTATGTCATGAAGACACCGCCGCGTCGGTGCGGCACGCCGTCTTACTGGAGAGTGGGGAGATGAACGTGAGCAGTGCGGCTGATGTCGGGTTGCTAGTCCTGCGCTGCGGCCTAGGTGTTGTGTTCATCGCGCATGGCTACAACCATATCTTCGGGTCCGGCAAGATTGCCGGCACGGCACGGTGGTTCGACAGTCTGGGCATGCGGCCCGGGATTGTGCACGCGTGGCTGGCGAGTTTGACCGAGCTCGGTGCCGGGGTATTGCTGGTTGCCGGTCTCGCAACGCCGTTGGCGTGTGCCGGCGTCGTCGCGACCATGGTCGTGGCCTGGATCACCAATCATCGCGGCAACGGATTCTTCATCTTCAGGCCGGGAGAAGGTTACGAGTACGTAATGATGCTGGCGTTGACCGGGGTTTGCCTTGCAGCAATCGGGCCCGGCAGATGGTCGCTCGACTATGTCATGCAACTGATCTATCCGCCCGGGTGGACGGGCTTGGCGATCACCGCGGTCGGCGGGCTGCTGACGAGTGCAGTGCTGCTGGCAGCGTGCTGGCGGCCCCGCGGGGAAGGACAGACACCTGTCGAATCCTCGCGCGCGGATCGGTAGCAGTACGGATCATCGAGTGCCGCCGCGGTGACATGATCTGCGGAATGGTGGAGGTCCAAACCAGAACCGGTGCGGTGCGGGGTGCCGTGCGCAACGGGATAGCGACGTTTCGCGGTGTGCCCTACGCCGCCCCGCCGATCGGCGCACTCCGCTTCTGTCCACCACAGCAGGCTGAGCCGTGGAGCGGAACCCTTGATGCCACAGGGCAAGCGGCCGCATGCCCTCAGCCGAAGCTTCCGCGGTTGTTCGACAAACTCGACTCGGTCGATTCTGCGACCAAGTTCGTCGAGAGATACGACGAGGACTGCCTGACTGTCAATGTCTTCACGCCAGGAGCGGATTCCGCCGATCGCCCCGTCATGGTGTGGCTGCACGGCGGGTGGTTCTCGGTCGGGTCAGGCAACGAGCCGTGCTACGACGGCAGCAATCTCTGCCGATTGGGTGACATCGTCGTCGTCACGGTCAACCACCGCCTTGGCGCTTTGGGGTTTCTCTCGTTGGCCGGGCACGGCGAAGGGTACGAATCCTCGGGCAACAACGGGCTTCTCGACATCGTCGCGGCGCTGCAGTGGGTTCGCGACAACATCGCCGCGTTCGGTGGCGATCCCCGCCGCGTCACGCTGTTCGGCGAGTCCGGCGGCGCCGCGAAGATCAGCATGCTGCTCGGAGTCGAGCTTGCCCGCGGCCTGTTTCATCGCGCCATCGTCCAAAGCGGACCGATGTTGCGTGCCGTCGAACCCGAGCGCGCCCGCGCGACAACGGCGGCTCTCTTCGCCGAGCTCGGTATCACCTCGATCCGGGAATTGTGTGAGGTGCCCGTATCGACTCTCAACGACGCGCAATGCGCTGTGCTCGGGGGACCCATGGGGGGAATGTACGGGGACGGGCACCGATTGGCGCCGACCGTCGATGGCCGGATCATCGAACAGCACCCTTTCGACCCGGTCGCGTCACCGCCCAACCATGGCGTGCCCCTGCTGATCGGATCGTGTCGCGACGAAGCCGGGATGCTGGTGGCCACCGTGCCCGGTATCCACACGCTGGCACCGGAACAGCAGGCAAAGGTGCTGGCCGACAATGTGTTCGGTCATGCGCTCGATGACCTCGCCGAGCATTACGCCACGACCAGGCCGGCGTCCTCGGCGGTGGAGTGTTTCCTGGCCGCTGCCAGCGATCAGATCCGCGTCGGCGGAATCACCATTGCCGAGCGGGCCACCGCCGCCGGCGCTGACGTCTATATGTACCGGGTCGACCACGTCCCCTCGGTGTATGGGGGAAAGCTGGGGGCACTACACACCATCGACGTCGGCTTTGCCTTCGCGAACACCGACGCGGGTGCAGGTGTCACGTCACCGAACCGCGGGCTGTACCAGGATCACCACGTGCCGCGGCTGACCGACGAGATCAGCGGGGCCTGGATCGCGTTCGCCCGCACCGGTGATCCGAGTCATCACGGAATCGGAAGCTGGCCGGCTTACGAGGTGAGCCGGCGTTCGACGATGATCTTCGGCCCGAAGTCGGGCATTGTCGACGACCCGGACGCTGAAGAACGACAGATCTGGCGTGGCCGAGACGGGGGAATGTAGGCGAACGATTGCGTACCGCTACGGATACCGCGCACATGCCGAGGCAATAACGTCCTGGCTGTGACCGTCCGCGGAGGTGGCGCGAAGTGAGCGCACCCATCATCGTCTCACGATCCGACGGTGTGGTTCGTGTGGCGTTGAACAGACCCGCCCGCAAGAACGCCATGCTTCCCGAGATGTGGAGCCAGCTCGCCGACATCATCATCGACGTCGAGAGCCGTTCCGGTGACCGCGTTCTCGTGCTGACCGGTGAAGGTGGCTGCTTTTGTTCGGGAGCCGACATCGCCGCACGCTCCGAATCCCCTGCCCGTGCGGCCACGTTGACTTCTGAGGCAGTGCTCGCCGACATCAAGCGGTGCGTGCTGACCCTGACCGGCATGTCGAAGCCGAGCGTGGCGGCTGTCGATGGCATGGCCGCTGGTGGGGGATGCAACCTCGCACTCGCCTGTGACCTCGTCATCGCCAGCGAACGGGCCCGGTTCAGTGAGATCTTCGTACGCCGGGGGCTCACCGTGGACACGGGCGGTTCCTGGATACTGCCACGTCTCGTCGGGTCGTCCATGGCGCGCCGTTTGGTGCTGCTCGGCGAGGTGATCGACGCCGACCTCGCTTACCAAATGGGTCTTGTGACGCACGTGGTCCCGGTTGACGGCTTCCCCGGCGAGGTCGAATCCGTCGCGAGACGGCTCTCAGAGGCTTCTGGGATCACGCTCGCCGCTGACAAGCGCCTACTCGCCGAGTCGCAGGCTCTGACGTTGGCCGAGGCCCTTGATCGCGAAACGGCAAGCCAACTCGACATGTTGAGCCGTCCGCACGTGGCAGACGCGCGCCGGGAATTCCTGGCACGGAAGCGTTCTGCCGGTTCGACCGCACGTCAATAGGAGGACCAAGAGTTCAGTGAGGCATAACGGGAAACTAGTCGGATCGCCATTAGTCACGCCGATTCGGCGCGGTACGCATCGAGATCGCTCATGAGCGCCGTGGTCGGCTACGGAGCCTATGTCCCGTATTGGCGCCTCACCGATGCCAGCATCCGCGCCGTGCTGGGCGACAGCGGCGGCAAGGGCACCCGCGCCGTCGCGGCCTTCGACGAAGACACCACCACGATGGGCGTTGAAGCCGCGCGCAACGCGTTGGCAGGGGCGCCCGAGGGCTACGTGCCCGAGGCGGTCTATTTCGCGACCACCAGTCCCGCCTACGTCGACAAGACCAACGCAGCCGCCATCCACGCCGCGCTCGGCCTGCCGCAACACATCGGTGCATACGATTTCGGCGGAGCGAGTCGATCCGGCTGCGGGGTACTGGATTTGGCGCAGGCAAGTAGCAGACCGGCAATCGTCGTCACGTCCGATATGCGCACCGGCCTGCCTGGAAGCGCTGACGAGGCGACCGGCGGAGACGGAGCCGCGTGCTTGCTCTTGGGAGACCCCGATGATGCGCTTGTCGAAGTGCTGGCGTCGGCGTCGGTGACCGAGGAATTCCTCGACCGCTGGCGCACGCCAGGACAGGATGCGTCCTGCGTATGGGAAGACCGCTTCGGTCAATCGGCATACGAACCCTTGGCACGTGCGTCCTTCACCGATGCGCTGAAGAAGGCTGGCCTCAGCGTCGATGACATCGACCACCTCACCGTCACCGGATCGCACACCCGCGCGGTCAAAGCGTTCAGGAAGTGGAGCGGAGTGCGCCCAGAGGCGCAGGCTGACGATCTGACACCGCGGATCGGAAACACCGGCGCGGCCGCCCATGGCATCGCTTTAGCGCATGTCCTCGACGCCGCCGAGCCCGGCGCGGTGATCGCGACCGTGGCGCTGGCCGACGGCGCCGACGTGATGGTGCTGCGGGCCACCGAGCGCGTCGCGTCAGCGCGTGCGCAGCGTCGGCGTGGCGTCGCGCAACAGATCGACGGTGCATCTGGACAGCTCAAGTACGGTTCGTTCTTGACGTGGCGGGGGCGGCTGGATCGCGAACCGCCACGACGGCCGAATCCGCCGTCCCCCGCGGCCGGTCCGTCGTTGCGGCGCAAAGATTGGAAATACGGGCTGACGGCCAGCCGCTGCGAGAACTGCGGCACTCGCCACCTGCCTGCGGCCCGGGTCTGCGTTCAGTGCCACGCCACTGATCACATGGTTGCCGAACGGGTTGCCGATGAACACGCAACCGTGGCCACCTACACCGTCGACCGGCTGGCGTACTCACCGTCACCTCCGCTGATCGCGGCGATGGTCGACTACGACGGCGGCGGACGCGCCGGCGTCGAAATCGCCGATGCCGGACCCGATGACATCGCGATCGGCACGCGAGTCGAAATGACCTTCCGCCGCTTGTACACCGCTGAAAACGGTGTGCGCAACTACTTCTGGAAAGCTCGTCCGATCCGAGAGGCAGGCGAATAGATGGGTTCGGTAGGAATCCGCGACCGGGTGGCGATCGTGGGCATGGGGTGCACACCATTCGGCGAGCATTGGGACAAGAGCGCCGACGACCTGCTAATCGACGCCGTCAACGAGGCATGTACCTCCAGCGGAATCAACAGGGAAGACATCGACGCGTACTGGCTCGGCACGATGCTGTCGGGGTTCGGCGGCACGACGTTGTCGGTGCCGCTCAAGCTCCCGTACAAGCCCGTGACGCGGGTCGAGAACTACTGTGCCACCGGCTCGGAATCATTCCGCAATGCCTGCTACGCGGTGGCTTCGGGTGCGTACGACCTGGTGATGGCCACCGGCGTCGAAAAGCTCAAGGACTCAGGCTATTCCGGCCTGGCCTACGCCAACCGCCCCGACGATGGAACCGAAGAGGCCATCTCCGCTCCCGCGGTGTTCTCGTATCTCGAGCCGGCTTACGCCGCCAAGTACGCGGTGTCCCGCGACGTGATGAAGGACGTCATGACCCACATCGCGTGGAAGAATCATCAGAACGGCGCGCTCAACCCGCGGGCGCAATTCCAATCGGGCGTGAGCAAGGAAACGATCTCTTCGGCACCCTTGATCGCGGGCTCCCTGGGCATCTTCGACTGCTCCGGTGTGTCCGACGGAGGGGCAGCGGCGATCTTGTGCCGCGCTGAGGACGCACACAAGTACACGGATCGCCCGTTGTATGTGAAGGGTCTTGCACTTGCGGCCGGGTCAGGTGCCGGGGTGTTGTCGCCGTCCTATGACTACACGAGCTTCGACGAGGTGACCCGGTCGGCCGCCGATGCCTACCAGCAGGCGGGTATTGGTGACCCCCGCGCGCAACTGGCGATGGCCGAGGTACATGACTGCTTCACGCCCACCGAATTGGTCTTGATGGAAGACTTGGGGTTCGCGCCACGCGGGCAGGCGTGGAAAGAGGTATTGGGTGGCACGTTCGACCGCGATGGGCAGCTGCCGGTGAATCCTGACGGCGGGTTGAAGTCGTTCGGGCACCCGATCGGAGCGTCTGGTTTACGAATGCTCTTCGAGTGTTGGCTACAACTACGCGGTGAAGCCGGAACTCGGCAGATTGACACCGATCGGACACTTGCGCTGACCCACAACCTCGGGGGCCGGCCCGGCCGCTGCGTGAGTTTCGTCAGTGTGGTCGGCAGCCAAGCCGATGAGTGAGGGGACACGAATGCCAAGCGACGTTTCTGGCGAGAGGTAGGCGATGAAGGCCGCGTTCTTTGCCGAACAGGGCAGCCCGACGTTGGTCGAAGAGGTAAGTCCCCGCCCGCCGGGACCACGCGACGTCGTGGTTCAGGTCCGCGCGGCCGGGGTATGCCACACCGACGTGTTCGTGGCGTCGGGTGGGACACCTTGTCCGCCAGCGATTCTCGGACACGAGGGATGTGGAATCGTGGACTGGGTGGGCTCGGAAGTGACCGACTTTCGGGTGGGTGACCGCGTGGTGGGTTTGACGATTCCGCGTTGTGGAGCGTGTGAGCAGTGCCGCCACGGCAGGTCGTTTCTGTGTGACGCCGCAGCCCTGTACGGTGCGCAACGCGCCGACCGCGCCGACGGCACTCCGTTGGTCGCCACCAATGGGTTGGGCACGTTCGCCGAGGCGATGACCGTCGACCGGGGGAGCGTTATCCGGGTCGACAGCGAGCTGCCCGATGATCACCTCGCGCTGGTCGGTTGCGCATTCACGACTGGATACGGCGCGGTCTTCAACACCGCGCAGGTCAGACCTGGCGCAACCGTGCTCGTCGTGGGATGCGGTGGCGTCGGCCAGGCCGTGATCCAGGCGGGTCGGGTCGCCGGGGCCGCACGGATCATCGCCGTCGATCCCATAGCGAAGAAGCGCGACGTGTCAGCGCAATTGGGTGCTACCGATGCCTACGATCCGGAAAGCGCCTCGTTGCGGGAAATCGTCGACGCGGCCGGGCTGGACGGCGTCGACTACGTTTTCGATACCGTCGGCGCACCCCAGACCATCCAGGATTCCTACCTGGCCCTGAAACGCGGGGGCACCGTCGTGGTGATCGGCGTCGGAGCTGTCCGATCCGAAATCCGGCTGCCGGGCATGCTGGTCGTCGACGCCAAGTGCGTGGTGGGGTGCGTTTTCGGCAGCGCCGAAGTCGATCGCGACTTCCCGCAGATCATAGAGCTGGCGCAGCGGGGGGAGCTCGACATCGCCTCCGTGATCACCGACACGGTCGCGCTCGACGACGTTGAGGCCGCGATGACTGCGTTGGAGGCCGGCGCGGCCTTACGCACGGTGATCACATTCGGGTGAGCGAAACGCATCGTCCCGGATGCAGGCGACCGGGTGCTATAGCGCGAATTCGACTGCGCGCCTGACAAGTTCGATGCGTGACCGGATACCGAGCTTCCGGTACCCGTTGCTGATGTGGGATTCCACGGTGCGCTCGCTGATGAACAGTTGTTGGCCGATCTCCCGCGCGGAGTCACCTCGACAGGCCATGGAGAGTACTTGCCGTTCGCGTTCGGTGAGCGGCTCGATGTATACCGGTCTGTGGGTGTCGCTGGAGATGTCGGTGCGGGCGTCCTGGCGACGGATGATCAACGTCTTGGACGAGTTCCACAGCTTTTCGCTGAGATTACTCCAGATATCGATGAGCAGGGCGGCAGGAAAATCGACGAGCACGATCGTCGACACGTCCGGGTTCGCGATGTGGTCGCACACCGCGGACAGGGCATCGTGTTGTCTGACGTGCAAGGGTGCTCGACGGAACTCAATCGGCGTCACCCAACCGACGCCACCGTCGATGCGCGTCTTATAGGAGCGGCTCTGCTCAACAGTCGTCATATGTCCACCTCGTTACACAAAGCGGGCTGCATGTGTAGTGGAGCCGAAGTTACACTAGTTTGCACATTTGTGTAAAGTATTCGTCGGTTTGTTGCAAAACCCCAGCTAGGACGTGAATGACATGGTGAACATCCCCGCCCGCGAGGAGGCGCGAGAGGCCGGGGTGCGCCGACGGATCCTGAATGTGGCCGCGGCGATCTTCGAGCAGCGTGGCTTGAACCGCGCCACCATGGAGGAGATAGCCGAGGCCGCAGGGGTCGCTCGCAAGACGGTGTACAACCATTTCGAGAACAAGCCCAAACTCCTCGGCGAGGTCATCGAAGAGGCGAGTGCGGCCGCTGCGGCGTCTGCATTGGAGTCATTGGACCTGACGGCGGCGCCCGAGGACCTCATCGTCGATGCGGTCATGGCACTGCTGGAGCACGCCCGCAACAGCCCGTACAAGAACGTGGTGGAGATGCTGCTGCGTCCCGACGCGCTGCCAATTGCTGCCGAGACCGTTGAGCAGTCCGAACGGATCGCCCGCGTGGAGCGTCGGTTCTGGGCGCCCATCTTGGAACCACTGCGTGATGCCGGGCGGTTGCGTGTGACCGATGTGGACGAGGCGGTTGAATGGCTGACCTTCATTCACTTGGTGTTTCTCATCCGTCCTGCCACGTTTGAGGGCGACCCCGAGGTAACGCGGCGGATGTTACACACGTATCTCGTACCCGCCCTTCTTCATCCAGCCGGTACAGCTGCGGGTACGGACTCGGGCACGACTTAGTACAAGTACCGAGGTAGGTTGAGCAGTCAGCCATTAGCGTAAGTCGCATAATGGATGTCGAGGTTCATCAGCACCGGTTGGTCAGGTCCCGTGGAATCTGATCTTGCCGTCTGGATCGCACAGCTTCCGGACTTCAAACTTCGCCGCCCTTGCGGGGGTGATGGTGGTGGCGACGGTTGCTTTCCGCTCGCAAATCCGAGTGAGCTCTCTGGTTCGGAGGTCACGGTCTTCGATCACCTGCGGCCCGACAGCTTTGTCCGCCTCGTCGAGTTCCCTGCGCTCGCGTGCCGCGACATGCCGGCTGTGGCCGCAGCGACCCAGGGCCAAGTAGTTGGCCGGGTGCTACGGTCCGACCCTGCGCGGCCGTGGCCACAGCCGCCGTGGCGGCGACGCACCAGAGGTTTCCGACTCAACCTTCTTGTCGCCGGTACCGCGTGGTTCGATCTGGATGGAATCGGCGAGGAGTCATTCAGTGCCAACGACTCTTGGTGCCTGCCAGGCGGTATCGACTACGCATTGCTGGAGGCATCCACGGACTTCGAGTTACTCGAAATCGAGTTTCTCGGCGCGCCCGGGTATCGCACAACGGCGATTCCTGAGATGGTGACGCTGTTCGCGACCTACAGCTATCGACAGCCAACAATTTTCGGCGAACGGACTGAGGTAACCGAGAGCCCCTCTGCTGCAGCTCCATTGGTCAAGCTCGATGACAGGGCCCACGACGGCTGGGCGCGCCCATGGCATCTGCAGGAACAAGGCATTCAATGTGCGTACCTCACCCGCGGTGCAGCGAAGCTCGAACTCAAAGGTCGCAGCGCCGTTGACGCGCGTGCCGGCACATTTTGGGTGCAGCAGGCGAGAAGCGCAGTCTCTGAGTCACGGCAGAAGATCAGCTGAAAACTCTTGTGGTAGCGGTAGTTGGCGATCAGGTCGCCCACATCTGTTCGCTCAGCCGGTGGTCGGCAATAACGAACGAAGCGCGCTACCGAGCAGCAAAACCCTGACAGCCGAGGTCTTTTCAGTGCAGCTGTGCGTCGAGAACCACGAGCGCGCCGGAAGCGCCCAACGACGAATCCGTACTGGTACTGACGCTGCAGGAGACGTCGGCTCGTAGCGTAGGCACCGTCACTTGACGGGCTTTGACCAATGGCATCGGTGCCGCCCTGTCCCAGGGTTTGGTGAGCAAGGCCCGCCGGAAGGAGCTGGGCTTCCATGACGGCTGCAGATGTTGCCGAAGGATTGATCGCCGACGCGGTGCGGTTCTTGTCCGATCCGGTATTTCGGGAGTCCCCCGAACGGTTCTACGAGCAATTGCTGGATGGTCACCGGGTGTTGCCCCTGGGTAACGGCACGTGGTTGGTGGCCGGACATGCCGAGGTGCGCAGCGTGTTGCGCGACACCCGCTTCAGCCGCGCGGCGCGCGCAGGTCTGGAGATGGAGTATCTGTCCGCCGATCCGCGGCCGCAGGTTCAACAGATGGCCGCCTGCCAGGCGGCGATGATGTTGTTCACCGATCCCCCCGAGCACACGCGTCTGCGCAAGTTCCATCGGCCACCCTTCATGCCGCGAGAAGTGGGTCGCTGGGCCGGCTATGTCGATGACCTGGCCGACGAGTTGGCTCGCGGCCTACCTCGTGGCGGCGAATTCGATCTGAAACAGTGCTTTGCGTTGCCGGTCCCGGAACGAGCGATCTGTCGCATTCTCGGTGTGCCGGCCGAAGATCACCAGAAGTGGGAACGTTGGAGCGATGCGGTGCTCAACATGGATCGCACCGGACATGGCGGAGGTAGCAGCGCCGCGGAAGCCGGCGAAGCGATGCGTTCGTTCGGGGAGTATTTCGCAGAGCTCATCGAAGCGCGGCGCGCCGATCCCGCCGACGACCTGATCAGCGAGTTGGTTACCGCAGACGACGAAGGTGACCACCTCAGCGACGCCGAACTCATCGGCAATCTGATCCTGCTGATCATGGCTGGCCATGAGACGACCGCCAATTCGATCGCCACCACGGTGGTGTTGTTGATGTCGCACCGCGACCAATGGGATCGCCTGATCGCCGACCCGTCACTGGCCGCGGGCGCGGTCGAAGAAGTGTTGCGTCTCGACGGTGCTCAGCGCTTCGTGGTTCCGCGCATTGCACTCGAAGACGTGCAGGTCGGAGAGCACCGCGTTACCGCGGGCGATCAGGTGATCTGTGTGTTACACGCCGCCAACCGCGATCCGCAGGTTTTCGATCACCCACAGCGTTTCGACATCACCCGCGACTCCTCGGCGCATTTGGCCTTCGGCCCTGGCACTCACCTGTGTCTGGGTATGCACTTGGCCAGGATGGAGATGGTTTCCGCTCTGACGGCACTCGTCCGCCATCACCCCCGGCTGCAACTCACGGTGCCGGTCGATCAATTGCCATCCGCTCCCTCGCCCACCGTTCGCGGATGGCGAGCACTGCCCTGTATCTCCCCTTAACCATCCGTGACCCTTAACCAACCCTGAAACGAAAGCACCCAGCATGCCAATCGATCTCAACGACCGTCTCGACGAGCAACACAATGCAGGCCGAGTGGTTCGCCGTCAGCGCACGCTCGTCCCGGACCCGGAGCCTCGAGCTGTCTACCTGCCGTTGATTTCTGTCGACGACCACCTCATGGAGCCGCGCGAAACGTTCGTCGGCCGGATGCCATCGAAGTTCACCGAGCAGACGCCCCGCGTCGTCGAAGGCGATGAAGGCATGGAGTGGTGGCAGTTCGAGGACGAGCGGGTGATGAACTCTGGTGCCAACGCAATGTCGAGCTGGCCCGCAGCTGAGCGCACCGGCGGGCCGGTACGTTTCGACGAGGTGCGGCCCGGCACCTACGATGTGCACGCTCGGGTGCAGGACATGAACGTCAACGGCGTCGCCGCGTCGCTGTGCTTCCCGTCGATGGTGTTCGGATTCTGCGGTCAGCGGTTCACCAAGTTCTCCG
The DNA here is from genome assembly GCF_053483935.1 of Mycolicibacterium sp. XJ879. Taxonomy (NCBI): domain Bacteria; kingdom Bacillati; phylum Actinomycetota; class Actinomycetes; order Mycobacteriales; family Mycobacteriaceae; genus Mycobacterium; species Mycolicibacterium sp. XJ879. The sequence goes on from NZ_JBEFTH010000001.1 coordinate 34,971, forward strand.
ACCCCGAACTGGGATTCGCGGCCATGCGCGCGTACAACGACTGGATCATCGAAGATTGGGTCGGCGCCTACCCCGAACGATTCATCGCACAGCAGGTGACCTGGTTGCCCGATCCCCAAATCGCGGCCGACGAAATCCGGCGTAATGCCGAGCGCGGCTTCAAGGCTGTCAGCTTCAGCGAAAACCCCGAAGCGCTCGGCTTCGACTCGTTGTATTCGGGAAAATGGGATCCCTTCTTCGCCGCATGTGCCGAGACCAACACGGTGATCAACCTCCACGTCGGCTCGTCGTCACAGACCATGGTGCCGTCGAAGGATTCACCGCCACCCGTCATCGCGGCGCTGTTCGAAATCAACGCCTTCGCCGCCGCTACGGATTGGCTCTTCGCGGGGGTGGCGTCCAAATTCCCAGAACTAAAGATCGTGTTGTCGGAGAGCGGCATCGCATGGGTGCCCATGCTTGTCGACAGGCTCTCCTTCCTGGAGAGTCGGTTCAACAAAGACAACGATGGCGGCATGCACTCGACGTGGTCAGACACCTTGACACCCAAGGAAGTACTGGCCCGAAACTTCTGGTACACATCGTTCTTCGATCCGACCGCGTACCGACTTCTCGATGTCATCGGTGAGAGCCGCGTCATGATGGAGGTCGACTATCCACATTCGGACTCCACATGGCCCGACACCCAGGAGTTCATCGAGTACCAGATCGGCGGACTCGACATGAATGTGCAGAAGCGTCTCACATCGGGCACCGCGTCAGAGGTGTACCGCCATCCACTCGTGGCTCTGCCCGAAACCTGAGGCACGGTTCACATCAGGTCCGTCGGTCGACATACATCAGAGAATAAGGATGGTTGTGACATCACTTGAGGGGCGCGCGGCAATCGTGACCGGAGCCGGGCGTGGGCTGGGTAGAGCCCATGCATTGCTGCTTTCGGAGCTGGGTGCGTGTGTGGTCGTCAATGACACAGGCGGCGGACTGCGCGGCGATGGCAGCGAGAGCGGCACAGCCGACGAGGTCGTCGCCGAGATCGAGGCGGCAGGCGGTCGGGCGGTGGCGCACTGCGGAAGCGTCAGCGATTGGAACGCGGCCCATGACATGGTCGAGTTGGCGGTACAGACCTTCGGCGGCCTGGACATTCTGGTGAACAACGCCGGCATCCTCCGAGACCGCATGCTGGTCAACATGTCCGAGGCCGACTGGGATTCGGTGGTCGACGTACACCTGAAGGGCCATTTCTGTCCCTTGCACCATGCTGCGGTCTATTGGCGCTCCGAGACCAAGGCCGGCCGACCGGTAAACGCCTCGGTGATCAACACCTCCTCGGGATCTGGTCTACGCGGTAACCCCGGCCAGATCAACTACGCCTCGGCGAAAGCGGGTATCGCGGCGATGACCCTCGTGACGGCACGGGAATTGGCGCGATACGGCGTGCGGGTCAACGCGATCGCCCCTGTCGCACGCACCAGGTTGACCGAGAACACCCCTGGCCTGGGCGATCGTATCGGCCAAGAGGAGGGGTTCGACAAATGGGCTCCCGAGAACGTGTCTCCGATCGTCGCCTGGCTGGCCTCACCGGAATGCAAACTGTCCGGAGAGGTGTTCGGCGTCGTCGGCGGCCGCATCGCCCGCCAGCAGTGCTGGAGTGAACAAGAGGTGTTCGAGATCGACCGGCGTTGGGCCGTCGACGAGTTGGGTACTGCCCTTGGGCAGCTACCCGCCGGACCAGCCGAATTCGTGTTTTCGGCATGATCGCTGCTGCGACAGTCACACCGGAGGAGGTCGAATGATCCCGACACGCCCCTCTTGGGCCGTCGATGAATTCGCCGATCTTTACGACATGGCATGGGAATTTCTCTCCGCCGAGGTCGAGCAGCACAGCGAGAAGTGGATTCGTAACCACTGCGTGGACCGCGAGTTCTGGTTGCGCGCTGGAAAGCTTGGCTTACTCTGCGCCACGGTGCCCGAGAAGTACGGCGGGGGAGGAGGCGGGTTTCTGCACCATGCGGCGATCGCCTCGGCCTACGCCCGTACCGGGGACAAGTCATGGGGCAACGCGATTCACAGTGGCGTCGTGGCCGACTACCTCGTTTCGTACGGGACGGAAGAGCAGAAGCTGCAGTGGTTACCGCGGATGGCGACAGGCGAGGCTGTGGCGGCTCTAGGGATGTCAGAACCGGGAGCCGGTACCGATCTCAAGAGCATCCGGACTACCGCGGTACGCGACGGTGATCACTATGTCCTGAACGGTGCAAAGACCTTCATCACCAACGGGTCTACGGCCGACCTCGTGGTCGTGGCGGCCAAGACCGGCCCCTCCGCTGGTGGGCGCGGCATCTCGCTGTTGATCGTCGACACGACCGTTCCAGGCTTTTCCGTCGGACGGGTGTTGGACAAGATCGGCCAAGAGGGGTCCGACACCGCGGAGTTGTCCTTTGACAACGTCAGGGTCCCCGCTGATCAGCTGCTCGGTGTCGAGGGCCGCGGGTTCCCGCAGATGATGGCCCAACTGCCTCAAGAACGCCTGATCATCGGGATCAACGCCGTTGGCGCCACCGAACTCGCGGTCGAGTACACCGTGCGTTATGCCAAAGAACGGGAAGTGTTCGGCGCACCATTGATGGAGATGCAGAACACGAGGTTCGAACTCGCCGAATGCGCCACGTTGGCCCGTATCGCACGCGAGTTCCTCGACAACTGCATTGTGCGTCATGTCAATGAGGGTGTGGATACGGCCACCGCGGCCATGTGCAAATGGTGGCTTACCCATGTGCAATGCGAGGTCATCGATCGTTGCCTGCAATTGTTCGGTGGCTATGGCTACATGCGTGAGTACCCGATCGCCCGGCTGTACTGCGATGCGCGCGCTCAGAAAATATACGGCGGCTCCAACGAAATTCAGAAGGAGCTCATCGCCCGCTCGTTGTGAGCGGTGCGTCATCTCGACTCACCCGGAAGGTTTCCGATGTCCGACTACACCTGCCTCGCACCGCATGTCCTGGTTGAAGCGCATGACTCTGTTCGGGTGATCACCCTCAACGCACCCGATCGCTACAACTCTGTGGACGACGACATGCACCAGGCGCTGGTCAACGCGTGGCGATACCTGGATTCCGACGACGACGCCTGCGCAGTGGTGATCACCGGCGCCGGGACAGCCTTCAGTGCTGGGGGTGACATGACCCATTTGCGGAAGGTGCACAACGATCCGGTGCTGCGGCGACGCACGATTCGCACCGCTGAACGACTGATACATGCCGCCATTTCGTGTGAGCTGCCAGTCGTCGCGGCGGTGAACGGTCCGGCAGTGGGCATAGGCGCAACGCTGGCGGTGCTGTCTGACCTCGTTGTCATCGCCGATGACACCTATATTGCCGATCCTCATGTGTCTGTCGGTGTGGTCGCCGGTGACGGTGGGGCGTCGCTCTGGCCGTCCTACATGAGTATGCTCCGCGCCAAAGAGCATCTGCTCCTGGGAACCCGCGTGACGGCCGAGGAATGTCTGCGGTTGGGGATCGCCAACCGCGTCGTGCCAGGTTCGCAGGTCATGACGGTGGCACTCGAGCTTGGCTCACGGCTTGCCAGTCAACCTCGTCAAGCCGTCCGTGACACAAAGCGGGCACTGAATCTGCACCTACGCCAGGCCGTCGACCGCACAATAGATTTCGCGTTGGCGGCCGAGGGGGAATCGATGGCCGGCGAGGACGTCATGGCCACTGTTGAGAGGTTCACCGCTCGCGCACGGTGACGCGTGGCCCGATGGGCACCAGAAGTTGGCAGGGCCCCGGTCAGACCTGCGAGGTCAGACCTGCGGTTGCCTGTGGATGTCGGATGGATGGCGGATTTTCTTCTCAGCCAGCTGCGCGGCGAACACGGCCATTTCATTCGCATCGCGGAAGCCGAAGATGTGAGCCACCATGTCGAACTCACGGCGACTCCATTTCCGCGTCGCGTGTCTGCGCGTGTTGCACTGCGCGGATTGAGTCCGTGACGACCTGTCGGGGGAAGTGAGCTCTGAACAGTGCGAGCGCCGCTCATGAGGATTCGGTTCCATCATGGCCTTTCCGCCGTTTTCATCGGGATTGCCCTTCCGGCCCACGACCGCAGGATGCTGTCTTCGTCGGCATTGAGCCTCGGAGCTGCCGCGCCGTCGGCGCCCGGCCGCCAACTCTCGTCGGCGAAGCACACCGGGTCGGCGATGAACGGCAGAGACGTCTCCGGTGACGTTCCCACGAGCCGCCGGGCGGCAAGGTGGGGGTGCTCGAGCACCTGCTCTTCGGTCAGCAGCGCGCATCCCGCCACACCCCACTCGGTGAAGCGACGTGTCCACTCCGCACCGGGGGCACTGGCGATGATGGCTGCTATCTCCTCGCGCAGCTCCCTGTCGCCGGGCCACTCGGTCTCGTCGATGTAGTCACGCGGCTTCCAATTGTCGGCGAGGTCTTCGCGGCCCAAGGCGTTCCAGAAGTTTCGCCACAATCGCTGCTCGGTGGCCATGATCTGGACGAATGCGCCGTCCTGGGCCCGATAGATGCTCTGCATCGGCGAGTGCGAACCCGTCAAGCCGGGAATCGGCTGTCCGGACAGCATCGGGTACAGGTTCAGCCGGTGCGCTTCAACGCCTGCGTCCCAACAAGATACGTCCAGCCATGCACCTTGACCGGTAGCTTTAGCGCGAAGCAATGCGGCCAATACTGCGGCTGCGCCGTTCAGCGCACCAAGCTCGACGCCGTACGAAACGTCGGTCGTCAACCGGTAGTCGCCCTCGTCACCCGTCACAGCCAAGCTGGCAGAGAGAAAGTCGATGTTCAGTCCATGAGCCGGTAGATGGGCAAGCGGCCCCTCTTGGCCGAATCCGGAGATCGAGCACACCACCAGTTCGGGCCGCCGCGCCCGAGCCTTTTCAAGATCGACACCCAAAGCCGTCAGCGCGCCAACCCGGTAGCCCTCGACCACGACGTCGGCGACATCGACGAGGCGATCCAACTTCACGAGATCCTCCTTTTCCCGGAGGTCGAACACGACGCTGCGTTTTCCCCTGTTGACTGCCTCAAACATGACCGAGCGCTCGTTGACGATGGGCGGAAACAACCGCATCGGGTCTCCGCGGGGCGGTTCGACCTTGACGACTTGCGCCCCGAGATCGCCAAGCTTCCTGGCCAACAGGGGGCCCGGCAACAGTTGCGCGAGTTCGAGAACCTTAATGCCCGCGAGGGGAAGGTTGATCTGGGTGTTATCCATGCGCGTCGACGACCGGGCTGACAGGATGACGGAGGCCCAAAATGCGTGCGGCATTTCCGCTGAGGACCGCCGCCTTATCGGAATCGCTGAGTGAAGAGGCGAGAATCTCGGCCGACAGTTCCGAGACGGCGGGTATTCCGCTGGTACCGGAATGAAGGTCGCTGCCGTACATCACCCGGTCGGCCCCGCACCGCGAAATCAGGTACTGCACCACGCCGAACCCATGCGCCAGTGCGGTATCGAACATCAACTGCGGCCGTCGTTCAGCGACATGGGGTGCGAACAGCGATTGCTCAAACGTGGAGAACGCATCCAAGACGACGATCGGGAGATCCGGGAAGTCGCCGGCGAGTACATCGATCTTCCACAGGGATTCTGACGAGGACTCGCCAATCGCGTGCAAGAACGGAACCAGCCCCAACTCGCCCATGCGACTGAGGTATTCGCGCACCCATCTGCTGTCGAGCGATACACCCTGCAGCCTGGTGTGGAAGCTGATGCCGTGCAGACCGAGTTCGTTCTTGCACCGATCGAGTTCCTCCAGCCCACGGGACCCGTGGAGGGGTTCGACGATGCCGACTGCGGCGGGAAACAGGTCCGGTCGACGCGCGCGAACCATCGCGATGTCGTCGTTGACCCTGCGGTTATCGGCGATTCCGTCTGGCCGGAGGTAGTCGTGGCTCGCGATGGCCACCGCCTGGGTCACACCCCTATTGGCGAGGGTGGCGCACCGAGCCGCCAGCTCCTTGTCCATGTCGATGGTATCGCCACGGCTCGACGTCACCGACGGCGAGCCGATGTGATTGTGGACGTCGATTACATGCGGCCGATGCTGCATAACAGAACACGGTGCCACGTCGAGCGCGTCATGACCTCCGTACAGCTCCGGATGGCCGGCGAGCTGCACCGTGGTAGGCATGGGCAGACGACCAGGCGTTGATGGACCTGAAATGAGGAGAAATGGCGACTTTTCCACTCGGTGTCACCTACGAGATCGACCCCCTGCCGCTGGTGAAGGATGACACACAGTTCGTTTCGGCAGGCGCGGTAACCATCGGGGTCGAGTTCCGCCAGGTCGATCTCGAAACCCTCACGACGGGGTTCGGCGAAGACATTGTGGCTGCGGAGAAACCGACGATTGACGCAGAAGGGGTCTCGCTGCACGTACTCGGCTCGCAGGACAACAAGGAGTACCTGCGCTTTGACTGCTTCGACGACGATCCGCACTACCACTACATCGAATGGGGTGTGCGCCAGACGATCGTGCCTTTTGACGAGGCGGCCAGCGGGGACATGCTCACATGGGCGCTGGCTGCGATCGAAAACCGCGTCGATGCGATGCTGCAGCTCGCCGGGGCGGACGAGCTCGCGAAGGCGGTCGACATGGATGAGATCCGCAAGGCCATGGCCGAGGTCACCCCGCTGGCACGGGAAGCGCAGCGGGCACAACGCAAATCATCGGCCTGATCCCGCTCTCCGTACCGGTACGGAGTTCAGTTGGTGCCCGGGTGGATACTTTACCGGCAATTGACGACGAAGTCAGAAGGGGGCTTTTGCCGGATGAGGACACGACAGGTAATTTCGGGCGACGACCGCACTGCGCGAGCGCACACCGGTGATGAGTCGAGCGCTGTTTCGGATCGTCTCCGCCGCAGCATCGATGCGTGGGCGAGATCGCTTCGCGTAGGAACCGTTGCGTTCGGGCTGGGCGTGGCCCTCACGACGGGCCATGGAATCGCTTCCGCTGAGCCGTCGGATACCGGGTTCGGATCGTCTGATAGTTCGAATGCGGTCGACAGCGCTGAATCAAAAGGCTCCGATTCGGGCACCGCGAGTTCTGATTCGACCGTCGACCGTCCGACCTCGCGGGTGTCCGCACAGCAGGTCGACACATCTCGCACTGATGAGGAAAGTTCCGATCCCCCAGTCGATCTGGGTGACGAGTCCGAAGACGCAGCCGAGGACGTCGTCTCCGACGATGACGCCGAGGGTGCGGTTGAGGACCCCTCTTCCGGTGATGATGCCGACGGTGCAGTTGCGGGCGGCGACTCCGACGATGATGCCGAAGAGTCCCAAACCGACGCCGTGACACCAGAACCCGCGCGACGAGCACCCGCCACGGTGGCGTCGCAGCAGGACGGCGATTTCGGCGACATCCCAGAAAGCCCCGCGGCGCCGGCACCGGTTTCCTTGGCGTGGTCGGAACTTGACGGGAAGGCGGCCGCCGCCCTGATGGACTCGCTGACCGACTTGTCTTCGCTGGCGACGCATGATGTCAGCGCCGCAGCGAGGCGCGGCCCCTCACTGCCTCTGATCGGCAATGCGATGCTCGCACCGATCAACGCCATGTTCGCCGTCGGTGGGCGCTGCGGATTGATCTGTAACGGCGCCGACGGCAACGCGGGAAATCCCAACGGTGTCGGCGGGGGTTGGTTGTTCGGCAACGGCGGCGACGGCTGGTCGAGCGTCGTGGACGGTGTTGCCGGCGGTAACGGCGGCGTGGGGGGCCTGCTGTTCGGTAACGGCGGTGTCGGCGGTTCCGGCGGCGCCGGCGCGGCCGGCGGTGCGGGCGGCAACGCCGGTCTGCTGGTCGGCAACGGCGGCGCTGGAGGCGCCGGTGGCGCCGGGAGGAACGGCGGCGTCGGTGTGACAGGGGTCAACGGTGGCCGCGGTATCGACGGGATGGACGGCGGAGATGGTGGCGCCGGTGGCAACGCTGCGCTGTTGTTCGGCCGGGCCGGCTACGGCGGTGACGGTGGTGCCGGCGGTGCGGGCGGTGCCGGCGCGCACGGTGTCGACGCGGTCGTCGACAGTGATGAGGATGGCGGAGCCGGCGGTGGTGGTGGTGTCGGCGGTGACGGTGGCGCGGGTGGCGCCGGTGGTAAGGCTTCATTGTTCGGGCGTGGCGGCGACGGCGGTGCTGGTGGCGCGGCCGGTCTCGGTGGTGCCGGTGGCTACGGCGGCACTGGCGGCGCGTACGTGATCACGCTGCCCGACGGGGACCTGGTCGACAGCAACGCCGTCGGCGGCGCGGGTGGTGTCGGTGGCGCGGCCGGACAGCCCGGCATCGGCGGAAGCGGCGGTGCCGGTGGCTTGTTCGGTCAGGCCGGCAGCGACGGCGCCGCGGGCGCAGGTGCGACGAGCGGTGTGGACGGCGGCCAAGGCGGAGCCGGTGGGCTCAGTGGCCGGCTGCCGTACCTGGATATGGATTCCGCCAGCCCGCAGCAACAGGAACTCGCCGAGATAATGAAAATCCTTGCCGCCCAATATCAGGCGCAGACGGGTATCCGGTTCCTGGACGCGAACGGACAGCCGATCGGCCCGTTCAACCCCTACCTGTACAACCCGGTGATCGGAACGGCGCTCTTTGACCTCGCCAACGCCATCGCGTCATCAAGCCTTCCGCCGAGGATCAAGGAGATCACCACCCTCTCAGTTGGCGGGCTGTGGGGCTCCGAATACGAGCTGTACGCGCACAAGCGCATTGCCGAGCTGATCGGCGTGCCCGCCGACACCATCGAATCATTGGCCAACGGGCAAGCGCCGGTGGGAATCTCCGGTGACGAGCTGATCGCCGCCCAGTTCGCACAGGAGCTGGTATCGAGCCATCGCGTCAGCGACGCCACCTACCAGGCCGCTTTGGCGGCGTTCGGGCAGGACGGCCTCGTCGATATGGTCAACCTGATAGGCACTTATCTCGCGGGCTCAGCGATGTTCAACGCTTTCCAGATCCAAGGGCCAGAGCAGTTCTCGGCGCCGGTACCGCCGGAAGCCCCGGCCCCCGTTCCCGGCAGCCACGACTACGGTCTGGGCGGCCGCCTGCCGCTGCTCGATCTGGATACCGCAACACCCGAGCAAACCGAACTCGCCGCGGTGATGAAAGAGCTCGCTGTCCAATATCAGGCGCAGACGGGTATCCAGTTCCTCACCGAGGACGGGCAACTCATCGGCCCGTTCAACAACTACCTGTACAACCCGGTGGTGGGCACGGCGCTCTTCAAGCTTGCCAACGCCGTCGCCGGATCAAGCCTGTCACCCAGAATCAGGGAGGTCGCAACGCTCGCGGTCGGGGGACAGTGGGGTGCGGAGTACGAGAACTATGCGCACCGGATCATGGCGAGCCTGATCGGCCTTCCCGACGAAGCCATCGACTCGTTGGCCAACGGGCAGTCACCCGTCGGTCTCGAGGGTGACGAACTGGTTGCCGCCCAGTTCGTCCAGGAACTGGTCTCGACGTATCAAGTCAGCGATGAGACCTACCATGCCGCTGAAGCGGCATTCGGACGAGAAGGTGTGGTCGACCTCGTCAACCTTGTGGGTGCCTACCTCGGCGCGTCAGCGATGTTCAACGCGTTCGCAGTACCCGCACCGACGACCGGGCCATAGCCACCTCGAGGATCACCGAGTGTGCCCGGGTCGGTTCCGGCATGGCCGGCCGACCCGGGCAACTCGCCTGAGCGGTCGGCCGGCCGCTGCCTCGCAAAGATGTGTTTGCCCTTCGTAATTCCGCTTTCCCAGTGCACGGCCCGCTCGAGGCGTCGGCGGACGGTGTCACACGGTGGTGTGCGACCCATTCCGTACGGGTACGGAGGTCCGCGGTGGCCCCGACGCCTACGTTGGCTGGCAACAGAATTTAAGCCAGAAAGGTGCGTGTGACGTGAGGACTGATTGGTTGGTGTCGGTCGATGACCACATCGTTGAGGCACCGGACGTGTGGACCAAGCGGCTACCCGCCAAGTTCCAAGACACCGCGCCCAGAGTGATTCGTATGCCCGACGGTCAGGATGTCTGGGCGTACGAGGATGCCCGCTGGGGTGTCGCCGGCGTTTCGGCGGTCATCGGTCGTGAAAAGGAGGACTGGAGTTTAGCGCCGGTCAATTACGACTCGGTGCATCCCTCATGCTACGACCCGACCGCCCGGATCGAAGCGATGAACATCGCGGGCATCTTGACGCAGACGAATTTCCCGACCTTCCCGCGCTTTTGCGGTCAAGCGTTCGCCGAGGCCAAGGACAAAGAACTCGCGCTGCTGTGCGTGCAGGCCTGGAACGACCACATCCTCGAGGATTGGTGCGGGCAGTACCCGGGCCGGTTCCTGCCATTGGCGTTGATCCCGATGTGGGATGCCCACCTGGCCGCCGCAGAAGCGCGTCGCGCGATCGAGAAGGGCGCCCGCGGCATCATCTTCTCGGAGAACGCCGCCACACTCGGGCTGCCCTCCATCCACAACAAGGACGGATACTGGGAGCCGCTGTTCGAGGTGGCCAATGAGACCGGGCTGCCGATCTGTATGCACATCGGGTCGTCGTCGAAGATACCGACCACGGCTGATGATGCACCGTCGATCATTCAGGTCGGCGGTGGTCCGGTCATCAACGCCATTCAGTGTCTGTGGGATTGGATGTTCAGCGGCCTGTTCTTCCAGTACGACAACCTCAAGATCGTGTTGTCCGAAGGACAGGTCGGCTGGATGCCTTACATGCTCGAGTGGATGGACCACGCCCTCGATCGGCAGCGTTGGGCTCGCGAGGGTGATTACACCGCCGATTACGCTTCCGGCAAGTACACCAAGCGGGAAATGAGCCGCAAGATCGTCGACCCGGATGTGGAGCCTTCGGAGCTGTTCCGCAAGCACGTTTTCGGCTGCATCATGGACGATCCGGTCGGCATCGCCAACATCGACCGGATCGGTATCGACAACGTCATGATGGAAACCGATTTTCCGCATTCCGACGGCTCCTGGCCGGACTCACTAAAGCTTTGCCACAGTCAGCTCGCTCCGCTGGGTGAGGAGGGGATGTACAAGGTGATGGTGGGCAATGCCGCGCGGGTGTTCCAGTTCACGCCCGCGGAGCCGCCCGTCCTGACTGCCAACTGACGACAGTGGTTGAGGCTCCGCACCCGTTGCCACCACTGGACGGCCTCAAAGTTGTCGAGCTGTCGACCGGTATCGCCGGGGCCTATTGCACCAAACTCCTTGTCGATGCCGGCGCGCAGGTCGTCAAGCTCGAGGACCCCACCGGTGATCCGCTGCGGCGATGGTCGGCATCGGGAAAGCCGGTCGCCGAAGGTACGGACGGTGCACTGTTTCAGTACCTGTCGGCGTCCAAGGCCAGCGTCGCGCTTGATCCCGCCGCGAACAGCGACATCGATCGGGCCCGTGACATCATCGACAGCGCGGATGCGGTGGTGTGGTCACCCGGTTCCGGGCTGGCCGCGCACCCGCTGCTGACACCCAAGCGACTGCATGACGAGGCACCGCACCTCATCGTCACCGCGATCACCCCGTTCGGATTGGCTGGTCCGTGGGCTGATCGGCCGGCTTCGGACTTGACCCTGCAAGCATGGTCCGGCGGGATCTGGGCAAGGGGACTGCCGGAGCGACCACCGGTCTACGTCGGTGGCCGACAGGATCAATGGGCGGCCGGAATCGTCAGCGGGGTCGCGACTCTCGTTGCCAGGTTCACCCAGCTGCGTGCGGGTCACGGCCAACTCGTCGACGTGTCCACCCTGGAAGCGTTGTGCCAGTGGTTGTTCGGCTATGCACCGGTTACGTGGTTCGATGTCACGGGAACGCCGTTGAAGGCCAAGCGCTCGGTGCACGTCCCCGGCGTCGAGGAGACAAGCGACGGTTACGTGGGCACGATGGTCGGCACCGGCCAACAATGGCTCGACTTCTGCGCCATGGTCGAACATCCGGAGTGGGCCGACGATCCTTCCCTGTCTCGAGTGGACAATCGGTCCGAGAACGGATCCGCGATCTCGTCGTTGATCACCAAGTGGACCTCGGCTCGCACGACCGCTGAGGTACGAGAGCTTGCCAGCGCATTCCTGATACCGAACGCACCCGTCGGAAATGGCGCGACGATCCCGAAATTCGACCACTTTGTGGCGCGGCAAGCCTTCGTCGAGAATCCCACCGGTCGGTTTCTTCAGCCCGCACCGCCCTACACGCTGCACGGTGTCCCCATGCGGGACTTCAAAACGTCGCCGGCTCTCGGCGGGTGCGGGGCACCTGAATTCGCCTCCGGCCGACACGGTGACAAGCCGGCCCCGAAGAAGGATGCGCCCGCCGAGCTCCCATTGTCAGGTATCCGTGTTCTCGATCTCACATCACTTTTCGCCGGTCCGTTTTTCACCCGGCTGCTGGGAATGTTCGGCGCGGAAGTCATCCATTTGGAGTCGGTCGGTCGGCCCGACCTGTACCGGATGTACTCGACGCGGCAAGTCGGGAAAGAACCGCAATGGCAGGAATGGGTACCGCATTTCGCCGCCATCAACACCAACAAGCTGGGACTCACCCTGGACCTTCGCGCCGGCCGGGGACGCGAGCTCTTTCTCGATCTGGTGGCGACATGTGACGTGGTGGTCGAAAACTTCAGCGCCAGGGTCATGGACAACCTCGGCCTGGGCTACCAGGAATTGCGTTCGCGGTGCCCAGATCTGATCATGGTGCGCATGCCGGGGTTCGGGCTGACCGGACCGTGGCGCGACGTCCCGGCGTTCGCGCCCATCATCGAGGACGCCTCGGGGATAACCTGGCTGACGGGTTATCCCGACGACAGACCACAGGAGGCACAGTCTGTCGGCGATCCCAATGCCGCGCTACATGCGTTGGCGGGCACGCTCATAGCATTGCTCCACCGCGACCGTACAGGCGACGGGACGCTGGTCGAGGCGCCGATGATCGGCGCCGCACTCAATATCGCCGCCGAGCAGGTCATTGAGTACAGCGCAACCGGACACCTGATGATGCGCGATGGCAACCGCGGCATTACCGCCGCACCCCAAGGGCTTTACCGGAGTGCGAGCATCGACGAATTCGATCGCCCGGACTGCTGGGTGGCGATCTCCGTGGAGACCGACCAACAGTGGTGCGCACTGCGTGGGGTCATCCCGGACGTCGACCGTGCCGGCGAGTTCAATGATGTGTCAGCCCGACGGGAGAATCATGATGCCATCGACGCGGCGATCAGCAGCTGGTGTGCGACGCGCAGCTCGGATGACATCGTCGAGCAGCTGTGGGGTGTGGGGGTACCCGTCGGCAAGGTAATCCCTCCGCACCGCCAGCCGGAGCTGGAGCAGCTTCAGGCGCGTGACTTCTTCGAGACCATTGACCACCCGGTCATCGGGCGAGCGCGGTATGACACCTTCCCGGCGCGCTTCTCTGCCGGTCCCACGCAGTACAACCGTACGTCCGCGCCAACGCTCGGCCAGCACAACGCGGAGATTCTTTCGGCCATTGGATGCGCGTTCGATGAGCTGCACGACCTCGAAGAGCAGGGCGTGATCGGCTCAGAGCCGAAAATGGGCTGAACACGCTGGGACCGAGGTCGTGGTGATCTCGAGGCTTTTGCCCACGCGAGGCTCCTCAACGATTTAGATCAGTAGAACTACGGATTGTCCGCAGGTTTGCCGCTCGTAAGCTGCTCCTGCAACTGGCGAGTGGAGGGCAGATCGGATGACCGCTGTGAACATTGCTGAAGCTAAGGATCATTTTGATCAAACCGCTGCTGGCTTCTCCGAGCGGGCGCTGAGCACGTATCGCGTGCTGCGTGATAAGTGTCCGATCACCCGCTCAGACAAGCTGGGCGGATTCTGGGTGGTCAGCAAGTACGACACGATCGTCAAGATCCTGCGCCAGCCCGAAGTGTTTGCATCGGGTGACGGTGTCGTACTGCCGCCGTTGGCGTTTCCCGGACGCGGAATTCCGACGGAATCGGACCCACCCGAGCACACCGACTACCGAAGCGTGTTCATGCCGTTCCTGACCCCCAAGGCGGTAGCCGGCTATGAACCTCTCGTCCGGGAGCGGGTCGGTGCGCTCATCGACTCCTTCATCGCTGACGGCAAGGCCGATTTCGTCACCCAGTTCGCGGCCCGACTACCCGGCCAGGTTGTCGCGGAGTTCTTCGGGTTCGACCTGCACGACGGAGAACGGTGCTATGCGTGGCTGGACACCATGATGGCTCCCCCCGACGGAGACCCTGCAACGGCTGCATCTGCCGGCCAGGAATTGTTCGGGTTCATCGTCGGCGTCCTGGAAACGGCCAGGGCGGAGCCGAAGAACACCCTCATCTCATCGATCGCCACCCATGTGACGAAAGCGGGCACTCGCTTTTCCGATGAGGAGTGTATTGGCCTGGTGTTCACCGCAATCGGTGGCGCACTGGAGACCACGGTTGCCGCCCTCACCGCGAGTGTGGTGTTCCTGGACCAGTATCCCGCCGCGCGCGCCCAACTCGTCGCTGACCCGGGTCTTGTCGGTCACGCCACGCAAGAGGTCCTGCGTATGTCCTCGCCAGCACATTGCCCGGCCCGCACGGTGCGGCGTGAGGTGGAACTGGACGGAGTCACGTTCAAACCCGGGGACCGCGTGCTGTTGCTTTTTGGTTCTGCCAACAACGACGAAGAACGATTCACAGATCCCGAAACGTTCCGGTTGGACCGCGGCAGAAACCCTCACATCACGTTTGGTCACGGCATCCACAGGTGCGTCGGCGCGCCTCTCGCCGAACTCGAAATTCGGGTGACGATAGAGGAAATCATCAAGCGGATGCCCGACATCCGAGTCCTGCACCAGTCCGGACCCACGATCCGCAATGGCGGAACGTTGAGCTACGAATCATTGGGTGTGGAATTCACGCCCGGCAGCACCACTGCGACAACGGCCTAACGTGTCGCGAACACTCTCAAGGAGGCAATCGTGAAAGTCTGGCGCATCGCAGAGGACAACTACTGGCAGGTGGCTCCCGCCGGCACCTCGTGGGCGGCCACGGTCGTCGCGGCCGGTGAAGCGCAGGGGATGAGGACCGCGATACACGCTCTGGGAGATCCCGCCGACGAAAACACTGCCGTCGTCGTCGTCATCCAGTTCCCGCCAAACTATGTCCTGGCGCGGCACAGCCACCAAAGCGACCGGCTGGAACTTGTCGTCGCCGGCTCGGTCGAGGTCGACGGCTATTGGCTGGGGCCCGGCGACATCTGGAGCTCTCGAGCGGGCGAGTTCTACGGACCGCACAAGATGGGGCCCGAGGGTTGCACCACGATGGAACTGGCCACCATCGCCGGGGCTCACCAGCTCACCTTCGACGTGGACGGCGCTGAGATCCCTGTCGACTTCAGTGATCCTGGCGCGCTGGCCGGGCTCGCCGGCTTTCTGAAATGACGGGTTGATTACGTCGGTCGGGCTGGGGCTCCAACGTCGACGATCAGAAACCGAACTGTGTTGCACGCCTGATGAGTTCGATACGCGACCGGATGCCGAGTTTACGGTAGGCGTTGCTGACATGTGACTCGACGGTGCGCTCGCTGATGAACAAGCGCTCGCCGATTTCGCGAGCAGAGGCTCCCTCGCATGCCAACGCCAGGACTTCCAGTTCGCGTTCGGTGAGCGGTTCGATGTAGGCGGGTTGCTCACTCGTCGCGGTTGGGGCGGCACCCTCGACATGTCGGCGGATGACGAGGGTTTTCGACGAATTCCACAGCTGCCGGTCGATTTGACGGAACTTCTCCGCAAGATCGACATCCACCGAATCGGATTCGCCGTGCGGGCATCTGGTCAGTACCGCAAGTGGCAGGCCGGCGACGATGATCGTTCGGACCGCGGGATCGCCGAGAAGTTCGGCAAGCGCTTCCAAAGTGTCGCGCTGAACGATCTTCAGATCGCAACACCTGGCCACCGTCGAGGTCACCCATCCAACACCTGCTGCATCGACCCGCGTCTGCACAACGCTGCACCGGTCGGTGATGTTCACTGGCCACTCCTTGACGCACGTGCAGGTTCGGCACGGTCCTCGGCTCTCGGGGTCAGGCGGGACACGATATCGTCTGTAACTCAACATAATTCGTCAGCCCCTCCGGCCCAGCCTCGCGACCGACACCGCTTTGCTTGAAACCGCCGAACGGTGCGGTGATGTCGCTGCCGGCGCCATTGATGCTCATCTGTCCCGTGCGGACACGGCGGGCGAGTTCTGCCCCGCGGTCGACGTTGGATGTCCACACGCCGCCGCCGAGCCCGTAGCGTGAATCGTTCGCGAGCCGCACGGCGTGGTCGTCGTTCTCGTAGGCCAGCACGGCAACGACAGGACCGAAGATCTCTTCCTGGGCGATCGTCATGCGGTTGTCGACATCGCAGAACACTGTGGGTTCGATGAACCAGCCTGACGGCTGAGAGCTCGGCCGTCCGCCGCCACAGGCGATCGTGGCGCCCTGCTCTACGCCGATACCGATGTAGCGCTCGACACGGTCCCGCTGCCGTTGCGACACAAGCGGTCCGATCTCGGTGACCGGATCGAGCGGATCACCGACCGTCATCCCGGATACCATCTCGCACAGCGCGTCGACCACCTCGGTGTAGCGCCCCTTGGGCGCAAGTATCCGGGTCTGATTCGTGCAGACCTGACCGCTGTTGAGGAACGACGCGAACCGCAAACCCTGGGCCACGGAGGCCATGTCGGCATCGTCGAGAATGATCGCCGCCGACTTACCACCCAGTTCCAGCGAGAACCTGCGGATGGCCCCACCGCAGATTGCGCCGATGCGCATTCCCGCAGCCGTCGATCCGGTGAACGTGACCTTGTCGACCCCTGGGTGACTCACGAGGTGCTCACCCGACTCCGCGCCCGCCGGAACGACGTTGAGCACACCTTCGGGGATTTCGGCTTCAGCGAAGATCTCGGCGAGCACAAGACCGTCCAACGCTGTCTCCGGGGACGGCTTGGCGACCACCGTACAGCCGCTGAGAAGTGCCGGCGCCAACTTCACCATGAACGCGCTGTGCGGCGTGTTCCACGGCACGATTGCAGCCACCACACCGACCGGAACCTGGCGGACAGTCGAGTTGCCTCGTCGTTGCTCGAACTCCCAACCGTCCGCCAATTGGAGGTAGTAGTCGAGGATCTGCTGGGGATAGCCCACCTGGAGCAGTCCCGCAATCGAGGACGGACAGCCCATTTCAGCGGTTATCAGCGCGGCGATGTCATCGGCGCGGGCCGCATAGATCTTTCGGGCACGCTCGAGAGTCGAGATCCGTTGTCGGGTAGACATTCGCGGCCACGGGCCTTCGTCAAACGCCTTCCGGGCCGCGGCGACCGCCCGGTCGATGTCGGCAGCCGATGCCGCCGGCGCCGTACCCAGGTGGCGCTCGGTCATGGGGGAAATCTGTTCGATGACACCGTCGACCATCGGTGCGGTCCAGCGTCCACCGATATACAGGGCATCGAACTGGGGAATCGTCGGTTCCATCGCGTGTCGTTCCACCTTCTTGCAGTGTGATCCGGTTTTTTCTGCCGCTGTCTTCAGCCGGCAGGGGTTATTCGTAGCGCAGCACCCCGCGGATGTTGCTGCCCGCCCGCATCGCCTCATATCCCTCGTTGACGCCTTCCAGCGGATAGACGTTGGTGACGAGGGCGTCCAGTTCGATCTGGCCCTGGCGGTAGAGGTCTATCAGCTTGGGGATGTCAGAGCGCGGATTACCGGAGCCGAAAACCGCCCCCACCACCTGCTTTTCCATCAGCGTCAGGTCGAGCAGGCTCAACGCCGCCGAATACTCCGTCGCGGGATGGATGTTGGTGACCACGACCCGACCCCGCTTCGCCGCCAACGCCAACGCCGAACCGAGAACCTGGCCGGAACCGACACCCATCGTCATGATCACCTTGTTGGCCATTCGGCCCCTGGTCAGTTCCTGGACGGCGGGTATCGCTTCGTCGATCGAGCTGAAGACATGCCCCGCACCGAACTTCATCGCCATGTCCCTCTTGTAGTCGACAGGGTCTATGGCGACGATGTTGTGTGCGCCCGCAAGTTTTGCCCCCTGCAGCGCGTTCGCCCCGATTCCGCCGACCCCGACCACCACGACGGTGTCACCCGGCATCACCTCGGCGGCGTAGACGGCCGATCCCCACCCGGTGACCACACCACAGCCCAGCAGGCATGCGAGTTCGAGCGGAACGTCGGGATCGATCTTGACGCAACTCGCCTCGTTCACCACGGTGTGGTGGGCAAAGGAGCCGAGAAGACACATGATCTTCAGATCCTCACCCCGGGCGTGGTGCCGGCTTGTCCCGTCGCTGACCTGCATGCCGTCTCCGAGCAGCGCACCGAGGTCGCACAGATTCTGGTGTCCGGTCGAACAACTCGGGCACCGCCCGCATGCCGGAATGAAGCTGAAGACGACGTGGTCGCCGGCTTCTATCCAGCTGACGCCTTCGCCGACCTGTTCGACCACACCTGCGCCTTCGTGACCGCC
Organism: Mycolicibacterium sp. XJ879; assembly: GCF_053483935.1. Taxonomy (NCBI): domain Bacteria; kingdom Bacillati; phylum Actinomycetota; class Actinomycetes; order Mycobacteriales; family Mycobacteriaceae; genus Mycobacterium; species Mycolicibacterium sp. XJ879. The sequence continues at coordinate 53,467 of NZ_JBEFTH010000001.1, forward strand.
GACGATCGGCAATGCGAACGGGATATCGCCTGTCACGAGGTGTTCGTCGCTGTGGCATAACCCGCTGGCGGCGAGTTTGACCAGCACCTCTCCGCGCCCCGGCGGGTCGAGCTCGATTTCTTCGATGCTCCAGGGGGTGTTCGGCTGCCACAAGACAGCGGCTTTTGTTTTCATGCCGGTTTCATCCTTGTCGGGTTGGGTGCAGGCGCTGGCATACGCCGTTGTCTGCGGAGAACAATCACTCGCTCCCAAGCAGGCTGATGGCTTGCTCGGGACAGCCTTCGACGGCCATCTGCGCTACGTGGATGAGCTCAGGGGGAACCTCGTCAACGGCAGGCGACGCGTGCCCATCGGTCTCGCTGAGAACGAATAGTTCCGGCGCCACCATGTGGCAGAGCGTGTGGCCCTGGCAGCGCTTTGAATCGACACTGAGTTTCATGATCGAAGCAATCCTCTTCTAGGTGTGAACTCGTTTTCCCGGGGCGAAGCTCACCGGTACCGAGATCCACCCGTTGATATCGCCGCAGTCGGGGTACCGCTGTGCCGCGGTGTGGTCAACCGTGTAGTCGGGGAGGCGGCGCAGTACTTCGCCGACGACGATTTCCCAGACCGTTCGCGCCATATTGGATCCGAGGCACCGGTGTGCACCCAAGCCAAATGACGTATGGCGGTTGGGGAATCGGTCGAGTCGGATCTCGTCGGGATCGTCGAATACGTTGGGGTCGCGGTTCGCCGAACCCCATGAGAACCAGACCCGGTCATCGCGACCGAACCGTTGCGTTCCGAACTCGTGCTCCGATGTGATTGTGCGAGCCATCCCGGGGACTGGTGGGTAGACACGCAAGAACTCCTCGCACGCCAGCTTTGTCCTACTTGGATCATCGAGCAGAAATTGGCGATCCGCAGGGAAGCGGTCGAGGTGTACGAACGTGTGCCCGATGAGGCTGGTGGTGGTGTCGATCCCGCCGGCGGCGAGCAACTGCAGGTTGCCTGCCGCGACGTCGATTGGAACGAGCCTGCCGTCGATCCGAAGATTCGCAAGCGCCGAGATGAGGTCGTCCCTCGGATCTTCGCGCCGTTGCTTGACGACGTCGAGTAGATGACCATAGACGCCGATCAACATCTCCTGGATGTGGCTCATGTTCTCTTCGGTGTGCGGCAGATAGGCGCCCCGGTGGAACACGTCGGCAAGGGATTCCCATTCCGAGAGGGGCAGACCCAGGAGGCGGACCGTCAATTGCGCGGGCACGGGGCTGGCAAGTTGCTCGACTAGGTCACCGCGGCCCTCTTCGATGAAGTCGTCTATACATCGGGTGGTCAACTCCACTACCTCGTGTCGCATGGCGGCGATGGCTGATGGTGAGAAGTAGGGGGCCAAAGCCCTTCGTATCGTGCGGAAATCGGGTGGGTCCATCTCAAGAATTCCCGAAGGATTGGGGATGGGCGGTATCAGCACCCCTTGCTTGGGGCCCTCGCGGTCGTGCTGCGAGGAGTAGGTGATGTCGTCCCGGACGATCGTTGCGAGGTCGTCGTAGTTCGTGACGACCCAATATCCGCCATGTGCCTCGGTCCACGCGACGGGGCAACGCTGTCGGAGCTCGGACAGAATTCCATTCGGCTCGTTTGCGAATTCTGCGGAGTGATGGTCAAACGAGACGACGGGTTTAGCTGACACGGGTGCTCCTCCTGGTGCCGCAAGTCACTCGGGTGCGCGCATAGGACGCTTGCACCGATCAATGTCGTTGTGTCCGAGGTCATGCGGGAAAGTTGGTTTCGGCGCAGACGTCATGACGGTACTGAGATCTCTGCCGGGCACGCAACGGATTGGGTTTCGTGACGGTGGTGGCGTTAGGTACCACCTTCACCACCCGGGCCGAAGCCTGTGGAGCTCCGGGGTTGTCGCCGACGATCAGCGCGCGTTCAGGAATTCTCCTCGCCGACGAGGTCCGCCAGAAGGCTTCGACTTTGGGCGTCGACGGGTTGGAACACCACGATGGTGATCGGATTCTCTTCGCGCAGTACGAACTCCAGGACTTTCACGTGGACCACGCCGACACCTCGCAGTTCGATCGCGGCGATCTCACCGAAGAACGGCCGTACATTCAACGTGTTCCAGGCCTGGCGAAAGTCGGGGTTCGACACCTTCATCTGATCGATGAGCTGACGAAGCCGATCACTGTGCGGGTGCGATGCAGCAACGACCCGCAACTCCGCGATCGCGGACTCGGCGACTTCGGCCCAGCTGGACACTCGTTCGCGAAATGACGGATTCTCGAAGCACATTCGAACAAGGTTGCGCTGCCCCCCAGGAATGGACACGGGATCGCCGACCACCCTCGCGAGCGCTGAATTCCAGCGCACCATGTCGTACGCCTCAGTGACAGCGCATGCCGGGGCGGGCAGGAGATCAGCAAGAAAGCGTTCAACGGCGGGATCCAGGGCGGGGTGGCCGGTCGGCGGCGCGGTCATCGGCTTACCTGCTAGTTGACGCACGTACCGTGACGCATGCTCGTCGAGTTGCAGTGCCCGGCAGATCGCGTCGAGAACTTCGGCACTCACCTGGATGTCGCGTCCCTGCTCGAGCCATGTGTACCAAGTCGGGCTCACGGATGCCAGCTCGGCGACTTCTGATCGACGCAATCCCCGTACTCGGCGCCGTCGGGCACGCGGGATGCCGAAATCTTCGGGGCGGACTTGCTCTCGACGCGCCCGGAGGTATCTACCGAGCTCCGCGCGGTGTTCCGCCACTTCGCTGCGATGTGAGCGGGGATCCTTCGAGCCCACGTGTGCATCGTATGGCTCACCGGGCCACGCCGTCACCGCATTGCGGAACTGACTCTCGCGACCTGCGCACTGTCGATGTCGCACGGGAAACTACAGCGAATACGTCAGCGCCTGGTACTCCAGGTAGTCATCCAATGCCCATTTTCCGACCTCCCGGCCGATTCCGCTTTGTTTGAATCCGCCACGGGGTGCGCGGATACCGTCCATCGCGCCGTTGATCGCCACGGCGCCGCACCGTAGCCGGGGTGCCAGCTGCAAACCCTCCTGTGTTGTGCGGCAGGTGATGTTGGCCTGAAGGCCGAAGATACTGTCGTTGGCGATGCTGACCGCTTCGTCGATCGAATCGTAGGCAATCACCGTCAGGACCGGGCCGAAGATCTCCTCTTGAGCGATGGTCATGCTGTTGTCGGCATCGGCGAAGATCGTGGGTTCGTAGAAGTAACCGCGATCCAGGTGCGGCGGTCGTCGCCCGCCGGTGACCAGGCGTGCGCCTTGGTCGAGCCCACTGGCCACATAGGCTTCGACGGCCGCACGCCGTTCTTCTCGAATGAGCGGGCCGACGACGGTCATGGGATCGAGCGGATCACCGACCGGTTGACTGGAGACGATCGCCGCCATCCGCTCAACGAGACCGTCCGCGAGCGCACGGGGGACCAGCACGCGCGACAGCATCGAGCACGCCTGGCCGGCCCCGAAACATGCGTGCATGGCAGCGACCTGAGCCGCCGTGTCGAGATCGACGTCATCGAGAATGATGTTGGCGGATTTCCCGCCGAGTTCGAGAACCACCCGCTTGACCGTTTCGGCCGCCTTCGCTTGAATCGCTCGGCCGGCGGTCAGACCACCGGTGAAGCTGACCATGTCCACGTCCGGGCTGGTGACGAGTTCCTCGGCGGCTTCGATGCCCTCGCCGGTCACCACGTTGAACACGCCCGGCGGAAGGTCTGATTCATCGATGATCTCAGCGAGCTTGAGCAGCGACAGCGGGGTTTGTGGAGGTGCTTTCAGCACCATCGTGCATCCCGCCGTCAACGCCGGCGCGATCTTGCGGATCGCAATCATGATGGGAGCGTTCCAGGTCGGCAGCAGTGCGCAGACACCGACTGGTTGGCGCAGCACCTGCGTTTGCAGCAACCTGCCGCCGAACTCCAACGGCTGTTGCGCTTCTGCGAAGGCCTCTGACAGCACAAGATCGGCTGCATCGCGCAAAATCTGGATCGGCCCGGATTGGCTTGCGAGATACGCCGTGGCGCCGGTTTCTTCGACGAGGATCTGGGAGAGCTCGTCCTGGCGCTTTTCCATCAGCGACGCGATCTGATGGATGATGCGATAACGCTCACCAAGCGGAAGCCGCGGCCATGGACCGGTATCGAACGCGGTGCGAGCGGCCGCGATGGCTTGTCGCATGTCGGTGACATTCGCGTGCGGAGCGGGACCGAGCGGCTTTTCGGTCGCGGGGTTGACGGTGGCATATGTGGTCCCCGTGGCGGCGTCGGTCCATTCACCACCGATGTACATCCGCCAGGGCGCAGATTTGCCGGAACTCAACTCGTCTTCTCCTCTGGTGCGGTGTCGAGCCGGACAGCATTGCGTGAACTGAGCTGTTGGAGAGCCGTTGCTGCCATCCCTAGACCGCTCAACACATCGGCGGTGTGTTCGCCCAAGCGCGGCGCGAGTCGGTGCGGCGGCAGCGTGCAGTGCGACATCCGCAGGTACTGGTCCGGTTCCCGGATGTGTCCTTCCTCGGGGTGCGCGACGACCGCGACGCGACGCGTGCGAATATTCTCCGGATCGCGCATGAACGCGCGGTTGTTGAACGGCTTTGGCTGCGCGGCGGGAACCCGCTTTTTATCGAGCCGATCCTGCCAATAGGACGTCGGTTGACCGGCGAAAATATCCGCGAGCGCCATGCCGAGTTCGTAGTCGATAGCCCGGCATGACTGCACGGTTGTGCACTCCGCGAGCAAGTCACAGCCGGTGGCCGAGCTCAGCGCCATGATCTCCTCGGGGGTCTCCACCGAGATGCACACCCAGCCATCGGACGTCTCATAGAGCCGATCAAGTGCGCTGATCCCGTACTGGAGGGGATCGAGCTTTCCCGCTCCCAACACTGTTCCGTCAACCGTGCGCACCACGTGTGCCATATGGGTCATGGTGGCGTTGAGTTGCGGATTCTCGAAGTAGAGGCCGTCGCCAGTCCGAATCCGGTGCAGCAGCGACATCAGCATTGTGATGGCGCCGATGAGGCCGTTGCCCGGATCCGCGTTCCCCAGTGGGTATACCGGACCGTTGAATTGGCCGGCCACCTCGAATTCGGCACCGACGTAGCCCGACAGCATCGGTTCAAAACTCTGCCGACGGGCATAGGGTCCGTCAGATCCCCATCCCGCGGCGTATCCGTAGATAGCGTCGGGATTGAGTTCGCGGACTTGCTCGCAACCCACACCCATGCGTTCGGCGGCGCCGGGGCGCATGTTGTGGTGCACGACGTCGGCCCACGCAATCAGCTGCGCTCTTACGGTTCCCAGAGCCGGATCTTTCAGGTCCACCGCAATGGCCCGCTTGCCGGCCTGGCAATTGCGGAAAAGGCTTGGCAGACCGCGGAACGGGTCACCGTGGACCGGCTCGACCTTGATGACATCGGCCCCGAGGTCGGCCATATGACGAGAAGCGCACGGGCCGGCGTACATAGCACCCAGGTCAAGGATCTTCACCCCGTGCAGGGGAGCGCTGTCATCGGGCGCATCGGAGCCCAGCCAAGGCCGGGGGGAGTGCGGCGCGGCCCACTCTGCGAGCACCTCGGCGGTGTGCTGGCCGGGGCTGGGGGCGGGTGACAGTGCAACCTTGCGCTCGCCGAAGAACCGGGCCGGCGGGGCAACTTGTTCGATCGGACCGAGCACGGGATCGTCGATCGTGACGACCATGCCGTTGTGGCGTGTCTGTGGCTCGTCGAACACCTCGGTCGGGTGCAGAACCGGAATTCCGCACACATCGGCCTGCGCCATGGCTTCGACCCATTCCGCCCGCGGCTTGCTTGCGAAGATGTCATGGATGCTGCCGTGCAGGATCTCCTGCTCCCGGGCCGTGAGAGGGATACCCATGTCGAGACCGTTGACGTCGGACGGTATCTGTGCATCCAGCCCAAGCAGTTTCATCAGCCGGCCGAAAGCCCCCACGGCACCGGTGTGTACGCCGATGTACTCGTCGTCGCCGCAGCGGAAGCTTCCGGTGATCAGACGCCCGCTGCCGGCCGGCATGAACGAGTCCTCGGTGTGACTGGTGTTCTGGTGCCCGGTGTCTGTGTCACCCCACAACATCGCCAGGTACACGAGAGCGCCGTCATACAGGGACGTTTCGACGTGTCGGCCGACCCCATCGCGGGCGCGTGCGAACAGTGCCGCGAGTGCGCCGAGCGCCCCGAGGTAGCCGGCCCCGATCGAGGCGAACGGCAGACCCTCGTAAATGGGACCCTCTCGGTGACCCACCTGCTCGCCCATGGAGCCGATCAGCGCGTGTACGAGCGACTCCCTGGCCGCGACGTCACGGTAGGGACCATCCGGTCCGAAGCCGGTGATCGAGCACTGGACGAGTGCCGGGTGGCGCGCATGCAACGTCTCGTAGTCGAGGCCGCGAACGACGACCTCGGAAGGTGGCGAGGTGTCGATCAAGACGTCGGCGGCCCCGAGCAGCCGCTCCAGTTCGACGCTGGGCGTTCGCACATCCAGCTCGACGCTGCGTTTGGCGCGGTTGAACACCGCGTACTCGACACGTAGTTCATCGCGACGCCGAGCCCCACCGGGCGGCTCGACCCACACCACGTCGGCCCCGTAATCCGCGAGCACGCTCGACGCGCGCACTCCAGCGAGGCTGGTCGACAGGTCGAGAACTCTGAGCCCTTCAAGTGGTCGGAACATGCTCAGCCCGCGAGAGTCGGGGTACGAACTCCGTAGAGCTCGGCGGCGTTGGCCCACAGGATCTTGTGCTTGGCTTCCTCCGAGATTCCCGCCATGCCATCCGTGAGCGCCCACGCAACATCGGCGGCGTCGAGCGAAGTGGAGTGCGGGTAGTCGGTTTCGAACATGATCTTGTCCTCGCCCACCGTCTCGACGTGGAACGGATCGATCTTCTCGAACCAGTAGGTCGTGTACACCTGGCGCTTGAAGTAGAAGCTCGGCGGCTCGGTGAACTCCGGGCAGTCTTCGCGCACCCCGTACCGGTCGAAATGATAATCGGCTGACTCCAGGCAGAAGTTCACCCAGCCGACGCCTGTCTCGACCATGACGAACTTCAGGTTCGGGTACTTCGGCAGAATCCCCGTCAGCAGAAGGTCATTCAGTGAGCACGCGTTGTCCAAGAACGCCTCGGTGACGGTCCGTGCGCCCATTCGGCGGGGTCCTTCGGCGGCCAACCGGTCGGCGTTGACGTACTTCTCCATGATCCCCTCGTTGGCGCCGACGTGGAAACCCACCGACATGCCGGTGTCTTCGGCTGCCTTCCACAACGGCGCCCAGTACTTGTCGGCCAGCGGCGGCTTGCCATGCAGTTGTGGCATACCGGTCATGACGAGCCCGCGATGCCCGAGTTCGCTGCAGCGGTGCACTTCCTGGGCGGCCACCTCTGCGTCGAAATAGGCGACCAGTGCCACTGGGATCAGGCGGTCGCGGTCGGCAGATGCCCACTCCTCCACGAGCCAGTCGTTGTAGGCGCGGATGATCTGAATCTTGTACTCGGGGTCGTCGACCTGTTCGTGAAGGTCGCTGACGACCAGATTGAGGTTGGGGTACAGCACTGACGCCTGCACGCCCAGCTCGTCCATGACCTCCAGTCGGGCACGCGGATCGTACGACGACGGATGCAGATCCCGGTATCCCGCGCGCGTCAGGAATTGATCGCTGGGCGGCTGACGCTTACGTGCGCCCGTCTCGGGGTCCAGCTGCATATAGCTCGAAGCGGCAACCGAACCCATTCTCTTGTCGCCGACGACCCAATACTCGACCCCGTCGGAGGCTTCCACGTGAGGGATGAGGTCACCCCATTTCGATGCCATCCGATCGCTCCAGATGTTCGCCGTTTCGGTCACGTGGCTGTCGACGTCGAAGATGAGTTGTGAGTTCATGTTTTCCTCTCAAGATCGCTATCGCTGTGGATTAGCTGAATCAGGTTGTCGGGTTGTTGAACGGTTCCGCGGGGGCCGATGCCATCGGCCGCAGGCTGTGTAGCGCCTCGGCCACGTTGCCGGGCACGGCGACGGCGCTTCGTGACTTCTCGTCCACGACAACGAAAGCCGCGCTGCCGTGCGCTATGAGGGTGCGACCTTGCGCGGTCCACACGCCGGTCTTGAGCGCAAAGGAGCGTTGCGACAGTGATCCCAATGTGGCGCCGACGAAGACGGGTGCTCCTGGCGTCAGGGCTGCATCGAAGACCGCGGTGATTTCGCGCAGAACCGGCCGGATTGCCAGTGCGGAAAGCGATTCGAGGTCGGGCACTCCGAAAACTTCCGCGACGAGATCATTGGCGGCGTCGTGCAGCATGGCTGCCAACTCGATGCCCGGTACGACATCGCCTTCGCCCGCAGTCGACGCGCCACGTCTGCGCTTCCACGTGAAGTCCTCGACGGCCAGTGCGATCAGATCCTCCTGCTTTGTCACCACATCACACCCTTGCCATCACTTCGTCACGGAACCGCAGCGCCCAGTCCCTGAAGGCGGCCGGGTCACGAGCGCGGCCAGCGCCGATCGCAGGCAGCGCAACGATGCGGGATACACCCAGGTCTGCGAGACGCCGATAGTCGTCGAGCGTGTCGTATCGGACGGCGGTGGTGGTGATCTCGAAGGGCAGGCCGGCGCGTCCGGCATCGGCGCGCGCGCGGTTCACGATGGACAGCATGTCGGTGAACTCCTCGATGCCGCGCGATCCGATTTCGATCCAACCGTCTCCCAAGCGGCCCGCGCGCCTCAGCGCGGCGGGTGACGACCCACCGACATGAATGGCGATTGCGTTACGATTGAACGGTTTTGGATTGAACCGGATGGGGCCGAACCGGTAAAACTCGTCCTGATAGTCGATGACTTCCTCGGTCCACAACCGGTGAAGAATTCTGATGATGCTGTCGGTGCGTCGGCCGCGATTGTGGAATCCGGCGCCGACCGCGTCGAATTCGGCAGCCAGCCAGCCGACTCCGAGTCCGAGTTCAATTCGGCCACCGGACATGCGGTCAACGGTCGCGAGCGATCGGGCCAGTGCCAGTGGGTGGTAAAGGGGGGCGATGCATACGGTCGGGATCAAGCGCACAGTTTGCGTACATGCGGCAAGGAACCCGAGCTGGACGAACGGGTCGTAGCAGGCGAGATTGTCCGAGAGAAGTTCGACACCGTCGAGCCGGAGCACACCGTCGTCGGCGTAGGGGTAAGCCGCTGGAATACGATCCGGGTAGACGAGATGATCGGGCACATGGAGGCTGGTGAAGCCGGCCTCCTCCGCGATAGCCCCAACTTGTGCGTAGTGGCGCGTGCCGACCACCATCTGCAGACCGAACTGCAGACCGGTCGATCTATCGTTCGGGGCTGTGTGCGCTTCCACCGGATTGCTGACGGACATCCTCAGACCCCCAGCACTCGGCGGCCGATGAGTTCCTTCATGATTTCGGTTGTGCCCCCGGCGATCCGGAAGAGACGTGAATCTCGCCAGTGGTGAGCGATCGGGTACTCATCCATGTAGCCCCAGCCGCCATGCAACTGCAGGCACGAGTCGATCAACCTGAAGCTCAACTCCGTCGTCCACCATTTGGCCGCGGCGGCATCTTCGCCGGTGAGCTCACCGGCGACATGAGCCGCGAGTTGACGGTCGACGTAGACGCGTGCGATATCGACCTCTGTGCGCAGGGACGCGAGCACGAACCTGCTGTTTTGGAACGACCCGATCGGTTGGCCGAAAGCGTAGCGGTCCTTGACGTAGGTGAGTGTTTCTTCAAGCGCGGCCTCGGCCTGCGCGACCGCTCCCACGGCGATCGACAATCGCTCCTGGGCAAGGCCGTCCATGAGGTAGTAGAACCCCTTGTTCTCCTCGCCCAGTCGGTTGGCTGCCGGGACGCGCACATCTTCGAAGAACAGCTCGGCTGTGTCCTGGGAGTGCAGCCCGATCTTCTTGAGATTGCGCCCGCGCGTGAACCCGGCAGCACCACGCTCCACGACGATGAGGCTGAGCCCGTTACTTCCGCTTCCGCCGGTGCGGCATACGACCACTACGAGGTCGCACAGAATGCCATTCGAAATGAACGTCTTGGCTCCGTTGATGACATAGTCATCGCCGTCACGCACTGCGCGGGTTGTCAGGCCCGCAAGGTCTGAGCCGGCAGCAGGTTCGCTCATCGCAACTGCGGCGATGAGTTCGCCGCTGCACAGGCCCGGTAGCCACCGTTGCTTTTGTTCAGGGTTGGTGAATTTCATGAAGTACGGCAGGGCGACATCGGTGTGCATGCCGATGCCCTGGCCAGCTGTCAACGCGCCGGCACGAGCGAACTCTTCGATCCGTACGGCGTTGTAGCGGAAGTCGGGTTCTCCACCGCCGCCGAATTCCACAGGTGCCGCAGTGCCGAGGAGCCCAACGTTGCCCGCCTTCTCGAACAACGACCTGTCAACGATTCCCGCCTCATCCCAGCGATCGCGGTTAGGCGTCAGCTCATGGTCGGCGAAGCTGCGCGCGAGCTTCCGGAAAAGGTCGTGCGACTCGTCGAAGCAGGTGCGACTCAACGGCATTGACATCGTCCCAGTGGTCGTCGGGGCGGACGGCAGCTACTACTCGCAACAGAGCCGAAGCGGCCCGCATGGTGATTACGACGCTATGGTGACCCAGGAGTTCAGTCGTCCGTACCGGTACTGATTCCGCGACGAAGCGATCGACGCACACTCAATGCGGGCACCCAGGAGCTGTTGGGTGAACCGTGGCGCGTCAGCATGACGCTCGAGGTGAAGGTTCAGCTGACTTCGCCCGGCTTGCCGTCGTCACCGCGCCGTTAGTTAGGTCTGCAACTCACGAGGAGAAGCCACAAGGTGGAGTTCAGAGCAGGGATGCGCCTGCAAAGTGCGGTGTGCGACACCGGAATCATTATTGTCAAGCCGCCGAAGAGACCAGGGGACATCCGGTGCGGCGGAGTGCCGATGCTCGGCCTTGACCAGACTGCTTCGTCCGGTGTGGTGCTCAGTGAGAACGCGAACGGGGGGACCCTGCTGGGTAAGCGTTACGTCTGCGAGGACGCCGGATTGGAGGTGCTGTGCACCAAGTCGGGCACCGGATCGCTGGCCTTCGACGACGTACCGCTGGTCGAGCAGGGCGCCAAGCCGCTGCCCCCGTCGGACTGAGCGGCCCATGAATATCGCAACACTGCTCGAGATGAGCGCCGACGGGTTCGGGGATCGGATCGCCTACGGGTCCGCAGGCGACGGCCTGTCATTCCGGCGTCTGCTTGAGTTGGCCACGGAGGCCTCCCGTAGATTTCGCGCGGACTCGGTGAGCCACGTAGCGCTCATCGACGAGAACAGTCCCGCGGTGCCCGTGACGTTGTTCGGCGCCGCACTGGCCGGTGTGCCCTACGCGCCGATCAACTATCGCCTTGCCGAAGACGTGGTCGCGGAACTGCTGAAACGGCTCGGCGACACAGTGCTGGTGGCCGGCGTCGACTACCGAAACCTGGCCAGGGGTGGGCCGGTGATTGTCGCGGAGGAGTTGCTCGCCAAGCCATCGGAATGCGGCGATCCGGTCGTGGCGCCCGGTGACCCCGATGACGTCGCGGTTCGGTTGTTCACCAGCGGAACGACGGGCACACCCAAGGCCGCAGTGCTGCGACACCGAAACCTGAGCTCCTATGTGTTGGGGACCGTGGAGTTCGACGGTGCCGACGAGAGTGAGGCGGCTCTTGTCAGCGTCCCGCCGTACCACGTCGCTGGTGTCGCCTCGGTGCTGTCCGCCGTGTACGCGGGACGACGAGTGGTACAACTAGCGAATTTCACGGCGCAGAAATGGGTTTCGACCGTGGCCCACGAAAAGATCACCCACGCGATGGTGGTACCGACGATGCTCACGCGGATCGTCGACCTTCTCACTCGCGAGCAGATGGCCTTGCCGAGCCTCCGCCATCTGTCGTATGGCGGCGGCCGGATGCCGGTGCCGGTGATCGAGCAGGCGATGCGTCTGCTGCCCGACGTGTCGTTCGTCAACGCCTACGGGCTGACCGAGACCAGTTCAACAATCGCCCTACTCGGCCCCGACGATCACCGCGATGCCTTCAGGTCGAACGACGACGCTGTCCGTCGCCGACTCGGCTCGGTGGGCCGGCCGATCGGCGGGGTCGAGATCGAGATCAGGGACCTCGACGGCGATAGCGTCGGTCCGGAGGTCAGCGGGGAGGTCTGGGTGCGTGGGGCGCAGGTCGCCGGGGAGTACTCCGGGGCCGCACCGAACGTGACCGACGACGGCTGGTTTCCCACCAACGACGGCGGATACCTCGATTCCGACGGCTATCTCTTTCTCGAGGGCCGCCTCGACGACGTGATCGTGCGTGGGGGCGAAAACATGTCCCCGGGAGAAATCGAAGATGTGCTCCTGCAACATGAGGCAATCGCGGACGCTGCGGTGATCGGCGCTCCGGATGTGGAATGGGGCGAGAAGGTGGTGGCTTTCGTCGTTGCCGCCGGGGCCACCCTGTTCGCCGACGATGTCCGTGATTGGGTGAAGAGTCGGCTGCGCTCGTCACGAACTCCTCATGACGTGCACTTCGTCGATGAGCTGCCATACTCCGACACCGGCAAGCTCTTGCGTCGTGAACTTCGGCGACGACTCAACGGCTCTGGCGGCTGATTCAGTAGTGGTACGGATGACGCGCCACCGCGGACCGGGCATGCTGCTGCCACACGACACCGAATTCGGATGTACGCGCTCGACGCGTTGGCCGGAATGGAACACATGCGGTTGATCAAACGAAGGTTGCTGCTGACGCTGGCCGTGGTGTGGTTGACAGGTCCGTTGTGGCCGGGCGGCTCACCGGTTGTGGGGGCTGAGCCGTTGGTGCCACCGACCCCGGCCGAAATCGACTACCTCGACCAACTGCGCAAGATACTTCCGGGCACCGGTGATCCCGTGGCTTTCAACAACGATGCCGAGTTACTCGCGAAAGGTCGCTACGTCTGCTACATGCGCGACGCCAACGAACTCGTGGGCTACGAGGCCACCTTGGTATCGGCCACCGTGACGCAACTCGCATTCATATATCTATGTCCGAACTGAGTATTCAGGTACTCGATGGCGCGTACTGAGTGCCAGAAACGTCTCCACGCGAGGAGAACCGGGATGCGCCGGCTTGTCCTGAGGATTACAAGCGCCACGATGACGGCAGCGTTGATACTGATGGGAAGTCCTGCGGCACAAGCAGACAACGCGACCTTCGTCGCTGATGCCCGTGCTCTCGGATTCCCGCAGTGGGACGATGTGCTGATCAGGATGGGCCTGTCCGCCTGCCGCTTCCTTCAACCGCATCTGCGTAGAACACCAGCAGACGTAGCGCAGCACATAAGGCGATTCGCGAATGTCGGACCCGACCAGGCACACCAGTTCATGACCTTGGCCGTGCACGAATACTGTCCGCAGCTCGCCGGCAGGCTCAGCTCCTGAGGTCCGAGTGTCCGATCAGATGATGTGGACATCGGTCACGGCGGGCTGAGCCACGTCCGGGTGGGGCTGATGAGGAACCTGAACGGGCCGCGCGCGCAGTAGGTGCTGGTGTCCGCCATCGTTGCGCAAGTCGTTCCGTTGTAGGTGACGTAGCTACGTGGCGGCAGGGTGCGTTCTGCCCGCGCAGAGGGAAACTGGAAGTCCAAGAGCGGGTCATACCGGTCGTACCGGGTCACGATGTTTCCGTTGACCCAACCGATGTGGCTGGTTCCCGGTGGCGCACCGCGAATGTCGCCTGTGCAGCCGAAGCTTCCCCTGTCCCAGATACCGCAGTTCAGCCCGAGCGGGGACAGGAACCACACGCCGGCGCCGCTGGCAGTGAAGAATTCGCTGGGATCGCGACGATCGTAGGACGTCAGAATCAGGTCGTGGTCCGGGTATGGACTGGGCGGGGGGTCGCTCAACGTGTCCGCGTTGGCTGGGTGCAGGGTTCCGGCCAGCAATCCGAATGCCAACATCGGTAGCAGCCACTGAGAAACCCGGCCACGTCGGCGTCGTCGGCCCGTCACGGCAGGAACCCGCTCTGCTCGGGGAACAGCGGTCCTCGGTCGTACGACGAGATGGTGTCCGGTGTATGCGGCACACTGCCGTAGCAGCTCGCATTGCCCACGTCCAGCGTACTTTCGCAAATAACTCTGTCTCCGGAGGAAATACGCACTGTCACGAACTGACCCTGCAGTACCCGGCCCACGGTCGCTGCCGTTCTGAACTTCGGTCGCCAGTCGGCACGTAGTTCGGCACCGCTATCTGTGGGACTGAACGCGTCCGCCACGGGGACGGTGATGTGAAATGGCAGGCCTACTTCATACAGCGATTGCTTGCCTGAGCGGTCGCGGTACTCGATCTTTGCCACTGTCGGAACCACATGCGAAAACACCTCGTAGGTAACGCTGTCTTCGGCGTGCGCTGCGGGAGCCGCTACCGCCGTCATCAGCCCGGACGTCATGCAGACGGCGAAGACGAGGAGACCTGCATCTGGGCGTTTAAGCACCGGCCAACACCACCGTGGTCAGGTAGTGCCCGGTGCGCTCATTCTGAATCAGGCTCACGCCGTAATCGGTGTAGGAGCAGTCGGGAAGGATGTCGGATCCGATGATCAACAGACCCGCGATCGCTTGGGCATCGGTGTCGCCCGCGCCCTCGATCTGAACGGCCCTGCCGCCCCCGTAACCGAGATCTTTCAGTATTGGCAGCGGTTCTGGCACTGGAACGGCCCGACCCGTGTGGTCAAGCCACTTGTCGGTCGAGCGATTCACGATCTCGGCCGCCTGCTCGACCAGCGGATCGGACCGAAGCGGCGCACAGGACGGCCGCGCCGCCATCACCGCGGCTCGCAGATTCTCCGCCGAGTTCGCGACCGCCGACGGTGCCAACGAAACAGCCGCACTAACAAGGGTTATCGCTGTCATCGCCGAGGTCGCGGTGCGGCGGTAACCGGATGGGACTGACCGTCCGATAGACCAGCGGCCGCCCAGTGAAGTATCGACCTGCACAGTGGTCCTCACCCGCATACGTGTGATCGGTGGATGTCGCTGCCCCAGCGCTTCGCCTTCTGGACCGAAGGTCCGGTGAACCAGGCCGGCTGATGGGCCTTGATGCCGTTGTTCACGTTGGAGAGTTGCTCCCAGAGTTTGTAGAACGCTTCTCCCTCATAGATGGGGAAGTAGGTATCGCCGAATGTGTTTCGAGCTTGCGTCAGCGATTGGACGCGTGGACCCAGGAAGGCCAACGATTTGTCGAGGTTGCCGGTGATGATGTCGACCTGCTGCTGGATATTGCCCCGGCTGTAGTCGAAGTCCTTACCATCCGGTCCGATCCGGTTGTACTGGACTCGGTCGATCTGGTCCCTGAGGGTGGCGTATTGCCGGTTGTACCACTGGCACAGTTCGCTCATCGCAACGATGTCCGCGTCGGTGACGCGGTGCCTGGTTTGATCGTAAGGGAACGGAAACTTCGGCTCCCAGCTCGACGGGGTCGGTGTGACAATGGGAAATGATCGGATCAAGTCGCTGTCAGAGGGTGGATCGGGTGGCGAGGGCGGGTCTGGTGGCCGGGCATCGGCCGCCGAACCCAGCAGCACAGCCGAGATTGCCAACACTATTGCCACACTTGCTGTCCCGGCGACGGCCTGGCGAAGTCTGTCTCGGACCGTCTCGTACCCTCGAGGCATTTTTCCCTCACGTATCTCCGGATCGATGGCGAACTACTTTGGACCCACGACCTTGCCGACTCCACCGACATCGGTGATCTGCCAGCCGTTGTTGCTGTCGATTGTCACGCTGTATGTCGCGGTCGACTGCAGCGCTTCAGGCGCCTGAACTGTCTTGGTTTGGACGCTGACAAAGCAGTCGACGACGAATATTCCGTCAGCATCGGAGCGAACCTTGGCGACGAGTGGCTCGGCAGTCGACGTCCACTCCAGCGGAACGACGATCTGTTCCATGGAATCTGCTGCTTCTGTCAACCTGTCGTTGAGCTCCGGGCTGGTCCCGGCCACCAGTGCAGCCTTCCAAGGCTCGAGGTTTTGGAAGTCCATCGTCGCAGCTTTCACCGCGTAATCGAGTGCTGTTTTTTCGGCGCGCGCACTGTTGGCCGATTCGGTGGCCTGCGCGTCGAGTCGTTGCTGCGCACCGATGTACAGCCACGTCACGGCCGCCACCGCGGCGATCAAGACGGTGATTACCGCCCCGATCGCCAGGCTTCGGACACCGATGTGGATCGATCGAGGCCGCCGTGGCGACGACGTGTCTTCGACGCGCCCTTCATCGGTTGACGCATCGTCTGGGTCGGTAGGGGTTGCGACGGAGTTCTCAGTGTCCCGATGCAACGGATCCGGTTCGGTTGCAGCGGGTCTTTCAGTGTTGGTGAGGCTTTGTGCCATGGCCGTTCCTTTCCGGTCGAGTCAACACGTGATGCGTTCGTCTCATCGTGTTCAGGGCGGGAGCACTCGCAGGGTGATCGTTCCGTCGGGCGGTACTGCCGCCAACATGTTGTCCAATATCTGGCCGGTGTCGAAGTTCATCAGTGCGGCGGAGATGGCATTCAGTTTCGGCAGCATGGCCTCGCCAAGAATTTTCAGATCGCCGCCGGCGATATCGAGAAAGTTCTGGACTCGTGCGATGAGGTTGTTGAAGTTGGTGATGTTCTCCGGCTCCCCGCGATGCAGGAAGGCCGGAATCCCCTTGAACATGTCCTGCGACCATCTGAAGATTTCCTCGATCGAAGGCGTCAGGCCATCAAGTACTGGACCGACCCATTCGGCGTTCTGCAGCAGTGCTTGGAAGTTGTCGAGCAGGATGCGGCCGCGGCCGCGCATATCCGCAGCGGTGTTTCTCAGCAGCATGCTGGTGCGCGACAGGTTGGGCAGCACTGTGGTCGGGTCCGGCCACGCGGTGTCGAGCTGATCGACGATGCGCTCGACAGCTCCGACGTCAAGCTGGTCGAGGACTCGTACCACGCTTGTCGCCAGCTCCGAAACAGAGGGTGGCTGTGTGACCGCTTCCGTGTCGATGCGCTGCCCGTCTTGAAAAGTCGGCCCACCCTCACTGCGAGGTATCAGAGCGATGTACGACTCTCCGAGTGCCGACAGGTTCTCGATTCGTATCTCGCTGTCGACTGGAATTCGGTAGCGGCGATCAATCCAGAAGGCGACGGTTGCCGCTTCCAGTGCTGTGCTGGTGTCGAGGACCTTGCCTACGGGCACGCCTCGCAGCAGTACGTTCGAACCGGCAACGAGGCCGTTGATCTCGGCTACGGCCATGGATAGGTTGGTTCGTTCGGCCGGTGGCTTCACACGGAGGCCAAGCGATCCGAAGTAGCCGAGGACAAGCACAACGATCAGGGCGAACGCGCTGAACGACACGACATCTCGCAGCCTCATGGCATCGCCCCCAACATCCGCAGCACGTCTTGCACATTGCCTGACAGTTCCCGCCCGTCAGGTCCCACGATCGACGTGATGTTGATCGCCGGGTACTTGTCTTGCGGGATGAAGAAGTCGGTGAACAGCCGCCGGTATTTTGGTATTTCCTCTTCGACGTTGATCTTGGAGCGCTGAAGCGCACCGACGACTTCTGCCTGCGAGTTCAAGAACGGGACCAGCCAGAATCCGCCGGCCGCCACGCTGCCGACACCCGGAAGGAGCCTACTGATCGTGTTGGCCGGAATCACGACGCGCTCCAGGCTCAGTTGGCCTCTGGGCGAGAGCACGAGATCGATTTGGGTGTTGCGGGTACGCCACACCTCACCCATCTCCGACATGCCCGCAAGCAACTCGTCGACTTGAGCGATGTTGTCCGACAGGTCCGAAAGGTCGTCGACCACCCGGGAACTGAGCCGACGCACTTCATCGCTCGGCGGCGTTAATCGATTGATACGGACCACCGTGTTCTGCGCACGCTGGATAGACCCGCTTCCGACGAAGGTCGCAAGGCTTGCCAGGGTGTCTTCCAACTGCGGTGGCGACGTTGTCTGCGCGAGTGGAAGCCGACCGCCGGGGCTCACCCTGGGCGCCGGCGAATCACCTGTCACGGGTCGATCGATGGCCACGTAGATGTCGCCTAGCACGGTGGCCTGCTCCAGTGACGCGTGAGCGTTCGATGGCACCGAGACGTCGGACGCGATGCGCGCGGTGACGTCGACGTGACGGGGCGTCATGGTCACCTGGGTGACGACACCGACGGTTACGCCGTTCAATGCGACCCTTGCGTGGTCGGGCAGGTTGAGGACATCCTCGAATTCGAGGGTGATGTCATATCCGTCGCGGTAGGAATTGCCCGGTTGCGGTAACGAGTTGACGTCGAGTTGCGCGCACGACGACAAGATGGCGACGCCGGCCAGGAGTGCGGTAAGGCTGCGAATTCGGCGCTTCATCGGTTGGCCGCCTGGGTCAGGACATACTGCAGCAGGGCTACGTCGACTGCGTAGGGCATGCCGGCGACGTTCGCGCAACTACCGGGCATCGCCGCGTTCATGTACCCGCACTGCGCCCATCCGTCTGGAGTGCGCACCCGGTACAGCGGTGGTCGGTAGCGGATGGTGAATGCGGCGGCGCCGGAGTTTCCGCGACTTTCGGCGAAGTTCGCGATTCCGTTGATCAACCGCGGCGCGACGTTCAACAGGCTGGCATAGAACGGCGCACGTGGCGAGATCTTGCGCACAACAACAGAAACCGAGTCGAGCGTTTGCTGAACTTCACCGCCGAGTTGGGTTTCCAAGTCGGCGACCATGGTGATCAGCGGGATGAGCCCGTGGAACAATTTGTCCGCGCCCAGCACTGTCGATGCGACTTCCGGCCCGACTTGCTCCAGCTCTTCGAGCGTGCTTTTCACCGTGGGCTCGATCGCCCTGATCGCCGAGGTCAGCTGGGAGAGGTTCTTCATGATGGCACCGATGTCGCCGATGGCCTGATCGGGGGAATCAAGCAGTGCCGACGCCTTGGTCAGCGCCGAATTGATGTCGGCGCCCTGCCCCCGCAGCGCCTGATCGATTCCGTCGACGACGTCACCGACGTTCGTCGATCCGTCCGGGTTGATCGCATTGGTGAACTCGGTCGAAGCACCAATCACCTGAGACAGGCTTTTCGGGGTGAATGATCGGCCAAGCGGTATGCAGCCGGCCTCCGGCAGCGGGGTGCCGCCTTCATAGTTGCCGACGAGTTCGAGTGAGCGGTCCGCGAGAAGCGAGGTCGATCTGATGACCGCCTTGACGTCTTTCGAAAGCAGCCGCTGTTCGTCTACCACGAAGGTCACCCGCACGCTCAGGTTCTCAGGGGTGATGGCGGTGACCTTTCCGATCCGCATACCCATCTGCGTCACCGGGTTGTTGATGTACAGGCCCACGGTGTCGGGCATGATGGCGCAGTACTCGGCCGACCGAGCCTGGGTGCCGATCGGCGCACACGAGCCGCACAGCAGAACCAGAGCCAACGCGCCCAGTGCGCTCGCGGTCGCCCGAGCGGCCCGCCACAGAGTCGATGTACCCATCAGCATGGGCTCCCTGGTACCGGAATGCACAGGTCGGTGGCCAACAACGCAGGCCGTGCGTTCTGCGCGTCCAGGATTCGGTCGAGCAGGTTCTGCGCCCGCTGCAGGGTGCGCACCGTCAACCCGTTGCGTTCCACGAACAATCGGAACCTGTGCTGATATTGCCGAATCTTTTCGATGAACTCGAGACGGTGGACTTCGTACGCGTCGGCGACCGGTTTGATCGCCAGTAGTGCCTCCCCGAGGCCGGTGATCTGCGCCTCGAGCCCTTTGCCGTATAGCACAAGGGTCTGTGTCACGATGGACAACTTTTTCACCAATTCGACAAGCTCGTCGCGGTGATTGTTCAGGGCTCGCATGTACTGCTCGGTCACGTCCAAGATTGCGGATACCTGCCCTTGTTGCCTTTCTATGGTCGACATGAGGGAGTTGCCGGCATCGATTGCCGCCGACAGTGCTTCCACATTGGTTCCGGTGAGCCCTTCTTGAATCTCGTTGAGGGACTGGTTGATCGGCTTCGGGTCGACGTTCTGGGTGACCTTCGTCGTATCGCTGAGAGCTTGCATCAGGTTGTAGGGCATCTTCACGCGTTCCAGCGGAATGGGATCGGCGCTAAGCGGGGTGTCACCGATGGAGTTGAGGTTGACGTAGTACCCGCCGACCACCGTGAGCATGCGGACGTCAACTTGGGACTCGTCGCCGACAAAGGCGTTGTTGTCGATGCGTAGCTGGACGCGGACACGATCCGGTTCCAGTGAGAGTTCGTCGACCGTCCCCACTTTGATGCCTGCCATCCGCACTTCGTCACCGGACTGAATCGATGCGGCGTCGACGGTGTAGAAGCTGACCAGCTTGTTTCGTCCGGGCGGGTGGTAATAGACGTAGGCCAGCACGAGCGCCACCACGGCGGCGAAAACCAGCGCACCGATGCCCACCGCCAGGGAGTTTCGCAGCATCTTCATCGGTTGCATAGGACCACCCGTCGACCATTCAGCAGTACGTCCATCGTTTCCGGCAACTGCGCTGCACCGCGACTGCACGGTTCCGGGTCGCCCTCGCGGACCGGTGGCGGGACGTTCTCGTACATGACCGGCACCAGTTCGAATGCCTCGAAGAAGTTGTCCAGGTTGCTGAATGCGCGGTCGAGAGCTTCGTCGACATGGATGCCCGGCTTGAGGCCGGCGTTGTGCAGCAGTTGGACTGCAGGGGTGAAGAAGGCCTCGCCGTATAGCCACGCCTTCCGAAACTCGTCGCGTACGGCCAGAACCGAGTCGACTGGCTGTTCGACCAGATCGATCAGTGCGATCAGCGTTTTCGATCTGCCGTCGATCGTGTCTGCCAATTGCTTGAGGTTGCGCATCAGTGTCGCCACGACCTCTTGGCGGTTCGAGACGAACTCCGTGAGCTTTCGAAAGCTTTCCAGCAGTGGTCCCAGACCGTCGCCATCGCCGGACAAGAAGGACGCCGCATTGGCCGTGAAGACGTCGATCTCTTCAGGACTCAGTGTGGCGAGAACGGGTTGTAGACCGTTGAACAATGCGGTGATGTCAAAAGAGGGCTGCGTCATGGTCGTCGGCACTCTGGTCATCGTTAGGGCATCGGAATTGCCCTCGGCAGGATTCAACACATCGAGATATCGCGCACCGGTGAGAGCCTGGTACTTGATGGCAATCCGCGTAATCGGCACGACACCGTAGCGCCGGTCAAGGGTGAACTTCACCGCCGCGAGGTTCTGCTCGTCGCGCCGCATCAGGTCGATCGATTCCACCTTGCCGACACGGACTCCGCGCACACGCACGTCGTCGTCTTCATGTAGCCCAGACGCGTCGGTGAATTCTGCGACGTACGTGTGAGTTTCGGTCGCTACAGGGTTGATGAGGATATTCGCGAGCACGATCAGTAGCGTGACCGCCACAGCGAAGCTGATGGCAAGGCGCCACAATGCGGAGGCAGGTTTCATCACCATCAGCCCGGGCTCCCCTCGGCGCTTGCCGGCGGCGGCGCAGCGGGAGGCGGTGGCATCACCCCGAGTGGTGCGGCCACACCGGGCAGACTGTCCAACAGGATCCGCACTTGAAGAGCACGTTGCTCGCCATTGCCCTGGTAAAGGGTTTCGAACCGAGAGCGGATCTCCGCCAGGGTCTGCGCGACATCGTCGGGACGCAGCAGAGCGGGCACGGTGTCCGTCACCGATTTGAGCCCGTCGATCATCGGCAGCAAGTCATCGACGTGGCTTGACTCCAGCTTGCCGACGGCGGCGAAGAGACCATCCGCTGCGATGTCGAGATACGTTTTCATCACATTGTTTACGTAGTCTTCGGATTCGTCCGCGAAGTCCTTGATCGACACCCATTCAACGAAGGGCGGTTCCAGTTTGGGGCCCGTCGTCGCCGGTGGCGGCGGCGCCGAACTCCGCTCGGGGTAGTAGTCGAAGTCGACATGCCGTGCGGCGCCGTCGACGAACGCCTGGACAAGAGGCGGCAAGGCGGTCAGGGACGACGTCGTATTGGCCAACAGATGCGCTGTGGAAACCGTTTGGACGTCGGCGACCGCCGTCGTGGCGATCAAGAGGGTTTCGAGCAGCGGGTTCAACCCGTCGGTGTACCGGGTCACCCGGTCGACGACATTGATGAGCTGGGGAGTGAGCGCGGCGTCCGACACCGAACCCAGTTGAGTCAACAACTGCGACAACGTGAAGTTTCCCTTGGGCACCAGGCTGATCTGGCTTCCGTCGCGCAGTGGCTGGCCGTCCGGACTCGGAATGACGTTGATTCCGGGCACACCGAAGTAGTTGATCGGCCGGAAGTCGATCTGCATGGTGTCGGTCAGGCCGGCGATCGGTCGTTTCTGCAGGTCGGTGACGAGTCGAACGTCCCCGTCGCGCATGATGGCCACGTCGGTGACCTCGCCGACTTCGACTCCGTGCATCACCATTGCCGATCCGGGTTCGATTCCTTGGCCGACATAGGGGGTCGTTATCGCGACCGATATCCGCTCAGGCGAGCGCTGCGCCAAGGGATTCGCGGCGGCGATGAGCACAGCGACGACGGCGCAGAGCACCACGGCGGTGCCAATGAGCGCCAGGATCCGCTCCTGTGTTTCCTCTGGCTTGTGCAACATTTGCGCGCCACTACCCCTTGAAAATGTATTCGGGCTGCAGACCCCACAGCATCACGGTCGTGGTGAGATCGAGAATCATGATCGTTACGAGACTTGCGCGAACCGCGCGACCGGATGCCTGGCCGACTCCGACCGGCCCGCCGGAGGCGAAATAGCCGTAGTAGCAATGGATCAACGTCGCAGCCATGCAATAGGTGACGGCCTTGATCAGTGAGTAGGTGAGATCAGTCGGTGTCAGGAACTGGACGAAGTAGTGGTCGTAGGTTCCGCCGGGTTCGTTGTGGAAGACAGTGACCACAGTGTCCAGCACGAGAAAGGTGGTGACGAGCGTCAGCAGATAGCCCGGTATCACACACAACATGCCGCCGATCAGCCGAGTACCAACGACGAACGGAATCGGTCTGATCCCCATTGCATCGAGGGCGTCGATCTCATCCGAGATACGCATGGCACCGATTTCGGCCGTCATTCGTGTGCCCGCCTGCGCGGTGAACGCGATGCCGGCCACCAGTGGCCCGATCACGCGGACCGCCGTTATCCCACCGATCAGGCCGGCGAGCCCTTCGAAGCCGATGATGTTCAACACCGCGAGCGCTTCGATAGCGACCGACCCACCGACGGCGATACCGAGGATCAGCAACACGCTGATCGTTCCGCCGTCCACGATGAGCGAGCCCCGACCCCAGGAGAGGTTGATGGTCGCCCGCAGTGTTTCTTGGGTGTATCGACGAACGGTCAGTGGCAGAAACCAAAGCGTCTGACCGAGGAACAGAACCCATTGGCCGATCTCGCGAATCGGTCGACGGATTACCCGCATCGAAGCGACGCGGGTGTGTAGAAGGGTGGATGGAGCCATCAGGCGATCGCCATCGGAAAGAACATCGTCTGGATCTGGGTGATCGCGAGGTTCGCGAACACGATGCACACGACGTTGATCACCACCGCTGCGCTGACACCATCTGCGACGCCGCGGGGGCCGCCCTTTGCCTCCATTCCTCTCAGCGCCGAAACAATCGCAACGATCGCACCGAATACGGCGGTCTTCGCGATGGCGAACCATACGTCGGTCATCTTCGCGAACGACCCGAACGACATCCAGAAGCTTCCCGGGGCCACGTCGTTGACCGCTATCGACAGAACGAACGCGGCAGCCGTCCCGGCCCCGATGATGAGCAGGCACAAGATCGGGGAGATCACGATCAACGCCACGAACCGAGGTACCACCAGTCGGCGCACCGGATCGATGCCCAGTACCCGCATCGCGTCGAGTTCCTCGCGTATCGCACGCGCGCCGAAGTCGGAAGCGATGGCCGACGCCGCCGCCCCTCCCATCAGAAACCCCGCCGTGATGGGCGCTCCCTGCCGAACGACGCCCACCCCGCTGGCCGCACCCAGCAGTGCGGTTGCCCCGATCTGAGCGACCAACCCGGATGTCACCACGGTGACCATCGCACCGAATGGAATAGCCATCAGCAGTGCCGGCGTCGCGGTCACCTTCAGCAGCACCCATGCCTGCCAAAGAACTTCGGCTACCGGGAGCCGCAACGTGAGCGTGTCGGTGATCGTGTAGCGCACCACGTCGACAGCGAGACGTACGCCGCGGCCGGTCGTGTCTACAGCACGGACTGGAATCCTTCCCGCCGCCAGCGTCTTCCGGCCCGCTACCGCGAGCCGAGGTGACGGCGATGGTTGCTGCCGGCCAACGTCATTGATGCGAGTGGCCACCCGGGATTCCTCACTTTGTTGTCATTGAGGGAACGCTTTATCGGAAGACACGAACCAGCGCATCACGGCTGTGAAGCGGATAGCGATGTGCACGGCTGGAGAGTAGAACGGGGCCGTGACGGTATGGCTCCGTACAAGTACGGAGTTGCAGCTGAATGGCGGCCTCGGAAGTTCGAAGACTACCTAGCTATGTTCAGACGGTTTGGCCACCGATCGGTCAGTACCCGCCTTCCGGCGGCGCCAGTTCCAGCCGCACCCCCAACAGCCGGACGGGCCGATCCAGATCGAAATCGGCCAGCAGGTCGAGCGCTGTTGCGGTGATCGTCTCGGCGTCCACCGACGGTGCTCGCAGTTTCCGAATCTTGGTTCTGGTGTAGAAGGTTTTGGTGCGCATCGTCACGGCGACCCGGGTGACGATGCGGTTCTGCTCGACGACCTCGGTCAGCGTCTGCCGCGCCAGGTCGACGACGGCGGCCTCCATCTCGCCGCGGTCGGTGAGATCGGTGGGGAAGGTGACGACGTGGCTGCGTGATCGGGGTACCCACGGTGTCGCGCTGACGTCGGTGTCGCCACCGCCCTTGGCCAACAACAGGATCCACAGGCCGGTCGTGGGCCCGAACGTCGATGTCAGCGTGGTGGCGTCGGTGGCGGCCAGATCGGCGACGGTGGTGATGCCGATCATGGCAAGCCTTTTGGTGGTCTTGGGCCCGACGCCCCACAATGCGTCGACCCCGCGGTCACCCATCACCGCCATCCAGTTCTCGTCGGTCAGCACGAAGACACCCGCCGGCTTGCCGAACCCGGTGGCGACCTTGGCCCGCTGCTTGTTGTCGCTGACGCCGACCGAACACGACAGGCCCGTCTCGGTGGCGATGACCTCGCGGATCCGGTCGGCCAGATCGACGGCGTCGGCCACGGCGGTGAGTTCGGCACCGACATAGGCCTCATCCCAACCCCATACCTCCACCGGGTGGCCGAAATTGCGCAGCAGCCCCATCACTTCCTCGGAGGCTGTGTCGTAGGCGTCGGTGTCCAACGGCAAAAACGTTGCATCCGGGCACTTTCGGGCCGCGGTGCGCAGCGGCATGCCTGCGTGCACCCCGAACTCGCGCGCCGGATACGACGCGCACGTGACGACCTTGCGGGGCTCGTCGGGAATACCGTTGCCGCCGACGATGATCGGCAGGCCGTCGAGTTCGGGGCGGCGACGCACTTCGACGGCGGCCTGGAACTGGTCGAGATCGACGTGCAGGACCCAGCGCGTCATTGCCCGCACAGTTTGCGCGCCACCGACTCCCACGCATCGCCGAGGCTCGGCAACGTCGCGCCGCGCTCGGCGAGGTGATGGTGCACGTAGTCGGCGTCGAGCAGCGCGAGCAGCGCGGCGGCCTGCGCGTCGAGGTCTCCGGAAGTGCCCGCGTCTTCGAGCAGCACGCGGAGGTGGCGGTGATGCAGGGTGGCCGGCGGGCTGAACCGCGTCTGCGGATCGCGATTGGCGTCTGCCATCAGGGCGTGGTGGGTATGGACGAACTCGAGTCGGCTGCGCCCGTAGGCCAGCAGCCGGTCCAGGGGCGGCGCGCCGGGGCCGAGCGGGGGAGGGCCGAACAGGAAGGCTTCCTGTGCGACCTTCTCGTCCTCGTCGAGCAGCACGATCATCAGGCCCGCCCGGCTGCCGAACCGGCGAAACAGCGTGCCTTTGCCCACGCCGGCCGCCGCGGCGATGTCATCGGTGCTGACGGCGTCGGCGCCGCGTTCGGCGATCAGGCGATGTGCGGCGTCGAGAAGCAGCATGCGATTGCGCGCGGCGTCGCCTCGCTCCTGAGGCTCTTGGTCGGTGACCGGCAGCTCGGTGAGCGGACGAGGTGCGGCCATCGCACCAGTCTAGGACAGCCGGAATTAATCGGACTACAGTCCGGTTCTGCTGGGAGAAGAGTGTCAAACAGACCGAAGAGGAACGCGAAATGGTGGACATCAACGTGCTGGTGCTGGTGGGCAGCTTGCGGGCGGGCTCCATCAACCGTCATCTGGCCGAGTTGGCGGCCGAAACCGCTCCGGCCGGGGTGACGCTGCGGCTCTTCGACCGACTTGGGGAGCTGCCCTTCTACAACGAAGACCTCGACAACGAAGACCTCGACAACGACGCCCGTGGCGTTGCCGAACCGGTTGCGGCGCTGCGTCAGGCGGCCGCCGAGGCCGACGCGGCCTTGGTCGTCACACCCGAGTACAACGGCTCCATTCCGGGCGTGCTCAAGAACGCGATCGACTGGCTCTCGCGGCCGTTCGGCGCCGGTGCGCTCCAGGACAAGCCGTTGGCCGTGATCGGCGCCGCGCTGGGTCGCTACGGCGGTGTGTGGGCGCACGACGAGACACGCAAATCCTTCGGGGTCGCTGGCCCGCGGGTGGTCGAGGATCTGCAGCTGTCGGTGCAGAGCACCGTTTTCGACGGTAAGCATCCCCGCGAGAACGCCGAAGTGGCCGCCAACCTGCGCGACATCGTCGGCAAGTTGGCCGCCGAGGTCGGTTAGCCGGCATCGACCGGTGGCCTCCAACGGGGCCACCGATTAGTTTGCTGGCGCGGGTATGCACCCGGGCGGGCAGCCAGGTTTTGTCGGCGCGGGATGGTAAACCGAGCGGTGTCGGGCGCCACACGCGACGGTGTGATGTGCGACACGCCGGGAGTGTCGGACCAGAAGGCTTACGACCTGCGAATTTCAGAAATGTTATTCAGAACATCTGGTATCCCTTCGCAATGTCGGACACTAGGTGTAGTGTTTCGAGCACCGACAGACCACCGCGGTACGTGTACCGCTTCAGGGTCAGCCGGAGCCCCCGAATCCGGCGCGGTCGGTTTCCGACCCTCCGAAGAGGGAGTGCCGGCAGCCAGGAATTTCGGAGGTCTTCGGGCCGCTGAAGTAGAGCGGGATGTAGTAACCGACGAGTTGCCAGTCTCAGTGCAGTGACAGTTGTAGAGGAGCCGTACCGAAGATGAGCCAGCCATCGATCACCGTGTACACCAAACCCGCCTGCGTGCAGTGCAACGCCACGTACAAGGCGCTCGACAAGCAGGGCATCGCCTACGAGACGGTCGACATCAGCCTCGACACCGAGGCCCGTGACTACGTGATGGCGCTGGGCTACCTGCAGGCGCCGGTCGTGGTGGCCGGTAACGAGCACTGGTCGGGCTTTCGGCCCGATCGCATCAAGGCGCTGGCAGGCGCGGTCGCGGTAACGGCATAGCGGCCGCATCCGCGGCGCAACACATAGAGGAATCGGATAGCCGACGACATCAGGAAGGAGTCGATGATGAGCAGCCTCGTCTACTTCTCCAGCGTGTCGGAAAACACCCACCGCTTCGTCGCGAAGCTGGGGCTGCCGGCCATCCGGATCCCGCTGCACGGACGCATCGAGGTCGACGAACCTTATGTGCTGGTGCTGCCCACCTACGGCGGTGGGCGCGCCACACCGGACATCAACGACGGTGGCTATGTCCCCAAACAGGTCATCGCGTTCTTGAACAACGAACACAACCGGTCGTTGCTCCGCGGCGTCATCGCCGCGGGCAATAACAACTTCGGCGCGGAATTTGCCTACGCGGGCAACGTGGTGTCCCGCAAGTGCGGCGTGCCGTACCTCTACCGCTTTGAACTCATGGGAACTCCCGACGACGTGCAAGCCGTTCGTGCGGGCTTGGAAGACTTTTGGAAGGACCAGACGTGCCACCAACCGTCACAGATGCAGAGCCTGTAACCGCCGCGACCACCACCACCGGCGGTGGTCATACGCTGCCCGGCGAAACGGATTACCACGCGCTCAACGCGATGCTGAATCTGTACGACGCCGACGGAAAGATCCAGTTCGACAAGGACCGGGAAGCCGCGCATCAGTTCTTCCGCGAGCACGTCAACCAGAACACGGTGTTCTTCCATGACATCGACGAGAAGCTCGACTATCTGATCCAGCAGAACTACTACGAGCGTGAGGTGCTCGACCAGTACTCGCGCAACTTCGTCAAGACGCTGCTCGACCATGCGTATGCGAAGAAGTTCCGGTTCCCGACGTTCGTCGGCGCGTTCAAGTACTACACCAGCTACACGCTGAAAACGTTCGACGGCAAGCGCTACCTGGAGCGCTTCGAGGACCGCGTGGTGATGGTGTCGCTGACGCTGGCGGCCGGCGACACCAAGCTGGCCGAGCAACTGGTCGACGAGATCATGGACGGCCGATTCCAGCCTGCCACCCCGACGTTCCTCAATTCGGGTAAGAAGCAGCGCGGTGAGCCAGTTAGCTGCTTCCCGGCGGGGACCCCGGTGGATACTCCCGACGGACCCAAAGCGATCGAGACGCTGCAGGCCGGCGACCGGGTGCTCTCCCACGACGGATCCTTTTCCGTGGTCGAGTCGGTTGTCGAGAATCCCAACGATCAAGCGCTGGTGTCGATATCGCACTTCGGACACAAAGAGCCCATCCACTGCACGCCCGAGCATCCGATCCTGGTTTGGACGACGCGGGACGTGCAGACACTCATCGACGGCGATGGCGCCGATCCGTTCAACGGATTCGTGTGGCTGGCCGCCAAAGACGTTCATCCCAGCGACTTCATCGTCACGGCGGTGCCGCTGGAGCGACGGCAGCGGCGGGTCTATGACCTGATGGAACACGTCGGCTCAGGTGAGTACGAAGAGGTCGACGGGCTGATCCGCAAGGTGAACTGCGATAAGAAGCACCGCAACAAGCAGCGTCACCGGATCGGATTCGTATCGGTGAACCGATATGTCGAGGAGTCCTACGACTTAGGCTTGATCTTGGGCTGGTACGTCGCTGAAGGACATGTCTCCAAGCGGTCGGGTCCAGATGGCGTTAAGACGCCTAACGGCATTCATTTCACGATAGGTACTCACGAACTCGAATACCAGCAGGAGTTGGCGGCCGCCTTCAAGCGGGTGTTCGCAGCGGATCTCGCCGTTAACCAAAGTGTCTCGGACCAGTCGGTGCGCATGATCTGTAACAGCAAAGTCGTTGCGTCGCTGTTCCTTTCCACGGTCGGTACGGGATACCACTGCAAGCGGTTGTCCCACGACGTATTGACAGCCGACGAGGAGTTCCAGCGTGGACTTCTGGCGGGCTTGTTCCGCGGGGATGGGTGCAGCACCAACGGTGGTGTGGTGCTCGACCTCGTGAATCCGGAACTGATTGACCAGGTGCAGCTTCTTCTGCGCCGCCTGGGAATCGTGTCCAGGGTTCGCCAGTACGTCAATCGGTCAGGCAATGTGACAGGTCAGGTATTCGTTCCCGGTTTGCCCGGCGCCAACGAAGAGTTCATTTTCGATGTCGGAAAGAACCTGCACAACTACGTCGGCGCGAAGGGTACGTCGCGCACCACGTACCAGGTCGTGCACGGGCGGCATGTGTACGGCGTTCGGGAACTGAAGCACACGCAGGATGTCCCAGAGAAGGTCTACAACCTTCACGTCGAAGGCACGCATACCTACACGATTCGTGGCACGGTCGTACACAATTGCTTTTTGCTTCGCATCGAGGACAACATGGAGTCGATTGGTCGCTCGATCAACTCGGCATTGCAGCTGTCCAAGCGCGGCGGCGGGGTCGCGTTGCTGCTGAGCAACATTCGCGAGCACGGCGCGCCGATCAAGAACATCGAGAACCAGTCCTCGGGCGTCATCCCCATCATGAAGCTGCTGGAGGACTCGTTCTCCTACGCCAACCAGCTGGGTGCGCGCCAGGGTGCGGGTGCGGTCTATCTGCACGCCCACCATCCCGACATCTACCGGTTCCTGGACACCAAGCGCGAGAACGCCGACGAGAAGATCCGCATCAAGACGCTGTCGTTGGGTGTGGTGATTCCCGACATCACGTTCGAGTTGGCCAAGAAGAACGAGGACATGTACCTGTTCTCGCCGTACGACGTCGAGCGCGTCTACGGCCTGCCGTTCGCCGACATCAACGTCACCGAGAAGTACTACGAGATGCTCGACGACGCGCGCATCCGCAAGACCAAGATCAAGGCACGCGAGTTTTTCCAGACGCTGGCCGAGTTGCAGTTCGAGTCGGGCTATCCGTACGTCATGTTCGAGGACACCGTGAACCGGTCGAACCCGATCGACGGCAAGATCACCCACTCGAACCTGTGCTCGGAGATCCTGCAGGTCTCCACACCGTCGCTGTTCAACGAGGACCTGAGCTACGCCCATGTGGGCAAGGACATTTCGTGCAACCTGGGGTCGCTGAACATCGCCAAGGCGATGGACTCGCCGGACTTCGCGCAGAGCGTCGAGGTGGCGATCCGGGCGTTGACCGCGGTGTCTGATCAGACCCACATCTACTCGGTGCCGTCGATCGAGCAGGGCAACAACGACTCGCACGCGATCGGGCTGGGGCAGATGAACCTGCACGGGTACCTGGCGCGCGAGCGGATCTTCTACGGCTCCGAAGAGGGCATCGATTTCACCAACATCTACTTCTACTGCGTGCTGTATCACGCGCTGCGGGCGTCGAACCGGATCGCGATCGAACGTGGTTCGGCGTTCAAGGGATTCGAGCGCTCCAAGTACGCCTCGGGCGAGTTCTTCGACAAGTACACCGAGCAGGTGTGGGAGCCCAAGACCGCCAAGGTGCGTGCATTGTTCGACGATGCGGGCATCCGCATTCCGAACCAGGATGACTGGCTGCGGCTCAAGGAGTCGGTGCAGAAGCACGGCATCTACAACCAGAACCTGCAGGCGGTACCGCCGACGGGGTCAATCTCCTACATCAACCACTCGACGTCGTCGATCCACCCGATCGCCAGCAAGGTCGAGATCCGCAAGGAGGGCAAGATCGGGCGGGTGTACTACCCGGCGCCGTACATGACCAACGACAACCTGGAGTACTTCCAGGACGCCTACGAAATCGGCTACGAGAAGGTCATCGACACCTACGCCGCGGCCACCCAGCACGTCGACCAGGGCCTGTCGTTGACGTTGTTCTTCAAGGACACCGCCACCACGCGTGATGTCAACAAGGCCCAGATCTACGCTTGGCGCAAGGGCATCAAGACGCTGTACTACATCCGGTTGCGCCAGATGGCGTTGGAAGGCACCGAGGTGGAGGGCTGCGTCAGCTGCATGTTGTAGGGCGCCTCGATGCGCCGCGTGTGTTGAGCGTGCATTACGCCAACACCCGGCGCTGACGCGTTGCATACTGCGACATGCGCTACGACGCCTTCGTCTCCTACTCGCACGCGGCCGACGGCCGGCTGGCGCCGGAGTTGCAGCGTGCGCTTCAGCGCCTGGCCAAACCGTGGTACCGGCGCCGGTCGCTGGAGGTTTTCCGAGACGAGACCGGGCTGGCCGTGGACCCGCATCTGTGGAATGCGATCGTGCGGGCGCTGGATGAGGCCGAATGGTTCCTGCTGCTCACCTCGCCGCAGGCCGCCGCATCGGTGTGGGTCAATCGCGAGATCGAACACTGGAAAGCGCACCGGCCCGTCGACCGGATCCTGCCCGTCCTCACCGACGGCTACTGGGAGTGGGACCCGGAGAAGGGCGACTTCACCGACGACTCCGACGCGGTGCCGCCCGCGCTGCGCGGCGTCTTCACCGACGAGCCCCGACACCTGGATCTGCGCTGGGCACACGAAGAAGACCAACTCGACCTGCGCAACAGCCGATTTCGCAATGCGGTCGCGGAGGTGGCCGCGCCCCTGCACGGCCGCACCAAAGACGAGATCGAAGGTGAGGACGTCCGCCAGCACCGCCGCACCAAGCGCATCGCCTGGTCGGCGGTCTCGGCATTGGCCGTATTGACCATCGCCGCCGTCGCGGGTGCCGGCATCGCGGTCTACAACGCCAACCAAGCCGAACAACGCCGCCTCCAGGCCGAAGCTCAGCGGCTGGCCGCGCAGAGCAGAACCGAACTCGAACGGCCCGACCTCGCGTTTCTGCTCGCCGCGCACGGCTACCGGATGCACCCCAGCCTGCAGACCGAAGGCGCGCTGCTCACCGCCGTCGCCAACCTGCCCGAGTTCAAACAACGCATCCCCGTCGACGCGCCGGTGACCGCAGTCGCCGTATCCGATGCCGCCGACCGGGTGTGGATCGGCACGGCAGACGGCAAGGTCACAGCGCACAGTTTCACCACCGGCGCCGAAATCGGCCGAGCCGAGGACCAATTCGACCGCGAGGTCGTCGCGATGGCCCCCGCCGCAGCCGGCGCCGACGCGGTCGTCGTCACCGACGGCACCGTCGTCACCACCCTCGACAGCGCACTACGACCCGCCGTCGTGCGCACACCGGACACGGCGGTCAGCGCGCTGGCCGTGCAACCCACCACGGGCCGCATCGCGGCCGGCACCAGCGCAGGCGGCGTCCTGGTGTGGGACGCCGACAGTTCCGCGCCCACAACGATGTTCCCGGCGCTACCCAACGCTGCCGGGCGCATGTCCGCGGTCACCGCGCTCGCCTGGACGCCCGACGGCGGGCTGGTGGTCGCCGGGCAGGACGGTGCGGTTCGACGGTTCGACGTCACCAGACCTGACCGGCCCGTATGGGAGCAGGTCGAGGCCGGGAGTTCGGCCGACGACGGACCGGTGAGTTGGGTGTCGGCACTGACCGTCGTCGGCGACGGCACCGTCGTCACCGGCGGCAGCGACGGAACGGTGGGGTTCTGGAACGGCGCGGACGGAATGCCGACGGCCGCCGGCCGCAACGAAATTCACGCCGATGCGGTGACCGGGCTCGTCGCCACCGGTGACGGTCCCGAGGCCGGGTCGGTGGCATCGGTGTCGGAGGACGGCTTCGTCATCTACTGGAACCACCTGACCGGTTCGCCGCCGCTGCCGCCGGTCAAGGTCGACGAGCAGGCCGGCACCGCCGTGGCATGGGACCCGGCAGATCCCGCCCAGGGCGTCACCGGCGGAACCGCGGGCGGCGCTTTACTTCTCGACTATGGCGACGACCGCCGCCGCCCCCTGGCCCGACCCGTCGAAGGTTGGACCGATGCGGTGGCGGTCGCCATCTCACCCGCAGCCGACCGGTTGGCCGTGGTGCGCGCGACCGTCGAACCCTCGGGCTCCGGCGAAAGCGCACAGGGGCAACTGATCACCGAGTTGACGCTCACCGATGTCGCCGAACCCGATCCCGCAGGCCCATCGGTGACGATCGACGGCATGGTGGACGAGGTCGTCTTCTCGTCCGACGGCTCCCGGGTGTTGGCCAGCACCACCGAAGGCGAGGTGGTGGTGTGGGACGGCGTCGCAGAGGCGCCCACCGCCACCCGGGTCGCGCCCGGGGAGCCGGCGAGCCAGCTGGCCGTCTCACCCGACGGCGTCACAGTGGCCACCAGGTGGATGAACACAGCGTCCCAGTCGTTCGAGGCAGCGCCCGTGCGGCTGTGGCGGTTGGAGGGCGACGAACTCGTCGAGCAGGGCCAGATCGCGGGTCCGCCACTGGCGTTCGGTCTCGCGTTCACCCCGGACCGATCGCGTCTGGTGATCGGCGGCACCGGTGAACTGGTCATCCATCGGCTGGCAGACGGAACAACCACCACCGTGGAACTGGACAACGATGAAACGCGTTCGTTGGCGGTCGCACCCGACGGCAACACCATCGCGGTCAGCCTGTGGAGCGGCCCGATCCGGCTGTTCGACACCCAGACCGGCAGGCCGACCGGCGACGACCTTCGGGTCGCCAAACGGGTGACCGACGTCGCGTTCCGGGGTAACAGCGAACTGGCCACCGTCTCGGAGGACGGCAGCATCATCTTCTGGGATCTGACCAGTCGGACCAGGCTCTCCGACCGACCGCTGACGGCTGTGGACCGCAACGCGGGCGCGGGTTTCGCGCTGGCACCCAGCCTTGCGCTCGCACAAGATGTGGCCTTGACGGCCTCGGTGGCGGATCGCCGCCTGATCCGCTGGTCGCTGAACCCGACGGACTGGATCGCCGAGGGGTGCGCTGTCCATCAGCGCGACCTGACCGACGCCGAGAAGGACCGCTATGACCTCGAGGACGCCGACCCGATCTGCGAAGAAACTCAGAAGAACCGGTAGCCCTGTCGGCTGATCGAAAAGCCGCGGCCGGTCTCGACGTCGCGGCACGTCATGCCCGACATCGCGCTTTCGCACCGCAACACGCCCGCGCTGGTGGATTGTCCGTATCCAAGCGGCCCGCCGCCGGCCAGCGCGGTGTCACCGGCGCAGACGAACCGGGGTGACGCACCGGCGTCGAGAACCAGTCCCTGGCCGTAGTTGTACGGGCAGTCCGACGGCGGAGGCGGCGGCGCCCAATCGCGTTCGCGGATATCGCATC
Source organism: Mycolicibacterium sp. XJ879 (assembly GCF_053483935.1). Classification (NCBI taxonomy): domain Bacteria; kingdom Bacillati; phylum Actinomycetota; class Actinomycetes; order Mycobacteriales; family Mycobacteriaceae; genus Mycobacterium; species Mycolicibacterium sp. XJ879. The sequence goes on from NZ_JBEFTH010000001.1 coordinate 88,106, forward strand.
GCACCTGCGACGAGTCCATCATGCAACCGATGTTGTCCGACGGCGACGTGAAACCGAACAGGTCATCGGCGGCGTGCGCGTCGGGCGGCGCAACGGTCAGCAGCGCACCAGCCGCCGCGGCGGCGACGATGCCCATGGTGACCCGTGTATGGCGCGGCAGTGTCCGATGTGATGTCACGTGTGGCCCTTCGATGGTGTCAGTGTGAGAATCCCACGCCGACCGTTGTTTCGGTGAGTGGTCCGTCATATCGCCGGGTGAACTGCTCGCCGGGCATCACCCACTGTTCGCCCTGCTCGCCCTGCACCACCCAGTCACCGTAGGCGGCGCGCGCGGGACCTTCGAGTGTGGTGACGGTTTCGCCGTCTTCGGCTCGCCTGGCCTTGACGACACCGCGCCGCTGCCACCGGTCGCCGCCGATGTGCTGGTAGGTGTCGCGGAAGATGTCGTCGCGCACCGACCACCAATCGCCGCCTTCGGCGTCGCGCACGGCCCAGTCGCCCGCCTCGGCGCGCATGATTTCCCCCGAGCCCGTCGTCCAGGTCCACGCGCTGTCGCGCTGTTCGGCGACTACCTGGCCGGTGCGGCGAAAGTGCTTCCATCTATTGTCATTTCGCGGCGGACGGGACCGGTAGCCGAGCTCCCGCAGCTTCGACAGGGTGGCGGCCAGGCTGGCCAGCGCCGCCTTCAGCAGATCCGGATCCGCTTCGATGCGCGACCAATCCACCAGTTTGTCGTGGATTTTGCGGACATCGTCACGCTGCGGGCCGTAGCGCCAGCCCGCGGCACGGTAATAGCGGCACCAGTCCTCGTGTTCGGCGCGTGCCATGGCGATCGCCTTGTCGCGCTCAAAACCCAACAGCCGCAACTGTTCGAGTGGCTGCAAACCGCGAAGGTTGGGCGCTTCGACCTCATCGGTCGTGTCGTTCCACGCGTTCCAGGTGTGCCCGCCGATCTGCTCGACCATCCACAGGGCGTTGCGGACCTGACGTCGATTGGACCCGCGGTAGAACTCGTCGAGCTCGGCCCACGGCCGGCTCGCGGCGCTGCGATGGCCGGCCTCGGCGGCGTAGCGATCGTGGATCAGCCGGGCAGCGCGCTCCCACGCGTCTTGTGCCTGACCATCGGGCAGGTCCATGCTCAGCCGGTAGGTCCGCAACCTGCCGACCAGCGACAGCCGATCTTCGGTGACCCGGGCAGTCGCATCCCACGCGTAGATCGGTGTGGTGGGAAACCGGGCGGCCAGCCGGGTGCCGGTCGTGGTGTCGACAGACGAGGCGGTGGAACTGTCGCGGTCGACGAAAACCACTGCGGTGCCGTCGGCGTCGTCGGCGAGCAACGACGCCAGCAGCGGCACCGATGCCGTCTCGGTTACCGCCTTGACCCGCATGCTGCGTGTCGACAAACCCAGCCGCCGCCGCGACAGCGCGAAATCCTGCTGGTACTCCTCGGCGTTCTCGGCGACGAGGACCAGGCGAGGCAGCGCCTTGGCGTCCGGAGCGGCGTAATAGTCACGCTCCAACTGGCGCTGCGCCATGTTCGAGCACAACGCCAGCGTCAGCGGGGACGTACCACAGATCAGGATCCGCCCGACCCCGTCGGTTGAGATGATCCTGTCCAGCAACCGCCGTGCGGTGACCTCGTACTTGCCGACGGCGTCGGCGGCCCACCGGGTGTCCGAACCGCCGAAATGCTTTGCCCGCCACGCCTCGGCCTGCCACGGGTCATCGATGCGAACGATCAACGGCAGACGCTGTTTTCGGCTGGTCGCGGCCAGCCGATCCGCAATGACCTTCAGCCGCAACAGATTACTCGACGGATCGGACGAGAGTAGATACAGCCGGTCGAGTTTGCGCCACAGGGACAACGCCCGCAGGGTCTCCGGCCGGTCGAAGTCCACCGCGATGACCCGTGCGCCGTGGTTGCGGACCTCGGGCACGCAGGGATGGTCAAGGCTGGTGGTGATCAACACCAGGGTGCTACGTCCCTCCATCGTCCGCGCGATGGCGCTGACCATCGACAGCGTGTCATCGTCGACGTCCACCACCGCGGTGACCGACCGGGCGAAATGCACGCGAAGCCGGTCCGCTCGCGACCGAAACAGCGCCGCCGCCACGCCGACGACGCTGAGGAAGATCGCCGCCAGGGCCGACAGCCGCGCGATCTCCAGCGCCACCGGGGTGGGCGAGGGGCAGGTCTGGCCGCTCAGCGATTGATCGGCCGTGCCGCCCTTGACCACGTAAGCGGTGAACATCAGGGGCCGGAAAAAGCGGGGATGCGCGTCGTCGTGGCAGTCCCAGTACGACGCCAGCCCCAGTGCGGTGCTGATCAGCGCCAGCCCAGCCACGATCGCCACCGGAGCGCCGGGGCGTCGCACCCCCTGCGAACGGACGAGCAGAACTCCGAGCACCACCAGCGCCGTCACCGCGATGGCGATCGTCGGCACCGACCCCGGTTCCCCGAACCACTGCAGCGACGCCGGTGCCCGGTTTCTGAGCTGCGGATCCAGTGCCAGCGCGACGAGATAGCCGAGCAGCAGCGACACGACCACCGCCACGGCGCGTACGGCGGCGACGGCGACGGTGCTGCGCAATGCGACCTCCCCCTCCGGACCTTGGGTAAGTGTCGCCCGAGCCCGCCGCGGACGCTGGAGATTGCGACGAGCGGGCGCGCACCTTAATCGAACAGGTAAGCCTTGCCTAATTGAATACCACGCCTTACATTAGCCGCAAAGATGTCCTCTAAATGGGAGCCGGTGGATGTTGAAAGGTCTCCGCGTCACGGTGGTGTCGGCGCTCGCCGCCGCCACGGTCCTGGCGGGTGTTGTCCCGGTGGCAAATGCTCAACCGGGTTTCGACCAGGATTACGCGATCACCTCCGAGGTGCCGTCGCTGGCCGAGCTCGATGCCCAGATCAGGCTGCTGGTGGCCACGCCGGCGCCGGACTGGGTCAAGGCCGCCCAGCTCGAAGGCGGCGACCGCGCTGTGGTGGTGCCGAAGATGGTCTACCGCGTTGGGTTCTTCCGCCCGCCGCGGGGATCGAGCGTGGTGACCGGCCCGGAGACGCACGAGGGTGATCGCCACACCGCCGTCATCAACGCCAGCAGGCAGGGCGCCCCGACGATCCAGGTACCCGCCGAGTGGCGACGCATCGACGGCCGTTGGAAGCTCGCGAGCAAGTCCCTGTGCAACGGGATCAAGACGCTGGGCCTGCCGATCCCGTGCAACTTCGAGTGACCGAGCGATGATCCAAACCCAGGGATTGGCAAAGGCTTTCGGTGGCCGGCGCGCCATCGACAATGTCGGAGCCGATTTTCCCGCGGGTACCGTCACCGCCCTGCTCGGCCTCAACGGCGCGGGCAAGACGACGCTGCTGCGTCTGATCGCCGGTCTGGACCGGCCCGATGCCGGCTCGGTCGTCGTATGCGGTCGACACCGCCGCGACGAGCCGGGTCTGCTGGGGGTACACCTCGGTCCCGAAGCGATGGACCCCCGCCACACCGTGCTGCGTCACCTGTCCTGGTTGGCCGCGTTGTCCGGGGTGCAGACGGCCCGCGTCGAGCACGCGCTGGCGGAGGTGGGTCTGCAGGACCAACGCTGCGAACGCATCGGCGCCTTGTCGCTGGGGGCGCGGCAGCGGCTGGCGATCGGCTCCGCACTGCTCGGTGAGCCGCGGGCGCTGTTGTTCGACGAGCCCCTCAACGGTCTGGACGTGCCCGGCATCGTCTGGTTCCGGGGGCTTCTGCGCCGCCTCGCCGATGCGGGATGCGCGGTGGTGGTGGCCACGCATCTGCTCGGCGAGGTGACGCTGACCGCGGATCGGATCGCGTTGCTGGTCGACGGACGGTTACGGGCGGTCGGCGAGCTGCAGCAACTGGCTCCCGTCGATGCCGACATCCGGGAATGGCTGGAGGCCACCTTGCTGGAGTGCGCGTGAGCACCGCGCCCACCCTGGTCAGGCGCAGCATGCGGGCGGAGTACATCCGCACCGGCGGACGCAGCCGGCTGTGGGCCGTCGTGATGCCTGCGGCCGCGGCGATACCGATGGCGATCACCTTCGGCATCGCCGCGGTGGCCGAGTCGTTCGCGCGCATCCCCGGACAGATCTCGGTGTTGCAGGTGTCGACCTCGAACGCGGCCTACTGGGTGATCACCATCACCGTTGTGCTGGCCGCTGTCGCCGGTGCCGACGGGCAGGCGACGGAGAACCGGTACCGCACAGGGCAATACGTTCGGCTCGCGATACGACCGGCCTGGCCGGTGCTGGTCGGGCGCTGGCTGTTCTACGGAGCGGTGGCCGCGGCCGCCGCCGCGGTGACCCTGGTCGTGGTGCTGACGCTGTTGCCGCTTATCTCACCGCTGGTGTACGGGAAGGTGTCGGTCACCGATCCGGTCGGGACACGGCTGTTGTGGACAGTGCCTTTGCTGGCGTTTTTCGCGGCGGGCGCCGGGGTGGGCGTCGGTGGGCTCATCCGCTCACCGATCGGTGCGGTGGGCGCGATCCTGCTGTGGGCCTACGCGTTTGAATCCGCCGCGGCGTACCTGCCCAGCGGGGCCTCGCTGCAACGGTTCATGCCGCTGCTCAACGCGGTGTACGGGACGGGCCAGGACAGCGTGCTCACCCCGCCGTGGGGCCAGACCATCGCGCTGCTGTATGCATGCGCTGTGTTCACGGCGATCTTCGTGATCGCCGCCGTCGAAAGGACAATCCGAAATGACTGACAGGCAAACGCTTCCGCTCGCCCAGCGGTCCGACGCCGATCTACCGGGGCACTGGCTGCTCGCGCGCCTGGGCAAGCGGGTGTTGCGCCCCGGCGGCTTGGAACTGACGACGCGGATGCTGGCCGCGGCGCGAGTCGGCGGCGTTGACGTCGTCGAACTCGGCCCCGGGCTGGGGCGCACCGCGCGCGACATCGTCGCCCTCGAGCCGCGGTCCTACGTCGGCGTGGACGACACCGCGGCAGCCACCGAATCGGTGCGCGAGGTGGTCGCGCCGGTCGACGGCACGGTGGTGGTCGCCGATGCCTCGGAGACCGGGCTGCCGGACGCCAGCGCCGATGTGGTGATCGGCGAGGCCATGCTGACCATGCAGGGCGACAAGGCCAAGAGGGCGATCGTCGACGAGGCGTTCCGGGTGCTGCGCCCCGGCGGCCGGTACGCGATCCACGAACTCGGTCTTCAACCGGACACCATCGCACAGGAGGCCAAGGACGAGATCCGGCGCGGCATGTCGCGCGCGATCAAGGTCAACGCCCGCCCGCTCACCGCGGGGGAGTGGGTGCGACTGCTCACCGATGCCGGGTTCACCGACGTCACCGTCGACTACGCCCCGATGGCGCTGCTCAACCCGACCCGGGTGCTTGCGGACGAAGGCCCGCTCGGCGCGTTGCGAATCGTCGGCAACCTGATCCGGAGGCCGGCGGCTCGCCGTCGGGTCCTCGGAATGCGTCGCACCTTCCAGAAGTACCGGGACTCGTTGACCGCGGTATCGGTGGTCGGCGTCGTGCCGACACGGTGAGAGACTGACGTGATGGCAGTGCAGCACCACGGAATCGGTGCACCCTCGCTGCGCGCGGCAGGCCAACAGCGACAGCGGGTTCTGGGCCTGCTGCGGTCCGCGCCCGGACCGGTGGATGTGCGCCACATCGCCGAGGAACTACGCATTCACGTCACCACCGCCCGGTTTCACCTGACCGCCTTGGAGTCTCAGGGCGTCGTCCGGCGCGGCGAAGTCAAGGGCGGACGCGCCGGGCGGCCGCGGCTCACCTATGAACTGGCCCCCCGGCTTGACTACGCCGACATTGTCTCGCTGTTCGCCGCACACCTCGGCGGTACGGCCGAGGAACGCGAACAGCGCGCGCTGCAGATCGGTGCGGATCTCGCGCATCGGGTGCGGGTGGCGCGCAGGTGGGAGGAGACGACGGTGGTCGAGCTGGTGGTTGCGACGCTGGGGGAGTTGGGGTTTCAGGTGCGTTCGGTGCTTGACTCGTTCGGCGAATTGACGGTGCAGATCTGTACCTGCCCGCTGGCCGAGGTCGCCGTGACGGCACCAGAGGTGGTGCGCGGTATCCAACAGGGCTTGATCCAGGAGGTCATCGAGTGCAACGCAGAGGTGATCGGCGAGCGCTACCGTGTGGCCGTCACCCCGGATCCTCACGCGGGTTCGTGCGAGGTCAGCCTGGTGCTTCGCCCGGGGTGATGGTCAACGTGCCGTCGTCGTTGATGGTCCACTGCGGGTTGACGGCGGCCTCCCAGACGTGCCCGTCGAGGTCGGCGAAGTAGCCGGAATACCCGCCCCAGAACACCTTTTCGGCTGGTTTGAGGATGGTGCCTCCGGCAGCCTGCGCCTGAGCGAGCACCGCGTCGACATCGGCCTCGGTGCGCTGGTTGATCGCGATCGTGATACCGCTGAACCTGCCGTCGATGCGATGGTGGGCGTCTTCGGCGAGGTCGTCGCGACCGAACAGAGCCAGCGCGACACCCGGCAACTGGTAGAAGACCACACCCTCGGCCGACTGGGTGGGCGTCCACCCCAGGCCCTCTTCGTAGAAGCGGCGGGCCCGCGCCAGATTGTCGACTCCGAGCGTGATCAGGCTGATGCGTTGTTCCACACCGGGCACGTTACGCGCGGCCGGTGACAAGTCGTGGGGCTACTTGACGGTGTGCTGCGGGCCCTGGGCCTTCTTGTAGAGCGCCTTGAGCATCCGGTCACGGAACGCGACGTTGTCGATGAGCTTGATACCGGCGTTGGCGACCTTCGGGTAGCCCAGCATCTTGTGGAAGTAGCGGCCCCGCCGGTACTCCCGGCCCCACGCCGCTTCCATCCGCTGCGCATAGTTGGTGAAGTCGTCAGGCCCGCTGTTGGTCAGCGCGGCGATCGCGCATTCGCCTGCGGCCAAACCGGATTCGAGCGCCTTGGAGATACCGGCACCCGAGGCCGGCTTGCCCGCGCCCAGCGAATCCCCGGTGAACAGCACCCCGGGACGCCACGGCGGCCAGGCGGTGAAGCCCATGGGCAGCCGCCAGGCGCGCACGCTCTTGTTCTTCTTGAGTTCCTCGATCGGCGGCAGTTCCCACTCCGGCGGCAGCGTGCGCAGGAACTCGCCGAGGAACTTCGTCGCGTTGATCGACTGCCAGTTCTTGTAGCTGTTGACATAACCGAGCCCGATGTTGAACACGCCGTTACCCATCGGGAACACCCAGCCGTAGCCCGGCAACTGGTCACCTTCGAAGGCCAGCTTCAGGTAGATGTCGAGGCTGTCGGAGTCGGGCCGGTTGGCGGGCATCTCCGAGCGGATCGCGATCGCCGAATAGCCGTTGTACTCCGAATCGATCTTCAGCGCCCGCTTGATCGGGGAGTAGGCGCCATCGGCGGCGATCACCGCGTCGCCGTAGACCTTCTCGCCGCTCTTGAGCGTGACGCCGACCACCCGTCCGTTCTCCACGATCGGGGCGCTCACCTCTGCGCCCTGGCGCACCTCGGCGCCGGCAGATTCGGCGTGTTTGAGCAGCACCGTGTCCAGGTGTGTGCGGCTCACGGTGTGACCGTGGTCGGGCATGCCGGGACGCCGGGGAAACGACAGCTCCCACTGGCTGGGGCTGAACACCGTGACGCGGTTGACGCGATGAAAGGTGGCGACCTCGTCGGCCAGACCCATTTTCTGCAGGTAGCTGACCGCGCGGGCGGTCAGGCCGTCGCCGCACGGCTTGTCGCGGGGAAACTCGGCCTTGTCCAAGACCACTACCTTCGCGCCGGTCTGCGCGGCCTGCCACGCCGCCGCCGAGCCCGACGGCCCGCCACCGGCAATGACCAGGTCGTATCGCTGCGTCATGAATCTCGTCTCGTCGATCGGTTGTCGCCGCGATATTACCCGCGTCGGCGCCGTCCTTCTCGGCGGAGGACCGGGGCGCTACGCCGCTGCACCGGTGCCGTTTCGTGGTCGTCCCCGGCATGGTCTGAGCAGGTCAGCCGGTGCGAGCGGTACAGTGATCGGGTGCGACGAGGGGCGAGGCCGCGCGCGGCCGGCGAAGCGGGTGTCAAGGTCGACGCCCGCAGCGAACGCTGGCGTGAGCACCGCAAAAAGGTGCGAGCCGAGATCGTCGACGCCGCGTTCCGCGCCATCGACCGCCTCGGACCCAATGTGAGCGTGCGGGAGATCGCCGAGGAGGCCGGGACGGCCAAGCCCAAGATCTACCGCCATTTCGTCGACAAGTCCGACATGTTCGCCCAGATCGGCGAGCGGATGCGCGACATGTTGTGGGCGGCGATCATCCCGTCGATCAACGTGGAGACCGACTCCGCCCGCGAGATCGTCGGCCGCGGTGTGCAGCACTACGTCGAACTGGTCGACCAGCACCCCAACGTCGTGCGGTTTCTGCTGCAGGGCCGCTTCGCCGACCAGTCCGCGGCCGCGATGACGACCGTCAACAAGGGCCGCGACATCACGCTGGCTGTCGCCGACATCATCAGCAGCGAGCTCGAGGAGATGGCCCTGGACCCGGCCGCGTTCGAGTTGGCGGCGTTCGCGATCTTCGGAACCGCGGCCTCGGCGACCGACTGGTGGCTGGGTGCCGACGACGCCAGCCCGCGTCGCATGCCCGCCGATGAGTTCATCGCGCACATGACGACGATCATGATGGGCGCGATCAACGGCACCGCGGAGTTGCTCGGCGTCAAAATCGACGTCAACGAGCCGCTGCACACTGCGGTGCGCCAGCAACCCGTCGCCTGACTCACCCCTCCCGCCGAACGTGGGTTACCCGCACGCCTCTGGCCGCTGGAGCGTGCGTCAATCCCACTCTCGACCCGCCCTCGACGATTGACACCCGGGCCCGCGGCCCGGAAACTTGAGGTAAGTACCCGGTACCGGCGTTCCCAGGAAAGAGGTCAATGATGACGGTGGCCGAGCAGGCGGACCAGACAACGGCCGCTAAACCCGTGCACACCCGCACGTTGATCATCGGTACCGGATTCTCCGGTCTGGGGATGGGCATCGAACTGCAGAAGCAAGGTGTGGAGTTCCTGATCCTGGAGAAGGCCGACGAGATCGGGGGCACCTGGCGCGACAACACCTATCCGGGATGCGCGTGTGACATCCCGTCGCACATGTACTCGTTCTCGTTTGAGCCCAAGCCCGACTGGAACCACATGTGGTCCTACCAGCCCGAGATCTTCGACTACCTCAAGGGAGTGGCCGATAAGTACGGGCTGCGTCGGCATATCCGATTCAACCAACACGTCGACCGCGCACACTGGGACGACGCGGAAATGCGCTGGCATGTGTTCACCAAGGACGGCCGGGAGTACGTCGCGCAGTTCGTGGTGTCCGGTGCCGGCGGATTGCACATCCCGATGATCCCCGACTTCGAGGGACTCGACGAATACCAAGGTGCGGCTTTTCATTCCGCGGAGTGGGACCACAGCGTCGACCTCACCGGTAAACGCGTCGCGGTGATCGGCACCGGCGCCAGCGCGATCCAGATCGTGCCCGAGATCGTCAAAGATGTTGCCGCGCTGCAGCTGTATCAGCGCACCCCGGCGTGGGTGATGCCGCGCCCGAACAACCCCATCCCGGAGTGGATGCAGCGGATGTTCACCAAGGTTCCGGGCACCCGCCAACTGCTGCGCGCGGCCATCTACTGGGGCCACGAAGCCGTCGGTTTCGCGATGACGCGCCAGCCCCGGCTGCTGAAAATTGGTGAGCTGCTGGGTAAATGGAACATCAACCGGTCGATCAAGGACCCTGAGTTGCGCCGCAAACTGACTCCGGACTACCGGGCCGGCTGTAAGCGGATCCTCAACTCTGACACCTATTACCGCGGTATCGCCAACCCGAAGACCGAGGTGATCACCGACGGTATCGCGCGGTTCACGCCACGGGGCATCGCCACGGCCGACGGCACCGAAAGGGAAGCTGACGTCGTCGTCTTCGGCACCGGCTTTCATGTGACCGACTCGTACACCTACGTCAACATCAAGGGTCCTGGCGGCGAGGACCTGGTGGACCGGTGGACTAGGGAGGGCATCGCGGCGCTGCGCGGCATCACGGTCGCCGACATGCCCAACGTGTTTTTCCTGCTCGGCCCGAACACTGCGCTGGGGCATAACTCGGTGGTGTTCATGATCGAGTCGCAGATCCGGTACGCCGCCCAGGCCATCGCCGCCGTCGACCGGGCCGGCGCGCAGGCGTTGGCGCCGACCCGCGAAGCGCAGGACCGCTACAACGACAAGCTGCAGGACGAGCTGGCGGACACGGTGTGGAGCACCGGCGGTTGCAGCAGCTGGTATCTCGACGAGCACGGCGTCAACCGGACGCTGTGGAGCGGGATGACGTGGCAATACTGGCTGGCCACCCGCCGATTCGACCCGTCGGAGTACCGCTTCTTGGACCGGCCGCGCGACACGCCAACACAAGATGTCGCGGTCCCAAACGTTATCGCCCCCCAGGGGTAGTGTCCGGGGCATAGATTTCTAACGGGTTTCCAACGTTGCTAGGTGGGTGCTGTGAGCGAAGGCGTGAAGCTGATCGATCGGGTCTCGGCGATCAACTGGAACCGAGTGCAAGATGAGAAGGATGCCGAGGTCTGGCACCGGCTGACCGGTAACTTCTGGCTGCCGGAAAAGGTGCCGGTGTCCAACGACATCCCGTCGTGGAACACGCTGACGCCCCCCGAAAAGCAACTCACCATGCGGGTGTTCACCGGTCTGACGCTGCTGGACACGATCCAGGGCACCGTAGGCGCGGTCAGCCTGATCGCCGACGCGATGACCCCGCACGAGGAAGCGGTCTACACCAACATCGCGTTCATGGAGTCGGTGCACGCCAAGAGCTACAGCAACATCTTCTCCACGCTGTGCTCGACGGCTGAGATCGACGATGCGTTCCGCTGGTCGGAGGAGAACCCGAACCTGCAGCGCAAGGCCGAGATCGTCATGCAGTACTACAAGGGTGACGAGCCGCTCAAGCGCAAGGTGGCCTCCACGCTGCTGGAGAGCTTCCTGTTCTACTCGGGCTTCTATCTGCCGATGTACTGGTCCAGCCGCGCCAAGCTGACCAACACCGCCGACATGATCCGGCTGATTATCCGCGACGAGGCCGTGCACGGCTACTACATCGGCTACAAGTACCAGCGTGGTCTGGCCGCCGAGGACGCCGCCAAGCAGCAGGAGCTCAAGGACTACACCTACGAGTTGCTGTTCGAGCTCTACGACAACGAGGTCGAGTACACCCAGGACCTCTACGACGAGGTCGGCTTGACCGAGGACGTCAAGAAGTTCTTGCGCTACAACGCCAACAAGGCGCTGATGAACCTCGGCTACGAGGCGCTGTTCCCGCGCGACGAGACCGACGTCAACCCGGCGATCCTGTCGGCGCTGAGCCCCAACGCCGATGAGAACCACGACTTCTTCTCGGGCTCGGGGTCCAGCTACGTGATCGGCAAGGCGGTCAACACCGAAGACGAGGACTGGGACTTTTAAGGTTCAGCCGTTCTTGTGCGGCATGAACTCCTGCGCCTTGGTCTTGAGGCCGGTCACGATGAAACCCCAGCGGTCTTCGTCACCCTTCAGCACCGCCGTGGCGGCCGCCTTGGCTTGATCCCACTCCGCGTGCGGCGGAATCGGCGGCATGTCCGGGTCGGTGAACACGTCGAGAACCGTCGGCCGGTCCGCGGACAACGCATCGCGCCAGGCATCGGGTAGTTCTTCGGGGTCTTTGATCACCATCGCGTTCAACCCGAGGCCGGCCGCGAATGCGGCGTAGTCGACATCCGGAAGCGACTGGGACTCAACGAACTTGGGCGCACCGGCCATCGCGCGCATTTCCCACGTCACCTGGTTCAGGTCGTTGTTGTGCAGGATCGCGACGATCAGCCGGGGATCGCCCCACTCCTGCCAGTACCGCTTGACCGTGATCAGTTCGGCCAACCCGTTCATCTGCATGGCGCCGTCGCCCTCGAACACGATGACGGGCCGTCCGGGTTCGGCGAATTTGGCACCGATGCCGTAGGGCACCCCGGGCCCCATCGTCGCGAGCGTGCCCGACAACGACCCGCGGATGTCGTCGCGGAAACGCAACATCCGCGCATACCAGTTGGCCGCGGAGCCGGAGTCTGCGGTGACGATCGCGTTGCCGGGAAGCTGCGGGGACAACTCGGCGAAAAGCCGCAACGGGTTGATCGCGTCCGTGGAGACCATGGCCTCCTTGTGCATGGTCTCCCACCACCGCGCCACCGTCGACTCGACCGTTTCCCGCCACGACCGGTCCTGTTTGCGCTCCAGATGCGGGATCAGCGCGCGCAACGCGGCCTTGGCGTCGGCCACCACATTGACCTCATACGGGTACCGCATGCCGATCAGCTTGGGGTCGATGTCGATCTGCACGGCGCGGGCCTGGTCGAACGCCGGCAGGAACTGCGAATAGGGGAAGCTTGAACCGATGGTCAGCAGCGTGTCGCAGTCGCGCATCAACTCATAGGACGGCCGAGTGCCCAGCAGCCCGATTGCGCCTGTGACCCAAGGCAATTCGTCGGAGAGCACGTCCTTACCCAGCAACGCCTTCGCCGCGCCCGCGCCCAGCAAGTCGGCCACCGCCGCGACCTCCTCGTGCGCTCCGCGCGCACCCGCGCCGACCAGGATCGCCACCTTCTCACCCGCGTTGAGCACTTCGGCCGCACGCGCGATCGCCGCATCGTCGGGCGCCGGCATCGGCCACTCGATACCGAGGCTCGACGGCACCATCTTGAACTTGTGCGTCGGCGGCGAGTACTCGAGTTCCTGCACGTCGCCGGGAATGATCACCGCGGTGGGCGCCTGCTCGCTGAGTGCGACGCGGATCGCGCGGTCCAACACGTTGGGCAACTGTTCGGGCACCGTCACCATCTGGACGTAGTCGCTGGCGACGTCCTTGTAGAGGCTGAGCAGGTCGACCTCCTGCTGATAGGAGCCACCGATCGCGGTGCGGTCGGTCTGACCGACGATGGCGACGACGGGAACATGGTCGAGTTTCGCGTCGTAGAGCCCGTTGAGCAGATGGATGGCGCCCGGCCCCGACGTCGCCATGCAGACGCCGACCTTGTGGCCGAACTTCGCGTAGCCGACGGCCTCGAACGCGCTCATCTCCTCATGTCGGGACTGGATGAACCGCGGGTTGTTGTCGGCGCGGCCGAACGCCGCCAAAATCCCATTGATCCCGTCGCCGGGGTAGCCGAAGACGTGCTCGACGTTCCACGCGCGCAACCGGTCGAGCAGGAAATCGGCGACATTCTGGTTGGCCATGAAGTCTCCCTTCGATTCGGGCGTATTTCATCGACCGCTGCGCGCCACGCGCGCGACGGGCCGGGTCACCCTCGCTCATCTCGTACCCCTTCGGCGCTGGCCCATACCCGAGGATTTCTGTGCACCGGCTGGGAACCAGCTGAGGGTGTCTTCTGGCCGATGGTTGCGATGGCGCAAATTCTGTGAAGACCGTGCCTCACAACGCAGTTCAGCTGTCGAGCGAAGGCGACCCGGATTGTGCGCGAGACACGCCGGCCAGCCGTGTTTAGAGATAGATCTGCCGGTCTACAGAAGAAGTACGCGGCGATCGAGGAGTGGCTGATGCCTGAAGTGGAATTGCATCACGACGGACATCCGGAGTTTCGGCGCAAAGTTCGCTTCGACTGGTCGAATCTGCCCGTGCACTGGGTACCGGGCAACCCCTTCTGCACGCACATGGTCAACGTCCTGCACCTGCTGCTGCCCGAGGGGGAGCGCCACTTCATCAAGGCGGTGCTGGAAGCGTCGTCGCAGGTCGACGATCCCGAACTGGAAGCCGCTATCAAACCGTTCATCCAGCAGGAGTCCTGGCATGCGTGGGCGCACCAGGTGGTGTTGGACCGGCTGGCCGAACAGGGCATCGACACCGCGGGCTACACCGACCGCCTGGGACGGACGTTGTCGGTGACGCTCGGCGATCCGCCGAGGTTCTTCCCGGCCCCGCTGAAACGGTGGTGGTTGTATCGGCGCTTGGCCGACGTGGCGGCCCTCGAACACTTCACCGCGGTGCTGGGCCAGTGGATCCTGCAGAACAAGGGCCTGGAGAACGCGGGCGCGCACCCGGAGATGCTCGATTTGCTGCGCTGGCACGGCGCCGAGGAGGTCGAGCACCGTTCACTGGTGTTCGACGTCTACCAAAACGTGTGCGGGAGCTATTGGATCAGGGCGTTTTCCATGATGATGACCGCGCCGCTGTTCGTCGGTTGGTGGATTGCCGGCGCACGCTATCTCATGGCCCACGACGAATCGATCGATACGAAATGGCGCTGGCGGGACTGGCGGCGCGCCGCGCGCAAGGACCTGCTGCCGGACCCGTGGCACTTCCTGGTGGCTGTCCCGCTGCGATACATGCGTCGCGGGCACCACCCCGGTCCCGAGGCCGACACCCAGATGGCGCTGGATTACCTCGCGTACTCGCCGGCGGCGCGGGACGCCCGTGAACGCGCCTCAGCACACGAGCGGAAGGCCGCGGTGCAGGCGGCCCACAGCTAGATAGGAGCGACGGATGAAGGTTTATGTCGACCTCGACACCTGCGACGGCAACGGGGTCTGCATGAGCATCTGCCGCGAGGTGTTCGACGTCCGCGAGGACGGTCTTCACCTCCTGCAGGAGCAGCCAGACGAGGACCTGCAACAGAAGCTGGTCGGCGCGCAAGTGTCGTGTCCCACCCGTGCGATCACGGTGCAGGACTGACCCGTGTCGCCGGATCGTTCGCTGCGCAAGGTGGCCGTCGTCGGCGCCGGAGTCGCCGGCGCCATGGCGGCGCAAACACTGCGGACCGAGGGCTACGACGGTGAGCTGACGCTGATCGGCGCCGAACGGTACGCGCCCTACCACCGGCCGCCGCTATCGAAGAAGCTGCTCACCGGCGAGGTGCACCGGGCGGGTATCGACATGGCGCCGCAGAACGAGTTCAGCGCGCGGGTGCTGCGCGGCGCCAGCGCCGTCGGAGTCGACATGGCGTCGCGCACTGTCGCGGTGCGCGACGACGGCCAGGAGCGGTCCGTAAAGTTCGACGGCCTCGTGATCACCAGCGGTGCCGACGCCCGCCGCTGGCCCGGTGGCCCAGTGCCCGACGGCGTGCTGGCGCTGCGCACAGTCGACGACTGCCTGGCGATTCGCTCCAAACTCGGCAAGCGCTCCCGCGTCGTGGTGATCGGCGGCGGGTTCATCGGCACCGAGGTCGCGGCGAGCCTGAACTCGTTGGAGCACAAAATCACTCTGCTTTCCCGAACCGAATCGCTGCTGCAGGCGGCACTCGGTGTGGAGATGGGAAACTGCTGGACCGATCTGCATCGCCGGCACGGCGTGGACGTGCGCGTCGGCGTCGACGTCGACGGGTTCATCGGCGACGAGCATGTGAAGGCTGTCCGGCTGAGCGACAAGTCGAAGATCAAGGCCGACCTGGTGCTCATCGGGCTCGGGGTCGAGCCGGTCACCGACTGGCTACAGGGCTCCGGCATCAAAATCGACAACGGTGTGGTGTGCGACGCCACCGGCGCCGCGCAGGGCGTGACCGGCGTCGTGGCCGCAGGCGATGTCGCGCGCTGGTGGCATCCGCTCTACCAGCAGCATCTGCGGATCGAGCACTGGGACCACGCCTCCCGCCAAGGGATCACTGCGGCACGGAATCTGCTGGTCGGGCCCGGCGACGCCCAGGAGTACGACGCAGTCCCGTACTTCTGGTCCGACCAATACGATGTCAAGCTCCAAATAGTAGGTGTGCCAACAGGATACGATTCCGTCGCGGTCGTCGAGGGTGATTTGGGCGCCCGGCAGTTCGTTGCCGCATACGGTAAGCAGGGACGCACGATCGCGGTGCTCGGCACCATCCCGGACCGGGTGCACGAGTACCGAGAAGTCATCGCCGACGGTGCCGCCTTTCCCCCGCGCTGTCAGATGCAGTCCGCCTAGCGGCCCGCCCGGACGAGTTCACGGGAAACCGGCCTGTGGTGATCGGCGCCGTGAGAATATTCCCGGCTGAAGGTGATCGCGCGGACGGGAGGTGGAGACGGACATGATTCGGCAGGCAGTGACGGCTCTGGTCGCGGCTCTTGTGGGTGCGCTGATGATGACGCCGCACGCGGCGGCCGACACCGGGCACCAGGTGACGCTCGATTCCGGTGCGGTGCGATGCGACCTGAGCGCCGACAACCCCACATTCGGGACAGGGCCGGTGGCCGTATGCGCGTTGACCAACGGCCAACCCTGGGGTATGGCGCCCTTCGAGACATCCAAGTGGAACCAGCGGCTGAACCTCGCCGTCGTGCAGGGCACCGGGCAGTTCTATTGGGACCGAGGCGATCTCCCTGAGCCAGTCTCGGCGCCGGTGACCGTCGACGGCGGGGAGTATCAGGTCAACGGTTGGGCAGTGCAACCGGAGGGGCTGCGCACCAAGCTCACCTACCTGCCCACCGGTCACGGCATCTACATCAACGCGGGCAACATCCGTAAGTTCTGATCAGTTGATCGGCGCGTTGATCCAGCGCAGGTCATCCAGCACGCCGCGCGCGGCGACGATTCCTTCACCGGTGTGCCACACCTCGTTGTTGACCGCGAACACGCGGTTATCGCGGTTGGCCGACAACCTCTTCCACGCCTCGCTTTCCATCACGGTGGTGGCGTGCTCCTTGGCTTCGGTCGTGGTGAACGAGAGGTAGACGATGTCGCCGTCGGCGGCGGACAGATCGGGGGAGTCCGACAGGTCGGCGTCGGTGATGCCGATCTCGATGTAGGGCTTATCGGTAAACCGTTGGGCCGCAGGACGGTCCACACCGACATCGGCCAGCACGCTGGCCGGGAAGTTGTTCGCGCCGTAGACCCGCATCGTGGTGTCGGTGAACTGCACCACCGACGCCTGGAAATGGGTCGCGTCGTTTTCGGCTCCGGTCTCCTCGGCGGCCCGCTCGAAGCCCTCGATCAGCCCGCCGGCGGCGTCGGCTCGTCCGGTCGCCGCGCCCACCGTGCGCAGGTGGTCTTGCCAGGCCGGGCCCGGCGCGCCGGTGAACACCGTCGGCGCGATCTGCGATAACGCACCGAACGCCTCGGGTGTCAGCGCTTCGGATCCCAGGATCAGGTCGGGCTCCGCGGCCCGGATGCCCTCCAGATCCGGTGTGCTGCGCGTGCCGACATCCGGCACGTCGTGGATCACCGAACCGAGGTAGGACGGCTGTTCGGCGTAGCCGTCCGGCAGCGCCGCGGCCACGATGCGCGACTGCAACCCCAGCGCGCACAGGGCGTCGAGCTGATCGCCGGAGAGCACCACGATGCGCTGCGGATCCGCGCGCACCTCCGTCTCGCCTGCCGCGTGGCGTACGAGGCGATCCGGCGGCCCCGGGTCGACGGCAGCGGGTTCGGGGGCACACGACTCGTCAGGGCGGCGTTGGTTGCCGAGCACGCCGGCGCCAGCAATCTTTGTGGTGCTGGTGATCACCGACCCGGCTTCGGGTCCCGGGGCGTCGCCGCCGCCCTGACCGCACCCGCTGACCAGCGCCACCGTCGCTGCGGCGGTGATGAGCGGCGTCGCCGACCGGGCAGCCCACACGCCTATGCGCGCTCTGCTGATCAGCACGTCGCCGACGGTAACATCCGGGGCGCTCCACGCTGGTCAATCACCGTTACGGGCGAAGTACGACGTTATGTAGGACCACCCCGAGCCCCGTCTTTTAGGGAAGCTAGGATTCATCGTTGATGACTGGGGGTGTAGCCCCGACCAGACGTATGGAGGACCTGTTGGTAGCGCAAGCGCCCCCAATCGGACAGCTCGAAGCTCGCCGCCCTTTTCCCGAGCGGATGGGGCCCAAGGGCAACCTGCTCTACAACCTGATCACGACCACCGATCACAAGCTGATCGGCATGATGTACTGCGTCGTTTGCTTCATCTTCTTCTTCATCGGCGGGCTGATGGCGCTGTTCATGCGCACCGAGCTGACGGCGCCGGGACTGCAGTTCCTGTCCAACGAACAGTTCAACCAGCTGTTCACCATGCACGGCACGGTGATGTTGCTGTTCTACGCGACCCCGATCGTGTTCGGGTTCGCCAACCTGGTGCTGCCGCTGCAGATCGGCGCACCCGACGTGGCCTTCCCGCGGCTCAACGCCTTCTCGTTCTGGCTGTTCCTGTTCGGCGGGTTGATCACCATTTCAGGGTTCATCACCCCAGGCGGGGCCGCGGATTTTGGCTGGACCGCCTACGCCCCGCTGTCCAACGCCATGCACTCGCCGGGCGCGGGTGGTGACCTGTGGATCTTCGGCCTGGGTGTGGCCGGTCTGGGCACCATCCTGGGTGCGGTCAACATGATCACGACGGTGGTGTGCATGCGCGCCCCCGGTATGACGATGTTCCGGATGCCGGTGTTCACCTGGAACATCCTGGTCACGTCGATCCTGGTGTTGATTGCGTTCCCGCTGCTTACGGCTGCGCTGTTCGCGCTGGCCTATGACCGCCACCTCGGCGCGCACGTCTACGACCCAGCCAACGGCGGTGTGCTGTTGTATCAGCACTTGTTCTGGTTCTTCGGCCATCCCGAGGTGTACATCATCGCGTTGCCGTTCTTCGGCATAGTCAGCGAGATCTTCCCGGTGTTCTCCCGTAAGCCGATCTTCGGCTACACCACGCTGGTCTACGCCACCATTGGTATCGCGGCGCTGTCGATCGCGGTGTGGGCGCACCACATGTACGCCACCGGGGCGGTGCTGCTGCCGTTCTTCTCGTTCATGACGTTCCTGATCGCCGTGCCGACCGGTATCAAGTTCTTCAACTGGATCGGCACGATGTGGAAGGGCCAGTTGACGTTTGAGTCACCGATGCTGTTCTCCGTCGGCTTCCTGCTGACGTTCTTGCTCGGCGGCGTCACGGGTGTGCTGCTGGCCAGCCCGCCGCTGGACTTCCATGTCACCGACTCGTATTTCGTGGTTGCGCACTTCCACTATGTGCTGTTCGGCACCATCGTGTTCGCTACCTATGCCGGCATCTACTTCTGGTTCCCGAAGATGACCGGGCGGATGCTCGACGAGCGGCTGGGCAAGCTGCACTTCTGGCTGACGTTCATCGGCTTCCACACCACGTTTTTGGTGCAGCACTGGCTCGGCGACCAGGGCATGCCGCGGCGCTACGCCGACTACCTGCCCACCGACGGGTTCACCACACTGAACGTGGTGTCGACGGTTGGCGCCTTCATCCTCGGTGTGTCGGTGCTGCCGTTCACCTGGAACATCTTCAAGAGCTGGCGTTACGGCGAACCGGTTCTGGTGGATGACCCGTGGGGTTACGGCAACTCGCTGGAGTGGGCGACGTCCTGTCCGCCGCCGCGGCACAACTTCACCGAACTGCCGCGCATCCGCTCCGAGCGGCCCGCTTTCGAGCTGCACTACCCGCATATGGTGGAGCGGATGCGTGCCGAAGCTCACATCGGACGTTCCCATGTACCTGCGGACAGCCCGCTCGTCGACCAATCCAGTTAGCGGATACGGCGTCGGCGATGAGCATGCCGAGAGCGTGGCCGCCGGTCGAGCCTCCCGGTGAGTGCTCGTGACCGGCAAGAAACGCAACCGCTCATCGCTGTTGATCACCGTCACCGGACGCGATCAACCGGGTGTCACCTCGGCATTGTTCGGGGTGCTGTCCCGGCACAAGGTCGAGTTGCTGAACGTCGAACAGGTGGTCATCCGCGGCAGGTTGACGTTGGGCGTGTTGGTGGCCGCCGCGGCGGACGTCGCCGGCGGTCACCAGTTGCGCGACGAGGTGACGACCGCGATCCGCGGCGTCGGCCTGGACGTGACCATCGAACCCAGCGACACCCTGCCCGTGCTGCGCGCACCGTCGACGCACACCATCGTCGTGCTGGGGCGGCCGATCACGGCGGAGGCATTCGGCGTGGTGGCCCGCGAACTGGCCGGGCTGGGTGTCAACATCGACACCATCCGCGGCGTGTCCGACTATCCGGTAACGGGTTTGGAGCTGCGGGTGTCGGTGCCGGCGGACGGCGACGTGGGGCAGGTGCAGAGGGCGCTGGCCCGCGTCGCGGTCGACGAACGCATCGACATCGCGCTCGAGGACTACAGCCTGTCGCGACGAGCCAAGAGGCTCATCGTCTTTGACGTCGACTCCACGCTGATCCAGGGCGAGGTCATCGAGATGCTGGCCGAGCGCGTGGGCGCGGCGGCCGCGGTCGCCGAGGTCACCGAGGCCGCGATGCGCGGGGAACTCGACTTCACCGAGTCGCTGAACCGTCGCGTCGCGACGCTGGAGGGTCTGCCCGCGTCGGTGCTTGAGGACGTCGGCGAACAGATCGAGTTGACCCCGGGTGCCCGGACCACGTTGCGCACGCTGCGCCGCCTTGGCTATCACTGCGGCATCGTGTCCGGCGGCTTCCGTCAGGTGATCGCGCCGCTCGCGCACGAGTTGATGATGGACTTCGTCGCGGCCAACGAACTTGAGATCGTCGACGGCAAGCTCACCGGCCGGGTGGTCGGGCCGATCATCGACCGGGCCGGAAAAGCCAAGGCGTTGCGCGATTTCGCCCAGCAGGCCGGGGTGCCGATGAAACAGACGGTGGCCGTCGGCGACGGCGCCAACGACATCGACATGCTCGCCGCCGCCGGGTTGGGTGTCGCGTTCAACGCCAAACCCGCGCTGAAGGAAGTCGCCGACGCCTCGTTGAGCTATCCGTATCTGGACACGCTGCTGTTCATTCTCGGCATCACCCGCAGCGAGATCGAGGCGGCCGACGCCCGCGACGGGGTGATGCGTCGCGTCGAAATCCCCGACGACGAATAGCTATCTCCGCCGCGAGCAGACGCAGACTGTTGTCTTTTCGGCCCGTTTCGTACGCTTTTGCGTCTGCTCGCGCCGGGGAAGCTAGACCACCACGGTCGTCGGCTCGGGGGACGCCGACCCGGTGACGCTGTGCCATGCACGGGCCAGCAACTCGACAGCCGCACTCAACTGAGCCTCGGGCAGCGTGTAGGGCACCCGAACGAACCGCTCGAGCGTGCCATTGACGCCGAACCGGGGGCCCGCGGGCAGGTCGAGGCCCAGGCGCGAGGCCGCGGCCGACAGCGCGGTGCTCATCGGCGCGGGCAGCTGAACCCACAGCGACATGCCGCCGATGCCCGGTCCCGCCTCCCAGTCGGGCAGATGATGCCGCAACAGCCCCAACAGGTGCGCGCGACGGACGCGCAGCATTTCCCGGCGTTCGGGCAGCAGTTCGTCGTGGCGCACGAGAAGCCGTGCGGCAGCGCACTGTTCGAGAACCGCGGTGCCCATGTCGATGGATGGACGCATCGCCGCGATGGTCGCGATCGTGGAGCGCTCGGCGCGAATCCAGCCCACCCGCAGCCCGCCCCAGAACGACTTCGACATCGACCCGACCGTGAGCACCAGATCACGCCGTGAGCGCATCTCCGCGCCCAGTGGGGCGGGCGGCGGCCGATCCAGCCACATGTCCAGGATCGACTCGTCGATGATGGTGCGCGTGCGGGTTTCGGCGATGATGCCCGCCAACCGCTTGCGGTCCCGCACGGGCATCGTCAACCCGGTCGGGTTGTGGTTGTCCGGAATCAGGTAGGCCAGGCTCGGCGACATCTGATGCAGCGAGGCGGCCAACGCGTCGAGGTCCCAGCCATCCTCGATCATGGCGACCGGAACGGGTCGCGCCCCCGCGGCGGTGATTGACGACAGCGCACCGTGATACGTGGGCTGTTCGACCAGCACGCGGTCGCCGGGTTGGACGTAGGTGGTGAGGATCAGGCCGATCGCGTGCAATGCGCCCGTGGTGACCATGACCTCGTCGGGGGCGGTGGGAAGCCCACGCTCACAGTACCTTTCGGCGATGGCTGTGCGCAGCGCGGTGACGCCGACGAGTTCGTGACCCGGTTCATGCAAGTACGGGATCACGTCGTGGGTGGCCTGGGCGAACGCATCGACGACGGCGGCGGCGGGCGCGGACAGCGCCGCGGCGGCCAGGCTCACCGACGGTGGTGCGGCCTCGGCGCGCACCTCGGGGGCGACCGGCAACGCGGTGGTGCTGCGCGCACCCCGTCGCGCGTTGAGATAGCCGTCGTCGCGCAACTGGCTGTAGGCGGCGGTGACTGTGGTGCGCGACACCCGCAGCGCATCGGCGAGCGCCCGTTCACTGGGCAGTTGCGCACCGACGGGTAGGCGGCCGTCGACGATCAGCAACCGGATGGCATCGGCCAGTGCCCGGTACGCGGGTCCGCTGCGGCTGGATGTGCGCCAGTTCCCCAGTTCACGGGCCAAAAGGCCGACACTGAGGGCACGTCCGGGCAGATCGACTGTCATATGCATGCCAGTATGTGATAACTGGCTATTGAATGACAAGCCAGTTCCCAGCCACCATCGCAGGATGAGAACGAAGTGGACATGGCGCCTGGGCCGGGAGCTGAGCAGGCTGTTCAGTTGGCAGGCGCCGAGCGGGTGCGTTGAATTCGCCGATCGTGACGCCGAACGGATGGCCCGTGAACTCGAGCTCATCCGGATGCGCTTTCCGCACCACTCCTGAGCGGCTTCGGCGTGGCCCGTCACGGTGAGCGTGACCGAATGCGCCGAACTCACTTGACTACGATGGGCGCGTGCCAGTCGCCGACGATCCAGCCGATCCCGACCTGCTGATCGATTTCACCGAGGTCACCTTGCGGCGCGGCGGCCGAATCCTCGTCGGCCCGATCACGTGGTCGGTCGAGCTCGACGAACGCTGGGTAATCATCGGCCCCAACGGGGCAGGCAAGACGTCGCTGCTGCGCATCGCCGCCGCGATGGAACATCCGTCGTCGGGCGCGGCGTACGTGCTCGGGGAGCGGCTCGGCCGGGTCGACGTGTCCGAGCTGCGTTCGCGGGTCGGCCTGAGCAGCTCGGCGCTGTCGCAGCGGGTGCCCGAAGCCGAGCTGGTGCGCGACCTGGTGGTCTCGGCCGGCTACGCGGTGATGGGCCGGTGGCGCGAGCGCTACGACGAGGTCGACTACCACCAGGCCGTCGACATCCTGGAGAGCGTGGGCGCCGAGCACCTGGCCGACCGCACCTACGGCACGCTGTCGGAGGGCGAACGCAAGCGGGTCCTCATCGCCCGGTCGATGATGACCGACCCCGAGTTGCTGCTGCTCGACGAACCGGCCGCCGGGCTCGACCTCGGCGGGCGCGAGGAACTGGTGGCCCGCCTGGCGGATCTGGCCGCCGACCCCGATTCACCGGCGCTGGTGCTGGTGACCCACCATGTCGAGGAGATCCCGCCGGGCTTCACGCACTGTCTGCTGCTGTCCGAAGGACAAACCATCGGTTCCGGGCTGCTGCCCGACGTGTTGACAGCGGAGAACCTGTCGACGGCGTTCGGCCAGTCGATCGCCGTCGATGTCATCGACGGGCGCTACTTCGCCCGCCGCACCCGCTCGAGGGCGGCCCATAGGAGACGTGCATGACCGAAGAACCCCTGATCCCGCGGCCCGCCGCAACCGTGATGCTGATCCGCGACAAGCAGCCCGACGCTGGCAGGGGAGTCGAGGTCTTTCTGATGCGGCGGCATTCGGCGATGGAGTTCGTCGGCGGCGTCATGGTGTTTCCCGGCGGCGGTGTCGACGACCGCGACCGCAACGCCGACGTCGCGTGGATGGGCCCGGAGCCGTCGTGGTGGGCGCAGCGGCTCGGTGTGGACGGCGAACTGGCCGAGGCGTTGGTGTGCGCGGCGGCCCGCGAGACGTTCGAGGAGTCCGGTGTGCTGTTCGCCGGTGCCGCCGACGATTCCGACGTGCTCGTCGACGATGCGTCGGTGTACCGCGACGAACGCCAGGCGCTGGTGGACCGGTCGCTGTCGTTCGCCGACTTCCTGCGCACCGAGAAGCTGGTGCTGCGCGCCGATCTGCTTCGGCCGTGGGCGAACTGGGTGACGCCGAAGGAAGAGCGCACCCGCCGCTACGACACCTACTTCTTCGTCGCGGCGCTGCCCGACGGTCAGCGCGCCGACGGTGAGAACACCGAGACCGACGCGGCCGACTGGATCACCCCCGAGGAAGCCCTTCAGGACTTCGCGGAGTCGAAGACGTTTTTGCTGCCGCCGACGTGGACACAGCTGGACGCGCTGGCCGGGCGGACGGTCGCCGAAGTGCTTGCGGTGGAACGTCAGATCACCGCGATCGAACCGCATCTGGCCGCCAAGAACGGCAACTGGGAGATCGAGTTCTTCGACAGCGACCGCTACAACGCCGCCCGCAACCAGCGCGCACCCGACAACTACACCCCGGGCGCCCCGCTGGCATGAACGAGTTCGTCGCCGTGCACACCGGCGAACAACAGCCCGGCATCGCCACGCTGCTGCTGTCGCGCCCCCCGACCAATGCGCTGACTCGCCAGATGTACCGCGAGATCCGCGCCGCGGCCGCCGACGTCGGCAGCCGCGGTGACGTGCGCGCCGTCATCGTCTTCGGCGGGCACGAGATCTTCTCGGCAGGCGACGACGTCACCGAGCGGCGGACGCTGAACACCGCAGAAGCCGCCGTCGCCGCCGAGGACTGCCGGGCGGCCGTCAACGCGCTGGCCGCCGTCCCCAAACCCACCGTCGCCGCCATCACCGGCTACGCGCTGGGCGGTGGGCTCACGCTGGCGCTGGGCTGTGACTGGCGGGTCGCCGGCGACAACGTCAAGTTCGGTGCGACGGAAATCCTCGCCGGGCTGGTGCCTGCGGGCGGCACGGCACGGCTGGCCCGCGCCGTCGGCCCGAGCAAGGCCAAGGATCTGGTGTTCAGCGGCCGCTTCGCCGGTGCCAAGGAGGCGCTGGCCCTGGGGCTGATCGACGAGATGGTCGCCCCCGACGGTGTCTATGACGCGGCGGTGGCGTGGGCCGAACGGTTTGTCGAGCATCCGGCCCAGGTACTGGCTGCGGCCAAGGCCAGCTTCGACGTCTAGGCTGCCAGCCATGAGCCTTGACGAATCCGGTGTGTGCGAGCCGGCTCCTAATCCGCATGCCACCGCGGAGCAGGTAGAGGCGGCCCGTCACGACTCCAAGCTGGCACAGGTGCTGTACCACGACTGGGAAGCCGAGAGCTACGACGACAAGTGGTCGATCTCCTATGACAAACGTTGTGTGGACTACGCACGTGACCTCTTCGATGCGACGGTGCCCGAACACGAGCTGCGCCACCTGCCCTACGACCGGGCACTGGAGCTCGGCTGCGGCAGCGGGTTCTTTCTGCTGAACCTGATCCAGGCAGGCGTGGCGCGGCGCGGCTCGGTCACCGACCTGTCGCCGGGCATGGTCAAGGTCGCCACCCGCAACGGCGAGAACCTCGGGCTACAGATCGACGGCCGGGTGGCCGACGCCGAGGGCATCCCCTACGACGACAACACCTTCGACCTGGTCGTCGGCCACGCCGTGCTACACCACATCCCCGACGTCGAACTGTCGCTGCGCGAGGTGGTCCGGGTGCTCAAGCCCGGTGGCCGGTTCGTGTTCGCCGGCGAGCCGACCAACGCGGGCGAAACCTACGCGCGGCCCCTGTCGACGTTGACGTGGCGGACCGTGACGAACGTGACCCGGCTGCCGGGACTGGGCGGCTGGCGGCGACCGCAGGCCGAGCTCGACGAGTCCTCACGCGCGGCGGCGCTGGAGGCGGTCGTCGATCTGCACACGTTCGACCCGGCCGATCTGGAACGGATGGCCAGAAACGCCGGCGCCACCGAAGTCTCCACCGCCACAACGGAGTTCACCGCCGCAATGTTGGGCTGGCCGCTTCGCACCCTCGAGGCCGCGGTGCCGCCCGGCCGGTTGGGTTGGAACTACGCCAAGTTCGCGTTCAACAGTTGGATCACGTTGAGCTGGGTCGACGACAACGTGTGGCGTCGCTTCGTGCCGAAGAGCTGGTTTTACAACGTGATGGTGACCGGGGTCAAACCGTCCTGAACTTCGGCCTCGACCACGTCGGCTACCTGCGCAGCGACGCCGGCGCGCAGGCGTTGCGCGAGATCGCCGGGCTTCCGTTGACCGATTCCACCCTGGTCGCCGATATCGCTTGGGCGCGTAGGCGGTTCGGTGAGCACGCCGCCGTGCTGGTGGAGACGATGTTGCTGCGCCGCAAGGCCGCGACCAAATTTCCCTGCGCCGACGACTGGTTGTTCACCGGCGAGGCGTTGCAACAGGCCACCGCCGAACCGGTGGCGCGCCACCGCGCACAACGCCTGGCGGACGTGCGCGTGCATGATGCCACCTGCTCGATCGGTACCGAGCTTGCCGCACTTGTGGATTCGGCCGATGTCATCCTCGGCAGCGATATCGATCCGGTCCGGCTGGCGATGGCCCAGCACAACGTGCGGACTGTCGATTTGTGTCGAGCCGATGCGCTGCGCCCGATCACCCGAGGTGCCGTCGTCCTGCTCGATCCGGCGCGGCGCCGGGGCGGACGACGCCGGTTCGATCCGCGCGACTACACACCGGCGCTCGATGCCCTGCTGACGGTGTACCGCGATCACGATTTCGTCGTGAAGTGCGCCCCCGGAATCGATTTCAGCGCGGTGCGCCGGCTCGGTTTCACCGGCGAGATCGAGGTGACCTCGCTGGCGGGCAGTGTGCGCGAGGCCTGCCTGTGGTCGGGCGCGCTGGCCGAGGCGGCAGTCACCCGACGCGCCACGATCCTGGACACGGGTGAGCAGCTCACCGACGCCGAGCCCGACGACTGCGTGGTGGCGCCGGCGGGCCGCTGGATCGTCGACCCCGACGGCGCCGTCGTACGCGCCGGTCTGGTGCGCCACTACGCCGCCCGGCACGGGCTGTGGCAGCTCGACCGTGACATCGCCTATCTGTCGGGGGACCGGTTGCCCGACGGCGTGCGCGGTTTCGAAGTGCTGGAGCAAATCGACTACAGCGAACGGCGACTGCGCCAGGCGCTTTCGGCGCGCGGCGTCGTCGGTCTGGAAATCCTGGTACGCGGGGTCGATGTGGACCCCGACAGGCTGCGGTCGCGGTTACGGTTGCGCGGATCGACACGTGCTTCGGCAATCATCACCCGGATCGGAACCGGTCCGGCAAGCTGGGCAACGGCATTCATTTGCCGTCCGTCGCGGTGAACGGTTACGTACCCTGTCCCTGACGCGCCGGTGTGGTTGCCGGCGCCGACTGCAAGGATGTCCGACGATGCGCATGCTCACAGGAACTGCCCTACTGGCAGCAGGTGTGGTTGTCGGCTCCCTCGGCGCTCCGGCGGCGTCGGCGCAGACGGCCTGTCAGGAACTCGGCGGCGTGGTCGACGCCGACCAACTGTGCCAGGTCCACGCCGAGGGGCCCACCTACCAACTCGACTTCAAGTTCCCCACCGGCTACCCGGATCCCGCACCGGTGGTGGCTTACCTGACGCAGGCCAGGGACGGTTTCATCAACGTCGCCGAGATGCCCGATTCCTACACCCTGCCGTACGAATTGGATGCGACAGGCGCCAGCTACCGCTCGGGTCCGCCGAACGCGGGCACCAGGAGCCTGGTGTTCACGTTGTGGCAGAACGTCGGCGGCGCCCATCCGCAGACGTTCTATCAGGCGTTCAACTGGAACGTCGGCAAGAACGCGCCGATCACGTTCGACAACCTGTTCAAACCGGGCAGTAAACCGCTTGACGTGATCTACCCGGAGGTCGACCGGTACCTGCAAAACGAATACGGCACGGTCAATCCCGTTCCGCCTGGCAGCGGCAGGGATCCGATCAACTACCAGGACTTCGCGCTGACCGACGACGCCCTGATCTTCTTCTTCACCCAGGGCTCGCTGCTCCCGGAGTCCGCGGGACCGGTGGAGGCGTCGGTGCCGCGCGCCGTCGTCGCGTCCATTCTGGCGCTCTAAGCGGGCGCGAACCCGTAGACGACGCCGTCGCTGGTGGCGGTGACGACGCGCCCGTCATCGCCGATCGAGACGCCGACGGGCCAACCCGTCGCCTCGGGCAGCGGATAGGTATTGACGGTGTGGCCGTCGGCGGGGTCGAACGTCATCAGCGCCAGCCCGTCCTCGCCGTCGCGGACCACGGTGTAGGCCACGTCGGGCCCGGCTTGGCTGGACGTCGACAGGGTCGTGACGTCGTCGCGGGTCCAGAGCACCTCGCCCTCGCCGCCGGTGTCCTTGATACCGACGAGTTTTGCGCCGGGTCCGCCGCCGGCCACGATCAGCCCGTCCGGTGACACCGAGGGCGGCGTCTGCGCGAGATAGTCCAGCGGCACCGACCACTTCGGGGTGCCGTCGGCGGCGTTGAGCGCCCAGAGTCGCTGGTCGCGGCCGTTGACGTACACCGTCGAACCGTCCGCCGAGAAGACCGGACTGGCCAACGGTCCGCCGCCGACGGCGTCGCTGGTCCAGTCGCGGGTCAGCAGCGGAGTCTGGCCGGGCCGGTAGCGCAGCGCGACGAGGACCGGCGCGTCGGCGCCAGGCTCCCACAGGCTCAACACGATCAGTCCCGGCGTCGGCGCGAACGCCGGCGCGGCGGCCACCGGGCAGCGCGCGCGGGCCAATTGGCAGTCGGCGAGCCCGCGTTCGGAATCCGTCGGGTCCACGCCGGCCACCAGGTCCAGCGGCGTACCCACCACGACGCCGTTGTGGGCGTCGAATACCAGTACCTGACCGAGGTGGGTGACGACCAGCAGATGCCCCGGCTCGAGAATCCGTGGTGTGGTCGGCATTCCGATCACCGGTTTGCGCCAGCGGATCCACTGTGTGGTCGGAAAAGTCAGCACTGCGCCGGGTTGGCCGACATAGAGGTTGTCGAACCCGTCAAGAAGCGGACTGAACACGCCGCCGCCCTGCACCAGCCGGGTGCACCAGCGCTGGCGGGCGTTGTTGTCGGCCTCCCAGACCATCAGCGAACAACCGGTCGGGGTTTGTGCGTTGATCCCGAGGTAGCCGTTGTTTCCCAGCGCGACGGCGGAGCGCAGATCCCCCTTGACCAAGCGGGTCCAGTCCAGACGGAGCGTGTCGGCGCCGGGATGGGGTGTGTAGCTGCTGTTGCGCGCGTCGCCATACTGCGCCGGCCAGCCCTCCGCGGGCTTCGCCTCCACCCAGGAGTCGGGGTTGCCGCACCCCGCCAACACGGCCGTGATCAGCGCCGTCGACGCGAGCACGGTCAATCGCCGCAACACGGGTTCCTTCCTCTGCGGAGTACGCGAAGCACACGTGAGGGTAACCGCTCGAGGCCAGAGTCCTCGCGTAGGCTTTCCGGCCATGACGACCATGTGGGGCGCACCGCTGCACAAGCGGTGGCGCGGGTCGCGGCTGCGTGATCCGCGCCAGGCCAGGTTCTTGACGATGGCGTCGCTGCGGTGGGTACTGGCCAACCGCGCCTACAGCCCGTGGTATTTAGTGCGCTACTGGCGGTTGTTGAAGTTCAAGCTCGCCAACCCCCACATCATCACCCGCGGCATGGTGTTCCTCGGCAAGGGCGTGGAGATCCAGGCCACCCCCGAGCTCTCGACCATGGAGATCGGCCGGTGGGTCCACATCGGCGACAAGAACACCATCCGCTGCCACGAGGGTTCACTGCGGTTCGGGGACAAGGTGGTGCTCGGTCGCGACAACGTCATCAACACCTACCTCGACATCGAGCTGGGTGACTCGGTGCTGATGGCCGACTGGGTCTACATCTGTGATTTCGACCACAGGATGGACGACATCAACGTGCCGATCAAGGATCAGGGCATCGTCAAGGGCCCGGTGCGCATCGGCCCCGACACCTGGATCGCCACCAAGGTCACGGTGCTGCGCAACACCTCGATCGGGCGCGGCTGCGTGCTGGGGTCGCACGCGGTGGTCAAGGGTGAGGTGCCGGACTTCTCGATCGCCGTCGGCGCGCCTGCCAAGGTCGTCAAGAACCGGCGGCTGGCGTGGGAGACCTCGGCGGCCCAGCGCGCCGAGCTGGCCGCGGCGCTGGCCGACATCGAACGCAAGAAAGCCTCCCGCTGAGCCTTCCCTTTGCGCGAGCGTGCATGTTTGAGGCCGACACGCCGTCACTTGCGCGGAGTTTGCGGTCGTCCCCTACTTGCGTGTGGGCCCACGCGCCACGGTGGTCAGCGGTCGGGCAACGCGTGCTCGACGATCGTGCGGCGGCGATGCGGTTGGCGCTCAGCCCGTTTGGCGGCCAAGTACACCTGCGCTGTCTCCTCGGCGACGGTGTCCCAGGCGAAGTCTGACGTGAGGCGTTCGCGTGCGGCGACGGCCATCTCCTGGGCGGCCTGCGGGTCGTCGAGCACGGCGCGTACCGCGGCGGCCAGGCCGGCGATATCCCGTGGGGCATACGACATGCCGGTCTGGCCGTTGATCACGGCCTCGCCCAAACCGCCGACGTCGGAGGTCACCAGCGGGGTGCCGGTCGCGGCGGCCTCAAGCGCGACGATGCCGAACGGTTCGTAGTGGCTGGGCAGCACGGCCGCGTCGGCGGTGTGCAACAGGTCGACCAGATCGGCGTGGTTGAGGTGGCCGACAAACGATGTGGCCTTGAGCACCTTGTGCTTTCGCGCCTGCTCGACGAGCCACGCGTGCTGGGTACCGGTGCCGGCGACGGTCAGCGTGGTGCCGGGGTGGGTGCGCCGGATACGGGGCAGCGCGGCGATGGCGTCGTGCACGCCCTTCTCATACTCGAGTCGGCCCAGGTACACCAGCTGCGGCGGGCCGGTGTGTGGCTGTCGCTTCGCGAAAGGCCAATGTGCAACGTCGATTCCGTTGCGGATCACCCGCGTCTCGGCCAGGCCGGGACCGAACAACTCGGTGATCTCGTCGGCCATCGACGCCGAACAGGTGATCAGCGAGTCGGATTCGTGAACAAGCCAGGACTCCACCGCGTGCACCTGGCGGCTGATCGGTCCCGACACCCAGCCGGAGTGCCGACCCGCCTCGGTGGCGTGGACGGTGGAAATCAGTGGTACGTCGAAGTATTCGGCCAGCGCGATCGCCGGGTGCGCGACCAGCCAGTCGTGCGCGTGGACGACGTCGGGTTTCCAGGGTTCGGCGTTGGCTCCCTTGATCGCCAACCCCGCCCGCACCATCGCGTGCCCCATCGCCAACGTCCAGGCCATCATGTCGGTGCCGAAGTCGAACTCGTGCGGGTCCTGGGCGGCGGCGACGACGCGGACTCCCTCGCGCGTGTCGTCGGAGGTGGGGTGGCTGCTGGGGTCGGTGCCGCTGGGGCGACGGCTGAGCACCACCACCTCGTGTCCGGCGTCGGCAAGCGCCGTGGCCAGGTGGTGCACGTGGCGGCCGAGGCCGCCGACGACCACCGGCGGGTACTCCCACGACACCATGAGGACTTTCATCGGATCGCCCCGACGCGGCTTGGGGGTTGGCCCGTCATCGGGGTAACCGCCTGGCGTCCAGCGCGCCGAACAGTCCGTCGGCGCGGTTCCAGCCCTCGGCCAGTCGCTGCGCCTGATCGGCGCGACCCGAGGCCATCGCGTCGGCGATCTCGCGGGTGGCGTGTGCATGCAGATGCGCGCGGTAGCGCGCGTAGTCCGCGGCCGTGTCCTTGCTCACCATGAATGGCCAGTCGCTGGATACCGTCAACAGCGTCTCGCGAAGTATCTGGTCGGCCACGAAGCTACGCGCAGGCGGGGTGTCGGTCTCGCCGAGCGCCTTGTCCACGGTAGACAGCGCGGTGTCGACGACTTCGCTGTTCAAGTGGACCATGTCGCTGACCTTCTCGCCGGCCCACACCTGCCAGTCCTTACCCGAACCCCATGAACTGGGTGGCAATTCGACAGCCGGGCCAACGAAGTCGTCGGCGATCGCATCGGACAACGTGCCGATCCGCACCCCGGCCTCCGGCAGCGCGCGCAGCACACGGCTCAGCCATGCAGGACCCTCGTACCACCAGTGCCCGAACAACTCGGTGTCGAACGCCGCGATCACGTGGGCGGGCCTGCCGATCCGGTCGCTCTCGTCGATAAGCCGTCGGCGCACGAGGTCGACAAAATCCGCGACGTGGTGCTCGACTGCGCGTTCGGCGCGCAGCGGATCGTAGGGCGCCTTGTCCTGCGATGCGACATTGCGTCCGGTCACCCGCGCGGGCTTGAGCCCGGTGGTGTGGTCGTAGGTGTGGAAATCGCGGTACGCCGAGTGACCGGGATAGCCCGACTTGGGCGACCACACCCGGTAGCTGACCGTCAGGTCGCGGCCGAATGCGATGACGTCCGAACCGGCCACGGTGCGGCCCAGCGCGGTATCGCCGTGCAGCGACGGTCCATCGACCATGAAATGACCGACACCGGCTGCGGCATAGTCGGTTTCCATGCCCGGCGCGTACGCGCACTCGGGCGCCCATATTCCCCTCGGCGTGTGGGCGAACCGCAGCGACGCGTCGGCGAGGCCCTCGCGCAGCGCGAACTCGCGCAGCCGCGGATGCAGCAGCGGCTGAAACGGGTGCGCCAACGGGCCGCCGAGCAACTCGATCGTCTCGGCGTCGATCAGCTCGCGCAGCAGCGGGCTGGCGCCGTGGGCCCACAGCGTCTCGAAGTCCGCAAGCGCGCGTTCGGTCTCGGCCAGTTCGCGAATCCCGAACTCGCGTAACGGCGCACCCAGCGTCGTCGCCTCCACGGCGCGCAGCTGCCAGTTCGCCAGCCAATGGTGCATACCGGTCAGGCAGTAGGGATCGTCGAGCTGCGCGGTGAGCACCGGCGTCATACCGAGCGTCACCACGTGGCGACGGTCTTCTGCGGCGAGCTCACGAAGGACACGCATCAGCGGCAGGTAGGCCGCCGACCACGACTGGTAAAGCCATTCCTCACCGACCGGCCAGCGACCGTGATGTGCCAGCCACGGTAGGTGAGTGTGCAGAACGAGCGTGAACAAACCCGGCACGGGCGTCGAAGTCGTCACGGCCGCACCGCGATTGCCACCAGGTCAAGGCTGTCGTCGATGTTACGGTCCGCGGCGTCGACGAGATCGAAATCTGCGGTACGCACCGACGCCACGTCGGCGAGCAGATCGGCGGGCCAGGGCGCGTCGGCCAGCGCGCGGGCGATCTGGGCGTCGATGATCGAGCCGCCGTGGCGGGCGTCGAGTTCGAGCAGCCGCGGCCCGTGGAAAACCCCGGACACGCGCTCCATCCGAAAACCCGCGCCGCTCAACAGGTCCGTCAACTCGGCGGCGTTGAGCTCGCGGGTGTGGAACGGGTTGACCGGCGTGTCGCGGCCGGGGGAGAAGGTGATGCGGTTGGGCGTCGACATCAGCAGCACTCCGCCGGGACGTAGCACCCTCAAGCACTCGGCGACGAATTGCTCTTGGTCCCACAGATGTTCGATCACCTGGAAGTTGACCACCACGTCGACCTCGCCGTCGGTCAGCGGTAACGCGGCCAGATTCCCGTGGTGCATCTCGACCCGTGGATAGCGCGCGCACACGTGAGCGACGGTCGATTCGTCGTAATCCAGACCGATCACGCGGCGCGCGACGTCGGCGATCAGATCCGCGCCGTAACCCTCGCCGCAGCCCGCTTCGAGGACGTCGCGGCCCGCGCAGCGGTCCGCCAGCCGCTGGTACACGACCTCGTGGCGGCGGAACCAGTAGTTCTCCTCCGGCAGGCCAGGAACGGTGCGTTCCCCGGTCAGCGGGAGGTCCGGATCGCCCGTGACGAATGCGCTCATTGCAAGGCAGGCTAACGCGTATCGGCTCGCAGGCGAACGGTTCACCACCTACGTGCTGCTAGAACGCCGGCTTGGACCCGCTATTGTGTTCCTGCGAACCGCCATAAGTTACTCACTAGTAACATGGTGTTTGTTGCTTCGAACGTGGTAAAGCAGGCCGGCCCCTCCGGCCTCTTCAAGGAGGACGAACCAGACTCATGACGAACATCGTGGTCCTGATCAAACAGGTCCCAGACACTTGGTCGGAGCGCAAGCTCACCGACGGCGACTTCACCCTCGACCGCGAGGCCGCCGACGCCGTACTCGACGAGATCAACGAGCGTGCTGTCGAAGAAGCGCTGCTGATCAAGGAGAAAGAGGGCGGCGACAGCACTGTGACGGTGCTCACTGCCGGCCCTGAGCGCGCCACCGAGGCCATCCGCAAGGCCCTGTCGATGGGCGCCGACAAGGCGGTGCACCTTGTCGATGACGGTATGCACGGCTCCGACATGGTGCAGACCGGCTGGGCGCTGGCGCGCGCGCTGGGCACCATCGAGGGCACCGAGCTCGTCATCGCCGGCAACGAGGCGACCGACGGCGTGGGGGGAGCGGTTCCGGCGATCGTGGCGGAGTACCTGGGCCTGCCCCAGCTGACCCACCTGCGCAAGGTGACGGTCGAGGGCGACAAGGTCACCGGCGAGCGCGAGACCGACGACGGCGTCTTCATGCTCGAAGCGCCGCTGCCCGCGGTGGTGAGCGTCAACGAGAAGATCAACGAGCCGCGCTTCCCGTCCTTCAAGGGCATCATGGCCGCCAAGAAGAAGGAAGTGACCACGCTGACGCTGGCCGACATCGGCGTGGAGGCCGACGAGGTGGGTGTCGCCAACGCGGGCTCGAAGGTGCTGTCTTCGACGCCGAAGCCGCCGAAGACGGCCGGCGAGAAGGTCACCGACGAGGGCGACGGCGGCACCAAGGTCGCCGAGTACCTGGTTGCTCAAAAAATCATCTAGTTCCGACTTCGCAGAAAGACGTAGAAACTCATGGCTGAAGTACTCGTGCTCGCAGAGCACGCCGATGGTGCCCTCAAGAAGGTCACCGCTGAACTGATCACCGCGGCCCGCGTGCTGGGCGAACCGTCCGCTGTGGTGGTGGGCCCGCCCGGGAGCGCCGAGCCGCTCGTGGAGGGGCTGAAGGAGGCCGGCGCGGCCAAGATCTACACCGCCGAGTCCGACGACGCGCAGAACTACCTCATCACGCCGTATGTCGACGTGCTGGCTTCGCTGGTCGAGTCGGCCAGCCCCGCAGCGGTGCTGCTGGCCGCGTCGGCCGACGGCAAGGAGATCGCCGGCCGGCTGGCCGCGCGCACCGGCGCGGGTGTGTTGACCGACGTCGTGGACGTGCAGGAGGGCGGCAAGGCCGTCCACTCGATCTTCGGCGGCGCCTACACCGTTGAGGCCGAGTCCACCGGTGAGCTCGCGGTCATCACGTTGCGTCCCGGCTCGGTGGAGGCCGCGGCCAGCGCCGGGGCCGGCGAGGTGGTCAGCGTCGAGGTGCCGGCACAGGCCGAGAACGCGACGAAGATCACCAAACAGGAACCTGCGGTGGCAGGTGACCGTCCGGAGCTCACCGAGGCCACCGTCGTCGTCTCCGGCGGCCGCGGCGTCGGCAGCGCCGAGAACTTCTCGGTCGTCGAGGACCTGGCCGATGCGCTCGGTGGCGCCGTCGGTGCGTCGCGCGCCGCCGTCGACTCCGGCTATTACCCGGGCCAGTTCCAGGTGGGCCAGACCGGCAAGACCGTTTCGCCGCAGCTCTACATCGCGCTGGGCATCTCCGGTGCCATCCAGCACCGCGCCGGTATGCAGACGTCGAAGACGATCATCGCGGTGAACAAGGACGAGGAGGCGCCGATCTTCGAGATCGCCGACCTGGGCGTCGTCGGTGACCTGTTCAAGGTCACCCCGCAGCTCACCGAGGCGGTCAAGGCCCGCAAGGGTTAATCGGACCGCAGCACGCGAACGCCCCGACGCCTGCGTCGGGGCGTTTGCGTTGTACGGGCACCGGCAGACTACGGAGTCTCAAGGGTTCGACGGACACCACCTGCGTGCGAGCGTGATCGTGCGACCGAAAGGAAAGGTGTTCGACATGAAGATCACGGTTATCGGTGCCACCGGCCTTATCGGCTCCAAGGTGGTTCCGTTGCTCGAAGCCGGCGGCCACACGGTGGTCGCGGCGTCCCGGGAAAGCGGGCTGGACGTGCTCACCGGCGAAGGCGTGGCCGACGCGCTCGATGGCGCCGACGCGCTGGTGGACCTGACGAACTCGCCGTCGTTCGACGACGACGCGGTGATGCAGTTCTTCACCACCTCGACCACCAACCTGGTGCGGGCCGCCGCCCAAGCCGGCGTCGACCACTATGTGGCATTGTCGATCGTCGGCGCCGACGGGCTGCCCGAAAGCGGCTACATGCGGGCCAAAGTGGTCCAGGAGAGGATCCTGCGCGAATCGGGACTGCCCTACACGATCGTGCGGGCCACGCAGTTCCAGGAGTTCGCCGAGGCCATCACCGAATCGCTGACGATCGACGGTCAGGTGCGCGCCCCCGACGGCATGATCCAGCCGATCGCAGCCGACGACGTCGCCGCGCAGGTGGCCGGGGTGGCCGCGGCGCCGGCCCGCAACGGCTACGTCAACATCGGCGGACCCGACAAGATGTCGTTCGCCGAGATGGCCAGGTCGGTGTTGCGCGCCAAAGGCGACGACCGGCCCGTCGTCG
Organism: Mycolicibacterium sp. XJ879; assembly: GCF_053483935.1. Taxonomy (NCBI): domain Bacteria; kingdom Bacillati; phylum Actinomycetota; class Actinomycetes; order Mycobacteriales; family Mycobacteriaceae; genus Mycobacterium; species Mycolicibacterium sp. XJ879. The sequence continues at coordinate 124,494 of NZ_JBEFTH010000001.1, forward strand.
TGGACTCGCAGGCCACCTACTTCGGCACCCCGGTCGATCACCACAGCCTGGTCACCGGCGACGACGCCGTCATCACGCAGATCCGCTTCGCCGACTCGATGGCCAACCGATGAAACGGCAACTCGTCACCTAGCGCTCACCGACACGTCACGTGCGCGATGCCGTCCGGAGATGCGGCGGCGCGACCGTGCAGCCATGAGCACTGCTGCTGTCCTCATCCCCGCCGGCCAGGCCGGCACCGTTGCCGCTCCGCGCTACACCCTGCTGTTGTCCACCGACGCAGTGCAGATCGAAGCCGCGCAGCGGCTGCGCCACGATGTGTTCAGCACCGAACCCGGCTTCCAACTCAATACCGCGACCGACGCCGACCGGTTCGACGAGTTCTGTGACCACCTGCTGGTCCGCGACGACGCCTCCGGGGAGCTGGTCGGCTGTTACCGAATGCTGCCTCCGCCAGCGGCCATCGCCGCGAAAGGGCGGTACACCGCAACCGAATTCGACGTGCGCGGGCTCGACTCACTGCGGCCCCACCTGGTGGAGATGGGCCGCGCGGTGGTGCGTGCGGATCACCGCAACGGCGCGGTGGTGCTGCTGATGTGGGCTGGCATCCTGGCCTACCTGGACCGCTGCGGCTACGACTACGTGACCGGCTGCGTGTCGGTGCCGATCCACGGCGCCGACGACGCCGTCCCCGGGCGGCAGATCCGCGGGGTGCGCGACTTCGTGCGGCGCCGACACGCCGCCCCGGCGACGTACACCGTGCACCCGTACCGACCGGTGATCGTCGACGGTAGGGGCCTCGACGACATCGACCCGCCCGTCAAGGTCAACGTCCCGGCGCTGATGCGCGGCTACCTGCGCCTGGGCGCGCAGATATGCGGGGAGCCCGCCCACGACCCCGACTTCGGGGTGGGCGATTTCCCGGCGCTGCTGGACAAACGCCACGCCGACACTCGCTATCTGCGCCGGCTCAGATCGGTGCAAGCGGCCGGCGGGATCGCGTCGTGACCAGCCCGTGGCTACCGCAGGCGACGTGCGACGCCGGCTGCGTCGACGCCGGCGCGACGACGCCCGGTCACCGTGTGGTGGTCGCGTGGCGTATCGCGGTGCGCGTCATGCTGGCGCTGGTGCTGTTGTCGGCGACGCCGCTGATCGCGACGCCCGTGCCGGGCAGATCCCGCGTCCAGCGCAGCTACTGCCGGCTGATGTTGCGCTGCCTCGGTGTGCGAATCACGGTGTCGGGCGGGCCGATTCGCAACCTGCCCGGTGTGCTGGTGGTCAGCGGGCACGTGTCGTGGGTTGACGTGTTGGCGATCGGTGCGGTGCTGCCCGGCCGCTTCGTCGCCAAATCGGAACTGATCAGCTGGCCGGGTCTGGGACTGCTGGCCCGGCTGGTGAAGGTCATCCCGATCGAGCGGGCCAACCTGCGGAGGCTGCCCACCGTCGTCGATACCGTCGCCGCCCGGCTGCGCGCCGGGCACACCGTCGTCGCGTTTCCCGAGGGCACCACCTGGTGCGGGCTGGCGCACGGCCCGTTTCGGCCCGCGATGTTTCAGGCCGCCGTCGACGCGGGCAGGCCGGTCCAACCGCTGCGGCTGAGCTACCACCACCGCGACGGCCGGCCGTCGACCACCGCCGCCTACATCGGCGACGACAGCCTGCTCGCGTCGATCCGCCGGCTGATGACCGCGCAGCGCACGATCGTGCGGGTGCAGGTCGCGTCGCTGCAGTTGCCGGGCGGCGACCGCCGTGAGCTCGCCGCCCGCTGCGAATCCGCGGTGCGTGGCGGCCGGGCCCGCCGCGGCGGAGCGCACGCGTTGGCGGCCTGACCGCGGCACCGGGACCATGCGGACCCGGCCGCTAGACTTGAACGGTTATGACCTCGCCGACTTCGCGCCCGAGGGGCTCAGCAGGGCCGGTCTACCTCGATCACGCCGCCACCACCCCGATGCACCCCGCTGCCATCGAGGCGATGACGGCCGTGCTGGGCACCGTCGGCAACGCATCTTCGCTACACGGCACCGGCCGCGCGGCGCGCCGCCGGATGGAGGAGGCCCGCGAGGCGCTGGCCCACCTGCTGGGCGCGCGGCCGTCGGAGGTGATCTTCACCGCGGGCGGCACCGAGAGCGACAACCTCGCCGTCAAGGGCATCTACTGGGCCCGCCGCGACGCCGAACCCCGACGCCGCCGCATCATAACCACCCCGGTCGAACATCATGCGGTGCTGGACGCGGTGCAGTGGCTCGTCGAGCACGAAGGCGCCGAGGTGAGCTGGCTTCCTGTGCAGCCGGACGGTTCGGTGACGCCGGCCGCGCTGCGCGAGGTGTTGCAGCGCCACGACGACGTCGCCCTGGTGTCGGCCATGTGGGCCAACAACGAAGTCGGCACGATTCTGCCGGCCCCCGAACTGGCGGCCGTCGCAGCCGAATTCGACGTGCCGATGCACAGCGACGCCGTGCAGGCCGTCGGCCAGATCCCGGTCGACTTCGCGTCGAGCGGCCTGTCGGCGATGAGCGTCACCGCACATAAGTTCGGCGGGCCCACCGGTGTCGGAGCGTTGTTGCTGCGCCGCGACACCGCCTGTGTGCCGCTGCTGCACGGCGGCGGCCAGGAACGCGATGTCCGTTCGGGCACACCCCATGTCGCAGGCGCAGTGGCGATGGCAGCGGCCGCCAAGGTGGCCGTGGAGGGCCTGGAAGCCCACAGCGCCCGGGTGACGCGACTGCGCGACCGATTGATCGACGGCGTGTTGTCCAGCATTGACGATGTGCATCTCAACGGAGCCGTCGGGTCGGGCCGGCTGCCGGGCAACACCCACTTCACCTTCCGCGGCTGCGAAGGCGACTCGCTGTTGATGCTGTTGGACGCCAGGGGAATCGAGTGCTCGACGGGTTCGGCGTGCACCGCGGGGGTGGCGCAGCCGTCGCACGTCCTGATCGCGATGGGCACCGACCCCGCCCACGCCAGGGGATCACTGCGGTTCTCGCTGGGGCACACCAGCACCGACGCCGACGTCGAGGCCGCGCTTGCGGTCCTACCCGCCGCCGTAGAGCGCGCCCGTCAGGCGGTGCTGGCGAGTTCGGGAGCGGTGGACTTCCGATGAGCGCTTGCGCGAAGAGTAGACGATGATGCGGGTCCTCGTGGCGATGAGCGGTGGTGTCGACTCCTCGGTCGCCGCCGCCCGGATGGTCGACGCCGGCCACGACGTCGTCGGCGTGCATCTGGCCCTGTCGGCAGCGCCCGGTACGTTACGCACGGGGTCGCGGGGGTGCTGCTCGAAGGAAGACGCCGGCGATGCCCGACGCGTCGCCGATGTGCTCGACATCCCGTTCTACGTATGGGATTTCGCCGACCGCTTCGCCGAGGACGTGGTCGACGACTTCGTGTCGTCATATGCGCGCGGTGAGACGCCAAACCCATGTGTGCGGTGCAACGAACGCATCAAGTTCTCCGCGTTGGCGGCGCGTGCGTTGGCGCTGGGTTTCGACGCGGTGGCCACCGGCCACTACGCGCGCCTGGTCGACGGTCGGCTGCGTCGCGCGGTGGACCGTGACAAGGACCAGTCCTACGTGCTGGGCGTGCTGACCGCCGAACAGTTGCGCCACGCCCTGTTCCCGATCGGCGACACCCCTAAGGCCCAGATCCGCGAGGAAGCCGCGCGTCGCGGCCTGGCGGTGGCTGATAAGCCCGACAGCCACGACATCTGCTTCATTCCGTCCGGGGACACCCGCGCGTTCCTCGGCGCCCGCATCGGCGTGCGCAGGGGGGCCGTGGTCGACACCGGCGGTACGATCCTGGCCGAACACGACGGTGTGCACGGCTTCACCGTCGGACAGCGCAAGGGGCTAGGCATCGCCGGCCCCGGCCCCGACGGTCGGCCGCGTTATGTCACCGGAATCGATGCCGAAACGAGCACCGTGTACGTCGGCGCCGCCGAGGAACTGGACATCTGGACGCTGACCGGCGAACGCCCCGTGTTCACCTCGGGCGTCGCGCCGACAGGACCGGTGGAGTGCGTCGTACAGGTGCGTGCCCACGGCGGGATCGCCGACGGTGTGGCGCAACTGAGCGACGAACAGTTGGTGGTCGACCTGCGCGCTCCACTGCGCGGGGTGGCCCCGGGCCAGACCATGGTGCTGTATCGCCCCGACCCGCAGGGTGACGAGGTCATCGCGAGCGCGACCATTCGTCGCTGAACCACAGACGGTGGTTCCGCCCCCGGATAACGGCTAATATAAATGAGTCACATCCGTTAAATGTGGGAGCGGAGGCCGCCGAGTGGACGACGAAGCCCAAGTAGCCGCGGCCCGGCCACCACGAGATCGGTTGCCGCGCAATCGGCAACGGGAACGAGTGCTGGCGTTGGTGCGCAAGCATGACGGTGCCGTGGACGCCGCCGCAATCGCATCGCAAATGGGCCTGCACGTGACGACCGTGCGCTTTCATCTGGACGCGCTGTGTGACGAGCAGGCGATCGTGCGCACGCGGTTGCCCCGCGCCGGGGCCGGTCGGCCGCGCACCGGCTACCTGGCGGTGCAGGAGCGCCTGGACTACCGGGTTCTCGCCGAGGTGCTGGCGCTGGAACTCGGCAGAACCGAGGAGGGCCGCCGCGAGCGGGCCGAGCGTGTTGGGCGACGCTGGGTGGACCGAATGTGTGCGGCGCCCGAGGACGATGCCGGGTCGGGCGAGGCGGTCGGTGATGCGCTCGAGCGCCGGGCTGTTGCGGCAGCCGAAGTCTTTGCCCGGATGGGCTTTGCGCCCGAGCTCCTCGCGCCGGAGCGATCGCGTCAGGGGCGTGAGCGGGTCATCAGGCTGCATGCCTGCCCGATACGTGAACTGGCGCGGTCGCACCCCGAAGTCGGTTGCGGCCTTCACCGCGGGGTGTTGGCGGGACTGGTTCGCGATACAGCGCTGTCCGCGGAGCTCGAGCCGTTCGTCGAGCCCGAGCTCTGCCTGGCAAGGGTGGTGTCAAATGACTGAACCTGCTGGATACGTGCAACTGCTCGTGCCGACGCTGTGGCTCGGCATGGTGCTGGCCATATCGTTTATCGAAGCACCGCTGAAGTTCGGGGCGCCCGGCGTGACGCTGCCGATCGGGCTCGGCATCGGCCGTCGCGTGTTCAAAGCCCTCAACGGTGTCGAAATCGTGCTTGCCGTCGTGCTTTTGGCGGCCACCCTGATTGCCAAGCCCTCGACGGCTGTGTTGATCCTGGTGCTGGTGGCAGCGGCGGTGCTGGCCGTACAGGTGGTCGTCGTGCGCCCGCCGCTGACAAAGCGCTCGAACCGGGTACTCGCCGGTGAGACGCTGCCCCGCTCGAACATGCACTACGTCTACGTCGGCCTGGAGCTGGTCAAGGTCGGTGCGCTGATCGCGCTGGCCTTCGTATTGGTCTCCCGGGTGGTCGAATACCTGATTTGACCGCTGACCTCAGTGCGGCGTCAATGCGTGGTTGTGAATGTGGGCCTCGGCGCGAATGCGCTGCACCATATGGGGATAGTGCAGTTCGAAGGCGGGCCGCTCGGAGCGGATGCGCGGTAGTTCGGTAAAGTTGTGCCGCGGCGGCGGGCATGTCGTGGCCCATTCCAGCGAGTTGCCGTAGCCCCACGGGTCATCCACCAGAACCGGTTCGCCATAGCGCCAGCTCTTGAAGATGTTCCACATGAACGGCAGCATCGAGACCCCGAGGGTGAACGCGCCGATCGTGGACACGACGTTGAGTGTGGTGAAGCCGTCGGTGGGCAGGTAGTCGGCGTAGCGGCGCGGCATGCCCTCGTTGCCGAGCCAGTGCTGCACCAAAAACGTGGTGTGGAAACCGATGAACGTTAGCCAGAAGTGCAGCTTGCCCAGCCGCTCGTCGAGCATTCGCCCGGTCATCTTGGGAAACCAGAAGTAGATGCCGGCATAGGTGGCGAACACGATGGTGCCGAACAGCACGTAGTGGAAGTGCGCCACGAGGAAGTAGGTGTCGGTGACGTGGAAGTCCAGCGGCGGGCTGGCCAGCATCACCCCGGATAGGCCGCCGAGCAAAAACGTGAGCAGGAAGCCGACCGAGAACAGCATCGGTGACTCAAACGTCAACTGACCCCTCCACATCGTGCCGATCCAGTTGAAGAACTTGATGCCCGTCGGCACCGCGATCAGATAGGACATGAAGGAGAAGAACGGCAGCAGCACCGCGCCGGTGGCGAACATGTGGTGCGCCCAGACGGCGGTGGACAACGCCGCGATACCGACGGTGGCATAGATCAGCGTGGTGTAGCCGAAGACCGGTTTACGGGAGAACACCGGGAAGATCTCGGTGACGATGCCGAAGAAGGGGATCGCGACGATGTAGACCTCGGGGTGGCCGAAGAACCAGAACAGGTGCTGCCAGAGGATGACGCCGCCATTGGCCGGGTCGTAGACGTGCGCGCCGAGATGGCGGTCGTAGGCCAGGGCGAACAGCGCCGCGGTCAGCAGCGGAAAGACCATGAGCACCAGTATCGAGGTGACCAGGATGTTCCAGGTGAACACCGGCATCCGGAACATCGTCATGCCGGGGGCGCGCATGCACACCACCGTCGTGATCATGTTGACCGCGCCCAGGATGGTGCCAAGGCCGGCCAACCCGAGCCCGAAGATCCACAGGTCACCACCGGCGCCCGGGGAGTGGATGGCGCCGCTCAACGGCACATAGCCGGTCCAACCGAAATCGGCTGCGCCGCTGGGGGTGAGGAAGCCCGACACGGTGATCAGGGCGCCGAACAGGTAGAGCCAGTAGCTGAACGCGTTGAGCCGCGGGAAGGCCACGTCGGGTGCGCCGACCTGCAGCGGGAGGATGCAGTTGGCGAATCCGAACACGACGGGTGTCGCATACAACAGCAGCATGATCGTGCCGTGCATGGTGAACAGCTGGTTGTACTGCTCGTTGGACAAGAACTGCAGGCCGGGTGCCGTCAGCTCGGTGCGCATCAGCAGCGCCATCAGCCCGCCGGCCATGAAGAAGGCGATCGACGTCGCGATGTACATGATCCCGAGGACCTTGGGATCGGTGGTGGTCAGCAGCTTGTAAACCAACGAGCCGCGCACAGCTCGGGTGGGCGGGGAAGGTCGGGTGGGGACGAGCTCACCAAGGACGCTCATGAGCCGTCACGCGCTGTGCCGCAAGCTGTTTCAACGATCGGGCGCATAGTCGTCCCCTCTTCGCCAAGTGCCTTATTTAAATGACTATAGTCCTCTAAATAAACCCCTGGGGCGAGGGGTTTATTACAACTTCTAGTTGTAGTAATGTGCGGGTCATGACGTACGTAATCGGTCAGCCCTGTGTGGACGTCAAAGACCGCGCCTGCGTAGAAGAGTGCCCAGTGGACTGCATCTACGAGGGCGGCCGCATGCTCTACATCCACCCTGACGAATGTGTCGACTGCGGTGCCTGCGAACCGGTGTGCCCGGTGGAGGCGATCTACTACGAGGACGACCTGCCCGAGGATCTGCAGCCCTACACCGAGGACAACGCCAGATTCTTCACCGAGACGCTACCGGGGCGCAGCGAGCCGCTCGGTTCGCCCGGCGGCGCGGCAAAGCTGGGCCCCATCGACGCCGACACCGAACTGGTGACGAACCTTCCGCCCCAGGGGGAGTGATGCGTCGGCGGCGGCGCGATCGCATACTCGACGCGTTGCGCAACTCCGCCGAGGCGCGCAGCATCGCCAGCTTGGCAGGCGAAATCGGAGTGCACCCCAACACGATTCGGTTCCACGTCGATGCGTTGGGAAGGAACGGCCTCGTCGAGCAGGTTGCCGATCGGGCGGCGACACGGGGTCGCCCGCCGGCCCGGTACCGCGCCACCCGCAGGATGGACCCGGCCGGGCCGACGAACTATTTCCTGTTGGCGGCGGCGATGACGGACTACTTCGCAGCCCACGCGCCCGACCCGGTACTCGACGGCACCCGTTTGGGCCGATCGTGGGGTGCGACGTTGGCCAAGGGCCGGACGCAACGGGCGTCGTCTGCGCGGCAGGCCGTCGACGACCTGGTCGATGTGCTGGCCGAGACGGGGTTTCGTCCTGAGCAGCCGACGGGCCGGGTCGTTCGAGACATCAGGTTGCGGCACTGCCCGTTCCTCGAGGTGGCCGACCGCCACCAGCCCGTGGTCTGCGCGCTACACCTCGGGCTGATGCAGGGAGCGTTGACCGCGATGCAGTCACCGTTGGCCATCGACAGCCTGGACCCCTTGGTCGAACCGGATCTCTGCGTCGCGCACCTGCGAAACTAATTCGGGACCTTGTCCAGGATGTTGGCCATCACGATGGTGGGCACCGAATCGGGAAACCTGCACGCCGTCACCTCGACCAGCACGACGTTTTTGATGCGGTACTCCCGTCCGCACCCGTTGTCGGTGCGGGTCTGTAGTGAATCGGCTCCGATCGTGGCCTCGCCGACGAACATCGGTCCCAACGGTGTTGTCCGACAATCGTCTGCGCGCGCGACCAGATCGTCGAAGGCCCGGCGCGCGGTGTCGGGATCGCGGTAGGCGGCCGCGCCCTGCGAGATCAGCCCCCCGCCGGGCGGATGCTGAAACGTCGTCTTGTGGAACTCTTCGATGTCAGGGCCGAAGGTCTGGGTCTCGGCGAACACCCATCGGCACTGCGGCGGTGTTGATTCGGCGAACTGATCGATGTCGACGGGGACCTTGCCGTCCATCGTCGGAATGACGGTGAGGTCGTCGCCGGCTCCGGTGATGGCGCGCATCTGCGCCTGGTCGAGCATGATCGTGTCGACGTCCAACGGGGACAACGAATCGTCATCGATGCCCGGTACCGCCCGCACGGCGCTACCGCTGATCGCCTGCGTGCAGCCCGCGGCCAACAGGGCCGCTGCACACCACAGGACCGCCGGTCCCGCCGCTACCCGCATGGCCTTCCTCCCAGCCGTTGAGAAACGAGGTTAGCCCGATCGCATACTGTCAAACGAATGAGCGTTTTCGCGGCCGCGACAGGAATCGGATCCTGGCCTGGAATATCGGCGCGCCAGGCCGCCGAGGTGATCGTCGGCGAACTGCACACGCTGCCGCACCTGGCCGAGTTACCGGCCCGCGGCGTAGGCGCCGACATGATCGGACGTGCGGGCGCGCTGCTGGTCGACATCGGCATCGACACCATGCCGCGCGGCTACCGCATCGCCTCGGGCCGCAGTGCCGTGGCCCGGCGGTCGATGAGCCTGCTCGACGAAGACATCGACGCCTTCGAGGAGGCGTGGGAGAAGGCGGGTCTACGCGGCGGATCGCGGACGGTCAAAGTGCAGGCGCCCGGGCCGATCACGCTGGCGGCTCGACTCGAGCTCGCCAACGGCCACCGCGCCATCACCGACCGCGGTGCGCTGCGCGATCTGGCGGCGTCGCTTGGCGAGGGGATGGCCGTGCACATTGCGCAGCTGGCCCGGCGGCTGGAGGCCGCCGTCGTCGTGCAGTTCGACGAACCACTGTTGACCGACGCCCTCGACGGCAGGCTCACCGGGGTGACCAGCATGACACCCGTGCACCCGGTCGACGAATCGGTCGCGATCGAGCTGCTTGACGACTGCGCGGCCACCGTCGGCGCCGACGTGATGCTGCACAGCTGCGCCTCGCAGGTGCCCTGGAACCTCTTGCAGCGCACCGCAATTGCGACTATTTCGGTTGACGTCACCACGCCGACCGCCGCTGATCTGGACGGGATCGGCGAGTTCGTGGAATCCGGTCGCACGGTGCTGCTGGGCGTCGTCCCCGTCGTGGCTCCGGCGGTCCGCCCGGCTGCCGAGGAGATCGCCAAGGCCGCCGCCGCTGTCACCGATCGGGTCGGGCTACGCCGATCGATGCTGCGCGACCGGATCGGCATCACCCCGGCCTGTGGGCTCGCTGGGGCCACACCGCAGTGGGCGCGCACCGCCGTCGAGTTGGCGCAAGAGGTCGCCGACGCGTTCGCGGATGATCCGGACGCGGTCTGAACAAAACGCAACCGGAGGGTTGCGCATTTCCTATCCGCCCGTTAATGTCATAGGCAACCAGGAGGTTGCGAATGAGTTCAGATCGAATCGATAAGCAAATCGTGCTGAAGGCTCCGCTTGAACGGGTCTGGCGGGCCATCAGCGACGCTGGCGAGTTCGGCCAGTGGTTCGGCGTCCGTTTCGACGGGCCATTCGTCGAAGGCGCCGCGGTCACCGGGGTCATGACGCCGACGGCGGTCGACGAGGACGTCGCCAAAAGCCAAGAGACGTATGCGGGTATCGCGGAGACCTGGTGGATCGTCGCGGTCGAACCACCGTGGCGACTGGCCTATCGCTGGCGCCCGTACGTCCTCGAAGACGGCGAGGACGGGCCCACCACGCTTGTCGAGTTCACGCTGCAGGAGACCGCTGACGGTGTGCTGTTGCGCATCGTCGAATCCGGCTTCGATGCCATACCCGCCGATCGTCGAGCGTCGGCGTTCGAAGACAACAGCACGGGATGGGCGACGCAAACCGAACTCGTGCGCAGGTACGTCACGATGAGCGAGACGGTGTGAGCGCCTCGGCCCTCGTCGAGCGGGCACCGGTGTTCGATGCGTTGGGCGACGCGAACCGGCTACGCATTCTCACCCGGCTGTGCGACGGCGGGCCCTGCTCGACGACCGAAGTGACGCAGGTGGTGCCGGTTACCCGGCAGGCCGCCACCAAGCACCTCGTGCTGCTCGAAACCGTCGGCCTGGTGAGCAGTCAGCGTCGTGGCCGGGAACGCATTTGGCGAATCCAGCCCGAGCCGCTGACCGAAGCCAGCGAGTACCTGACGAACTTGTCGCGTCGCTGGGATCGTGCAATCGACCGATTGCGCGCTTACGTCGAAGATGAATAGTGAGCACGTCTGACAATTTGCGTGCCTTCGGCGGGATCGCCGATGTTCACTATTCCCGCGTGCGACAATCATGATGGTTCAGCGCCGAATCGTCTTTGCCAGTCGCAGGAGAGCAATTGTGGCCCGACTAAACCCGCGCGGGGCGGCGGTCGTCGGTGTCGTATCGCTGTTTCTCCTAGTCGGCGGCCCCGGTATGGCGATGGTCACCGCGGATCCGGGCGGTTCGCGCGGCGGCGGCTCGGATCGCGGATCCAGCGCCGACCGCGGCGACTCGAAGAGCAACCACAACCACCGCGGCGATCGCCACGACTTCGACCGGGGACGCCGAGGCGACGACCGCGACAACAACGGCGGCTGGAACCGCGCCGGCAGTGACGGCCCCCAGTCCCGCGTCGGCTCCGGGCGCGAACTACCTCAGCAGGCGGCACCGAACGCACCGGCCGGCGTGGCTGCCCGCGCTCCGGTCAGCGAGGAGCCGCCCCGCGCGAACCCGCCTGCGATCAGCGAGCGTTCGGCCATCGCCAGCAGCCCGCCCGTCGAGGCGCCGGCCCCGGTCATCCCGGCACCCGAGACTGGCGCCACCGGCACGGATGGCTCCGAACCGGGCGCCGGACCGGCGAACACATTCGAGGCGCCCCGGGTGATCGTCGGCAACGGCCGCGAACCCGGCCTCCAGAGCACCGATCCGGCGCCGCGTTGGCAGGGCCCCACGCCGGCCCCTGCCGTCGCGCCGCCCGCGCCCGCTCCGGTCGCACCGCCGCCCCCACCACCCGAGCCGCCGAGGTGGCTGCATCATTTCTCCGCACCGCCGGCCATGCCGCGTCATCTCCCGGTCGCGCCGACGACCGACTGGAAGTCGTTGTGGGGTCTGGTCGGGCTGCTGCTGATCCCCGCCGCCGGTGCCGCGTTGGGTTACCGGCAGGCGCGCGCCGCGCAGACGGCCGACCGGATACACCGCCCCTGAGTTCAGCCCCGCAGATCCTTGCGCAGAATCTTGCCCGACGCCGACTTGGGGATCGCGTCGATGAACGCCACCTGACGCACCTTCTTGTACGGCGCGACCTGACCGGCGACGAACTCCATCACCTCGTCCTCGGTCAGCTGTGCACCAGATTGCTTGACCACGAACGCCTTTGGTACTTCTTCACCGTCGGCGTCGGGCACCCCGACCACCGCCGCGTCGGCGACGCCCGGATGACCAAGCAGCACCGCCTCGAGTTCGGCGGGCGGCACCTGATAGCCCTTGTACTTGATCAGCTCCTTGAGCCGGTCGACGATGTACACGCACCCGTCGGCGTCGATCTGCGCCAGATCGCCGGTGTGCAACCACCCTTCGTCGTCGATGGTTTCCCGGGTGGCCGCCTCGTTGTCGAGGTAGCCCGCCATCACGTTGGGCCCCTTGAACCAGAGCTCGCCGGTTGGGCTCAGACCCTCTGCGGGCGCGACGATCTCGTCGTCGGTCTCGGGGTCGACGAGCTTGGAGGCGGCGTTGGACACCGTCCAGCCCACCGAGCTCAGCGGCGCGACCATGCCCATCTCCTGGCGGCCGCCGTCGAACGGGGTGATGTGGCTGACCGGGCTGAGCTCGCTCATCCCGTAGCCCTGAACGACGGTGCAGCCCAACCGGTTGGCGACGGCGTGGCCGAGATCGGCGTCCAGCGGTGCGGCGCCCGACATCACGGTGTTCAGCGAGGACAGGTCGTACTCGTCGACCATCGGGTGCTTGGCCAGCGCCACGGCCACCGGCGGCGCGATGAACACGATCGTGCACTTGTAGGTGGCGATGTTGGACAGGAAGGCCTCGAGGTCGAAGCTGCCCATGATCACCAGCCGGGCGCGTGCATGCAGTGCGGCGTTGAGCAGCACCGTCATTCCGTAGATGTGGAAGAACGGCAGCACCGCCAGGATGGTGTCGTCGGGGACCATGCCGTGCAACGGCCGGATCTGCGCGACGTTGGCCACCAGGTTGCGGTGCGTGAGCATCACGCCTTTGGGGTTGCCGGTGGTTCCCGAACTGTAGGGCAGCACCGCTAGATGCGTCGACGGCGCGAAGCTGACGTCGGGCGCCGACAGGCCTGGGTCCATCAGATCGGCGGCGTTGGGATGTCCGGTGGCGGCGACACCGTCCCCGTCGAGCACGATGAGGTTCTCATTGGCCAGCCCGACGGCCCGGGCGGCCTCTTGCGCCTGCGCCAGCAGCGGCGTCACGGTGACCAGCATCTTGGCCTTCGAATCGGTCAACTGCTTGGCGATGTCCTTGGCGGTGAACAGCGCATTGACGGTGGTGGCCGTCGCCCCGGCACGCAGGATGCCGTGAAACGCCACGGCGAACCCGGAACTGTTCGGCGAAAGCAGCGCGACGACGTCGCCGACGCCGATCCCGCGCCCGGCCAGTGCGCCGGCGAACGCGTCGACGCGGCCGATCATCTCGCGGTAGCTGGTCTCGCGGCCGGACTTGGCGTCGATCAGGGCGATCCGGTCGAGGTCATCCTCGGCGATATCGCCGAACAGGAAGTCGTAGACGCTCGTGGACGGAATGTCGACTTCGGGAAAGGGACTGGCGAAACTCAAGACGCCTCCGATCGGATGATGGTCCGCCGCTTACCCGCTCACCCTACGTCGAGGCGTTTGACGAGCTTCTTCGGAGCTACCAATCGGAACGACGCGTCGATCAGCTCACGCACCTCGCCCCAGTCGATCTTCGGGTTCGCGGTCAGATCCAGCCCGAGCCACCCCGACGGCCCCATGTAGGCGGGGTAGTAGAAGCGAGCGTCCTGCTCGAGCGCGCGCCGGTCGCTTTCGTCGACCTTGACCAGGATGGAGTGGGGGTATCGGAGGTACTCGCCCTTGGTGCCGGTCTTGGCGTTGCCGCCGTACATCGCGAAGATCTTCGGTGCGCAGAACACCGGCCGGCCCCAGGAGATCTTCTCGAACGCCTCGGGGAAGCTCAACGCGATCTCGCGCACCTGCGCCAGCCCGAGGTCATCGTCGTGGAACATGATCGGGTGCGGCATGCCCGACAGGGTAGCGGCGGGCCCGCTCCTTCGGGCCGAGGCGTGACGTCAAACCGACGCAATGGTCGATTTCGCGGCCGCAAACCTGCCAAAACGTCGGTCCGGAAGACCACGGTTGAGCCCGCGCGCTGCGACGGAGGGGTGCGGGCATGTCGGCCGCCTGCATTAGCCTGCGAGGGTGAGTTCCGAGGCAACGCCGGATCCCGAGACGACGCTGGCCGAACAGGTCGAGGACGCCCCCGACGCCGACGTGCGACGCCGCTGGCAGGAACTGGCCGACGAGGTGCGCGAGCATCAGTTCCGCTACTACGTGCGCGACGCGCCGATCATCTCGGACGCCGACTTCGACAAGCTGCTGCGGGAACTGGAGGCGCTCGAGGACGAGCATCCCGAGCTGCGCACCCCCGACTCGCCGACGCAGTTGGTCGGCGGCGCTGGCTTCGCGACCGACTTCACCGCTGCCGAGCACCTGGAGCGGATGCTCAGCCTGGACAACGCGTTCACCCCTGAGGAACTGGCCGCGTGGGCCGCGCGCATCAAGGAGGAGATCGGCCCCCAAGCCGCCCAAGACGCGCACTTTTTGTGCGAGCTCAAGATCGACGGGGTGGCGCTGTCGCTGGTGTACCGCGACGGCCGGCTGGAGCGCGCGGCAACCCGGGGCGACGGACGCACCGGCGAGGATGTCACGCTCAACGCCCGCACCATCGACAACGTTCCCCAAAAGCTCACCGCCACCAAGGAATTCCCGCTACCCAAGGTGCTGGAAGTACGCGGCGAGGTGTTCTTCCGGGTGACCGACTTCGAAGAACTCAACGCCGGACTGGTCGCCGAGGGCAAGCCGCCGTTCGCGAACCCCCGCAACAGCGCGGCCGGATCGCTGCGGCAGAAGAACCCGGCCGTCACCGCGCGCCGCAAACTGCGGATGATCTGCCACGGTATCGGCCGCGCCGAGGGCTTCCGCCCGGACTCGCTGTACGAGGCATATCGCGCGCTGCGGGCGTGGGGCCTGCCGGATTCGGAGCACACCGCCCGGGTGCAGGGGATGGAGGCCGTCACCGAGCGCATCGCCTACTGGGGCGAACATCGCCACGAGGTCGAGCACGAAATCGACGGTGTGGTGGTCAAAGTCGACGAGGTGGCGCTGCAACGCCGGCTCGGGTCGACGTCGCGGGCACCGCGCTGGGCGATCGCCTACAAGTACCCGCCCGAGGAGGCCCAGACCAAGCTGCTCGACATCAAGGTCAACGTGGGTCGCACCGGCCGGGTGACGCCGTACGCCGAGATGGAACCGGTCAAGATCGCCGGTTCCACGGTCAGCCAGGCCACGCTGCACAACGCCTCGGAGGTCAACCGCAAGGGCGTGCTGATCGGGGACACCGTGATGATCCGCAAGGCCGGCGACGTGATCCCGGAGGTGCTGGGACCCGTCGTGGATCTGCGCGACGGCTCCGAGCGCGAGTTCGTCATGCCCACAACGTGTCCGGAGTGCGACACCACGCTGGCGCCGGCCAAAGAAGGCGACGCCGACATCCGCTGCCCGAACACCCGGTCCTGTCCGGCGCAACTGCGCGAGCGGGTGTTTCACCTGGCCGGCCGCGGCGCGCTCGACATCGAGGGCCTGGGTTACGAAGCGGCCGTCGCGCTGCTCACCAGCGGTGTCATCACCGACGAGGGTGACCTGTTCACGCTCGGCAGCGAAGACTTGCTGCGCACAGACCTGTTCCGCACCAAGGACGGCAACTTGTCGGCCAACGGCAAGCGGCTGCTGGTCAACCTGCACGATGCCAAAACCCGTCCGCTGTGGCGGATTTTGGTCGCGCTGTCCATCCGCCATGTGGGCCCGACGGCGGCGCGCGCGCTGGCCACCGAGTTCGGCAGCCTGGAGGCGATCATCGAGGCCTCCGAGGACCGGCTGGCAGCGGTCGAGGGTGTCGGCCCGACGATCGCCGCGGCAGTCACCGAATGGTTCACGGTCGACTGGCATCGCGCGATCGTCGACAAGTGGCGCGCTGCGGGGGTGCGGATGGCCGACGAACGCGACGAGAGCATCGAACGCCACCTCGAGGGTCTTTCGATCGTCGTCACCGGATCGCTGGCGGGGTTCTCCCGCGACGACGCCAAGGAAGCCATCGTCGCGCGCGGCGGCAAGGCGGCCGGTTCGGTGTCGAAGAAGACCGCCTATGTGGTGGCCGGCGATTCACCCGGGTCCAAGTACGACAAGGCCGTCGAACTCGGTGTGCCGATCCTCGACGAGGATGGCTTTCGCCGGCTGCTGGAAACCGGCCCCGACGGCTTATAACCTCCGAGAGGAACATTTAGGCGGGACGGTGCGAGTAATTTTCGCCAATTCGTCCATCTCGGCGCGGTGAAGTAGAGGCCCGTGCGTTTGTCACCCTCGCCCACCGGGCACCCGAATGGACGAGTGACAAGGAGTTCTGATGGCAATCTGCGATACCTGTGGCAACGAGTACGACAAGGCGTTCACCGTGACGTGGGGCGACGGTAAGAGCGCAACCTTCGACAGCATCGAATGCGCCGCCTCGCGGTTGGCGCCCGAATGTGCACACTGTGGCTGCCGCATCCTGGGCCACGGCATCGAAACACCCGACGCGATCTTCTGCTGCGCACACTGCGCGCGCAAAGACTCCAACGCCGACGTCAACGACCGCTACCCGGTGCCGGCCGGCGGCTGACTCACCGGTAGCCCTTGCGGATATCGTCGACGATGCGCGGATGGTCCAGCGTCGACGGCGCCAACCACTGCGGACCGACATCGCCGCCGAATACCGTTGCCGCGTCGAGCACGTGCTGGTCGAGATACCTCAGCTCTGGAGCGTCGGCGGGAACCGTCGGCGTCGGCGCGCTCGACCCGTTGCGCGCCAACACCATGCCCCAGTCGCCGAACGTCGGCACATGCACGTGGTAGGGCGTGACGGCGTAGCCGGCCGCCCCGATCGTGGAGACCGTGCGCCAGAACGCCGTCGGCGTCGCGAACGGGCTGCCGGCCTGCACCGCCATCAGCCCGTCGGCGGCCATCACGCCGCTGATCAACGCATAGAACTCCACCGAGTACAACCGGCCCAGCGCCGGGGTGTCCGGGTCGGGCAAATCCACGATCACCGCGCCGAAACCGCCCGGCGGTAGGCGGTCGGGCGGGGTCTCGCGCAGCCACCGCATCGCGTCGTCGATGACGACCTCGACCCGGGGATCGTCGAGCGCGCCGTCGTTCGCCTCGCGCAGCGTGGTGCGGGCCATCTCGACCACCGCGGGATCCAACTCCACCTGCACGATCGTGTCGACCCCGGGCTGGCGTAACACTTCCCGGGCTGCCAGGCCGTCACCGCCACCGAGGATCAGCACCGAATCCGCGCCTTCACCGAGCGCGGGATAGACCAGACTCTCGGTGTACCGGTACTCGTCGCGGGTCGAAAACTGAAGCCCGCCATCGAGATACAGTCTTGTGTCATCGCCGCGGCGGGTGACCACAATCTCCTGGTATGGCGAGCGTTCGAGCGCGACGATCGGATCGGCATACAGCCGTTGCCGTGTCGAGGTCTCGATGTCGCCGGCGCGCACCAGCAGCGTCACCAACACCGCCAGTGCGGTCGCCAAAACAGCCAGCGCCGTGGCGAACTCGCGTGCGCTGACAATCCGGCGCAGCAGGAATACCGCCACCACCGCGGCCGCCACCACGTTGATGACGCCGGTGGCCGCGGCGCCGCGAATCATGCCCAGCTGCGGCAACAGGATGAACGGCCAGATCAGCCCACCGATCAGCGCACCCAGATAGTCGGCGGCGTTGAGGTTGGCCAGCACCCGCCCGGTGTCGGCGGCGCCGGAGATGCGGCCTCGTTGCAGCAAGGTCATCAACAGCGGCACCTCGGCGCCCACCAGGCTGCCGATCAACAGGGTGCCGACCACGAGCACCCACAGTGAACCGCCGACGAACGCGAACGCTACATACAGCGCGGCCGCCGACAGCCCGCCGATCACCGCCAACAACGTCTCGACGGCGATGAATGTGATGGCCGCCCGGCCGAGCAGCGGCTTGACCAGCAGCGCCCCGGCCCCGAGCGCGGCGACATAGCCCGCGACGATCAGCGACATCGCGACGATGCCGCCGCCGTGCAGGCTCGCCGACAGCGTCAGCAGGGCCAGTTCGTAGACCAGTCCGCACGCTGCGCACGCCGCCACCGCCGCGAGCAGCAGCGCGCGCCACCGCGTCGTCGACCCGACCTGCGGCGCCGCCTCCGGTGGATGCTCGGTCGCCGTCATGACAGCGCGGCGGCGTTCACCCCTCCCACGGCCAGCAACGTCACGGCGGTGGCGATGGCCGCGGGATGCAGACGCTCATCGGCGATGAGGTCGCGGAAGCGCCCGGGGACCACGATTTCGAGCACGATGAGCGCCAGGCCCTGCAGCGCCACCCCGACCAGCCCGTACACCGCGGCATCCACCAGGCCCTGACCCAATTCGCTGGAGCTGGCGATGATCGCGGTGGCGACCACCAGCGCCAGTGCGGCGTACATGCCGCACGCGACGGCGACGGCGTTGGGTCGCCGCTCGACGAACACCATCTGACGCAGGTTGCCCGGCGTGAGTGCGTCGACCATCACGAAGCCGGCCGCCAGCACGACGACGCCGATCGCGAAGTACAGCACCGCGGCAACGACGTTCTGCACGAGGTTTTCACCGCTGACCGTTCCGAATTCGACGGCGGCGGAATACATGTCGAGGGGCATCTGCTCTCCTTAACTCATTGGTCTTGGTGCGCACATCATTTCGACCCACCCGGGCCGCCAGGACTGCCGCCCGCACCGCCCGCCGGAGACCCGGGAAAGAAACCGGGTCCCAGGAATATGAAACCGCCGTGGCTGTATCGGGCGTTGGTGTCTTCCACGCGGATACTGCAGGGGCGGGCGCCGTCCGGTCCGACGATGACGATGTCGTCGTCGTAGCGCAGGTACTCCGAACCGCGGTCGGTGGCGCGCGCCTCCGGGCTCTTGTAGTCGGCCAGCCGGTCGGCCACCTCGGCGGGTGAGCCGTTGCACTCGTAGCTGGTGGCCTGTGCGCCGTGCGAATACGCCGGGTAGGTCTCGGCCACATGTGTTCGGATGTCGGGCAGCATCGACACGCCGATGATCAAGCACACGATCCCGCCGAGCGCGAGGCCGCCGGACAGCCAGAACAGGCCGGTGCGGCTCATGGCCGCCACCGACTGCTCGTGTGCACGACGGTGCCGCCGCCGTCGGGGTCCGGGTAGAGGTGCCAGGTGCGCCAGCGCCACCCGTGGCAGTCGGGTTCGGCGGCCAACGCCGTCAACGCGGCGTCATCGCCGGGGAACGCGCCGCCCAGCCATCCGGGTTCCTGTGCACACCGGGCACGCAACAGCTGCGCCAGCGCCCGAAAGCTGCTCTCGGCGTGGGCCTCGTGGCGCGATTCGAGCAGGTACCCGGTGGCGACGGCGCGGTGCGGCAACTCGGTGGAGGCCTCGGCAGTACACGAAACCTCTTCCGAGAAAGCATGTTTCGGGTGTTCGACGGCGACCATGTGGGAGGCGCCGAGCACCCCGAGCACGAGTTCGCCGCTGTCGGGGTGGGTCAGCCGGCAGACGGCCAGTGGCGTCGGCGCGGCGGCGTTGAGCGCGAGGCGCAGCCCGGCCCCGGAAACGTCGGCCGGGTTGACGGCCAGGTGGTGCAGGGGCAACGACGTTCCTAAGCGTTGGGTGGTGGAGCCGGGTATACGGTCAATTCGCCTGGAAGCACCGGGGTTCCGACTGAAACCTCCCACGGCATATCCGCTGCCCAACGCTCGAACCCGAGAAACGACGTCTCGTCGGCGTCGGCGTAGTCGACGAATTCCATCTCGCCGCCCGCGGGCAGGCCGGTGGTGCCCTCGGTCGTGAAGGAGGCGCGACCGCGTTCGGTCTGCCGGTAGGAGACCCCGTCGACCTCGAGGGTGCCGTTGGGTTGTTGCGTGACGTCCTTGCGCCGCCGCCACGTCATCAGTTCCAGGCGGCCCTCGTCTTCTTCGACGCTGAACCACAACGGTTCGCTACCGCCTTCGAGTAGGTGCTCCCACCACACGAATGGGCCCTGACGCAGCGTGACCGAACCGCGCACGACGTAGTCCAGCCCGCCGTGGGAGACGATCGCGCCTGGCCCGAGTTGGCGCGGCCCGAATTGCGGCATGGTCGCGGCGAACTTCAGCGGGTCTTGGCGTCCGGTGTCGGTTTCGGACTTCTTCGGCCGGCGCAACGCCACGACCAGCACGACGATTGCCGCGACGAGCAAGATGATGGCGACCAGGATTAGCAGCGTGTCCACGCAGAGCCCTTCCGTACGGTTTGCGGCGGTGCGTCAAGCGGATATCAGCTCACGGTACAGGCTGGGTTGGGTCGCCGGTCAGCGCAGAATCGTCGCGACAATCCCGGCCAGGTAGCCCAGCCGCGCGATCTCCGAGGGCCGGAACTGCGGTCCGCCCGGTCGCCCGACCACGAGCGCCGTGTGCGGGTCACCGAGGGGCGCGGCGGCCAGCGTCGTATTCATCTCGCGCCACAGGTCGGGCACCCAGTCGGCCGTCGCGTCCAGCGCTTCGGGACGCTCCAGCGGTAGCCAGGGCGTTTCGGCCGTTCTCGTCTCGGGTGCGCCCCCGCTGCCGACGACGCGGTGCGGCCCGGATTCGGCCAGCCGGACCACCGAGGCCCACCCGACCCGTAGCACCCGGGGCGCCTCGTCGACGAGCACCTGCAGCTTGTTCTTATTGGAGGCCGCCGCCACGTGGTCGATGAGCTCGAGTTCGCGATGGGCCTCCAGCAGCCCGGTGTGCGGACGGACGGAATCGACGCGGACGCCGTCGATCTTCTCGGCGGCGGTGATCAGCATGTCGGGCATCGCACCGGGCGGCAGCTCGACGACGAGGTCGTCGATCGCAATTCCCGAACCCCGTTCGACTACGTCGAGGGACAGGATGTCGGCGCCCACCGAACCGAGCGCCACGGCCAGTCCGCCGAGGCTGCCCGGCCGGTCCTCGAGCTGGACGCGCAGCAGATACGAAGGCACGCGCACACTGTTACACAGCCTCTGGTGATCGGCAGCGTGGGCGCTCAGCCGGCGGTGGTTAGGGTTGACGGCGTGTCACAGATCTCTCGAGACGAGGTTGCCCACCTCGCGCGCCTGGCCCGGCTCGCCCTGACCGATGACGAGCTGGACAGCTTCGCCGGCCAGTTGGACGCCATCCTCGGTCACGTCAGCCAGATCCAGGCCGTCGACGTCGCCGGCGTCGAGGCCACCGATAACCCGCTGAAGGACGTCAACGTGTTTCGGCCCGACGAGGTTGCGCCGTCGCTGACCCAGGCGGAAGCCCTGGCCGCGGCGCCGACGGCCGTCGAGGGTCGGTTCGGCGTTCCGCGCATCCTCGGGGAGGCCGAATGAACGAGCTCCTACGGTCGGACGCGGCGACGCTGGCCCACAAGATCGCGACAAAGGAGGTGTCCTCGGCGGAGGTCACCCGGGCCTGCCTCGATCAGATCGCTGCCACCGACGAGCGCTATCACGCGTTCCTACACGTCGCCGAGAACCGCGCGCTGGCCGCGGCCGCGAGGGTCGACGCCGCGGTGGCGGCCGGGGAGGCGCTGCCCTCGCCGCTGGCCGGTGTCCCGGTGGCGCTCAAGGACGTCTTCACCACGACCGACATGCCCACCACCTGCGGGTCCAAGATCCTCGACGGCTGGCGCTCGCCCTACGACGCGACCGTGACCGTGCGGCTGCGGGCGGCGGGCATCCCGATCCTGGGCAAGACCAACACGGACGAGTTCGCGATGGGCAGCTCCACCGAGAACTCCGCCTATGGCCCGACCCGCAACCCGTGGGACGTCGAGCGGGTGCCTGGCGGATCCGGCGGCGGCAGCGCCGCAGCGTTGGCGGCGTTTCAGGCGCCGCTGGCCATCGGCACCGACACCGGCGGGTCGATCCGGCAACCCGCGGCGCTCACCGCGACCGTCGGGGTGAAGCCCACGTACGGGACGGTGTCGCGGTACGGGCTGGTGGCGTGCGCGTCGTCGCTGGATCAGGGCGGGCCGTGCGCGCGCACCGTGCTCGACACCGCGCTGCTGCACCAGCTGATCGCCGGGCACGACCGCCGCGACTCCACGTCCCTCGACGTCGACATTCCCGACGTGGTGGGCGCGGCGCGCGCGGGCGCTTCCGGTGACCTCAAGGGCGTGCGGATCGGCGTGGTGCGCCAGCTGCGCGGTGACGGCTATCAGCCCGGGGTACTGGAGTCGTTTCACGCCGCGGTGGACCAGCTCACCGCGCTGGGCGCCGAGGTGACCGAGGTGGATTGCCCGCATTTCGACTACTCGCTGTCGTCCTACTACCTGATCCTGCCCTCGGAGGTGTCCTCGAACCTCGCGCGGTTCGACGGTATGCGATACGGCGTGCGGGTCGGCGACGATGGCACCCACAGTGCCGAAGAGGTGATGGCGTTGACGCGCGCTGCGGGCTTCGGTCCAGAAGTCAAGCGTCGCATCATGATTGGTACCTACGCGCTGTCGGCGGGTTACTACGACGCGTACTACAACCAGGCCCAGAAGGTCCGCACGCTGATCGCGCGCGACCTCGACGAGGCCTACCAGCGCGTCGACGTCTTGATCTCGCCGACCACCCCGACCACCGCATTCGGGCTGGGGGAGAAGGTCGACGACCCGCTGGCGATGTATCTGTTCGACCTGTGCACGCTGCCGCTGAACCTGGCGGGCCACTGCGGTATGTCGGTGCCGTCCGGTCTGTCCTCCGACGACAACCTGCCGGTGGGCCTGCAGATCATGGCGCCCGCGTTGGCCGATGACCGGCTGTATCGGGTCGGTGCCGCCTACGAAGCCGCGCGGGGTCCGCTGCCGACGGCCATCTAGCCGCCGAGCGCACGCAAGTTGTACGCAAACGTCGAGTAGGGGCGCAAACAACCGTGCGCTCGGGGAGGATGGGGGCATGCGTATCGGAGTTCTGACCGGTGGCGGCGACTGTCCTGGCTTGAACGCGGTGATCCGGGCGGTCGTTCGCACCTGCGACGTGCGATACGGGTCCTCGGTCGTCGGATTCCAGGACGGCTGGCGCGGCCTGCTGGAGAACCGACGCATCCAACTCGCCAACGACGACCGCAACGACCGGCTGCTGGCCAAGGGCGGCACAATGCTCGGCACTGCCCGGGTGCATCCGGAGAAGTTGCGCGCCGGGCTGGAACAGATCAAGCAGACGCTCGACGACAACGGCATCGATGTGCTCATCCCGATCGGCGGCGAAGGAACGCTGACCGCCGCGCACTGGCTGTCCGAGGAGAACGTCCCGGTGGTCGGGGTACCCAAGACCATCGACAACGACATCGATTGCACGGACGTGACATTCGGCCACGACACCGCACTCGGCGTGGCCAGCGAGGCCATCGACCGGCTGCACAGCACCGCCGAATCCCATCAGCGGGTGATGCTCGTCGAGGTGATGGGCAGGCACGCCGGCTGGATCGCCTTGAACGCCGGGTTGGCGTCCGGTGCGCATATGACGCTGATCCCCGAGCAGCCTTTCGACGTCGAAGAAGTGTGCCGCTTGATCAAGGCACGCTTCGTGCGTGGTGATTCACACTTCATCTGTGTGGTGGCCGAGGGCGCCAAACCCGCCCAGGGCACGATGCAGTTGCGTGAAGGCGGCCTTGACGAGTTCGGTCACGAACGGTTCACCGGGGTGGCGCAGCAACTCGGTATCGAGGTCGAAAAGCGCATCAGCAAAGAGGTTCGGGTCACGGTGCTCGGGCATGTGCAGCGCGGCGGTACGCCAACGCCCTACGACCGCGTGCTGGCCACCCGGTTCGGCGTCAACGCCGCCGACGCCGCACACGCGGGGGAGTACGGGATGATGGTGTCGTTGCGGGGCCAGGAGATCGGCCGGGTCCCGTTGGCTGACGCCACCCGGCAGTTGAAGTTGGTGCCGCAGAGCCGATACGACGACGCCGCGGAGTTCTTCGGCTGAACGATCACGCGCCCGTGACCGCTTCGCGGCGGATCATCTGCCACATCGTGGGCACCTGCTCGGTTGTCGAGACGACGACGGTCTTTCCGACGGTTGCCATGTCGCCGGCCAGCCGCGTCATGTAGTCGGCGAGGTCGACGCGCGCAGTGAACATGCCGACCGGATCAACGTCTCCGGCAATGTAATTGGTGGTCCTGGACAGGTCGAAAAGCCCTGACGGCCGCACCACCGTCCAATCGAGCCCGCTGCCGGTCACGATGTCCTCCATGCGACGCTGATCGTCGTAGGTGCTCTTGCCGATGGTGCGCGTGATAAGCGGTTCGACGACCCGCAGCGCGAACGGAGGATCAACGCGGCCCGGGTAGTGGTGAGCGCCGGTCGAACTCACCACGACCAGCCGCCGCACCTTGTTGGCGTGCATGGCCGCGACGATGTTCTGGACGCCAACGGAGTACGTGTCGATGGGCCGCAGACTGAACGGCACACCGAGGCTCGACAACACGGCGTCGGCTCCGGTGACGACCCCGGCCACCGCCGCGGCGTCTCGTGCGTCGGCGCCCGCCACGGTCAGCCGGTCGTCGCTGAACGGAAAGTCGCGCGGTCGCCGCGTCACCGCGACGGCCGAGTGGCCCGCCTCGAGCACCCGTTGGGTCACCAGTCGGCCGGTCGGACCGTTGGCGCCGAAGATCGCGATATGCATAGGCCTCCCTAGTAGTCATAGAGCGTGATTATCACTGTATGTGACTATCACTGCGAGTGCTAGTGTCTGCGCATGGTCGAGCGCTCGCGGGGCATCACCGCGCTGCATGAACGCATCCCGTTCCTGTTGTCTCAACTCGGCGTGTACCTCGCCGAGGACTTCGTTCGTCGGCTGGAACCGTTCGGTGTCGAGCCTCGGACCTACGCGGTGCTCAAGGCCCTCTCGGCCGACGACGGCCAGTCGCAACGCCAGCTGTCCACACAGCTGGGCATCCACCGCAACGTGATGGTGACGGTGGTCGACAAACTCGAGGCACAGGGGCTGGTCAAACGGATGCCGCATCCTGGCGATCGCCGGGCGTTCGCCGTGACCCTGACCGACACGGCCCGCAAACTGCTACCGGAGCTCGACGCCGAAGGCCGCGCGCAGGAGGACGAGATCACCGAGACGTTGACGGCCGCCGAGCGCAAAAACGTGCTGCGGCAGCTACAGCGGATGTCCGCCGCGGCGGGCCTGATTCCCGGTGTGCACCCGAAACTGGGCTGATCGGACCCCCACTAGACTCGCTGGCATGACTGTCGCCGCTTCCGAACTGCTCGCCTACGACGACGTGATTGCGCGCTACGAGCCGGTGCTGGGCCTCGAGGTGCACGTCGAGCTGTCGACGGCGACGAAGATGTTCTGCGGCTGCGTTAACAAGTTCGGGGCCGACCCCAACACCCAGGTGTGCGCGGTGTGCCTGGGGCTACCCGGTTCGCTGCCCGTGCTCAACGAGAAGGCGGTCGAATCGGCGATCCGCATCGGGCTGGGCCTCAACTGCGAGATCGTGCCGTGGTGCCGGTTCGCCAGAAAGAACTACTTCTACCCGGACATGCCGAAGAACTACCAGATCAGCCAGTACGACGAGCCGATCGCGATCAACGGCTATCTCGACGTCCCGCTCGACGACGGCAGCACCTGGCGGGTGGAGATCGAGCGGGCGCACATGGAAGAAGACACCGGCAAGTTGACCCACCTCGGCAGCGAGACCGGCCGCATCGAGGGTGCGACGACATCGCTGATCGACTACAACCGCTCCGGTGTGCCGCTGATCGAGATCGTCACCAAACCCATCGAGGGCGCCGGTGAGCGCGCACCGGAAATTGCGCGTGCCTACGTCACCGCGTTGCGGGATCTGCTGCGTGGACTGGATGTTTCGGACGTGCGGATGGACCAAGGCTCCATGCGGTGCGACTCCAACGTCTCGCTCAAACCCATCGGACAGGCAGAGTTCGGCACCCGCACCGAGACCAAGAACGTCAACTCTCTCAAGAGCGTCGAGGTCGCCGTCCGCTACGAGATGCGCCGTCAGGCAGCGGTTCTCGAGTCCGGTGGTCGAATCACTCAGGAGACCAGACACTTTCACGAGGACGGGTACACCTCACCGGGGCGTAGCAAGGAGACAGCCGAGGATTACCGGTATTTTCCGGAGCCCGACCTCGAGCCGGTGGCGCCCGATGCGGAGTGGATCGAGCGGCTGCGCAAGACCATCCCCGAACTGCCGTGGGTGCTGCGCAAGCGGATTCAGGACGAATGGGGCATCTCCGATGAGGTGATGCGCGACCTCGTCAACATCGGTGCGCTCGACCTGATCGCCGCCACCGTCGAACAAGGGGCCTCCAGCGACGCGGCCCGGGCCTGGTGGGGAAATTTCCTGGTGCAGAAGGCCAATGAAGATGGGGTAGCGGTGTCCGACTTGCCGATCACGCCCGAGCAGGTGGCCGCGGTGGTCAAGCTCGTCGACGACGGCAAGCTGTCGAACAAGCTCGCCCGCGCGGTCGTCGAGGGGGTGCTTGCCGGCGAGGGCGAACCCGAACAGGTGATGGCCGACCGCGGCATCGAGGTCGTGCGCGACGACTCGGCGCTGCAGGCCGCCGTCGACGAGGCGTTGGCCGCCAATCCCGACGTCGTCGAGAAGATCCGCGGAGGCAAGGTGCAGGCCGCGGGCGCCATCGTCGGCGCCGTCATGAAGGCCACCAAGGGTCAGGCCGACGCGGCGCGGGTCCGCGAACTGGTGCTCGCCGCCTGCAGCTGACCCGTCGCGGGCAACCGCAGATTGTCACGTCGTGACGGCGTGTCGCGGGCAGACACACGGTCGCTCGCGGTGAAACGGGCTAGGTCTGGTCCTCGTTGCGGCGCGGGAACCCACCGCCCTGCGGGAACAGCGGGAAGACGACGTCGTCGAGCTTCTCCGCATCGCCTGCGGTCTTGTTGACCGTCGCGCCCCAGACGTTGCCGTCCGGTGAGAGCGCCAACGCCCACGCGTGGCCGTGCTGGTCCTGGCGCACCACCTCAGGGTCGCCGGTGACCGCGCCGGTGTCCGGGGCCAGCCGCACCGCGACCGTCTGCTTGGTGTCGACCAGGTTCACCAGCACGGTGCCGTCGAGCGCCGCGCAACCCGCCACCCCCGGACGGTCCGGCCAGGTCCACACCGTCGAGGTCGTCGAGTCCTTGGTGATGCGCTGCAGCCGGTCAGCGGTCGGGGTGCGGTCGGTGATGTAGAGCGAGCCGTCCGAATGGTCGATGCACATGCCGCCCGCCGACCCCAGCCCTGAGAGCGCGGTTGTCGTCGGCGCCTGGTTGACGGTCGTGGGCTGCTCGATACGCAGCACCTTGCCGGCCAGCGAAGCCGGGTTGGCGGCATCGGCCGGGTTGCCCGCGTCACCGGTCTGGACCAACAGCGTCGTCGGGCTGGTGAAGATCAACGAACCTGTGTTGCCGACCGCGCCCTTGGGAATGCCGGTCAGGATCGGCTTGGGAACGTCGCCGTCGGCGATGCGGATCACCCGGTTGTCGGTGGGGGTGCTGACGTAGGCGTACATCAGCCGGTCCTGCGAATACGTCGGTGACAACGCGATGTCCATCAACCCGCCGTCACCGGACCCGTCGACCGGCAGCGTGACCTTCACCTTCGGCTCGGCCCGCACCGACACCTCCTTGACGGCGCCGGTGACCCGCTCGGCGACCAGCGCCGACTGGCTGTCGGGAAGCATGATCAACCCGCTGGTGCTCTCCAGACAGCCCTGCATGACACCGGGTGCCGGGCACTCCTTCGGAAACGGTTTGGGCGGCAGCGGCGGCGGAGGTGTCGGCGTGGTCGTCGGCCCCGGCGCCAGTTGCGGCTCGGTGGTGAACGGCTGGGACTGCGCGTCGTCGAACCGGGCACATCCGGACCCGACCAGCAACGCCGCGCATACGACGGCGAACACGGTCCGCATCGGCCGGCGCAGTTTCATGCGAGCCAGGTTACGGATCGTTCGGCGATACGCGCCACGCAGACCGTCGCGGTGGCTGCGTCAACCGGGCGAATAAGCGCGAAAGCGCCGTGCCAATCCTCGGTTCCGGGGTGCCAAGCACTTACTCTGGCAACGTGACCAGTCAACCCCAAGACCCACGCGCCTGGCAGCGGCCCGACGACGCGGCCCACCGGCCCGTGTCGGCAAGCCTGGTCGACCCCGAGGACGATCTGCCGTCCGCCAACTACGCGGGGGATTTCGAAACCACGACGATCCCGCACTACGACTCGAGCGGCTCGGCGCCGGCGGCACCGGGGTTTGGGCTGCTCAACGATCCCGAACCGTTGCCGTACGTGCAACCGGGGCAGGCCCCGGGCACCTATGGCGCCGAACCTGCCGCGATCCAACCCGATCCGTACGCCGGCGGAAGTGACCGCCGCGGCACCCAGGACCTGGGCCTGCTGCTGCTGCGGGTGGCGGTGGGCGTGCTGTTCATCACGCACGGACTGCAGAAGGCATTCGGCTTGTGGGGCGGCCCCGGCCTGGACGGATGGAAAGCCGACCTGGCCGCGATGGGCTTCCAGTACCCCGACGTCTTGACCTACGTGGCGACCGGCGGTCAGATCGCCGCCGGTGTGCTGCTGATCATCGGCCTGTTCACCCCGGTCGCGGCGGCCGGTGCGCTCGCCTACCTCGTGACCGGGGTGTTGGCCGAAGCGATGATCGCCCACGAGGAAGCCAGGCTCGCGTCGTTCCTCACCGACGGCCACGAATACCAGGTGTTCCTGGCGGTTGCCGTCGTGGCGATCATCCTCGTCGGACCCGGCCGGTACGGGCTCGACGCCACCCGCGGTTGGTCGCGGCGGCCCTTCATCGGGTCGTTCGTCGCATTGCTGCTCGGCGTCGGAGCCGGCGTGGCGATCTGGGTGCTGCTCAACGGCGGCAACCCGCTCGGATAGCCCCTACGCGTACGGGTTGGGGACGCGACCTCCGCTGGCCTCGGTCAACAACGGCAGCGTCGAGAACGTCACCGCGGGCAGCCGTACCCGCCGGCCGTCCTTGAGGTGGGCGTAAGCCGACGTGCCCTTGTCGAACTGCAGGCCGGCGATGTCTTCCCAGTTCATGGTCTGGCTATCGAGAAACGTGTGCGCGGTCACCGTGGTGGCGTCAGCCACCGTGCGACACCGGATGATGTATGCCGACAGCAACACCGGGATAACCATCAGCGCCACTGTCCAGCTGGGACCGGCCAGCACGATCGCCAGCAGGCCCAACGTCACGAACCCGACCGCGATATGTGCCGTCGGCGAAATTCGGATGACGACGGGCTTC
The DNA here is from genome assembly GCF_053483935.1 of Mycolicibacterium sp. XJ879. NCBI lineage: Bacteria > Bacillati > Actinomycetota > Actinomycetes > Mycobacteriales > Mycobacteriaceae > Mycobacterium > Mycolicibacterium sp. XJ879. The sequence goes on from NZ_JBEFTH010000001.1 coordinate 153,681, forward strand.
TGCTCGGCAGGGGAGCTCACCCGGCCATCTTCGCACTTGGTGCGCGGGCACCGCCAACGCCACCGAGGTGCCGGTGATTTGACCTTTGACCAGTGCAGAGGCTACCGTCGACGGTTATGCAGGCCCCGGGATTGCTCGTAGTAATTGGGAAGCGCGTTGATGCCGCGCTAGCCCCAAGCCGGGCATAGCCACCAGCATCGACGCGCGACCCTCGTACAGCAGCCCAGCTGGCGGGGGTTTTTTCTTGCCCCATTTCCGATTTGAGACCCTAGATACGGATCCGCACAGGATTTAGGAGAGACAGACACCGTGAGCGCACCCACCACGCGGCCACTAGAGCAGTCGACGAGCACGCCCAACGGCGGTGCCGCTGCTTCCGCCGGCTCAAGACCAGCAGCCCAGGCCGGCGCCGCCGAACGCATTGAGCCACAACAACTCACCGGAGCGCAGGCCGTGATCCGGGCGCTGGAGATGCTCGAGGTCGACGTCGTGTTCGGTATTCCCGGCGGCGCGGTGTTGCCGGTCTACGACCCGCTTTTCGACTCGCAGAAGCTGCGTCACGTGCTGGTGCGCCACGAGCAGGGCGCAGGCCACGCCGCCAGTGGCTACGCGCACGCCACCGGAAAGGTCGGGGTGTGCATGGCGACCTCGGGTCCCGGGGCGACGAACCTGGTCACCCCGCTGGCCGACGCGCACATGGACTCCATTCCCGTGGTGGCGATCACCGGTCAGGTCGGGCGCGCCCTGATCGGCACCGACGCGTTCCAGGAAGCCGATATCTCCGGCATCACGATGCCGATCACCAAACACAACTTCCTGGTCCGCAGCGGCGACGACATCCCACGGGTGATCGCCGAGGCGTTCCACATCGCAGCGTCGGGCCGCCCCGGCCCGGTGCTGGTCGACATCCCGAAGGATGTGCTGCAGGGTCAGTGCACGTTCACCTGGCCGCCGCAGTTTGACCTGCCCGGCTACAAGCCCAACACCAAGCCGCACAGCCGCCAGGTGCGCGAGGCCGCCAAGCTGATCACCGCCGCCCGCAAGCCGGTGCTCTACGTCGGCGGCGGCGTGATCCGCGGCGAGGCCAGCGAGGAGCTGCGTCAGCTCGCCGAGCTGACCGGCATCCCCGTCGTCACCACGCTGATGGCCCGCGGGGCGTTCCCCGACAGCCATCCGCAGAACATGGGCATGCCCGGCATGCACGGCTCGGTGTCGGCAGTGGCCGCTCTTCAGCGCAGCGACCTGCTGATCGCGCTGGGCACCCGCTTCGACGACAGGGTGACGGGCAAGCTGGATTCGTTTGCGCCGGAAGCGAAGGTCATTCACGCCGACATCGACCCGGCCGAGATCGGCAAGAACCGCTTCGCCGACGTGCCGATCGTCGGCGACGTCAAGCACGTGATCACCGATCTTATCGAGGTCTTGCGTCGCGACGGCGCCGTGGACAACATCGCGATCGACAACTGGATGGAGTACCTGCGCGGCGTACAGGACACGTACCCGCTGAGCTACGGCCCGCAAAGCGACGGCAGCCTGTCGCCCGAGTACGTGATCGAAACGCTGGGCAAGATGGCCGGCCCCGACGCAGTGTATGTGGCAGGCGTTGGGCAGCATCAGATGTGGGCGGCGCAGTTCGTCTCCTACGAGAAGCCCAAGACCTGGTTGAACTCCGGTGGTCTTGGCACCATGGGCTTCGCGGTCCCGGCCGCGATGGGCGCCAAGTTTGGCCGGCCAGAGACCGAGGTGTGGGCGATCGACGGCGACGGCTGCTTCCAGATGACCAACCAGGAGTTGGCCACCTGCGCCGTCGAGGGGGCGCCGATCAAGGTCGCGGTCATCAACAACGGCAACCTCGGGATGGTCCGGCAGTGGCAGACGCTGTTCTACGAAGAGCGGTACAGCCAAACGGATCTGTCCACCCACTCCCGGCGTATCCCGGATTTTGTCAAGCTTGCCGAGGCACTCGGTTGTGTCGGATTGCGTTGTGAGCGAGCCGAAGACGTCGAAGACGTCATCAAGCAGGCCCGCGAGATCAACGACCGCCCGGTGGTGATCGACTTCATCGTGGGCGCCGACGCCCAGGTGTGGCCGATGGTGGCCGCGGGCACCAGCAACGACGAGATCCAGGCCGCGCGCGGCATCCGGCCACTGTTCGACGACCCGGAAGAAGGGCACGCCTGATGGCGCCCAAGACGCACACGCTGTCGGTGCTCGTCGAAGACAAACCGGGTGTGCTGGCCAGGGTGGCGTCGCTGTTCTCCCGGCGTGGCTTCAACATTCAGTCGTTGGCGGTCGGGGCTACCGAGCACAAGGACATGTCGCGGATGACCATCGTGGTCAGCGTCGAGGAAGCACCGCTCGAACAGATCACCAAACAACTCAACAAGCTGGTGAACGTGATCAAGATCGTCGAGCAGGACGAGGAGAACTCCGTTGCACGCGAATTGGCGCTGATCAAGGTCCGCGTCGACGCGGCCACCCGCGGGCAGGTCATCGAGGCCGTTAACCTGTTCCGCGCCAAGGTCGTCGACGTGTCCACCGAATCCCTGACCGTCGAGGCCACCGGCACCCAGGACAAACTGGATGCGCTGTTGCGCGTGTTGGAGCCCTACGGGATCCGAGAGCTCGTGCAGTCCGGGATTGTGTCGCTGTCGCGTGGACCGCGCGGCATTGGCACCGTGAAATAGGCACCCAGAAGTTAGCCGAAAACCGAAGATAGGAAAGAAGATTAACGTGGCACAAGATGGCATTGAGATGTTCTATGACGACGACGCCGATCTTTCGATCATTCAAGGACGCAAGGTCGGTGTGATCGGCTACGGCAGCCAGGGTCATGCGCATTCGCTGAGCCTGCGCGACTCGGGTGTGCAGGTGAAGGTGGGCCTGAAAGAGGGTTCGAAATCGCGTGACAAGGTCGCCGAGCAGGGGCTGGAGGCGGACACGCCTGCCGAGGTGGCCAAGTGGGCCGACGTCATCATGCTGCTGGCGCCCGACACCGCCCAGGCCGACATCTTCTCCAGCGACATCGAGCCGAACCTGCAGGACGGCAACGCGTTGTTCTTCGGTCACGGTCTCAACATCCACTTCGATCTGATCAAACCGCCGGCCAACGTCACCGTCGGCATGGTGGCCCCGAAGGGACCGGGCCACCTGGTGCGCCGCCAGTTCGTCGACGGCAAGGGTGTGCCCTGCCTCGTCGCGGTCGAACAGGACCCGAAGGGTGAGGGCCAGGCGCTGGTGCTCTCGTACGCCAAGGGCATCGGAGGCACCCGCGCCGGGGTCATCAAGACCACCTTCAAAGACGAGACCGAGACCGACCTGTTCGGTGAGCAGGCCGTGTTGTGCGGTGGCACAGAGGAACTCGTCAAGACCGGCTTCGACGTGATGGTGGAGGCGGGCTACGCCCCCGAGCTGGCGTACTTCGAGGTGCTGCACGAACTCAAGCTCATCGTCGACCTGATGTACGAGGGCGGCATCGCGCGGATGAACTACTCGGTGTCCGACACCGCCGAGTTCGGCGGCTACCTGTCCGGGCCGCGGGTGATCGACGCCGACACGAAGAACCGGATGAAGCAGATCCTGGCCGAGATCCAGGACGGCAGCTTCGTCAAGAAGTTGGTGGCCAACGTCGAGGGCGGCAACAAGGAGCTCGAGCGGCTGCGTAAGGAAAACGCCGAGCATCCGATCGAGGTCACCGGCAAGAAGCTGCGCGACTTGATGAGCTGGGTGGACCGCCCGCTGACCGACACGGCCTAACCCTCGGCGATTTCGGCGCGCTCATGCCCCCTGACGGGGCGTTTGCGCGCCGAAATCGCTGGGTTACGGTGCCAACGACGGCAACGTCTTGATGCCGAACTCGCGGCGCAGCGCGGTGCGCGCGGCATAGAAACCCGCCAGGCCGTGCACGCCGCTGCCCGGCGGTGTGGCCGATGAACACAGGTACGCCTTGGGAATCGGCGTGGCCCACGGGTTGATCCGTGGCGTCGGGCCGACCAGCGCGTGCAGCAGCGTGTTGCCGCCGACGCCGATGTCCCCGCCGACGAGGTTGGCGTTGTGATCGGCCAGCCGCGACGCCGGAATCGACCGGGCGGCGACGACGATGTCGCGGAAGCCGGGCGCGAAACGCTCGAAGATCCTCGTCACCGTCTCGGTCTGGTCGACGTCTGATCCCGACGGCACATGCGCGTAACTCCACAGCGGGCGGCGGCCCTGCGAATCGATGCGGGACGGATCGGCCAGGTGCGGCAGCGCCGCCAGCACCATCGGCCACTGCGCGTGCCGGCCGTCGGCGACTTCGTGTTCGGCGTGTGCGGCCTGTTCGCGCGTCCCGCCCATGTGCAGTGTCGGCGCGTCCGCCAGCCGCGGGTCTGTCCACGGAATGTCATCGGACAGAACGAAGTCCACCTTCGCCACCCCGGGGCCGTACCGGTAGTGCTCGAGCGCTTTCCGGTACGGGCCGGGCAGTTTGTCGCGGTAGATGTGCAACAGCGCAGTCGGGGCCGTGTCGTAGAACACGACGCCCTCGGGCGGCTCGGTGATCTCCTCGCCGGCCATGATCGAGCCGTCGTGCGCGCGCAGGTCCGCCAGCAACGCATCGGCTATCGCCTGGCTTCCGCCGACCGGGATCGGCCAGCCCACCGTGTGGGCGAGCGTCGCCAGCATCAACCCGCCGCCTGCCGAGACCAACGACGGCATCTGGGAAATGACGTGCGCGGCAACACCGGTGAACAGGGCGCGGGCGTCGACACCGCGCAGCGCCCGCCAAGCCGGGGTGCCCTGTTCGAGCACCCGCAGCCCCAGCTGCACCGCGCCGATCAGATCGGAGGGGATCGACCGCTTGTCGCCGAGCAGCAGGTCGATCACGACGTCGTCGCGCTCGACCAGCGGACTGAGCAGGCGCCGCCACGAATCGCCGTGGCTGAGCTCAGCGCAGGTCCGGTCGAGATCGTGGTAGCCGATCGCCGCGGGCCTGCCCGGTAGCGGGTTGGCGTAGGAGATCTCGGGCACCTGCAGCGCCACACCCCGGGCCGGCAGGTCGAACTCGGCGAGGAACGGCGACGCCAGCGCAAGCGGATGCACCGCAGAGCAGATGTCGTGGGAGACGCCGGAGAACTCCGGGTCGGCCAGGGTGCGCGCGCCACCGCCGAGGGTGGGCTGAGCTTCGAATACCTGTACCGACAGTCCGGCTCTTGCACAGACGACAGCGGCGGCCAGTCCGTTGGGTCCGCTGCCTACGACGGTGATGTCCACGCTGCTTATTCTCCCGCCCGCCACCCCAGATTCTCCCGCCCGCCACCCCCATTAGTCTGGCCGGGTGAGTCTGCCCGTTGTATTGATCGCCGACAAGTTGGCTGAATCCACCGTCGCCGCCCTTGGTGACCAGGTAGAAGTTCGCTGGGTCGAGGGCCCGGACCGAGAGAAGCTGCTGGCCGCGGTGCCTGAGGCCGACGCGCTGCTGGTGCGCTCGGCGACCACCGTCGACGCCGAGGTGCTGGCCGCCGCGCCCAAGCTCAAGATCGTCGCCCGGGCCGGTGTGGGCCTGGACAACGTCGACGTCGACGCCGCCACCGCGCGCGGTGTCCTGGTCGTCAACGCGCCGACCTCCAACATCCACAGCGCCGCCGAGCACGCGCTGGCGTTGATGTTGGCCGCCGCGCGCCAGATCCCCGCCGCCGACGCGTCGCTGCGCGAGCACACCTGGAAGCGTTCGTCGTTCTCCGGCGTCGAGATCTACGGCAAGACCGTCGGCGTCGTCGGCCTCGGCCGAATCGGCCAGCTGGTCGCTCAGCGGCTCGCTGCGTTCGGCACCCATGTCATCGCCTACGACCCGTACGTGTCGCCGGCGCGCGCCGCCCAGCTCGGCATCGAACTCCTTGCGCTCGACGAGCTGCTCAGCCGGGCCGACTTCATCTCCGTGCACCTACCCAAAACACCGGAGACCGCGGGCCTGATCGGCACGGAGTCGCTGGCCAAGACCAAGCCGGGCGTCGTCATCGTCAATGCCGCGCGCGGCGGGTTGGTTGACGAGGACGCGCTGGCCGACGCGGTGCGCTCCGGGCATGTGCGCGCTGCGGGTATCGACGTGTTCGCCACCGAGCCGACGACCGAGAGCCCACTTTTCGAACTGCCCGATGTCGTGGTCACACCGCATCTGGGCGCTTCCACCGTCGAAGCCCAGGATCGCGCGGGTACCGACGTGGCCGCCAGCGTGAAGCTGGCGCTGGCCGGTGATTTCGTGCCCGACGCGGTCAACGTCGCAGGCGGCGCAGTCGGTGAGGAGGTCGCGCCGTGGCTGGACCTGGTGCGCAAGCTGGGCCTGCTCGTCGGCGTGCTGAGTGATGAGCTGCCGCTCTCGCTGTCGGTGCAGGTCCGCGGCGAACTGGCCTCCGACGAGGTTGAGGTGCTTAGACTTTCGGCGCTGCGGGGACTGTTCTCCGCGGTCATCGAAGATCCGGTGACGTTCGTCAACGCGCCCGCGCTCGCTGCCGAACGCGGGGTGGAGGCCGAGCTGAGCACCGCAACGGAAAGCCCCAACCACCGCAGCGTGGTCGACGTGCGCGCGGTTTACGCCGACGGCTCCACCGCCAATGTGGCCGGCACCCTGTCGGGTCCGCAGTTGGCGGAGAAGATCGTCCAGATCAACGGGCGCAACTTCGATCTGCGCGCCGAAGGTGTGTACCTGATCGTCAACTACATCGATCAGCCGGGCACGCTGGGCAAGATCGGCACCCTGCTCGGCGCCGCAGGCATCAACATCCACGCCGCCCAACTCAGCGAGGACGCCGAAGGCCCCGGTGCGACGATTCTGCTGCGCATCGACCGTGACGTGCCCCCCGACGTGCGGACCGCGATCGCCGACGCGGTGGACGCGATGCTGCTGAAAGTGGTGGACCTGTCGTGAAATTGGCGATCGTCGCCGGTGACGGCATCGGCCCCGAGGTGATCGGCGAGGCCGTCAAGGTGCTCGACGCGGTGCTGCCGGGCGTGAACAAGACGCACTACGATCTGGGTGCGCGGCGCTACCACGCCAGCGGCGAGGTGCTGCCCGATTCGGTCCTCGACGAACTGCGCGGCCACGACGCGATCCTGCTGGGCGCCATCGGCGACCCGTCGGTGCCCAGCGGGTTGCTCGAACGCGGCCTGTTGCTGCGGATCCGGTTCGAATTGGACCACCACATCAACCTGCGGCCGGGCCGGTTGTATCCGGGGGTGGCCAGCCCGCTGGCCGGTAACCCCGAGATCGACTTCGTCGTCGTACGCGAAGGCACCGAGGGCCCCTACACCGGCACCGGCGGGGCGATCCGGGTGGGCACACCCAACGAGATCGCCACCGAGGTCAGCGTCAACACCGCATTCGGTGTGCGCCGGGTGGTCAAGGACGCGTTCGGCCGGGCGCAACAGCGGCGCAAGCATCTGACGTTGGTGCACAAGAACAATGTGCTGACCTACGCCGGCACGTTGTGGTGGCGCACGGTGCAGGAAGTGGCCGCCGACTACCCGGATGTCGAGGTGGCCTACCAGCACGTCGACGCCGCGACCATCCATATGGTCACCGATCCCGGCCGGTTCGACGTGATCGTCACCGACAACCTGTTCGGCGACATCGTCACGGACCTGGCCGCCGCGGTGTGCGGGGGTATCGGCTTGGCGGCAAGCGGCAATATCGATGCGACGCGGACAAACCCGTCGATGTTCGAGCCCGTGCACGGAAGCGCACCCGACATCGCCGGGCAGGGCATCGCCGATCCGACGGCGGCGGTCATGTCGGTTGCGCTGCTGCTGGCCCATGTCGGCGAGCATGACGCGGCCGCCCGGGTGGACAAGGCCGTCGAACACCATTTGGTCACCCGCGGCAACGCCAAGATGTCCACGACGCAGATCGGCGACCGGATCGCGGCGGCGCTGTAGTTTCTTCGCGAGATCTACACCAGGGTTGTCCTCGCGGTCGACATCACAGCCCTGGTGTTCGTTTCGCGAAGTTGGTGTGGTCCGCCGGCACGAGGGGCACCGCAACGAACGGCAACAGCGCGCACACTGCGAACGCCACCGGATAGCCGACTGCGCCGATCAGCGCACCGAACAACGGAGCCGCGACCGCGCTGGCCAGGTGCTGGCTGGTGTTCTGGGTGCCCAGCGCCCGACCGCTCCAGAAGGGGCCGGCGATCTCGGCGATCGCGGTGAACGCCAACCCGTTGTCGGACACGGTGATCACCGACGCGATGACCATCAACGCCACGCTCGTCGGCGAATCGAGCCAGTCCGTCAGCGCAAGCAAGGCCATCGACGCCGCGGCGGCCAACGCGATGGTGCGGATGGGGCGCAGCCGAGACCCCAGCAGATCTGACCAGCGACCGGCGGCGATGCGGCCGCCGGCGCCCAGCACCTGCGCCAGCGTGACCATCGCGCCCGACGATTCGGCCGACCAGTTGTGCTCGGTCATCAACCACGCCAACGTGAACGTCCACAGCACCGCCTGCGGTATTACGAGCAGCACGGAGACCGCGTGGATGCGCCAGAGCAGACCCGATTCGCGGTACGGGTTGGCCAGCACCTCGTCGGCGGCCTCTGCGCGCGGAGGGCGGGGCGGGTCGATCACGGCCACCGCACACACCACCGCGGAGACCCCGCACACCACCGCAGGAAACAACAGCGCCGCAGATACCCCGTGCGTCTCGGCGATACGCGGAATCACCAAGGCGCCCAATGCGACCCCCAACGGAACCGCGGCCTGGCGGATGCCCATCACCAGGCCACGCTGCTCGGGAGGAAACCAACCGACCACCAACCGGCCGCTGGCCGAATTGCTGCTCGCCGCAGCCATACCGCCCAGAAACAGGAACCCGCCGACCGCCCACAGCGATTCCACCGACGCCGCGCCCACCGCCGCGGCGGCGATCAAGGCCGAACCCACTGCAAGTACGAAGCGTTCACCGATCCGGTCGACCACATAGCCCCACGCGATCAGCGTGACGACAAGGCCGAAGCCGGCCATCGACGACAGCAGACCCGCCGATGCGAGGTTCAGGCCCCGTTCGGCCTGTAGCGTCGGAATCAGAAACGCCACACCGTTGATGAACACGTTGGCGCTGGTGGTCGCCGCCAGCCCGATCGCCAACATCGACCAACGCAGCGCGGTGCTGGTCGATCCGTCGGTCACCGGGCCATCGTCGCACGATGGTCTCACATCGCTGAATTCACGTTTCAAAATATGAGACACCAGGCGCGGGGAGCGGCCGCATGCGCGACGAGCGCGGCCATTAGGCTAACCGTCATGCGCCTTGGCCGAATCGCGAGTCCCGACGGGGTGGCCTTCGTCAGCATCGACGGCCCCACCGATGATCCGACACAAGCGGTCGCCCGCGAGATCGCCGAACACCCGTTCGGGACGCCTAACTTCACCGGCAGGCAGTGGCCGCTCGCCGACGTGCGCCTGCTCGCCCCGATCCTCGCCAGCAAGGTGGTGTGCGTGGGGAAGAACTACGCCGCCCACATCGAGGAGATGGCCGCGCACGCGAGGAGCAATGAGGGCCACAGCGGAAGGTTCGACGATCCGGTCATCTTCATGAAACCCAACACCGCGATCATCGGGCCCAACGTGCCGATCCAGCTGCCGCCCGACGCCGACCCGGTGCACTTCGAAGGTGAGTTGGCTGTGGTCATCGGCCGCCCGTGCAAGGACGTGCCCGCAGCCCGCGCGGCAGACAGCATCCTCGGCTACACGATCGGCAACGACGTCTCCGCGCGCGACCAGCAGAAGAAGGACGGCCAGTGGACCCGCGCCAAGGGGCACGACACCTTCTGCCCGGTCGGACCGTGGATCGTCACCGATCTCGATGCCTCCGACGTCGAAATCCGTACCGAGGTCAACGGCCAGCTCAAACAGAACAGCAGAACGTCGTTGATGATTCATGACATCGGGGAGATCGTGGAATGGGTCTCGCGCGTGATGACGCTGCTGCCCGGTGACCTGTTGTTGACCGGTACCCCCGAGGGTGTCGGCCCCATCGAGGACGGCGATACCGTCAGCATCACTGTCGGCGGTATCGGAACACTGACTAACCCCGTTGTCCGCAAAGGAAAGTCATGACCGTACGAGTACGGTTCTGCCCATCACCGACCGGCACCCCACATGTCGGGCTGATCCGCACGGCGCTATTCAACTGGGCCTACGCGCGGCATATGGGCGGCACCTTCGTGTTCCGGGTGGAGGACACCGATGCCCAACGCGACAGCGAGGAGAGCTATCTGGCGTTGCTGGATGCGTTGAACTGGCTCGGGCTGAACTACGACGAGGGCCCGGAGATCGGCGGACCCTGCGGTCCTTACCGACAGTCCGAGCGTGGCGACATCTACCGCGACGTGCTGAGTCGACTGCGCGAAGCGGGGGAGGTCTATGAGGCCTTCTCCACCGCCGAAGAAGTCGAGGCGCGGCATGTGGCCGCGGGCCGAAACCCCAAACTGGGCTACGACAACTTCGACCGCGACCTCACCGACGCGCAGCGCGCGGCGTTTCGGGACGAGGGTCGTAGGCCGGTGCTGCGGTTGCGCATGCCCGACGAGGACATCACCTGGTGCGACATGGTTCGCGGTGAGACAACCTTCTCAGCCGGCAGCATGCCCGACTTCGCATTGACCCGTGCCAGCGGAGATCCACTGTACACCTTGGTCAATCCCGTCGACGACGCGTTGATGAAGATCACCCATGTGCTGCGCGGAGAGGACCTGCTGCCGTCCACACCACGCCAGATCGCGCTGTACCGCGCACTGATCCGAATCGGCGTGGCCGAGCGTGTTCCCGAGTTCGCGCACCTGCCAAGCGTTCTGGGCGAGGGTAACAAAAAGCTTTCCAAGCGCGACCCGCAGTCCAACCTGTTCGTCCACCGCGAGCGCGGGTTCATCCCCGAGGGGCTGCTGAACTACCTGGCGTTGTTGGGCTGGGGAATCGCCGACGACCGTGACCTTTTCACACTCGACGAGATGGTGGCTGCCTTCGACGTGGTCGACGTGAACGCCAACCCCGCCCGTTTCGACCAGAAGAAGGCCGACGCGCTCAACGCCGAACACATCCGGATGCTTAGCGCCGAAGAGTTCGCCGCGCGCTTGGCTGCCTACTTCGCCGAGCACGGCTACACCACAGGGCTCGACGAGAAGCGCTTCGCCGAGGCCGCCGATCTGGTGCAGACCCGCATCGTGGTCCTCGGCGACGCGTGGAACCTGCTGAAATTCCTCAACGAGGACGAGTACCGGCTCGACGAGAAGGCCGCGGCCAAAGAGTTGAAGCCCGATGCGGTCCCGGTGCTCGACGCGGCGCTGGGCGCGCTCGAATCAATCGGCGAATGGAACACCGCGGCGATCGAAGCGGCGCTGAAGGCCGCGCTGTTGGAGAGTTTGGAGCTCAAACCACGCAAGGCGTTCGGTCCGGTGCGGGTGGCGGCCACCGGCGCGGCGGTCAGCCCGCCGCTGTTCGAATCGCTGGAACTGCTGGGCCGCGACCGCACCTTGCAACGGCTGCGCGGCGGGCGTGATCACGCCGCGGCGGCGTGAAAGGTGCCGGTAAATCTTTGGTAGTCTGCACGTCGGCCCGACACAACATGCGGCAACGGTTCACCCGCCGCGTGAATGGTCGGAATAATAGTCTGTGACCAGCGGTTATAGGCAGCCAGTGGGGTATGGTGTAATTGGCAACACAGCTGATTCTGGTTCAGCCATTCTAGGTTCGAGTCCTGGTACCCCAGCCAATCCACCGGGATTGGGCCGACATACCTCGCTGAGCTATGCTGGCCATCCGGACAGCAGTTCTGGCCCCCGTCGTCTAGCGGCCTAGGACGCCGCCCTCTCACGGCGGTAGCGTGGGTTCGAATCCCATCGGGGGTACAAACATCTCGTCGTCGGCGCTGTGCCGGCAGGTTCGGTGAGCGATTTCACAGCCGTCGGGTGAGCGCATCAGCCGCGGCCAGCAGGTCAGCGGCCCACCGCGGACCCGGCCGTCGGCCCATCCGATCGATCGGTCCCGAGACCGACACCGCCGCGACCACCGTGCCGCGACCATCGCGCACCGGAGCCGAGACACTGGCCACCCCTGGTTCGCGTTCCGCGACGCTCTGCGCCCAGCCCCGCTTGCGAACCTCGGCCAGCGCCCGATCGGTGAACTTGGCGGCCGGGAGCACGCTCTGCTGTGTCGCGAGGTCCGCGTAGGCCAGCAGCACCTTGGCCCCCGAGCCGGCCGTCATCGGCAGCCGGGTACCGACCGGCACCGTATCGCGAAGCCCGGCAGGGGGTTCCAGAGCCGCCACACAGATTCGCGCGGTGCCTTCGCGGCGGTAGAGCTGGACGCTCTCGCCGGTGATCTCGCGCAGCCGCGGTAGCACCACCGCACCCGCAGCCAACAGCGGATCGTTGACCTGCCCGGCCAACTCGGTCAGTCCAGGACCCAACCGCCACCGTCCGTCGCCGTTGCGCGCGAGTAATCGATGGGTCTCCAGACCGGCGGCAAGCCGGTGTGCGGTGGCGCGGGGCAGCCCGGTGCGCTCGCACAGTTCGGCAAGGCCACAGGGCGACTCGGCGACCGCATGCAGGACGCCCACCGCTTTGTCGAGCACGCCGATGCCGCTATCCTGTCTCATAAGAAGATACTAGCGTCCCAGATTGTGAGATAGTCAAATGTCTAACGCGAATAAGCCACGCGCTTTGGCGCAAAAAGTGTGGGACGGCCATGTGGTCGCCAAGGGCACGGGCGAGGGTGCGGCACGCGAACCCGACCTGATCTACATCGACCTTCATCTGGTGCACGAAGTCACCAGCCCGCAGGCGTTTGACGGGCTGCGGCTCAACGGGCGCACCGTGCGACGGCCCGATCTGACGATCGCGACCGAGGACCACAACGTGCCCACGATCGACATCGACAAGCCGATCGCCGATCCGGTGTCACGCATTCAGGTCGAGACCCTTCGGCGCAACTGTGAAGAGTTCGGTATCCGGTTGCATCCGATGGGCGACTCCGAACAGGGCATCGTGCACATCATCGGACCGCAACTCGGGTTGACCCAACCCGGCATGACGGTCGTCTGTGGTGACAGCCACACTTCGACCCACGGCGCATTCGGTGCGTTGGCGATGGGCATCGGCACCTCGGAAGTCGAGCATGTCCTTGCGACGCAGACGCTGCCGTTGCGCCCGTTCAAGACCATGGCGATCAACGTCGACGGTGAATTGCCGCCAGGGGTCAGCGCCAAGGACATCATCCTCGCGGTGATCGCGAAGATCGGAACCGGCGGCGGTCAGGGGCACGTCATCGAATACCGGGGCAGCACCATCGAATCGCTGTCGATGGAAGGCCGGATGACGATCTGCAACATGAGCATCGAGGCCGGCGCGCGGGCAGGCATGGTGGCGCCCGACGAGACGACGTTTGAATTCTTACGCGGTCGCCCGCACGCGCCGCAGGGCGCGCAGTGGGAGGAGGCGGTCGAGGCGTGGCGCCAACTGCGCACTGACGACGGCGCCGAATTCGACACCGAGGTGTACATCGACGCCGCGACTCTGAGTCCGTTCGTCACGTGGGGGACCAACCCCGGGCAGGGTGTGCCGCTGGCGGGATCGGTGCCCGATCCCGAACTGATGCTCGACGACGGTGCGCGTCAGGCAGCCGAAAAGGCGTTGGCTTACATGGACCTTCGGCCCGGGATGGCCATGCGGGAGATCGCCGTCGACACGGTCTTTGTCGGCTCGTGCACCAACGGACGGATCGAGGACCTGCGCGTGGTGGCCGACGTGCTGAGGGATCGCACCGTCGCCGATGGTGTCCGGATGCTCATCGTGCCGGGTTCGATGCGGGTGCGTATGCAAGCCGAATCCGAAGGCCTCGGCGACATCTTCACCGCCGCGGGCGCCGAGTGGCGCCAGGCCGGGTGCTCGATGTGTCTGGGGATGAACCCCGACCAGCTGTCACCGGGTCAGCGCTGCGCATCGACGTCCAACCGCAACTTTGAAGGTAGGCAAGGCAAAGGCGGCCGTACCCACCTGGTGTCGCCGGCCGTCGCCGCCGCCACCGCGGTGCGGGGCACGTTGTCTTCGCCCGCCGACCTGCCCGCAGCTACGACTCGATAAGGGGAGCCGTCATGGAAGCATTTCGCACTCACACCGGAATCGGGGTGCCGCTGCGCCGGTCCAACGTGGACACCGACCAGATCATCCCGGCGGTCTATCTGAAGCGGGTCACCCGAACGGGTTTCGAAGACGGGTTGTTCGCCGCCTGGCGCAACGATCCGTCTTTCGTGCTGAACCTGCCGCCGTTCGACAGGGGTTCGGTCTTGGTCGCCGGACCCGACTTCGGCACCGGTTCCTCACGCGAGCATGCGGTCTGGGCACTGATGGACTACGGCTTCCGTGTCGTGATCTCGTCCCGCTTCGCCGACATATTTCGGGGCAATGCGGGCAAGGCCGGCCTCTTGGCGGCCGAAATTTCTCAGGATGACGTCGAAGTCTTGTGGAAGCTGATCGAACAGCAGCCCGGACTGGAAATCACTGCGAATCTTCAAGATCGGAATATCGTCGCCGGAACGGTTATGGTGCCGTTCACGATTGACGATTACACCGCCTGGCGACTGCTCGAAGGACTCGACGATATAGGCCTTACGCTGCGAAAATGCGATGACATCGAATCGTATGAAGCACGCCGGCCGCACTGGAAACCGCACACTCTGCCGGCGTGACAGTTGGCCCCGGCGAGCCGAAATCGCCATTGTCGAAGCCGCTCCCTTAGCCCCCCGGCAGGAGGCTAAGGGGGGCAAGAAAGTTCGCCAGTTTCACTTGAAATTGCGCGTGGCTCTTGGAAATCAATAGGTAATGGGTTTACCGTGTCCACTAGTCGGTCCAAGGAGGGCCACTAGTTTCGGAGGTTTGCATGAATAAAGCGGAGCTCATCGACGTACTCACGGAGAAGCTGGGCACCGATCGTCGGCAGGCAACCGCTGCGGTGGAGAATGTCGTTGACACCATCGTGCGCGCGGTCCACAAGGGTGACAGCGTCACCATTACCGGCTTCGGCGTTTTCGAACAGCGTCGTCGTGCCGCCCGTGTCGCGCGTAACCCGCGCACAGGCGAGACCGTAAAGGTCAAGCCCACGTCGGTGCCGGCGTTCCGGCCCGGCGCGCAATTCAAGGCGGTTGTCTCTGGGGCGCAGCGCCTCCCGGCCGAAGGCCCGGCCGTGAAGCGCGGTGTGACAGGCGGTACGGCCCGCAAGGCCGCCAAGAAGACGGCGAAGAAGGCTGCCAAGAAGTCGCCGGCGAAGAAGGCCGCTACCAAGCGGACTGCTGCAAAGAAGACCGCGAAGAAGGCACCGGCCAAGAAGGCCGCGAAGAAGTCGCCGGCGAAGAAGGCCGCTACCAAGCGGACTGCTGCAAAGAAGACCGCGAAGAAGGCACCGGCCAAAAAGGCCGCTACCAAGCGGACTGCTGCCAAGAAGACCGCGAAGAAGGCACCGGCCAAGAAGGCCGCAGCCAAGCGCGGCCGCAAGTAAGTTCCTACGCACAGATACGCCGTGGGTCACTGCGACCCACGGCGTATCTACGTGCTACGACCTGGCCGCTAGCGGGCTTTCGAGATGGTCGGCAGCGATCAGTTTGCCGTCGAACATCGACATCACCCAGGTACTGCCTTTGCGGTTGCGCGACTTGTCCGGGCGCACGCCGTCGCGTTCGCACCACCATTCGATCAGCCCCGGAATCACCTTGCCCTGTGTGCAGATCGCCGGGACACCGTCGGCGGCGGCGATTTCCAGGATGCGGCGTCGCGTCGCCTTGTGGTCGTCTGAATATGCTTCCTCGGTCAACAACGGTTCGCGCTCGATGGTCGTCGCCAACTCCTCGGCCAGCGGCTCCAATGTCTGCACGCATCGCGCCCGATCGGCCGCGTAGAGGGTGTCGGCGCCGAACGCCGACAGCACACCAACCAGTGATTCGGCCTGGGCGCGGCCGCGCTTGTCCAGTGGGCGCTTTCGGTCGTCGCCCTTGTAGCGGGACTTGCTCCCCGCGGTGGCGTGCCGCACGATCAGCACCGTCTTGGTGTCGACCGGAAGCTTGATGAAGCGGCGCAGCACCTTTCGATCGTGCGGATACTCCAATTGTTTCATCGCCTCGGAAACGGGTAACCATTTCAGTTCGTCGACCTCGTCGGTCGGGCTGAAATTCCCGGCTACTGTGCGTGCCGCCCAGTAGCGGACCTTCTTGACGCCTCCTTCGACGGGATAGCTCACCGAGGCGAGCCGACGGCCCAGATGTGCGGTGTATCCGGTCTCCTCACGGACTTCACGCACTGCGGTAACCGGCTCGGTCTCGCCCGGGTCGAGCTTGCCCTTCGGTAGCGACCAATCGTCGTAGCGGGGTCGGTGAACGATTGCGACCTCCGGTGCGGCCGGGTCGCCGTTCGGGCGCCACAGCACCGCGCCCGCTGCGTATATTGGCTTATCGGCACCTGCGACGTCGGATGTCTCCTTCGGCACGTCAACTCCTGCAGCTCAATCGGGCCACCTGATCGCGTCACGGATGCCGGCGACTCTCCATCAACGACACCTGATGGTCGCGCACCGTCTCCCCGTGCTGTGGTGAGGCCGTCCATTTTCCGTCCATGTCCAGTTCCCAGCAGCGGGTGGCGGGGTCCAGCGCCGACTCGAAGATGTCGTGCAGTTGCGCCTTCAGACGCCGATCCTTCACGTGTGCCATCACTTCCACTCGCCGGTCGAGATTACGATGCATCATGTCAGCGCTGCCGATCCAGAACTCGTCGATGGCGTTGAAGTGAATAATCCGTGAGTGTTCGAGGAAACGGCCGAGTATCGAGCGCACCACGATGTTTTCGGAGTAGCCGACGGCTTGCGGCCGTAGCGCACAAATCCCCCGCACCACGACCTCCACGCGTACGCCCGCCTGCGACGCTCGGTAGAGCGCATCGATCACCTGCTCGTCGACCAACGCGTTGGCTTTCAGCCGGATCCGGCCCTCGCCGCCGTCCCGGGTGGCCGCTATTTCGCGTTCGATGCGTTCGATGATGCCCTTGCGCACGCCGTACGGGGCGACCAACAGGTTGCGGTAGGCGTCCTTGCGGGAGTAGCCCGTCAGCGAGTTGAACAGGTCGGTCAGATCCGCGCCGATGTCCGGTGCTGCGGTCAGAAGGCCGATGTCCTCATACAACCGGGCGGTCTTGCTGTTGTAGTTGCCGGTGCCGATGTGGCAGTAGCGCCGGATCGTGGAACCCTCGCGACGCACCACGAGCGCGGTCTTGCAATGGGTTTTCAGGCCGACGAGCCCGTACACCACGTGCACACCCGCTTGTTCCAGCGTGCGCGCCCACTTGATGTTGGCCTGTTCGTCGAAGCGCGCCTTGATCTCGACGAGCGCCACCACCTGCTTGCCCGCTTCGGCGGCGTCGATGAGCGAGTTGACGATCGGCGAGTCACCCGAAGTGCGGTACAGCGTCTGCTTGATCGCCAAGACGTTGGGGTCGGCTGCGGCCTGCTCGATGAACCGTTGCACGGTCGTGGAGAACGAATCGTAGGGGTGGTGGACCAGCACATCACCGTCGCGCAGGGTCGAGAAGATGCTCTTGGGCGTCTCGCGTTCGCCGAACGCGGGCGGAGTGGCGGGTACGAACGGCCGGTCCTTGAGGGCCGGGCGGTCGAGCCGGTAAACCTGCCACAGCGCCGAGAGGTCCAAAAGGCCCGGCACCTCGATGACGTCCCCGGTGTCCACCTCGAGTTCACGCAACAGCAACTCGAGCATGCTCTCGGTCATGTCGTCGGAAACTTCCAAGCGCACCGGCGAACCGAAACGCCGCCGCGCCAATTCCCGCTCCAGCGCCTGCAGAAGATCCTCGTCGCGGTCTTCCTCCACCTCGAAATCGGCGTTGCGCGTGATGCGGAACGCGTGGTGCTCGACGATCTCCATGCCCGGAAACAGCACGGGAAGAAACGCCGCGATCAGTTCCTCCATCGGAAGAAACCGCGCGACATGGTCGGCGTCGTCGCGGGCCCCCAGTTCGACGAACCGGTCCACGTTGTCGGGCACCTTGATTCGGGCGAAATGCTGGCCGCCGTCGTCGGGGTGTTTGACAGTGATCGCCAGGTTCAGGCTCAAGCCGCTGACGAACGGAAACGGGTGGGCGGGGTCGACGGCCAACGGGGTCAGCACGGGGAACACCTGCTCGTGAAAGTAGGTGGACAACCGGGTCCGTTCGGACTCGTCGAGTTCGGACCATGTCACGATCACGATGCCTTCGTCGGCCAGTGCGGGGCGCACGGAGTCGAGGAATACGTGCGCATGTCTGTCGGCGATCTGTTGTGTGCGTTCACTGATCCGGCGCAGTTGCTCCCGCGGCGACAGGCCGTCTGCCGAACGTACCGACAGCCCCATCTCGTCGCGGCGTTTGAGACCCGCGACGCGCACCATGTAGAACTCGTCGAGGTTGGACGCGAAGATGGCCAGGAACTTGGCCCGCTCCAGCAACGGCAGCGACGTGTCGGCGGCCAGCGCGAGCACCCGCGCATTGAAATCCAGCCAACTCAATTCGCGGTTGAGGTAACGATCCTCTGGCAGCGCATCCTCGACTGCCGGCGATGTCGCCGCAGGCGGGGCTGTCGGCGCCGAATCCGCCGGGGACGGCCTCGCCTGCGGCGCCGAGCCCACGTCCGGCGCCGCCGTCGACGTGGCGGTGGACGTCGACGGGGCGTCGTCGGCGCGGATCTGGGTTTCGGCTTCCGTCATGCCTTGATGATCCCTTACCGCGGGTGGTCCTGCCACCGCCTCAGCGCGTTGAATCGATCGCTGCCGCGGTCGCCGCGCCGACGCCGAGACGGCGCGCCACCAGCAGATCATCGGGGGTGTCGATGTCACACCGCAGGCCCGGCCACGGTCCGGTCAACTCGATGGCACCCGAGTTGCGATGGCGTCGTGCAGAATCAGGACCGAACTGAGGCGTCAACGCCACACCGAAGGCCAGTAGTGCCGACGTGCCGGTGCCGTGCCGGTCGCCGACGAAACTGCGCCGGTATCGACGGCCGGCGGCGATCGCGTCGGCAAGCTCCTGCGGCTGCAATGCGGGCAGGTCACCTTGCAGCACAACGATATTGGGAGTCTCGTCGCGCACCTCGGCCTCAGCCACCGCGATGGCGTTGTTCAGCGGGTTGTGATGGCCCTCGGGGGTCGGGTCGGTGAGCACACGTGCGCCGAGTTCGCGCACGGCATCGGCGGCGTCGTCGTCGGGTGTCACAACGGTTATGCCACGCACGTCGGCGACCGCCGACGCGGCGGTGATGGTGTCGATCAGCATGGCCAGCACGACGTTTTCCCGGGTGCTCGCGGAGAACACCGGAGCCAGCCTGGTCTTGGCGGCGCCGAGTCGTTTGACGGCGATCACCAGTCCGATGTCGCTCTCGCATGACCCGCTCATACGCGTCATCCTGCCAGCAGAGTTCTGCGCGCTAGGGTGAAGGCGTGGTCAAGGCAGCGGTGATGGGTGCCGGTGCGTGGGGCACGGCGCTGGCCAAGGTGCTCGCCGACGCCGGCACCGAGGTGAGGTTGTGGGCCCGTCGTCGGCAGCTGGCCGACGAGATCAACACCACGCACCGCAACGCCACATACCTGGGAGATGTGGCGCTGCCACCGTCGATCCGCGCGACCAGCGATCCCGCCGATGCGCTTTTCGGCGCCTGCACGGTGCTGCTGGCGGTGCCGTCGCAGACCCTGCGCGCCAACCTCGAACAGTGGAAAGATGCGATCGGCGACGACGTGACGTTGGTCAGCCTGGCCAAGGGCATCGAGCTCGACACGCTGATGCGGATGAGCCAGGTAATCGTGCAAGTCACCGGCGCGGACTGGGAACGCGTCGCCGCCGTCAGCGGCCCGAACCTGGCAAGCGAGATCGCCCAGGAGCAACCCGCCGCCACCGTGGTGGCTTGTAGCGACTCCGGGCGCGCGGTCGCGCTGCAGCGTGCCATGTCCACCGGTTACCTCCGCCCGTACACCAACGCCGACGTGATCGGCGCCGAGGTTGGTGGCGCATGCAAGAACGTCATCGCGCTGGCGTGCGGGATGGCCGCCGGGGTGGGACTGGGGGAGAACACCGCGGCCGCCATCATCACCCGCGGACTCGCCGAAATCATGCGCCTGGGAATCGCGTTGGGCGCCAAGCCGGCGACGCTGGCCGGACTGGCCGGCATCGGTGACCTGGTTGCAACCTGCATGTCACCGCACTCACGCAACCGGTCCTTCGGCTACCGGCTTGGTCGCGGCGGCACGATGGAATCGGCGATGCTGGCCGCAGGCGGTCAGGTCGCCGAAGGTGTCGCATCATGCCAGTCGGTGCTGGCGCTGGCGCAGAGCTACGACGTGGAGATGCCGTTGACCGACGCCGTCGTTCGGGTATGCCACAAGGGGTTATCGGTCGACGAGGCGGTCGCGCTGCTGCTCGGTCGTAGCACGAAGCCGGAGTAGCGGGATGGACGCCCAGTACGGCGACTCCACCCGCAGCGTCAAAGCGGTGGGTACAGAACCCATTCCGGGCAGCCCGGTGATGCCCCCTCCGGTGCCCGCGGCCGCCTACCACCTCTCGCCCGACGAGACCGAGCCGGTGGATTTCTACGGCCGCAACTCCAACCCGACATGGCGTCGTCTCGAGGCAGCGCTCGCCGAACTCGAAGGTGCGGCAGCGGCGCTGACGTTCGGCTCCGGTATGGCCGCGATCACCTCCGCGCTGCGGGTGCTGGCCAAACCCGGCACGAAATTGCTCATCCCAGCCGACGGCTACTATCAGGTCCGCCGCTATGCCGCTGAATACCTTGTGCCACACGGTGTTACGGTAGTCGAAGCGGTGTGCGCCGACATGTGCGCGGCGGCCGCCGACGCCGACGTCGTCCTCGCGGAGACGCCGGTGAACCCCGGGCTCGACGTTGTCGACCTACACCGGTTGGCGATGCACTGCCGAAGCCGCGGCACCATCCTCGTCGTCGACAACACCACGGCGACGCCCCTGGGCCAGCAGCCGTTGTCGTTGGGCGCCGATCTCGTGGTCGCCAGCGCCACCAAGGGGTTGTCGGGCCACAGCGATCTGGTCGCCGGCTATGTGGCGGGCAGTCACCCCGAGTTGATGGAGGTTGTGGCGCGGGAGCGGCTGTTGGCCGGGCCGATCCTCGGGGCGTTCGAGGCATGGCTGGTGTTGCGTGGCATCGGCAGCGCGGGGCTGCGGTTCGAACGGCAGTCGCAGAACGCCCAGGCGCTGGCGGTGATGTTGCGCAGCCACCCGGCGGTGCGTTCGGTGCGGTATCCGGGGCTGCCCGACGACCCGTCGCATCGGGTCGCCGCACAACAGATGAAGCGCTTCGGCGGACTCCTTGGTGTCGAACTCGAGAGCGCCGAAGCGGTGCACGCGCTGGTGGCGCGCAGCACGCTGTTGATCTCCTCGACCAGCTTCGGCGGAATCCACACCTCGGTCGACCGCCGCGCCCGCTGGGGTGACGCGGTCAGCGACGGGTTCGCGCGCATCTCGTTGGGCATCGAGGACATCGACGACCTGATCGCCGACGTCGAACAGGCGCTTGGCTGAAAACACCACGTCGCCGCGTCGACATCATCGCATTGGGCCTCGGGCGGTAGCCTCTCTAGGTTGTGACTGCCCACAGTGACTCCGGCTCGGAGCGCATCCGGGTCGCCGTTGTCTACGGCGGACGCAGCTCCGAGCACGCGATCTCATGCGTCTCTGCAGGCAGCATCCTGCGCCATCTGGATCCGGCGCGCTTCGATGTCACTGCGGTCGGCATCACGCCGCAGGGCGCATGGGTGCTCACCGACGCCCAACCCGACACCCTGGCGATCACCGACGGGCGGCTGCCCGAAGTGACCGAGGCGTCGGGCACCGAACTGGCTCTGGCCGCCGATCCCGGCCGTCGCGGCCAACTGCTGTCGCTGGAACGGGGCGCCGGTGAGCTGCTTGCCGCGGTGGACGTGGTGTTCCCCGTGCTGCACGGCCCCTACGGCGAGGACGGCACGATCCAGGGGCTGCTCGAGCTCGCCGGTGTGCCGTACGTCGGCGCCGGCGTGTTGGCCAGCGCGGCAGGTATGGACAAGGAGTTCACGAAGAAGCTGCTCACCGCGGCGGGCCTGCCGATCGGCGATCACGTGGTGCTGCGCCCGCGCGACGATACACTGGAGCTGGAGGCACGTGAACGGCTCGGTCTGCCCGTCTTCGTCAAACCGGCCCGGGGCGGCTCATCGATCGGCGTCAGCCGCGTCACCGCGTGGGATCGGCTGCCCGACGCGATCGCACAGGCCCGGCGCCACGACCCGAAAGTGATCGTCGAGGCCGCGATACCGGGACGCGAATTGGAATGCGGGGTGCTGGAATTCCCCGACGGCTGTGTCGAGGCGAGCGCGATCGGCGAGATCAGGGTGGTCGCCGCGCAGGGCCGCGAGGACGGATTCTACGACTTCGCGACCAAATATCTCGAAGAGGCCGCCGAACTCGACGTGCCCGCCAAGGTCGACGACGACACTGCGGATGCGTTGCGCAGCTTGGCTATTCGCACGTTTCACGCCATCGACTGCCAGGGGCTGGCCCGCGTCGACTTCTTTTTGACCGACGACGGCCCGGTGGTGAACGAGATCAACACCATGCCGGGCTTCACCACGATCTCGATGTATCCGCGGATGTGGGCTGCCAGCGGCGTGGACTATCCGACGTTGTTGGCCACCATGGTCGAAACGGCCGTTGCGCGCGGCACCGGCCTGCGTTAGCCCACCGGCGCTGGGTCAACGCGGGTGGTAGGCAAGGATTTAGCGATCGCTTCCGAGATCTCCTGAATCGGTGTCGGCCCGGAATCCTGCGGCAGGGTCAGCGCGATGTAGACGGGCCGGTCGACGGCATACCACGTGCTGCGCCCCGCCTCGGAGACCTGAAACCAGCTCACCGCATCGACGACCTGCAGCGGAGTGCCGACTATGAATTCGGCGGGCCGCTCTAGCCCACAGCGCAAGATGACCGCCTCACGGTCGGGGTCGGTGCGCCACGCCGCTGATCCGGGCGGTGCGGGTTCGGCCAGGCGGGCACGGTCGAAATCGCCCAGCTTGTCCGGCAGCGCGTCGACGAGCGCGTCGCACTCGGGGCTCTGCGCCTCGGGTGCGGGCACCGCCACGATCCCCACCACCTGTTGTTCGGCGGGGGTCTCGCGCAGCGCCGCGACCGCCAGGATCGCGACGACGGCACCCACCGCCACCACCACCGCCGCGATCAGCAGGGCCCGCGGCGGACCGTCTCGCTCCTCGGAGTCCACAGTCCAACTCTATGGCCGCATAGACTCCACGCCGCAGGGACCGGTGCAGCACGGGTTCCGGGGAGGTGACATGGCGACAGACGATCCCGCCGAGACCCTCGCGAGCCAGGGCGAGTTCGAGGTGATCTCGCAGTTGGTGGCCGATCGCGAACAACCCCCGGCGGTGGCACTCGGCCCCGGCGACGACGCGGCGGTGCTGTATACCCCCGACGGAAAGACGGTGGTGTCCACCGACATGCTGGTGGCCCAGCGGCACTTCCGGCTCGACTGGTCCACCCCGTATGACGTCGGGCGCAAGGCGATCGCCCAAAACGCCGCCGACATCGAGGCGATGGGGGCACGCGCCACAGCGTTCGTCGTCGCGTTCGGCGCACCGTCGGACACCGCAACGGCCCAGGCGCTCGAACTCGCCGACGGTATGTGGCACGAGGCGCTGCTGCTGGGTGGCGGCATCGTCGGGGGTGATCTGGTGAGCGCCCCACAATGGGTGATCTCGGTGACCGCGCTCGGCGACCTCGACGGCCGTGGACCGGTGCTGCGCAGCGGCGCCCAAGTGGGTGACACCGTGGCCGTGACTGGGACGCTGGGGCATTCGGCAGCCGGATATACGTTGTGGCACAACTCGATTAATGCGTTTGACGGGCTACGACGACGTCACCTGGTTCCCGAACCGCCGTATGGGCAGGGGCGGGTCGCCGCCGACGCCGGCGCTACCGCGATGACCGATGTGTCCGACGGGTTGCTGGCCGACCTCGGGCATATCGCCTCAGCCTCGGGTGTGGTCGTGGAGGTGTCAACGGACATGTTGAGGGGCGATCGCGAGGCCGTCGATGCCGCGGCGGCGGCGGTCGGCGCCGACCCGTGGGCGTGGGTGCTCGGCGGCGGTGAGGACCACGCGCTGGTCGCGGCGTTCGTGGATGCGGTGCCCGAGGGATGGCGGGTGATCGGGCGGGTGCTCGCCGGCGCGCCGCGGGTGCTGGTCGATGGCGCCGAATGGCAGGGCGATCCCGGCTGGCAGTCGTTTGACTCGTTAAGGTGACGGATCGTGACGGTGTACGCGATCGCGCAACTGAAGTTCACGGACCGTCGCGCCTATGACCGCTACCAGGCGCGCTTCATGGAGGTCTTTTCACGGTATGCCGGGACGCTGCTTGCCGCCGACGAAACTCCTCAGCTCGTGGAAGGCCAGTCGGATCGAGACAAGGTGGTGCTGATGTCGTTTCCCGACGAAGCGTCGTTTCATCGGTGGGCGCAATCACCTGAGTACCAAGAGATCTCCAAGGACCGCCAAGCCGGGGCGGATGCCGTGGTGCAGTTGATCAAGGGGCTGACGTGACGGCGCGACCGCTGGGCGAACTCGTCGAGGAAGGCTGGGCCAACGCGCTGGAACCGGTGGCGCCGCAGGTCGCCCAGATGGGGGAGTTTCTGCGTGCCGAGCTGGCTGCGGGTAACGGGTACTTGCCTGCCGGTCAGAATGTGTTGCGGGCCTTCACCTTT
This sequence comes from Mycolicibacterium sp. XJ879, assembly GCF_053483935.1. Lineage (NCBI taxonomy): Bacteria > Bacillati > Actinomycetota > Actinomycetes > Mycobacteriales > Mycobacteriaceae > Mycobacterium > Mycolicibacterium sp. XJ879. The sequence goes on from NZ_JBEFTH010000001.1 coordinate 178,492, forward strand.
CCGTTCGATCAGGTCAGGGTGCTGATCGTGGGGCAGGATCCGTATCCCACGCCAGGCCACGCGGTCGGGCTGAGCTTCTCGGTGGCCGCCGACGTGCGTCCGCTGCCGCGAAGCCTGGAGAACATCTTCACCGAATACGGCAAGGACCTCGGTCATCCGCCGCCGGCCAACGGCGATCTCACGCCGTGGGCCGAGCGCGGGGTGATGCTGCTCAACCGGGTGCTCACCGTGCGGCCCGGCAGCCCGGCGTCACATCGCGGTAAGGGCTGGGAAGCGGTGACCGAATGTGCGATCAAGGCACTGGTCGCCCGCAAGCAGCCGCTGGTGGCGGTGCTGTGGGGGCGCGACGCGTCCACCTTGAAACCGATGCTCGAGGGCAACGACTGTGTGTCGATCGAGTCGCCGCACCCATCACCGCTGTCGGCCTCACGGGGCTTCTTCGGCTCGCGCCCGTTCAGCCGGGCCAACGAGCTGCTGGAGAAGATGGGCGCCGACCCGGTCGACTGGCGCCTCACCTAGGCCGTTAACCCGCCGAGCCGCCCGCACCTTCCGCCGAGATCGACGTTGCGGCGCGTTTCACTCGCACTTTGCCGCGCGTTTGTCCCTCTGGGCGCGACGAGTGCGCTTCTACGTGCCGGGGATCGGCGGCGGCGACGGAATCGGTGGCGGTGACGGGATCGGTGGCGGCGAGGGGATGTCGGGCACCGGAATCTCGACGGTGGCGTCGGGCGGCGGACCTGCGGTGGTCTCGGCCGGCAGTTCGGGCGATGGCGTCGTCGGCGCCGGCGTCTCGACCGTCGTTTCGACCGTCGTTTCGACCGACGTCGTAGTCGTCGTCGTGGTGGTGGTCTCGGAATCGGCGGCGTCGTCGCCACCGCAGGCCGTCACCAACGACGCCACCGCAATTCCGGAGGCCAGCGCGAACAGTTTCGGTTTAGATGCTCCGCGTGAGGTCATGAAGCCACCACTTACCCGAGACGGCAGGCGTTCAAACGCCTGGCCGGGGTGACTGTCACGTCGGGAACATCGATTCGCGCGCCGGACCACCGTCGCGCCGAGATCGACGTTCTGGCGCTCTTCACTCGCACTTTCCCGCCCGTTTGTCCCTTTCGGCGCAAAGGAGGGCGCGAAAGCGGGTCAGTTCTGGGGGGTCATCGTCACTTCGGGAACATCGATATCCGGTGAGGGAATCTCGATGGTGTTGTCGCCCTCGCCTTCGCCCTCGGTGGTTTGGGGCGCCTCAGTGGTCGTCTCGGTCGTGGTGGTGGTCGTGGTTTCGGTGTCGGCGGTCTGGCTGTCGCCGCATGCCGCTAACAGCCATCCAGCGGCAAGGGCTCCGCTGATGGTGACCAGTACAGGACGAGCGTATCCAGCGTGCATTTGTGACCGTTCCTTCCGACCGGGCCGGGTGCCCGATCTCCCGGTCAGCCTTTCCCGCCCGCGGCGATGCTAAACGTCGCCGTCACCGGGCAGCGTCAGGCGCGCGCGACCTTGCCGGCCTTGATGCACGACGTGCACGCGTTGATGCGCTTCTTGTTCCCGCCGGGAACGGCGGCGTGCACGGTCTGCACGTTCGGATTCCACCGACGGCTGGACCGGCGATGGGAGTGCGACACCGACTTGCCGAAGCCGGGGCCCTTCCCGCAGATATCGCAGACGGCAGCCATATGTAGAACTCCTCGGATCAGTACTTGGGGGTCCGGACTTCGTCCGCCGCGCGTCGCGACGGGGCCGACCCAACAACCTGATCAGGATACCGGCAGCTGCATTGATCACCAAAATAGGCGCTGTAAAGCTGTCGGCGCCCTCGAACGCGAGCTTGTGCGCGACGTCCGCGTGAAATCTCGCAGACAAGCTCACATCGGGCGCAAAGGGCGACCCGAACAGTGTGTCGGCGCCGTCAGCCGGAGTCGTTAGGCTGACGCCCACGGCGGCATCGGAGCGGCGATATCTGGCGGGAGGTGGGCATGTCGGGTCGACGGCTGGACGCCTCTGCGCTGCGGGGTTGGGCGCACACCGCCGTCGGCGACCTCATCACCCACACCGACGAGATCAACCGGCTCAACGTGTTCCCCGTCGCTGACGCCGACACCGGCACGAACATGCTGTTCACCATGCGTTCGGCGTGGGCGCAGGCCGACGCCCTGCCCGACACCGATGACATCGCGCAGGTGGCAGCGGCGCTGGCCCGCGGCGCGCTGCACGGCGGCCGCGGCAACTCCGGGGTCATCCTGTCCCAGATCCTGCGCGGGCTCGCCGACGTCAGCGCCGAAGCAGCCGCGCAGCGGCGTGCGGTGCTGGTCGAGGTCGACGGCGCCCTGCTGGCCTCGGCGCTTCGCCGGGCGGTCACGCTGGTGGTCGCCTCGATCGGCCAACCCGTACCCGGCACCATCTTCACCGTGCTGAGAGAGGCGGCCAACGCCGCCGAGCAGGCGGTTGCCCACGGCTCCGAGCTGGCCGACGTGCTGCTGGCCGCCGGTGATGCCGCGGCCGTCGCCCTGGACAAGACACCCGGGCAGCTCGCCGTATTGGCCGAGGCCGGCGTGGTCGACGCCGGTGGGCGGGGCCTGCTGGTGCTGCTGGACGCGATGAGCGCCACCGTGACAGAACACGCGCCCAGCAGGCCCGAGTACGTGCCGGCGCCACCGCACGCCCATGACGCCGTCGCCGCCGACACCACTGCACCGCCGCAGTTCGAGGTGATGTACCTGCTCACCGGCTGCGACGCCGGCGGGGTGGAGAAGCTGCGCGGCGAACTGGACCGGCTCGGCGATTCGGTGGCCATAGCCGCCGCCGGCGCCGGCGGGCAGTACTCGGTGCACGCGCACGTCGACGACGCCGGAGCCGCCGTCGAGGCAGGGCTGTCCGTGGGAACACCGAACCGCATCCAGATCACGTCGCTCACCGGCACCAGCGGTGCCCGCCCGTCGGGCGGATGGGCGCGGGAGCGGGCCGTCCTTGCAGTCGTCGACGGGGTAGGGGCGCAAGAACTGTTCGCGGGCGAAGGCGCACACGTGCTGCGCGTGCTACCGGATACCCCGGTCAGCGCCAAGCATCTGCTGCACGCGCTGGTCGACGCGGGCGCAGCCCAGGCCATGGTGTTGCCCAATGGCTACGTCGCCGCCGAGGAACTGGTCGCGGGGTGTACCGCAGCGATCGGCTGGGGGATCGACGTGGTGCCGGTGCCTGCGGCGTCGATGGTGCAGGGGCTGGCCGCGCTGGCCGTTCACGACGCCGAGCGCCAAGCCGTCGACGACGGCTACACAATGGCCCGCGCCGCGGCGGGCGCCCGGCACGGTTCGGTGCGGGTGGCCACCGAGGCGGCGCTGACCTGGGCAGGAACGTGCAAACCGGGGGACGGGTTGGGGATCTCGGGCGACGAGGTGCTGATCGTCGACGACGACGTGGCCGCCGCGGGTGCCGGGTTGATCGACCTGCTGCTGGCCGCGGGCGGCGAACTGGTCACCGTGCTCACCGGCGCCGGCGTCGACGGCAGCGTCGCCGCGGCGCTGCAGGAGCATGTGCACCGCCAACACCTCGGCATCGAGCTCGTCACCTACCACACCGACCACCAAGGCGATGCGCTGCTGATCGGGGTGGAGTAGCGGTGGCCTCCCTCGGCGATCGACTCGTCTACATCGTCGGCAAGAAGGCCGCAGAACCGCTGGAGGAACACTTCGGCATCCGCACCGTCGACGACCTGTTGCGGCACTATCCGCGCAAGTACAGCGACGGCATGACGGTCCTGGAAGAGGGCGAGGAACTCGAAGAAGGCGAACACGTCACGTTCGTCGACACCATCACCGACACAAAAGTCGGTGAGATGAAGCCGCAATACGACAAGAAGTCCAAGAAGGTGCGCAAACGCAAATGGCTGCGGGTAACCCTTGGCGATCGGCGCTCGCCAGTCACCGCGACGTTCTTCAACGCGGACTGGATGCTCGACGACCTGGTCGTCGGCACCCGGCTGATGTTGTCGGGAGAAGTCAAGTACTTCCGGCGCACACTGCAACTGACGCACCCCGCCTTTCTGGTGTTGGAATCGCCGAAGGGCAAGACGTTCGGCACCAAGTCGCTCAAGACCATCGCCTCGGCGTCGCGAGCAACCGGTGAGGACGTGTTGTCGGCGTTCGAACGGGAGTTCTTCCCGATCTATCCCGCCAACAAGAAGATGCAGAGTTGGGACATCTACGCGTGTGTGCGCCAGGTGCTCGACGTGCTCGATCCCATCGAGGAGCCGCTACCGAAAAGGCTTCTGCAGCAGCATGATCTGATCACCGAAGACCAGGCGCTTCGCGCCATCCACGTCGCCGAGAACAAGGTCGAACGCGAACGGGCCCAGCGCAGGCTCACCTACGACGAAGCGATAGGCCTGCAATGGGCGCTGGTGAAGCGGCGGTACAGCGATGTGAGCGAGTCCGGTCCGGTCGCCCCGCTGCGCGACGACGGCCTGGTGGCGGCGTTGCGCGGACGGCTGCCGTTCGAATTGACCGACGGTCAGACCGAAGTGCTCGACGTCATCGCTGCCGAGCTGGCGGCCAGCAGGCCGATGAACCGCATGCTGCAAGGCGAGGTGGGTTCGGGTAAGACGATCGTCAGCGTGCTGGCGATGTTGCAGATGGTCGACGCGGGCTACCAGTGCGCGCTGCTGGCGCCGACGGAAGTTCTTGCCGCCCAACATGACCGATCGGTGCGCGACGTGCTCGGACCCCTCGCAATGGCGGGCCAGCTCGGTGGCGCGGACGGTGCGACCCGGGTGGCACTGTTGACCGGGTCGATGTCGGCTGCGCAGAAGCGTGCGGTGCGTGACGAGGTCGCCAGCGGTGAGGCGGGCATCGTCATCGGTACCCATGCGCTGTTGCAGGACGCCGTCGAATTTCACCGGCTGGGCATGGTCGTCGTCGACGAACAACACCGGTTCGGCGTGGAGCAGCGAGATCGCCTGCGCAGCAAAGCCCCCGACGGAGTGACGCCGCATCTGTTGGTGATGACCGCCACGCCGATCCCGCGCACCGTCGCCCTGACCCATTACGGGGACCTGGAGACCTCGACATTGCGCGAACTGCCCCGCGGCAGGCAACCGATCGCCACCAACACCATCTTCATCGCCAAGCACCGGTCCTGGCTGGACCGGGCCTGGCAGCGCATCACCGAAGAGGTCCGCGCGGGCCGACAGGCCTATGTGGTCGCCTCGCGCATCGACGCCGACGACAAACCCAAGGGCGCGGAGGATCCCGAGCGGCAGAGGGTGCCGCCGCCGGTCACCGTCGTCGACCTGTTCGAGGGGTTGCGCCAAGGCCCGCTTTCGGGGCTGCGGCTCGGGCTGATGCACGGTCGACTGCCCGTCGACGAAAAAGACGCGGTGATGGGCGCGTTCCGGGCCGGTGAAATCGACGTGCTGGTGTGCACCACGGTCATCGAGGTCGGCGTCGACGTGCCCAACGCGACGGTGATGCTGGTGATGGACGCCGACCGGTTCGGCATCAGCCAGCTGCACCAGTTGCGGGGCCGGATCGGCCGCGGTGAGCACCCCAGCCTGTGCCTGCTGGCCACCAACCTTGCCGAGGACTCCAAGGCCGGCGCGCGCCTGAAGGCCGTCGCCTCCACGCTGGACGGCTTCGAACTCGCCGACCTCGACCTGAAGGAGCGCCATGAGGGAGATGTGCTGGGGCACACTCAATCCGGGCGGGCGATCACGCTGAGATTCCTGTCGCTGGTGGAGCACCTGGAGATCATCCTGGCCGCCAGGAAGTTCTGTGAAGAGATGTATCAGAACAACCCGACCGATGCCGGGCTGGCCATGCTGGCCGCACCGTTCACCGACACCGACCGCGTCGAGTACCTCGAGAAGTCATGAACCGCAAGCGCTTTCTGTGGCTGGCCGCGTTCGTCGCACTCTCCGTGCTCGTCGCGGTGCAGACCACCGCGTCGACCGGACAGCACGCCCCGGTTGCCTCCGACGCGGAGATACCAACCGTCGCACCGGGCGTCGACGTGCTGGCCGGTGTTCCGGTGATACCGCAGCGAATACGCACCCACGACTATCGGCGGGCGGCGTTCGGTGACAGCTGGACCGACGACACCACCGCCCCCGGCGGCCACAACGGCTGTGACACCCGCAACGACATCCTCGAGCGCGACCTCGCCGACAAAACCTACGTGCCGATCACGCGATGCCCCACCGCCGTTGCCACCGGCACGCTGCAGGATCCCTACACCAATGCCGTCGTGGCGTTCACCCGCGGCGCGGGCGTCGGGGCGTCGGTGCAGATCGATCACCTCGTGCCGCTGGCGCTAGCGTGGGATCTCGGTGCGCGCGACTGGCCAGGCCACATGCGGGTCCGGTTCGCCAACGACCCGGCCAACCTGCTCGCCGTCGCGGGGGATGCCAACCAGGACAAGGGCGATCAGGAACCCGCCGACTGGATGCCACCGAACACCGCGTTTCACTGTCAGTACGCCATGCAGTTCATCGATGTGCTGCGCGGATATGAGTTGCCGATCGACGCGTCGTCGGCGACGGTGCTGCGCGACGCAGCGGCGACGTGCCCGGCCGGCTAGCGCCACCTCGCCAGGCCTTGGCCGAAAACATTACGGGTGTAGACATATCGGCTCATGGGTTTCCTGTCCGGCAAGGTCGCCATCGTCACCGGCATCAGCCGAGGTGTTGGCGTTGGCATCGCACACGAACTGCCGAGGGAAGGCGCGACCGCCGCTCGCGCGGCCAATCTGATCGAGGCCGTGTGCCGCGCACCTAGCGGCATCCTGGCCGCACACGACCTACGTCAACGCTCGACACCGTGGCCGCACAAGCGCCCGGGATCGGCGACGAAGAACGTCGCGCGTACGCCGTGGATGCGTCGCCCACCTCGCCGAGATGGCTGAGCGCATCACCCAGGTCGGTCACCCCTTCAGCCCTGACCTCGACGCCGCGCTCGCACGGCGTCTCGGCAGCAGAGGAAGCTACTCGCCCTGATAGGTGTCGGGGTTCGGGCGGAAACGGGTGCCGTCGTCGAGCCCGTTGAGCGCGGCCATCTGCTCGTCGGTGAGCTCGAAGTCGAACACCTCGATATTCGATTTGATCCGCTCCGGCGACGAGGACCTGGCCACCACGGCGTTGCCCAGCTGCAGGTTCCAGCGCAGCAGCACCTGCGCGGGCGTCTTACCTTGCTCCTGGGCCACGGAGGTGACCGACGCGTTGTCCAGAAGCCGCCCCACGCCCAGCGGGCTGTAGGCCTGGGTGACGATGCCGTAGCCGGCGTTGACCGTGCGCAGCTCGGCCTGGTTCAGCAGCGGGTGCAGTTCGATCTGGTTGACCGCCGGGGTGAAGAACGACAGGTCGATGATGTCCGAAAGGTGTTCGGCGTGAAAGTTGGCCACCCCGATCGACTTGGTCTCGCCGTCCTCCTTGCGCTTCATCAGCCCGCCCCAGCTGTCGACGAACTTGCCGTGCTCGCCGGCGGGCCAGTGGATCAGGTACAGGTCGACGTAATCCATCGCGAGCCGTTGCAGGCTTGCCTTGAGCGCGTCCTGTGACGATTGGAAACCCAGATCGGATGCGGCCAGCTTGGTGGTGATGAAGACTTCCTCGCGCGGCACCCCCGAGGCTTTGACGGCGCGGCCGACCGCTTCCTCGTTGCCGTACGCGGCGGCGGTGTCGATCAACCGGTACCCCGACTCGAGCGCGGTGCGAACCGCTTGTTCGGTCTCGGTGTCGGACAACTCACCGACACCTAAGCCGATCACCGGCATCGCGTTGTCGTCGTTGAGCGCGACGGTCGGAATCGCGGTCATGTCACCTACCCTGTGAAGTTGAATGTACGGGGGTCGGGACCCAGGCGCGTGTCGTCGCCGAGCGAAGAGATGGACGCCATGTCCTGCTCGCTTAGCTCGAAATCGAACACGTCGAAGTTGCTCACAATTCTCTCTGGGGTCACCGATTTCGGGATGACTATATTGCCGAGTTGGATATGCCACCTAATCAGTACCTGCGCGGGCGTTTTCGACTGTGCCTCGGCGACGGCCGTCACGGTCGGATCGGTCAGCAGTGAACCCTGGCCAAGAGGACTCCACGCCTCGGTGGCAATGCCCAGCTGAGCGTGCATTTCGCGCAGCTCATGCTGTTGCAGACGCGGATGCAACTCGATCTGGTTGACCGCGGGCACGATGCCCGTGGCGTCGACGAGCTTGCGCAGATGCTCGGGGGCGAAGTTGCTGACCCCGATCGAGCGGATGCGGCCCTGGTTGCGCAGATCGGCGAACGCCTTGAAGGTCTCGACGTATGCGTCGTTGGCCGGCACCGGCCAGTGGATCAGGTACAGATCGAGGCAGTCCAGCCCGAGCCGGCCCATGCTGGCGTCGAACGCCCTGAGCGTGCTGTCGTAGCCCTGGTCGGCGTTCCACAGTTTGGTGGTCACGTAGACGTCCGCACGGGCCAGCCCGGATTTCGAGATCGCCTGGCCCACCTCGCGCTCGTTGCCATACGCTGCGGCGGTGTCGATGTGTCGATAACCGGCCTCCAACGCCGTCGCCGCCGCACGCTCGGTGTCTTCGGGCGGGGTCTGCCAAACGCCGAGCCCGACCTGGGGAATCGAGTTGTCGTCGTTCAGCCTGATCGAGGGAAACGAGGGAGTTGCCATGGTTCAAAGTCTGCCAGGTGAGGTTTCGTGGAGCCCGAGCCGTAAGGACGCCATCGTCAACGCCGCGGCGGGCCTGACCCTGCGTGCCCTGCCCCGAATCCCCGACCCGGTCAAGCGCGCACTGCTGGGCGGGCGCGCGGTCACCATCGACGGCAACACGCTGGACACGACGCTGCAGCTGATGCTCGCCGGGCAGCAGGCGGCAGGCATCGACGGCCTGGCGGGCAGCAATGACGTCACCGCCGCCCGCCAGCAGCTCGAAGCCCTATCGGCCAGTTTCAAACAGAACATCCCGGTGGCCGCAGTGACCAATCTCTCGATACCGGGCCCGGCCGGACCCATCGCGGCGCGCCATTACCGGCCCGACGCCGGCCACGCTCCGTTGCTGGTCTTCTACCACGGCGGCGGTCAGGTGATCGGCAGCATCGAGACCCACGACGACCTGTGCCGTCTGCTCTGCCGCGACGGCGGCGTGCACGTGCTGTCGGTGGACTACCGGCTGGCCCCGGAGCACAAGGCGCCCGCGGGCACCGACGACGCCTACGCCGCCTTCGTATGGACGCTCGACCACGCCGGCGAACTCGGCGCAGATCCGCGGCGGGTCGCGGTCGGCGGCGACAGCGCCGGCGCCAACCAGGCCGCGTTGGTGTCCCTGCGCGCCCGCACCGACGGGGTGCGGTTGCCTACGCTGCAGCTGCTGTTCTATCCGGTTACCGACTACAGCGCCCAGACCCGATCCAAGACGCTGTTCGCCGAGGGTTTCTTCCTGACCCAACACGACCTGGACTGGTTCAGCGGGCACTACCTCGACGGCGCGGCCGTAGCGCCGACGGATCCGCGGGTGTCGCCGCTGCTGACCGACGACCTGTCCGGTCTGCCGCCCGCCCTGGTGCTGACCGCCGGCTTCGACCCGCTGCGCGATGAGGGCAGGCAATACGCGCAGGCCATGCGTGCTGCCGGCGTCGCGGTCGACTACCGCGAGTTCGGGTCGCTGGTCCACGCCTTCGCGAACTTCTTCCCCTTGGGCGGGGACAGCGCCACCGCGATGGCCGAGAGCATCTCGGCGATGCGCGCGCACCTGGCCCGCGCCTGAACGACGGCAGAAACGTCGCCGGTACGCTTACCCCGTGGCCTCCAAACCCAAGAAGAATTCCCGCTACGACCTCAAGGCGGCGGACCGCAAGCGCAACCTGGCGATTCAGATCGGGTTGACCGCGGTCGTGGTCGTGTTCGCCGTCGGGTTGGTGCTCTACATCGTCATGTCGGCCGAGGAGAAGCCCAGGGACGGCGACGCTCAGGCGATCCGGGTGACCTCCAGCGACCTGATCACCGAGGAAGGCAGCTCGGAGCCCAAAGCGGTGGTCTCGCTCTACGAGGACTTCCTGTGCCCCGCGTGCGCGAACTTCGAGCAAATGTTCGGTCCCACGCTGAACAAGCTGATCGACAGCGGCGCCATCGCCGCTGACTACTACATGATCTCCATCCTGGACCGCCAGGGTGACGGCTATTCGACCCGCGCGGCCAACGCGGCCTACTGCGTGGCCGACGAGTCGACCGACGCGTTCCGGCGCTTCCACGCCGCGCTGTACGCCCAGCAGCCCCCCGAGGGCGTCGGCCCGTTCCCCGACAACGCCCGGCTCATCGAAGTGGCGCGGCAGGCCGGCGCGGCAGGCGGTGTCCCCGAGTGCATCAACAGCGGCCGCTACAACGACATGGTGAAGGGCATGGCCTCGGCCACCGGCGTGCGGTCCACACCGACCGTGCGCATCAACGGCGAGGACTACAAGCCCACGACGCCGGATGCGCTGATCGCCAAGATCGAGGAGATCGTCGGCAACGTGCCTGCGCTGGACGCCGGTGCGCCGCCGCCCGCACCTGATCCCACCCCCGCAGTACCGGCGCCGTGACCGTCACCGCGCCCGGCACCGACGCACCGAGCGAACCCGCGGACACACCGTCGGGCCCGCAGGTGCGGCGGCCGAGCGCGGTCTGGCTGTTGGTCGCCGGGCTCGCCGGTCTGGCGGCGTCGTTCACGCTGACCGCCGAGAAGATCCAGACGCTGATCGACCCGGACTACGTGCCGAGCTGCAGCATCAACCCGGTGCTGTCGTGCGGTTCGGTGATGATCACCCCGCAGGCGTCGCTGTTGGGCTTCCCCAACCCGCTGATCGGCATCGCCGCGTTCACCGTCGTCGTGGTGACCGGGGTGCTCGCGCTGGCCCGCGTGGAGCTGCCCCGCTGGTACTGGGCGGGCCTGGCGGCGGGCACGCTGATCGGTGCGGTGTTCGTGCACTGGTTGATCTTTCAGAGCCTGTACCGCATCGGCGCGCTGTGCCCGTACTGCATGGTGGTGTGGGCGGTGACCATACCGCTGCTGGTGGTGGTCGGCGCCATCGCCGTGCAACCCGGACGCGGCGGGGCCGTCGCCCGCGGTCTGTACACCTGGCGTTGGTCGCTGGTGACGTTGTGGTTCACCGCGCTTATTCTGCTGATCCTCGTGCGGTTCTGGAGTTACTGGTCCACGCTCGTCTAGTCCCCACTGAATCCGACCGGGTTAAGGTAGCGCGTGATCTCTAAAGTCCTGGTGGCCAATCGCGGTGAGATCGCGATTCGGGCGTTTCGTGCGGCCTACGAGTTGGGGATCGCCACGGTTGCGGTGTATCCGTATGAGGATCGTAATTCGTTGCATCGGCTCAAGGCCGATGAGTCGTATCAGATCGGTGAGACCGGCCATCCGGTGCGGGCGTATCTGTCAGTCGACGAAATCGTCCGTGTCGCACAGGGCGCCGGTGCGGACGCGGTTTATCCGGGGTACGGCTTTTTGTCGGAGAACCCCGAGTTGGCCGCCGCGTGCGCACAAGCCGGGATCACGTTCGTCGGTCCGAGCGCCGAGGTGCTGGAGCTGACGGGCAACAAGTCCCGCGCGATCGGCGCGGCCCGCGACGCCGGCCTGCCGGTGCTGGACTCCTCGGCGCCGTCGGCGTCGGCCGAGGAGCTTTTGGCCGCCGCGGAGGCCATGGAGTTCCCGCTGTTCGTCAAGGCGGTGTCGGGCGGCGGGGGACGGGGCATGCGCTATGTCGCCGACCGCGACGCGCTGCCCGAGGCGATCGATGCGGCCGGCCGTGAAGCCGAGTCCGCGTTCGGCGACCCGACGCTGTATTTAGAGCAGGCGGTGGTGAACCCGCGCCACATCGAGGTGCAGATCCTGGCCGACACCCACGGCAACGTGATCCACCTGTTCGAACGTGACTGCAGCGTGCAGCGCCGCCACCAGAAGGTCATCGAGCTGGCCCCGGCCCCCAACATTTCCGACGACCTGCGCGCGCGGATGTGCGCTGATGCCGTCGCGTTCGCCCGTCACATCAACTACAGCTACGCGGGCACCGTGGAGTTCCTGCTCGATGAGCGCGGCCACTACGTGTTCATCGAATGCAATCCGCGTATCCAGGTCGAACACACCGTGACCGAGGAGATCACCGACGTCGACCTGGTCGGCTCCCAACTGCGCATCGCCGACGGCCAGACGCTCGACGAGCTCGGGCTGAGCCAGGACTCGGTGCGGGTACGGGGCGCGGCCATGCAGTGCCGGATCACCACCGAGGATCCGGCCAACGGCTTTCGGCCCGACACGGGCCGCATCACCGCCTACCGGTCTCCGGGCGGTGCGGGGATCCGGTTGGACGGCGGTTCGCATCTGGGCGCGGAGATCAGCGCGCACTTCGACTCGATGCTGGTCAAGCTGACCTGTCGCGGCCACGATCTGTCGGCGGCGATCGCGCGGGCGCGACGGGCGTTGGCGGAGTTCCGGATTCGCGGTGTGTCGACGAACATCCCGTTTTTGATGGCGGTGGTCAACGACGCGGACTTCCGCGCCGGGCGCATCAATACGTCGTTCATCGATGAGCGACCGTATCTGCTGACCGCCCTGACCCCGGCCGACCGCGGCACCAAGATCCTCAACTACCTCGCCGATGTCACCGTCAACCAACCGCACGGGGCGCGCAGCGCCGCGGTGTATCCGCGCGACAAGCTGCCGCACACCGACCTGCGCGCCGCACCGCCCGACGGGTCCAAACAACTGTTGGAGCAGCTGGGCCCCGACGGTTTCGCGCGGTGGCTGCGCGATTCGGCGGCGTTGGGTGTCACCGACACCACGTTCCGCGACGCCCATCAGTCCTTGCTGGCCACCAGGGTTCGCAGCACCGGACTTTTGGAGGTGGCGCCGTACGTGGCGCGCACGACGCCGCAGCTGTTGTCGGTGGAATGCTGGGGCGGGGCGACTTACGATGTGGCGCTTCGGTTCCTGAAAGAAGATCCGTGGGAGCGGCTGGCCGCGCTGCGGGAGGCCATTCCCAACATCTGCCTGCAGATGCTGCTGCGCGGACGCAACACGGTCGGCTACACGCCGTATCCGGGATCGGTCACCGATGGGTTCGTCGCGGAGGCGACGGCCGTGGGTATCGACATCTACCGGATCTTCGATGCGCTCAACAACGTCGAGTCGATGCGCCCGGCCATCGACGCGGTCCGCGAAACCGACACGGCGATCGCCGAAGTCGCGATGAGCTACACCGGGGATCTGTCCGACCCCGGCGAAAACCTCTACACCCTGGACTATTACCTCAAGCTGGCCGAGCAGATCGTCGACGCGGGCGCGCACGTGCTGGCCATCAAGGACATGGCCGGGTTGTTGCGCCCGCACGCCGCGCACACCTTGGTCTCCGCGTTGCGGTCCCGGTTCGACCTGCCGGTGCACGTGCACACCCACGACACGCCGGGCGGGCAGTTGGCGACCTATCTGGCCGCGTGGCAGGCGGGCGCCAACGCGGTCGACGGGGCGTCGGCGCCGTTGGCGGGCACTACCAGCCAGCCCGCGTTGAGCTCGATCGTGGCCGCGGCCGCGCACACCGAGTATGACACCGGGCTGTCTCTTGCGGCGGTGTGCGACCTCGAACCGTACTGGGAGGCGCTACGGAAGGTCTACGCGCCCTTCGATGTTGCGGCGTCGGGTCCCTTCACGTCGACGGGGCGGGTCTATCACCACGAGATCCCCGGCGGTCAGTTGTCGAACCTGCGTCAACAGGCCATCGCGCTGGGCTTCGGTGACCGGTTCGAGGAGATCGAGGCCAATTACGCTGCGGCCGATAAGATCCTGGGTCGGCTGGTGAAAGTGACCCCGTCGAGCAAGGTGGTAGGCGACCTGGCGCTGGCCCTGTTGGGTGCGGGGATCACCGCTGACGAGTTCGCCGAGGACCCTTCGCGGTTGGACATCCCCGACTCGGTGATCGGTTTCTTTCGCGGGGAACTCGGCGACCCGCCCGGCGGGTGGCCCGAACCGCTGCGCACCAAGGCGCTTGCCGACCGGGCGCCGGCCAAACCCCAAGCTGAGCTCAGCGCCCACGATGAGGCCGCGCTGGGCCAGCCGGGACCCAACCGGCAGGCGACGTTGAACCGGCTACTTTTCCCCGGCCCGACAAAGGAATTCGAGGAGCACCGGGAACTCTACGGTGACACCTCGAGCCTGTCGGCCAACCAGTTCTTCTACGGGCTGCGCTCCGGCGAGGAACACCGGGTCAAGCTCGAACGCGGCGTCGAACTGCTGATCGGGCTCGAGGCGGTCTCCGAGGCCGACGAACGCGGCATGCGCACCGTGATGTGCATCATCAACGGCCAGTTGCGCCCCGTCGTCGTGCGCGACCGCAGCATCGCCAGCGACGTCCCCGTCGCCGAGAAGGCCGACCGGTCCAACCCCGATCACGTCGCGGCCCCGTTCGCCGGTGTGGTCAACGTCAACATCGCCGTCGACGACGAAGTGCAAGCCGGCCAAACCATCGCCACCATCGAGGCGATGAAAATGGAAGCCGCGATCACCGCACCCAAGGCCGGCAAGATCAGCAGGATCGCGGTGTCGACCACCGCACAAGTCGAAGGCGGCGACCTGCTGGTGGTGGTCAGCTGACCCGCATCATCGCCGGAACACTCGGTGGACGCCGAATCACGGTGCCGCGCACCGGGACCCGACCGACTACCGACCGGGTGCGCGAGTCGCTGTTCAACGTGCTGGCTGCGCGGGTCGACCTGGCCGGCGCGTCGGTGCTCGACCTGTACGCGGGCTCGGGCGCGCTCGGACTGGAGGCGCTGTCGCGGGGTGCAGCCACCGCGCTGTTCGTGGAGTCCGATCCGCGCGCGGCCGCCGTCATCGCCAAAAACGTCGCCGCACTTGGCGTGACGGGTGCCACGGTGCGCCGCGGCACCGTCGTCTCGGTGCTGACGGCGGGTGCGCAGCGGCCGGTGGACCTGGTCCTGGCCGACCCGCCCTACGGCGTCGACGCCGCCGAAATGCGGCGCATACTGGACGCTTTGAGCCGGCACGGATGGAGCGCGTCCGGCACCGTCGTCGCCGTCGAACGCCCAACGGCGACGCCAGCGCTGGACTGGCCGGACGGTTGGGCGCCGTGGGAACCGCGGCGCTACGGCGATACCCGCGTGGAGTTGGGGGAGCGGCGCTGACCCCCTGATAGCGTCATCACCCATGAGTGGCGTGGTATGCCCGGGCTCCTTCGACCCGGTGACCCTCGGCCATGTCGACGTCTTCGAACGCGCGGCGGCCCAGTTCGACGAAGTCATCATCGCGGTGTTGGTGAACCCCAACAAGAAGGGCATGTTCGATCTCGACGAGCGCCTCGCGATGCTCGAGGAATCCACCGCACACCTGCCCAACGTGCGCGCCGAGGCCGGTGAGGGCCTGGTGGTCGACTTCGTCACGAACCACGGGCTGAGCGCCATCGTCAAGGGACTGCGCTCCAGCACCGACTTCGAATACGAGTTGCAGATGGCGCAGATGAACAAACACGTCGCCGGCGTCGACACGTTCTTCCTCGCCAGCGCGCCGCGCTACTCGTTCGTGTCGTCGTCGCTGGCCAAGGAGGTCGCATCGCTGGGCGGCGACGTGACCGAGCTGCTGCCCGAACCGGTCAACCGACGGCTGCAGGCAAAGCTCAAGGATTAGCTCGCTCACATCACGGGTAATCGCTGGTAGGCGCACAGCCCCTCGTGCCCCGCCCAACCCATTGAGTATGGAGTTCTTGCCATGGTGCAGACGTTCGTTCAGTCGACCGATGATGTTGTGAACTTTTTGACCGATCAGCACAACCTGATCAAGGACCTGTTCGAAGAGGTGCTCAGCGCTTCCGACGACAAAGCCCGCGAGACCGCCTTCGTCGAATTGCGCCAACTGCTCGCGGTGCATGAAACCGCCGAGGAGATGGTGGTGCATCCGCGCGCGCGCCGTGAGATCGCCGACGGTGAGGCGATCGTCGACGCCCGCCTCCAAGAGGAGCACGACGCCAAGGAAGAGTTGACGGCGCTGGAGCAGATGGACATCGGGTCCACGGAGTTCATCGACGCGCTCAAGCGGTTCCGTGAGGACATCCTGCACCACGCCCAGGCTGAGGAGCGCGAGGAGTTCAGCAAGCTGCAACGCGAACTCGACGCCGACGACCTCGAGCGGATGGTCAAGGCGGTGCAGGCCGCGCAGGCCATCGCGCCGACCCGCCCGCACGCCGGTGTGGAGTCGGCCACCGCCAACTTCGCCGTGGGCCCGTTCGCGTCGATGCTCGACCGCGCCCGGGACATCATCTCCGGCGTCCTGCGGTAGTCCGGCTGCTGGTGGCGCCGCAGCACCGCACGTCCGCGGTGGGCTTTCCGATTGACATAATGTAGGAGTGAGCAATTTCACACGGGAGTTGCAGCCTGGGGAAGCGGCGACACAGCAAGACGCCCGAAATGCGACACACCGGCGTCGGTAGCTGAGTCACAGGCGTAACACCAGGCACACTGGTAACTGTCAACTACGCCTGGAGGGTGTTGCCGTGTACCGAGTTTTTGAAGCGCTCGACGAGTTGGGCGCGATTGTCGAAGAAGCCCGCGGTGTGCCGATGACGGCCGGCTGCGTGGTGCCCCGCGGTGATGTCCTCGAGTTGATCGACGACATCAAGGATGCGATCCCCGGCGAACTCGACGACGCCCAAGACGTGCTGGACGCGCGCGACGGGTTGCTGCGCGAGGCCAAGGAGCATTCCGACTCGATGGTCGCGACCGCGTCCGCCGAGGCCGACTCCATGATCAACCACTCCCGCGCCGAGGCCGACCGGCTGCTCGCCGACGCCAAGGCCCAGGCCGACCGAATGGTCGCCGAGGCCCGTCAGCACAGCGAACGTATGGTCACCGAGGCCCGCGACGAGGCCAGCCGGGTCGCGGCGACCGCCAAGCGGGAGTACGAGGCCAGCACGGGGCGGGCCAAGACCGAGGCCGACCGCCTGATCGAGAACGGCAACCTCGCCTACGAGAAGGCCGTGCAGGAAGGCATCAAGGAACAGCAGCGGCTGGTGTCGCAGACCGAGATCGTGCAGACCGCGACGGCCGAGGCGACCCGCCTCATCGACTCGGCGCACGCCGAGGCCGACCGGCTGCGCGGCGAGTGTGACATCTACGTCGACAGCAAACTCGCCGAGTTCGAGGACTTCCTCAACGGCACGCTGCGCTCGGTGGGACGGGGCCGCCACCAGCTGCGCACCGCCGCCGGGACGCACGACTACGCAGCCCGTTAGCGCTGGGCGGGGTCGCCGTAGGATTGAACTATGGCGACGCATGCGAACGCGGCGGCGCACCAAGGGTCGCGAACGCCGCTTGTCATCGATATTTCCCGGCTCGGCAGGCGGCCCGGCTCCATGTTGACGGTTTCCGAGACGGTTTCTGCCCCATCGCGCATCGGGCTGGACCTGATCGGAATCGCCGAAGGTGCACCGCTGGAACTGGACCTTCGGATCGAATCCGTCTCGGAGGGGGCGTTGGTGACCGGCACGGTGGCCGCGGAGACCTCGGGCGAATGCGCGCGCTGCCTGACCGGTGTCACCGGCCACGTGGAGATCGAGCTCACCGAGCTGTTCGCGTATCCGGACAGCGCGACCGACGAGACCACCGACGCCGACGAGGTCGCGCGGGTCTCCCACGAGGGAGGGGCCGACACCATCGACCTGGAGCAGCCGATCATCGACGCGGTGGGCCTGGAGCTGCCGTTCGTGCCGCTGTGCGAACCGGACTGTCCGGGCCTGTGCCCGGAGTGCGGTGTGGCGCTGGCGACCGCAGAGTCCGGACACCACCACGAGCAGATCGATCCACGGTGGGCCAAGCTGGCAGGCATGTTCGACGAGGGCGTCGGTGACTGACCGCGAGCCGCTGCTGGCGGCGCTCGGCGTGAAGCTGCCCGACGACCTGCTCACCATGGCGTTGACGCACCGCAGTTACTCATACGAGCACGGCGGGCTGCCCACCAACGAGCGCCTGGAGTTTCTCGGCGACGCGGTGCTGGGGCTGACCATCACCGAAGAGCTCTACCACCGCCACCCCGATCGCACCGAGGGCGATCTGGCCAAGCTACGGGCCAGCATCGTCAACACCCAGGCGCTGGCCGACGTCGGGCGCAACCTCTCCGGCGCCGGGCTGGGCAGCTATCTGCTGCTGGGTAAGGGCGAGGAGAACTCCGGCGGCGCGGACAAAGCCAGCATCCTGGCCGACGGTATCGAATCCTTGCTTGGCGCAATCTATATCGAGCACGGCATCGACATCGCCCGCGAGGTGATCCTGCGGCTGTTCGGTGAATTGCTCGACACCGCACCGACGTTGGGTGCCGGCCTGGACTGGAAGAGCAGCCTGCAGGAGCTGACCGCGGCGCGGGGGATGGGTGCGCCCTCGTACGTGGTGACCTCGACGGGACCAGACCACGACAAGGAATTCACCGCGACGGTGATCGTCACCGAGATCGAGTACGGAAAAGGTGTGGGCCGCACCAAGAAGGAGGCCGAACTCAAGGCGGCCTCGGCGGCGTGGAACACGCTGTCCGCGGCATCTGATGTAGATGCCTGAGCTTCCCGAAGTCGAGGTCGTTCGACGGGGATTGCACGCGCACGTGGTCGACAAGACCGTCACCGCGGTGCGGGTGCACCATCCGCGCGCGGTGCGTCGGCACGAGGCGGGTCCTGCCGATTTGACCGCGCGGCTGCTGGGGTCGCGCATCGTCGGCACGGGACGCCGCGGCAAGTACATGTGGCTGACGCTGGACGACGGCTCAGCGCTGGTGGTGCACCTGGGCATGAGTGGGCAGATGCTGCTGGGCGCGGTGCCCAACGAGCGACATCTACGGATCGCGGCGCTGCTCGACGACGGCACCGCGCTGAGCTTTGTCGATCAGCGCACCTTCGGTGGGTGGCTGCTCACCGACATGGTCACCGTCGACGGCAGCGATGTGCCGCTGCCCGTCGCTCACCTCGCCCGTGACCCCCTGGACCCGAGATTCAACCGCGACGGTGTCGTTACGGTGTTGCGGCGCAAGCACTCCGAGATCAAGCGTCAGCTGCTGGACCAGACGGTGGTGTCGGGTATCGGCAACATCTACGCCGACGAGGCGCTGTGGCGGGCCCGGATCAACGGCGCCCGGTTGGCCTCAGCGCTGACCCGCCGTCAGCTCGGCGAGGTGCTCGATGCGGCGGCCGAGGTGATGGCCGAGGCGCTGTATCAGGGCGGTACGTCGTTTGACTCGCTGTATGTCAACGTCAACGGCGAGTCCGGCTACTTCGAGCGCTCGCTGGACGCCTACGGCCGCGAGGGTGAACCGTGTCGGCGCTGCGGCGCGGTGATGCGGCGGGAGAAGTTCATGAACCGCTCGTCGTTCTACTGTCCGAGATGCCAGCCGCGCCCGCGGGTGCGCCGCGCGTAACCGCGAGATGCACGTTAGCGATATCTCTACTCGCACTTTCCCGCGCTAACGTGCATCTCGTGACGGAACTTTGGGTGGAGCGCACCGGCGTGCGCCAATACGTCGGGCGCAGCTCACGCGGCGCGCAGGTGCTCGTCGGCAACGAGGACGTCGACGGCGTCTTTACTCCGGGCGAGCTGATGAAGATCGCGCTGGCGGCCTGCAGCGGGATGGCCAGCGACTCGCCGCTACGGCGCCGGCTCGGCGACGACTATCCGGCCACGATCCGGGTGTTCGGCGCCGCCGACCGCGACCAGGAGCGGTACCCGCTGTTGGAAGAATGCATGGAACTGGACTTGTCCGGGCTCTCCGAGGACGAGCGGACCCGCGTGCTCACGGTCGTCGAACGCGCCATCGACCAGGTCTGCACGGTCGGCCGCACGCTCAAAGCCGGGACTAAAGTGACGTTTGAGGTAAATGATGCAGGAGTTAGCTGAGGTACGCCTGACGGCATGGGTGCACGGGCACGTCCAAGGTGTCGGCTTCCGGTGGTGGACCAGATCGCGCGCGCTGGAGTTGGGGCTGACCGGCTACGCCTCCAACCGGCCCGACGGCCGCGTCCAGGTGGTCGCCCAAGGCCCGCGCGACGCCTGCGAAAAGCTCCTTGAACTGCTGCGAAGCGGTAACACACCCGGCCGCGTGAACAATGTGGTCGCCGAGTTCTCCGAAGTTCGCGACTCACTTGTCGGCTTCATCGAGCGATAGCCCGCGCGGCGGTAGGGTTGCACGTCGTGCACCTCAAGAGTCTGACGCTGAAGGGCTTCAAGTCCTTTGCTTCGCCCACGACTCTGCGTTTCGAACCGGGCATCACCTGTGTGGTCGGCCCCAACGGGTCGGGCAAGTCCAACGTGGTCGACGCGCTCACCTGGGTGATGGGCGAACAGGGCGCCAAGACGTTGCGTGGCGGCAAGATGGAAGACGTCATCTTCGCGGGCACGTCCTCACGGCCGCCGCTGGGCCGCGCCGAGGTGACCGTGACGATCGACAACTCCGACAACTCGCTGCCGATCGAGTACTCCGAGGTGTCGATCACCCGGCGGATGTTCCGCGACGGCGGAAGCGAATACGAGATCAACGGCAGCAGTTGCCGTTTGATGGATGTGCAGGAGCTGCTGTCGGATTCGGGCATCGGTCGCGAAATGCACGTCATCGTCGGCCAGGGCAAGCTCTCCGAGATCCTCGAATCGCGGCCGGAGGACCGGCGCGCGTTCATCGAGGAGGCCGCCGGTGTGCTCAAGCACCGCAAGCGCAAGGAGAAGGCGGTCCGCAAGCTCGACGCGATGTCGGCCAACCTGGACCGGTTGACCGATCTGACCACCGAACTGCGCAGACAGCTCAAACCGCTCGGCAGGCAAGCGGAAATGGCCCGGCGCGCCCAGACGATCCAGGCCGATCTGCGCGACGCTCGCCTGCGGCTGGCCGCCGACGACCTCGTCACCCGCCGCACCGAGTTCGACAACACCAACCAGGCCGAGACGACGCTGCGGCGCGAGCACGACGAGTTGAGCACCCGGCTCGAGGCCAAGACCGTCGAACTGGCCAACCACGAGTCGGCCGTCAACAGCCTGTCCGAGCGGGCCGACGCCGCACAGCAGACGTGGTTTTCGTTGTCGGCGCTGGCCGAGCGGGTCAGCGCGACGGTGCGCATCGCCAACGAGCGTGCGCAGTACCTCGACACCGAGCCCGACGGGTCCACCGGCCCCGACCCCGACGAACTGGACGTCCAGGCCGACCAGGTCGCCGCCGAGGAACGCCACCTGCTCAAGGAGCTCGAGGAGGCCCGGGCCACGCTGGAGGCGGCCCGCAGCGAACTCGCCGAGCGCGAAGAGGTGGCCGCCGAGGCCGAACAGGCGCACATGGCGGCCGCGCGCGCCGAGGCCGACCGTCGCGAGGGGGTGGCCCGGCTGGCCGGCCAGGTCGACACGATGCGCACCCGTGTGGAGTCGATCGACGAAACCGTGGCCCGGCTGAGCGCAGGTATCGACGAGGCGGCGGCGCGCGCCCAGCAGACGCAGGCCGAGTTCGAGACCGTGCAGGGCCGCGTCGGCGAACTCGACGCCGGCGAGGTGGGGCTGGACGAACACCACGACCGCACCGTGACCGCGCTGCGGCTCGCCGACGAACGGGTCACCGAACTGCAGGCCGCCGAGCGCGGCGCCGAACGCCAGGTCGCGTCGCTGCTGGCGCGCATCGAGGCGCTCTCGGTGGGTCTGGACCGCAAGGACGGGGCTGCTTGGCTGCAGGAAAACCGAAGCGGCGCAGGGCTGCTCGGGACAGTCGCGAACCTGCTCAAGGTGCGCGACGGTTATCAGGCGGCGGTGGCCGCCGCGCTGGGCGCCGCTGCGGACGCCGTGGCCGCTGAAGACGCCGGGGCGGCCCGTTCGGCCGTCGCCGCACTCAAGGAGTCGGACGCCGGGCGCGCGGCGATCGTGCTCAGCGATTGGGGTGCCCACACCCCGCCGCAGCGCGGGCAGCTGCCCGACGGCGTCGTGTGGGCGGTCGAGCTCGTCGAGGCGCCGCCGCGGCTTCAGGGCGCGGTCACCGCGATGCTGGCCGACGTCGCCGTGGTGGCCGATCTATCCGCGGCGCTCGATGTGGTCGGCTCCCGGCCGGAGCTGCGGGCAGTCACCACCGACGGCGACCTCGTCGGCGCCGGCTGGATCAGCGGCGGCTCCGATCGCAAGCCCAGTACGCTGGAGATCGCCTCGGAGGTGGACAAGGCCCGCGCTGAACTGGCCGCGGCCGAAAAGCAGGCAGGTGAGCTGTCGGCGGCGTTGGCCGGTGCGCTGGCCGAACAAGCGGCGCGCCGCGACGCCAGCGAGCAGGCGCTGGCCGCGCTCAACGAGTCCGACGCGGCGATCTCGGCGATCTACGAGCAGCTGGGCCGCCTCGGGCAGGACGCCCGCAGCGCCGACGACGAGTGGCAGCGGCTGATCAAGCAGCGCGACGAGCTGGAAGCCAACCGGTCGCGCACCGTCGAGGAACTCGTCGGGCTCGAGCAGCGGCTGCACAACGCGCAGCAGGAGCCGACGTTTGAATCCGAACCGGTGAACCGCCAGGATGCCATGGCCGCCGCCGAAGCTGCTCGCGCCGTCGAGGTTGAGGCGCGGCTCACGGTGCGGACGGCCGAAGAACGCGCCAACGCCGTTCGGGGCAAGGCGGATTCGCTGCGACGCGCTGCGGCCGCGGAGCGGGAGGCGCGGGTGCGCGCGCAGCGGGCCCGGGAAGCGCGCGCCCACGCCGCCAAGGTGGCCGCGGCTGTCGCAGAATCGGCACGCCTTGTCGCACAACGGCTCGGCGCGGTGGTGGCGGTGGCCTCGCGCGCCCGCGACGCGGTCGCCGAGGAACGTCAGCACCGCTCGGCCGCATTGACCAAGACCCGCGACGACGTCAACGAACTCACCGCCAAGATCAACGGCCTCACTGACGCACTGCACCGTGACGAGGTCGCCAAAGCCCAAGCGGCACTGCGGATCGAACAACTCGAAGAACACATCCTCGAACAGTTCGGGATGGCCACCGCCGACCTCATCGCCGAGTACGGGCCCGATGTGCCGTTGCCGCCGTCGGAGCTGGAGATGGCCGAGTACGAGCAGGCCCGCGAACGCGGGGAGCAGGTCACCGCACCGGCGCCGATGCCGTTCGACCGGCCCACCCAGGAGCGGCGCGCCAAGAAGGCCGAACGTGAGCTGGGCGAGTTGGGCCGGGTCAACCCGTTGGCGTTGGAGGAGTTCGCGGCGCTCGAGGAGCGCTACAACTTCCTGTCCACCCAACTCGAGGATGTCAAGGCGGCGCGCAAGGACCTGCTCGACGTCATCGAGGACGTCGACGACCGTATCCTGCAGGTGTTCACCGAGGCCTATACCGACGTGGAACGCGAGTTCCAGCAGGTTTTCTCGGCGTTGTTCCCCGGTGGTGAGGGCCGGCTGCTGCTCACCAACCCCGACGACATGCTGACCACCGGCATCGAGGTCGAGGCCCGCCCGCCGGGTAAGAAGATCAAGCGGCTGTCGCTGTTGTCGGGCGGGGAGAAGTCGCTGACCGCGGTGGCGATGCTGGTGGCGATCTTCCGGGCCCGGCCGTCGCCGTTCTATGTGATGGACGAGGTCGAGGCCGCGCTCGACGATGTGAACCTGCGTCGGCTGCTCGGGTTGTTCGAGCAGCTGCGGTCGCAGTCGCAGCTCATCGTCATCACCCATCAGAAGCCGACGATGGAGGTCGCCGACGCGTTGTACGGCGTCACGATGCGCGACGACGGCATCACCCAGGTGATCAGCCAGCGGATGCGTGGCCAGGAGCTGGTGGCCGCGACGAACTGACACACGAACCCGTCGTCGAGACGGACGTTTTGGTGGATTCCGCTCGCACCTTTCGACCAAAGCGTGCGTCTCGGCGCAACCAGGGGGCGGGCGGCACCCGCATCCGCCCTGAGACAATGGCGGCGTGACAGAAGGTTTGTGGATCGCGATCGCGGTCATCGCCGTACTGCTGGTTGCCGCGCTTGTCGTCGGGTTGGTGCGCTACCGGCGGCGACGGATCAGCCTGAAATCCGCAGACACCGCCACGCCGCTGGACCGCTCGGGCGGCTACACCGCGTCGTCGGGGTTCACGTTCTCCTCGGGCGCGGCGACCGCTGAGCCCGTCGAGCGGATCGACACCACCGGGCTGCCCGCCGTCGGCGACGACGCCACGATTCCGCGCGACGCGCCGAAGCGCTCGATCGCCGACGTGCAACTTCCCGAGCCCGCGCCACCGGTCGAAGAACCCGAAGCACCCGTCGAAGAACTCGAAGAGCCCGCGCCACCCGTCGAGGTGCCTTCCGCGCCGGCCGCGCCGGAACTCGAGGAGATCGCCCCACCGGAAGGCCGGCTGGAACGGCTGCGCGGACGGCTGGCCAAATCGCAGAACACGCTGGGCCGCAGCATGCTCGGCCTGCTCGGCGGCGGCGACCTCGACGAGGATTCCTGGGAAGAGGTCGAGGACACGCTGCTGATCGCCGACCTCGGCCCCGCCGTCACCGAGTCGGTCATCACCGCTTTGCGTTCGCGGATGGCCGCGGCTCGCATCCGCACCGAAGACGATGCCCGCGCCGTGCTGCGCGAGGTGCTCATCGAACAACTTCAGCCCGACCTCGACCGTTCGATCAAGGCGCTGCCGCACGCCGACAAACCGTCGGTGCTGCTGGTCGTCGGGGTCAACGGCACCGGAAAGACCACGACGGTCGGCAAGCTCGCCCGCGTTCTGGTCGCCGACGGACGCCGCGTCGTGCTCGGCGCGGCCGACACCTTCCGTGCCGCGGCGGCCGACCAGCTGCAGTCGTGGGCGTCGCGGGTGGGTGCGCAGGTGGTCCGCGGTGCCGAGGGCGCCGACCCCGCGTCGGTGGCGTTTGACGCCGTCGACGCCGGCATCGAGTCGGGCGCCGACGTCGTCGTCATCGACACCGCCGGACGGCTGCACACCAAGACCGGCCTGATGGACGAGCTCGGCAAGGTCAAACGTGTGGTGAGCCGCCGCACCCAGGTCGACGAGGTACTGCTGGTTCTCGACGCCACGATCGGTCAGAACGGGCTGCCGCAGGCGCGGGTGTTCGCCGAGGTCGTCGACATCACCGGGGTGGCGCTGACCAAGCTCGACGGCACCGCCAAGGGTGGCATCGTCTTCCGCGTCCAGCAGGAACTCGGTGTTCCGGTCAAGCTCGTCGGCCTGGGCGAAGGCCCCGACGACCTCGCGCCGTTCGAGCCCGCGGCGTTCGTCGACGCGCTCTTGGGCTGACGGCGCACCTGCCGGTGCCCGCCGGCGAAACATGAGCGTAACGATGTCCGCGGATGCGTTCACATCAACGAAACGCACACGCATCACCGGTGAAACGCCGGGCGCAGAGTCTCTTCGGGAGGCCCGATCTCTATCGGCCCACGTCCCAAGGAGGTTCACACAAAGTGCTTCTAGCCTTACCAGACGACGCGTTCGCGCCTTTCGGGCCCGGCGGGCTGAGTTCCGGCGATACCGCATGGGTGCTCACCGCTGCCGCGCTGGTGTTGTTCATGACACCGGGCCTGGCGTTTTTCTACGGCGGCCTATCCCGGCAGAAGTCCGTTCTCAACATGATGATGATGTCGTTCGGTTCCATCGGCGTCGTCAGCGTCATCTATGTGCTGTGGGGCTACTCGATGTCGTTCGCCTCGGCGCACACGGGTCAAAGTGACATCCTGGGCGTCTTCGACAACCCGTTTGCATTGTTCGGGTTGAGCCCCCTGCTCCAGACCCAAGAACTGGGCGCCGACACCCTTTATGTGGTCGGTGGGTTCGGCAGCGTGCCTGCGATCGTGTGGGCGGGTTTCCAGCTCACGTTCGCCGTGATCACCGTCGCCCTGATCAGCGGCGCGGTGGCCGAGCGGATGAAGTTCGAAACGTGGCTGGTGTTCGGCGCGATCTGGGTCACGCTGGTGTACTTCCCGCTGGCGCACATGGTTTGGGGTGGAGGACTGTTGTCGGGTACTGAAAACAGCATTGCCTCATGGCTATTCGGCTACGACGCGGATGCGGGTGCGGCCAACGTGGCGCCGATCGACTTCGCCGGCGGCACCGTGGTGCACATCAACGCCGGGATGGCTGCCCTGGTGTTGGCCCTGCTGCTGGGCAAACGACGGGGCTTCGGCAAGATGGCCTACCGCCCGCACAACATCCCATTCGTGATGCTCGGCGCCGCGATCCTGTGGTTCGGGTGGTTCGGCTTCAACGTGGGCTCAGAGGGTGCGGCCGACATGATCGCCGGCCAGGTCTGGGTGAACACCACGGCCGCAACAGCCGCCGCGATGCTCGGCTGGTTGCTGGTCGAACGTATCCGCGACGGCAAGCTGACGAGCGTGGGCGCGGCCTCCGGCATTGTCGCGGGACTCGTGGCGGTCACCCCGGCCTGCGGTGCACTGTCGCCGATCGGAGCGCTCATCCTCGGTGTGTTCGCCGGTGCGTTGTCGTCGCTGGCGGTCAGCCTGAAGTACAAGCTGGGTTACGACGATTCGCTCGACGTCGTCGGCGTGCACCTCGTCGCCGGCCTGTGGGGCACCATCGGCATCGGCCTGCTGGCCACCGAAACCGGCCTGTTCTACGGCGGCGGTATCCAACAGTTGGTGGTGCAGGCGGTAATCGCACTGGCCGCAGTGGTGTTCACTGGCATCATGACGGCGATCATCGCGTTCATCGTCAAGCCCATGGGGTGGCGGGTGAGTGCGGAGAACGAGGAAACTGGTATCGATGAGACCGAACACGCTGAAACGGCTTACGAGCTCGCCTGAGCGGCGACAATTTCATTGGAAGGGAACACCTACATGAGGCTGATTACGGCGATCGTCAAGCCGTTCACGCTCGAAGACGTCAAGACCGGGCTCGAGCAGACGGGCATTCTCGGGATGACCGTCAGCGAGGTTCAGGGGTATGGACGCCAGAAGGGTCACACCGAGGTGTACCGCGGCGCCGAATACTCCGTCGATTTCGTGCCGAAGGTGCGCGTCGAGGTCGTGGTCGAGGACTCGGCGGTGGACAAGGTGGTCGATGTCATCGTGCAGGCCGCACGCACCGGAAAGATCGGCGACGGGAAGGTGTGGGTCAGCCCCGTGGACACCGTGGTGCGGGTGCGCACCGGTGAGCGGGGGGCCGACGCCCTTTGAGCCGCATCTGAACTCACGAGGTCGTCGTCCGGCCACACACCGTAGGCATCGATTTGGTTGAGGCCGGAGAAGGACACCGATGACAGCGCAGACACCCGATCCCGCTCTCGGCGAGCCCACATGGGCGGCGCCGGGGGCGGGATCGGCTCGTCCGGCCACCGACCTCGTCGCCGCGTGCAAGCAGCTGCTCTCGGGTCCGACGCGCCAACTGGATTCGACCGCGCTGCGGGATGCGCTGCTGGAGCTGCACGAATTCTGGCTCAACGCAAAGGCAACCGAAATCGGGGTCACGCCATCCAGTGGCTTCGCCATCGTCGCGACCGGCGGGCTCGGACGCGGTGAGCTGGTGCCCTACTCCGACCTCGACCTGATGCTGCTGCACGACGACATGCCAGCCGACATCGTCGGAAAGGTCGCAGAGCTGTTGTGGTATCCGTTCTGGGACGCCAACATTCGTATCGACCACAGCGTGCGCACCGTCCGTGAGGCGTTGCGGGTCGCCGACACGGACATCTCGGCGGGTCTGGCGATGCTGGAAGCCCGCCACATCGCCGGGAATTCGGAGTTGGCGTCGGCGCTGGTCAGCGGCGCGCGCCGGCAGTGGCGCACCGGAATCGCCTCGCGGTTCGACGAACTCGTCGAACATACCCAGGCGCGATGGCAGCGCAGCGGTGAGATCGCGCACCGCGCTGAACCCGATCTCAAATGCGGCCGCGGCGGGTTACGCGACGTGCAACTGCTCAACGCGCTGGCCATCGCGCAATTGGCCGACGGCTACCCCAACCGGTCGTCGGCCTCACCGAGCGCGACGCTGGGCGAGGCGCACCTGGCGTTGCTCAACGTGCGCACCGAACTTCACCGGGCCGCAGGCCGTGGACGCCAGGTGCTGCTGGCCCAGCACGCCGACGAGATCGGCGCCGCGTTGCAGATCGGGGACCGGTTCGATTTGGCGCGGATGCTGTCCGACGCCGCACGCACCATCAGCTTCTATGTGGAGACCGGGCTGCGCACCGCAGCCAACGCGCTGCCGCGCCGTGGTCTCGCGGCGTTCCGCAGGCCTGCGCGTCGTCCCCTCGACGAAGGCGTCATCGAGTTCGCCGGCGAGGTGATCCTGGCCCGCGACGCCCGTCCGCAGCGCGACCCCGGCCTGGTGCTGCGGGTGGCGGCCGCCTCGGCCACCACCGGCCTGCCGATGGCGGCGTCCACGCTGGGGCGGCTGGCCGAGACGGCGCCTGAACTGCGCGCGCCCTGGCCGCGCCAGGCGCTCAAAGACCTGCTGGTGATCCTGGGCGCAGGGTCGGCCACCGTGACGACCATCGAGGCGCTGGACCGCACCGGCCTGTGGGGCCGGCTGTTCCCGGAGTGGGGTGCGGTGCGCGACCTTCCGCCGCGCGACGTCGTGCACATCTGGACCGTCGACCGACATCTGGTCGAAACCGTCTCGCGCGCAAGCGCGTTCACCACCCGGGTGTCGCGTCCGGACCTGCTGGTCCTCGGTGCGCTGTGCCACGACATCGGCAAAGGCCGCGGCGGCGACCACAGCGTCATCGGCGCAGAGCTGGCCGTGCAGATCGGCACCCGGCTGGGTTTGCGGCCCTCAGACGTCGAAACGCTGTCGAAGATGGTGCGCTACCACCTGCTGCTCGCGCATACCGCGACCCGACGCGATCTGGCCGATCCCAGGGTCATCGCCTCGGTGGTCGACGCGCTCGACGGTGACCCGGTGCTGCTGGAACTGTTGCACGTGCTCGCCGAGGCGGACTCGCAGGCCACCGGACCGGGCGTGTGGGGTGATTGGAAAGCCGCCCTGATCGGCGACCTGGTGCGGCGCTGCCGGCTGGTGATGGCCGGCCAGCCGCTGCCGCAACCCGATCCCATTGATCCGCACCATGTTTCGTTAGCAGCCGACGCCGGTGTGCACGTCGAGCTGGTGGCCGGCGACAGCCCGCACGTCTACCAGGTCACGATGATCGCGCCCGACCG
Organism: Mycolicibacterium sp. XJ879; assembly: GCF_053483935.1. Classification (NCBI taxonomy): domain Bacteria; kingdom Bacillati; phylum Actinomycetota; class Actinomycetes; order Mycobacteriales; family Mycobacteriaceae; genus Mycobacterium; species Mycolicibacterium sp. XJ879. The sequence goes on from NZ_JBEFTH010000001.1 coordinate 207,591, forward strand.
GCGCGGGCTGTTGTCGAAGGCGGCCGGTGTGCTGGCGCTCAACTCGCTGCGCGTGCATTCCGCGTCGGTCAACGGCCTTTCCGGTTCGGCGATCAACACCTTCGTCGTATCCCCGCATTTCGGCTCGCCGCCGTCCGCGGAGTTGCTGCGACAGCAGCTCGTCCTCGCGCTCGACGGAGACCTCGACGTGCTGGGGTCGCTGGACCGCCGCGAAAGCGACGCCGCGCATCACGGGACCGCCAGGGCCGGGCAGGCGACGGCCGCCGTGCCCATCAACCACGTCACCGCACCACCGCGGATCCTGTGGTCTGACGGCGCCGCGCCGGGGGAGCAGGTGGTCCAGGTCCGCAGCATCGACCGCACCGGCCTGCTGGCGAGGCTGACGGCCGTGTTCGAACGCGACGGTGTCGACATCGCCTGGGCCAAGGTCACCACGCTGGGGTCGTCGGTGGTCGATGTGTTCGGCGTCACCGGCGACGTCGCCGCCCGCGCCGACATCGAACGCGAGCTGTATGCGGTGCTACCCGCCCCGCCCGTCAAAGCGGTGCCCGAGGCCGGCTGAGCCCGCCGATGCACTAGTTCGGCGGTGGACCGGCGACGTCGGGGTGCAGGTAGGCCGGTCCCGGCAGCCCGAGGCGACGCATCGCCAGCCCGGTCAGCGCCTCGAAGATGGCTCGTCGCGCGTTCATGGTCGTGGTGTAGCCCGGGTCGAGGTGTGGGGCGACCTCGACGACCTCCATTCCCACCACCGGCGTTTCATGACAGATCCGCCGGATGGCAGGTAGCAGTTCGCGGTTGGTCAGACCGGGTGGCTCCGGGGTTCCGGTGCCGGGCGCGAACGCGGGATCCAACACGTCGATGTCCAGCGACAGGTACAGGTATTCCGGTCCGTCCAACGCTTCGCTGATCGCCTGTTCGAGCACGGTGTCGAAGCCACGCCGGTCGATCTCGGCCATGAAGTGTGTGCGAAGCCCGTTTTCCCGCATCCACGCGAACAACGCGTCATCGGGTGCGACGGCGCTGCGCAGCCCGATCTGGATGAAGTTGCGTCCCGGGATGTGCTCGTCGTCGATCAACCGCCGAATGGGCGTGCCGTGCGACGCCAGGTGGCCGACGAGGTCGTTGGCGCAGTCGGGATGGGCGTCGAAGTGCACGACGCCGACCTTGCCCGGCCCGTACACGTCGGCCAGGGCCGCGGCGTTGGGCCACAGGATCGAGTGGTCCCCGCCGAGCACGATCGGGACCGCGTTCACTTCGGCGATCTCGCGGACCAGTGAGCGGACCGGCTCCATCGAGTTCTCGATGCTCAACGGGTCCACTGCCGCATCCCCGTAGTCGACGACCGTGAGCACCTCGAACGGGTGCACCCGGGTGCTGTCGTTGACGAGCATCCCCGGCGTGTGGGCCAGCACCCGCTCGTCGGCGCGGATCCCACGCGGCCCGAACGCCGCACCGCGATGGCCCATCGACATGTCAACGGGTGCGCCGAGCACCGCCACGTCGACGGCTCCGGCGCGCAGATCGTCCTGGTTGAGGCACAGCGGCAAACCGAACAGGGTGGCGATGCCGGCGTAGGCGGGAGCGAACTGGTAGCGCTGCAGGTTGATCGGACCCGGCTCGCGGTGCGGATCCCTCGAGCGGTCTACGGGCGCCCGCCAAACCTCTCCCGACAGATCCATGCCAGTCTCCCCATGTAGTTGCCGGTCCGTGCGCCAGCAGAACCTACGCGACAACCGCCGCGAAGTCTCGTATTCGGCGTCGGCAGCGAGTCGAACCGATGAGGCGCGCTCCGATGGTGTCGGCGGATGCCAAGTAGTCTTGGCCTCGTGTTTGAATCGCTGTCCGACCGATTGACCGGCGCCCTGACGGGGCTGCGCGGCAAGGGCCGGCTGACCGACGCCGATATCGACGCGACGGCCCGCGAGATCCGGCTGGCGTTGCTGGAAGCCGACGTGTCGCTGCCCGTCGTGCGCAACTTCGTGACCCGCATCAAGGAGCGCGCCAAGGGTGCGGAGGTGTCCGCCGCGCTCAACCCTGCTCAGCAGGTCGTCAAGATCGTCAACGAGGAACTGATCGCGATCCTCGGCGGCGAGACGCGTCAGCTCGCGTTCGCCAAGACCCCGCCGACCGTCATCATGCTCGCCGGTCTGCAAGGCTCCGGTAAGACGACGCTGGCCGGCAAGCTTGCGAAATGGTTGAAGGACCAAGGTCATACCCCACTCCTGGTGGCATGTGACCTGCAGCGTCCCGGCGCGGTCAACCAGCTGCAGATCGTCGGCGAACGCGCCGGCGTGCAGGTGTTCGCGCCGCACCCCGGCGTGGGGCCCGACGGCCAGGAGAACGCCGCGCCCGGCGATCCGGTCGCCGTCGCCGCGGCCGGGCTGGAGGAAGCCAAGACCAAGCTCTACGACGTCGTGATCGTCGACACCGCGGGCCGCCTTGGCATCGACGATGAGCTGATGAGCCAGGCCGCGGCGATCCGCGAGGCCGTCGACCCCGACGAAGTGATCTTCGTGCTCGACGCGATGATCGGCCAGGACGCCGTCACCACCGCCGAGGCGTTCCGTGCGGGGGTCGGCTTCACCGGGGTGGTGCTGACCAAGCTCGACGGCGACGCTCGCGGCGGCGCCGCGCTTTCGGTGCGCGAGATCACCGGCGTACCGATCCTGTTCGCCTCCGCCGGGGAGAAGCTCGAGGACTTCGACGTCTTCCACCCCGACCGGATGGCCAGCCGCATCCTGGGCATGGGCGATGTGCTCACCCTGATCGAGCAGGCCGAACAGGTCTTCGACGCGCAGAAGGCCGAGGAGGCCGCGCACAAGATCGGCAGTGGCGAGTTGACGCTCGAGGACTTCCTCGAGCAGATGCTGGCCATCCGCAAGATGGGCCCGATCGGCAACCTGCTGGGGATGCTGCCCGGGGCTGGTCAGATGAAGGACGCGCTGGCCGCCGTCGACGACAGGCAACTGGACCGGCTGCAGGCCATCATCCGCGGCATGACGCCCGAGGAGCGCGCGGACCCGAAGATCATCAATGGGTCGCGCCGGCTGCGCATCGCCAACGGATCCGGCGTGACCGTCGGCGAGGTCAACCAGCTCGTCGAGCGCTTCTTCGAGGCCCGCAAGATGATGTCGCAGATGGCCGGGCAGATGGGTATGCCGTTCGGCCGCAAGAACTCTCGCAAGGGCGGCAAGAAGGGCAAGAAGGGCAAGAAGGGCGGTAGGGGGCCGACGCCACCGAAGACGCGCAACCCGCTGGGCGCCGGGATGCCGGGGCTGCCCGCGGGCTTCCCGGACCTGTCGGAGATGCCCAAGGGGCTCGACGAGTTACCGCCCGGGCTCGCCGACATCGACCTGTCGAAGCTGAAGTTCCCGAAGAATTGACCCGTCTGCATGTGCGCGGGCGGGGGCTGCCCGACGACGAACCGGTCGAGTGGTGGGTCATCAACGGTGTGCTGAGCGCCGAGCCGGTCGCCGACGCCACGACGGTGTTTGACGGCGGCTGGATCCTGCCCGGCCTGGTCGACGCGCACTGCCACGTCGGCCTCGGTGACCACGGGGCGCTGGACAATCTCGACGACTGCGTCGCGCAGGCCGAGCTCGAACGTGACGTCGGCGCGCTGCTGTTGCGGGACTGCGGTTCGCCCATCGACACCCGGGCCCTTGCCGACCACGACGATCTGCCGGAGATCATCCGCGCGGGCCGCCACCTCGCTCGGCCCAAGCGCTATCAGCGCGGGTTCGCGATCGAACTCGACGACGAGTGGGCACTGCCCGACGCGGTGGCCGAACAGGCCAGGTTCGGCGACGGCTGGGTCAAGCTCGTCGGCGACTGGATCGACCGCGACGTCGGCGATCTGGCGCCGTTGTGGTCCGACGACGTGCTCACGGCCGCCATCGACGCCGCCCACGCCAACGGCGCCCGCGTCACCGCGCACGTGTTCAGCGAGGACGCGCTGCCGGGGTTGATAAAGGCCGGCATCGACTGCATCGAGCACGGCACCGGGCTGACCGACGACACCATCGAGTTGATGGTCGAACACGGCACCGCGCTGGTGCCGACGCTGATCAACGTCGAGAACTTTCCCGGCATCGCCGCGGCCGCCGCCAAATATCCCGCCTATGCCCAGCACATGCGCGACCTCTACGAGCGGTGTTCGGCGCGGATCGGCGCGGCCCGCGAGGCGGGAGTGCCGATCTATGCGGGCACCGATGCGGGCAGCATGGTCGCCCACGGCCGTATCGCCGACGAGATCGACGCGCTCACAGGTATCGGGATGAGCCCGACGCAGGCGCTGGGCGCGGCGTGCTGGGACGCCCGCGAATGGCTGGGCCGGCCGGGCCTGCAACACGGGGCGCCGGCGGACCTGGTGTGCTTTCGCGAGGATCCACGCACCGGCGCGGCGGTCGTCAACCACCCCGATCTGGTGGTTCTGCGCGGCGTCACCGTCTAGCGCGAGCAGACACAGAATGGCCGATTCTTGGCCAGATTTGCACGCTTCTGCGTCTGGTCGCCGAGGAAACGGTCACCGGTACTGGCTGAAGCCCCAGTCCAGCAGCTCGATGGCCTGCCCGTAGAGATCCCCGCTGCCGTACAGCTGCGCCACCACGAGCCGGCGCCCATCGCGTTGGGCCGCACCGACATAGGTCTTGCGGGCGAGGTTGGTGTAGCCGGTCTTGCCAACCAGCGTGCCGGGATAGCGCTTGAGCAGTTCGTTCTGGTTGGTGATGGTCTTGGGCCCGTTGTCGGTGGGAAACAGCGACGACGGCTGGCGCACGATCGCCGCGAACGCCGGATACCGCAGCGCCGCGCGGTAGATGACGGCCAGATCGTTGGCGGTGGTGGCCGATTCCATCCCCGGCCCATCCAGACCCGACGGTGAGGAGGCGCGGGTGGCGCGCGCGCCCAGCGCCGCGGCTTTGGCGTTCATCCGCGCGACCGCGACACGGTAGCCACCGAGCCCGTCGGCCAGCGTGTTCGCGGCATCGTTACCTGATACCAGCATCAGACCGTCGAGCAGCTGACGCACCGTGTACAGCCGGCCGGCTTTGACGCCGGCGCAGGAGCATTCGACGTCGGCGGCGGCCTGGCTGGCGCGGATCACCGCGTTGAGCGGTAGGTGGTCGAGCACGACCATCGCCAGCAACGCCTTGATGGTGCTGGCCGGTGGATGCGACGCATATGGGTTGCGGGAGGCCAGGATTCGGCCGTTGTCGAGGTCGGCGAGCACCCACGCCTGCGCCGGCCCGCCCGGAAGCGTGACGGCGCCCGACGGTTCGACGCCGGGCTGCGCGGGCGCCGGGGTTGCCATGACCACGGCTGCCGACAGCGTAATGGCCAACGCGGCCAGCAGCTTTCGCATGGGCGCCGAGCGTATTCACCGCGGTCGCCGTCGCGGTCTCGAAAGTGTTGCGATTCGGCAACTTTCGTGGCGCAGGCAGCGGTTTCTATTCGGCCAGCAGACACAGAAGGCCCCAGAACGCGCCTCGAAGAGGGGCTTCTGCGTCTGCTCGCGCGGAGAGTGAGCTGGTTACAGGTAGCCGATGCTCTTGTTCGGGTCCAGTGCGAAACCCCAGTCGAACAGGTTGGCGGCCTGGTCCCAGTAGGTCGGCTGCCCGGGTTTGTCCATGCCGAACATCAACGCCACGACCAGCCGGCGGCCGTCACGTTCGGCGGCGCCGACGAACGTCTTGCGGGCGATGTCGGTGAAGCCGGTCTTGCCGCCGATGGTGCCGGGGTAGCGCTCGAGCAGCTCGTCCTGGTTGACCAGCACGCGGTCGCCGTTCTTGGTCGGGAACACAGCGGTCGGCTGCCGGGTGATCTGGGCGAACACCGGGTTGGCCATCGCGGCGCGGAAGATCACCGCCAAGTCGTGCGGTGAGGACCACATCGCGACGCCGGGACCGTCCAGCCCCGACGGTGACCCGGCATTGGTGCCGTAGGCGCCGAGCAACGCGGCCTTGGCGTTCATCTTCGTCAACGCGACGTCATGGCCGCCGAGCATGGTGGCCAACGTGTTGGCCGCGTCGTTGCCCGACACCAACAGCAGCGCCTCGAGAAGCTGACGCGTGGTGTAGACCATGCCGGGCGTCACACCCGCGCAGTTGCACTCGACCTTGGTGTCGGCCTCGTTGGCGACGATGGTGGCGTCCAGCGGCAGCTCGTCGAGCACGGTCAGCGCCAACAGCACCTTGATGGTGCTGGCGGGGGCGTACTGGCCGTACTCGTCGCGGGCGGCGAGCACGGCGCCGGTGTCCATGTCGGCGATGAGCCAGGCCTGCGCTGGGCCCTCCGGGATGGGCACCGAACCCGCGGGTTGCTCGACGCCGAGCGGCGCGGCAATCACCGTCGCGGACTGTCCGAGGAGCAGACACAGGGCGGCCGTGAAGCCGATCAACAGCCTTCGCATGGGCAGGCAGCTTAGTCGTGTTGAATCGACCCATGTTGAGCCTGGAAGAGATTTCGGATCGGTTGGAGATCCAGCAGCTGCTGATCGACTACTCGACGGCCATCGACCAACGCCGGTTCGACGACCTCGATCGTGTGTTCACCTCAGATGCCTACATCGACTACCGGGCGATGGGCGGCATCGACGGCCACTATCCGCAAGTCAAAGCGTGGCTGGCCGACGTGCTGCCGAACTTCCCGGCCTATGCCCACATGTTGGGCAACTTCGAGGTCCGCATCGCCGGTGACACCGCGTCGTCGCGGACCATCTGCTTCAACCCGATGGTGATGGGCGGGGAACAGGGCCAGATCCTGTTCTGCGGCCTCTGGTACGACGACGAGTTCGTCCGCACCTCGCAGGGCTGGCGGATGACCCGGCGGGTCGAGACCAAGTGCTTCGACAAGCTGGTGTGACCCGATGAGCGACGAGCGGGTCCGCACCATCGAGCGGGCGCTGGGCCTCACCGATCTGACGGAGCTGACGGCGGCGGTGCGCGCGTTGACGCCGTCGGAGGCCGTCGAGGTGCTCGAGCGCCACGACAGCACCGATCGCGCCGTGCTGTACCGGCTGCTCGCCAAGGATCAGGCGCTGCGGGTGTTCGAAGCGTTGGATCCGAGCCTGCAGAGCGACCTGGTGCGCGCGCTGCAGGACGACGACGATGTCGCGGCCTTGTTCGCCGGTCTGGAACCCGATGACCGGGTGGAGCTGCTCGATGAGCTGCCCGCATCGGTCGCACGACGGCTGATGCGGGGGCTCCCTGCGCCCGAACGCGATATGACAGCCGGCATCCTCGGCTATCCGCCGGGGTCGATCGGCAGGCGGATGAGCCCGGAGTTCGTCGCGCTGCGCACGGATCTGACTGCCGGGCAAGCGCTCTCGGCGGTTCGCCAGCGCCTGGCCGACGCCGAGACCGTGTACACGCTGCCCGTGACCGACGACCAGCGCGCCGTCGTGGGCATCGTCAGCCTGCGCGACCTGATGAGCGCAGCGCCCGACACGCCGATCCGCGACATCATGCAGCACGCGTACTTTGCGCGGGCCACCGACAGCGCCGAGGAAGCGGCGCGGCGGTGCGCTGATCTGAAGCTGCTCGCGCTTCCGGTGGTCGACAAGGAGTCGCGGCTGGTCGGCATCCTCACCGTGGACGACGCGCTGCGCATTCTGGAATCCGCCGAGACCGAGGACCAAGCCCGTATCGGCGGCACCGAACCATTGCGGCGCCCCTACCTGGCCAGCCCGGTCGGCGCGCTGGTGCGCGCCCGCGTGGTCTGGCTACTGGTGCTGGCTATCGGCGCGACGCTCACGGTGCAGGTGCTGTCGGTTTTCGAAGGCACGCTGAGCGAGGTGGTGGCGTTGGCCCTGTTCGTACCGTTGCTGATCGGCACCGGAGGTAACACCGGTAATCAAGCCGCCACGACGGTGACGCGGGCGCTGGCGCTGGGTGACGTCGGTCCCCGCGATATCGCCAAGGTGCTGGCACGCGAGTTCAAGGTCGGGGTCTCGCTCGGTTTGTTGCTCGGCGCGGTGGCGTTTCTGCTGACCACCGCGGTCTATGACCGCCAGCTGGGCACGGTGATCGGGCTGACCCTGCTGGCGGTGTGCACGATGGCCGCCACGGTCGGCGGCGCGATGCCGTTGCTGGCCCGTGCCGTTCGCGCTGATCCGGCGGTGTTCTCAAATCCGTTCATCACCACGTTCGTCGACGCCACCGGGCTGCTGATGTACTTCCTGATCGCCAGGGCCGTTCTGGGCATCTGACCGATTTCCGCTGGATCGCCCGGTTCTGGCACAATGGGCGGCTGTCTGCCCACGGCCACGGCCGTGCGGCGGTCACACACGTAAGGCAAAACCGGACCCGGGCATCCCGCCCAGGTTGCTGAATTGCCAGCGTGGCAATCACAGGAGAAGTCGCTTAACCATGGCTGTCAAGATCAAGCTCACCCGGCTTGGCAAGATCCGCAATCCCCAGTACCGCATCTCCGTCGCCGACGCGCGCACCCGGCGCGACGGCCGCGCGATCGAGGTCATCGGCCGGTACCACCCGAAGGAAGACCCCAGCCTCATCGAGATCGACTCGGAGCGGGCCCAGTACTGGCTCAGCGTCGGCGCCCAGCCCACCGAACCGGTGCTGGCGCTGCTGAAGATCACCGGCGACTGGCAGAAGTTCAAGGGTCTGCCCGGCGCCGAGGGCTCGCTGAAGGTCAAGGAACCCAAGCCCAGCAAGCTGGACCTGTTCAACGCCGCGCTGGCCGAGGCCGAGGGCGGCCCCAGCACTGAGGCCACCCAGCCCAAGAAGAAGAAGGCGCCCGCCGCCAAGAAGGCGGCGGACAAGGCGAGCGAGGAGTCGGCCAAGAAGGCGGTCGAAGCCGAGGCCACCGCCGATCCGTCCGGCGCCAAGGACGCATCTGAGGCGGCAGCTGAAGGCGCCGACGCCACCACGGCCGGCGCCGCGGAGAACGCCGCAGGCGAGTCCGCGCCGGCCGAGAGCTGAGCGCGGCCGTGAGCTCAGTCGTCGTCGACGCCGTCGAGCATCTGGTGCGCGGAATCGTGGACAACCCCGACGATGTCCGCGTCGACATGGTCACCAGCCGGCGCGGCCGCACCGTCGAGGTGCATGTCCACCCCGATGACCTCGGCAAGGTGATCGGGCGCGGGGGCCGCACCGCGACCGCGCTGCGCACGCTGGTTGCCGGGATCGGCGGTCGGGGCATCCGCGTCGACGTGGTGGACACCGACCAGTAGACGCTTCCATGGACCTGGTTGTCGGGCGGGTCGCCAAGGCGCACGGCGTCGCAGGCGAGCTCGTCGTCGAGGTCCGCACCGACGATCCCGACGAGCGGTTCGTTCCCGGTGCGTCGCTGCGCGGCCGGCCCCCCAAAGGCGGATCCGAACAGCGCTACGAAATCGAATCGGTACGCCCGCACGGCAATCGGCTGCTGGTGCGCCTCGTCGGGGTGAGCGACCGCAACGGCGCAGACGCATTGCGGGGCACCCTTTTCCTGGTGAACGCAGCCGAACTGCCGCCCATCGATGACCCCGACGAGTTCTACGACCATCAACTCGAAGGGTTGGCTGTCCGCACCACCGACGGCGCGCACGTCGGCGCGGTCGCCGAGGTGCTACACACCGCCGCAGGCGAACTGCTCGCGGTACGGGACGGCGACCGAGAGATACTGGTGCCGTTCGTGAGCGCGATCGTGACGTCGGTGTCGCTGGCCGACGGTGTGGTCGAGATCGACCCGCCCGAGGGCCTGCTGGAGCTGGGCTGATGCGCATTGATGTGGTGACCATATTTCCCGACTATCTCGACCCGCTGCGACAATCGTTGCCCGGCAAGGCGATCGACGCCGGCATCGTCGCGTTCGCGGTGCACGATCTGCGGCGCTGGACCCACGACGTGCACCGGTCCGTCGACGACACGCCCTACGGCGGTGGCCCCGGCATGGTGATGAAGGCCACGGTCTGGGGCGATGCACTCGACGAAATATGTTCGCCGGAAACGCTTCTGGTGGTGCCGACCCCGGCAGGTCGGCTGTTCACCCAGCGGGATGCGCAACGTTGGAGCGCCGAGAAGCACCTGGTGTTCGCCTGCGGGCGCTACGAGGGCATCGACCAGCGCGTCGTGGAGGATGCAGCGCGCCGGATGCGGGTGGAGGAAGTGTCGGTCGGTGACTACGTGCTACCCGGCGGTGAATCGGCGGCGCTGGTGATGATCGAAAGTGTCGTACGCCTGCTACCCGAGGTTCTGGGCAATCCCGCGTCACACCAAGAAGATTCGCATTCCGACGGCTTGCTGGAGGGGCCAAGCTATACCCGGCCACCGAGCTGGCGCGGCCTCGACGTGCCCGAGGTCCTGCTGTCGGGGGATCACGCCAAGATCGCGGCCTGGCGCCGCGAGCAGAGCCTGCAGCGCACGCGGGAGCGCCGCCCGGACCTGCTCGACTAGTTGATCTGGCCGCCGGGGAACATCGTCTTGACGGCCTCGGTGATGGTGTTGCGCGCGGTCGCGTCGTCGGTGGGGTGCATCGAGCCGATCGCCATCACGTAACGTCGGTCCGGCCCGATCACGCCCGTCGACAGGTGCACCCAGTTCCCGGCGTCCCAGCAGCAGAACCAGCCCTGTTTGACCGCGACGGGTTCGGCGTAGAGCCCGTCGGGGATGCCGAACCGCTGCGGATACACGCCGCCGGGCACGGTGCCGTCCGGCGCGGTCGGGGTGTGCTCCGCCAGGGCGGACAGGATGACGTCGGCCTGCTCGGACGGCAACCCGCCGGCGCCGGAAAGCAACATGTCGTAGTAGCGGACCAGGTCGGGTGTCGTGCTCAAGGTGTTGTACCAGCGCCCGTTGTAGGGCGCGGTGGTGGCGTTCAGGCCGTAGCGGTCCTTGATCCGGGCGATGACGTCACTGCCGCCGCTGCGATTCCAGAAGACCTCGGCCGCGCTGTCGTCGGACGCCCGCAACATGACGTCGAGGGACTCGCGGTCCTCTGGGGACAGTTGTGTCTTGCCCTCGGCCACCTGCAACAGCAGGTCGTCGGCGATGAACACCTTGACCACCGACGCGATCGGCATCGCCATGGCGTTGCCGTTGGAGACCACCTGACCGGTGTTGCGATCGAGCACGGTGACCGTGATGTCGGCGCCGGCCGCGGCAGCGGCCGCGGTGGCCTGCTCGGTCCGCTCTTGCAGCCCCTCGAACGACGCGGGGAGTTCGCCGGGCGGGGCTTCCGGGAGCGGAGCCATGCGGCCCTGCGGCGCGATGACGACAACGGGGGCTTCGGCGGGCGGGGGAGGCGTGCCGTACACCTTGGCCTCGCATCCCGAACACCCGAGCACCGCAACGCTGGTCGCCGCTAGCGCCGTGACCAGCTTCGACGGCAACCGTCGCATTGCCCTCCTTCGCGGCTCGCCCGCACCATCGGCACCCATCTCAGCGCCATACCCTCTGTCAGGCAGCCTAACCGCGACGGCGCCCAACTGCTCGGCCGACATCGCCACGTCCCGGCGACCTGGCCACGGCATTCACCGGATTTCAGAGATCCGACGCCCATCTGGCACAATTGAGCAGTTGTCTGTGCAGGCTGGTTCTGCCCACTGCGAGATACACCCCATACGCCCGATCCATCGGCTCGGCCACGCGTCGCAACGGCGACCGCGGCGCCGGCAGCCCGACAGCAAGGAAGTGTCACCGATGAACACGCTGGACTTCGTCGATCAGACGTCGCTGCGCGACGACATCCCGGACTTCGGCGCCGGCGACACCGTCAACGTCCATGTGAAGGTCATCGAGGGCTCCAAGGAGCGCATCCAGGTCTTCAAGGGTGTCGTCCTGCGCCGCCAGGGCGGCGGCGTCCGCGAGACCTTCACCGTGCGCAAGGAAAGCTACGGCGTCGGCGTCGAGCGGACCTTCCCGGTGCACTCACCCAACATCGACCACATCGACGTCGTCACCCGCGGCGACGTCCGCCGCGCCAAGCTTTACTACCTGCGTGAACTGCGCGGCAAGAAGGCCAAGATCAAGGAAAAGCGCTGACGTTTCGTCGGCTGCTCGCGCGCGGACTCTGATCATTGGAGCGCTCACGGCGCGGTGATGAACAACGCGCTGGCTACCCTGATGCGGTGACCGGACCCACTGCGCCCGATGATTCGTCGGCCGAGCCCGAACTCGACACCACCGCTTCCGACGCCGACCCGACGGACGAGAAACCCGAAAAGCCCAAGAAAAAGGGCGGCGCGCTGCGGGAATTCGCAATCCTCGTCTCGATCGCGCTGGTGCTCTACTACGTGATGCTGACGTTCGTCGCGCGGCCCTACCTCATACCGTCGGAGTCGATGGAGCCCACGTTGCACGGCTGCCCGGGCTGCACCGGCGACCGCATCATGGTCGACAAGATGACCTATCGGTTCACCGAGCCCGAACCCGGCGACGTGGTGGTGTTCAAGGGCCCGCCGAACTGGAACATCGGCTACAAGTCGATCCGGTCGGACAATACCGCGGTGCGCTGGGTGCAGAACGCGTTGTCCGTCATCGGGTTCGTCCCGCCGGACGAGAACGACCTCGTCAAGCGCATCATCGCGGTGGGTGGACAGACCGTGCAGTGCCGCGAGAGCACCGGGCTGACGGTGGACGGCGAGCCACTCGACGAGCCGTACCTGGACCGCGAAACGATGAACGTGCCGGACCCGAACTTCTACAAGTGTCTGGGCCCCGAGTTCGGACCGGTGACCGTGCCCGAGGGCAGGCTGTGGATGATGGGCGACAACCGCACCCATTCGGCCGACTCGCGCGCGCACTGCACCAACACCCCCGCCGATGCGCAGCGTGGAATCCTGTGCACCGGTGATCCGATGGCAGGCACCGTGCCGGTGGACAATGTCATCGGAAAGGCGCGCTTCATTGCCTGGCCCCCGTCGCGGTGGGGTGGCGTGGGAAGCGTGAACCCGCAGACCTGAGTCCCGACGCAGTAGGAGAGTTACTGTTGCCGCCGACATGGCCTCCGCGAACGGTGATCCGCAAATCATCGGGCCTGCGAACGCTGGAGTCCGCGCTGTACCGCAGCGGCCTCGGGCCGGTGGCCGGCGTCGACGAGGTCGGTCGCGGGGCGTGCGCGGGACCGCTCGTGGTCGCCGCATGTGTGCTCGGGCCCAACCGGTTGGAGAGCCTGTCGGCCCTCGACGACTCGAAGAAGCTCAACGCCAAGGAACGCGAGCGACTCTTTCCGCTGATCTGCCGATACGCGCTGGCCTATCACGTGGTGTTCATCCCATCCGAAGAGGTGGATCGGCGCGGCGTGCACGTCGCCAATATCGAGGGCATGCGCCGCGCGGTGGCGGGCCTGTCGGTGCGGCCCGGCTACGTGCTCTCCGACGGGTTCCGGGTACCGGGCCTACCGACACCGTCGTTGCCGGTGGTGGGCGGTGACGCGGCCGCGGCGTGTATCGCGGCGGCCAGCGTGTTGGCCAAGGTCAGCCGCGACAGGTTGATGGTCGAGATGGAAGCCGAGCATCCCGGCTACGGCTTCGCCGACCACAAGGGCTACAGCACCCCGGCGCACAGCGCCGCACTGGCCGAACTCGGGCCGTGCATCCAGCACCGCCACTCGTTCATCAACGTGCGCCGGGTGGCCACCAGGACGGGGATCAAAGTGGTCACCGAGTTGAGGACCGGACCGGCAGGCGACGGGGGTGAGCCGGATCAGTGCATCGAAGTCGGGTAATGGGAGAATTGACGAATACCGGATGTGCGACGAGCGGACGTGCCGGTGGGACCGATATGAAGGACAGCTGAGCTGATGAGTGCCGAAGATCTCGAGAAGTACGAAACCGAGATGGAGCTCTCGCTCTACCGCGAGTACAAGGACATCGTCGGGCAGTTCAGCTACGTCGTGGAGACCGAGCGCCGCTTCTACCTCGCCAACAGTGTGGAGCTGGTGCCCCGCAACACCGACGGTGAGGTCTACTTCGAGCTGCGGCTGGCCGACGCCTGGGTGTGGGACATGTACCGGCCCGCGCGGTTCGTCAAGCAAGTCCGGGTGATCACCTTCAAGGACGTCAACATCGAAGAGGTCGAGAAGCCCGAGCTGCGCCTGCCCGAGTAGCAGGCCGGGGGTCTGCCTGGAATTGACACGGCCGCAAGGGCTGTCGCCGGCTGACCTACCGGCCGGCCTATTTGTATAAAAATTGCCATTCGGACGTCGCGGGCGGTTCTTCCGGCGATCATGAAGGTCGAGCGCGGGTCGCCGCCGTGCCGCCGTTTTACGTTGCCGACCTAAGGTTTGCTCCGCGACGGCGGGCGTTGCCGCCTGACGAAGGTCTCGGACACAAGCTGTCGCGGCGTTTCACGCGCAAGACAGATAACTCAGATTTGTCTTGCCCATAGCCTTTGCCTGCGTCGAACCATGGTCTGCGTTCATATAGCAAATGATGCCGGTCGGTGTGCCCGATGGGGGTTGGCGGGGCAACCGAACTGCGGTATGTGTTGCGCGGTGAGCTGTTGACCCAAAGATGTGTTCCGGCGTAAAGTGCTGCACCGTCGTCTAACGCGCGATGGGGGTGCGACCGGCTTGTCGAACCGAACGCCGTGGCGCCGCTCGGTGCACTGCGTGTGCGGAGCCCATCGATGACACGAACGCTGCTACGTCCACTGGTGGGTTTGATCGCCCTCGTCGTGGTCGTGGTGGTAGTTGTGTTGGCGGGGAGCCTCTTCCGCGGCAGCTTCACCGATTCCGTGCCGGTAACGGTGCTGTCGCAACGCGCCGGCCTGGTGATGAACCCGGACGCCAAGGTCAAGGTCCGCGGGGTGCAGGTCGGCAGCGTTGCCTCGATCGAAGAATTGCCCGGCGGCGAAGCGGCGATCCACCTCGACATGGACCCCGCGCGGCTGCACGCGATACCGGCCAACGCGTGGGTCGATATCGCTTCGCCGACGGTATTCGGTGCCAAGCAGGTCCAGTTCGTCTTTCCCGATCACCCGTCGACGGAGTCGCTGCGAGCTGGTCAGGTGATCGACGCACAGCACGTCATGGTCGAGGTCAACACCGTATTCGAGCAGTTGACCTCGGTGCTGTCGAAGGTCGAGCCCGCCAAACTCAATGCCACGCTGGGCGCGATCGCGTCCGCAGTCAGCGGCCGCGGCGAGAAGTTCGGCCAGATGCTGTCGGATCTGGACGCCTATCTGGCCACGCTCGAACCCAGCCTTCCCGCACTTCGAGCCGACCTGCAAACGGCGCCGGGCGTGGTGCGCGGATACGCCGATGTGGCACCGGATTTCGTGACGATCGCCGACAACGCCGCGCGGATCAGCGACTCGATCGTCGACCAACAGTCCCACCTCGACGCGGCACTGGTGAGCGTGACGGGTCTGGCCGAGATCGGCGATCAGGTGCTGGCTGAGAACCGTCAACCGCTGACCGATGTGCTGGCACTGCTGGTGCCGACCACCGATCTGCTCAACGAGTACAACCAGGCGCTGTGGTGTGCGCTGTCCGGCATGGTCGAGGCGACACACGTGCCCCCGCTCAAAGAGCCCGGCGTGGTGGTGTTGGCCGGATTCCTTTGGGCGCAGGAACGATACCGTTATCCGCTGGACCTGCCCAAGGCCGGTGCGGAGGGTGGGCCGCAGTGCACCGGGCTGCCGAACCTCCCGTTCGAAGCGGTTGCGCCGTACGTCGTCGCCGACACCGGGACCAACCCGTGGCGGCGCACCTATCCGGGTGTGGTGCTCAATTCCGACCTGATCAAACAGATCATGTTCGGCGACACCGAGACCGCCGGCCCGCCCCGCAACACCGCGCAGGTCGGTCAACCCGGATGAGACAGTCGTTTCGCCCCACGCTGATCAAGTTCGCGGTCTTCGCGGCGGTGATGATCATGCTGACGGCTTCGCTGTTCTTCATCTTCGGCCAGTACCAAACCGGTTCGAGGAAGGGCTATTCGGCGGTGTTCGCCGACGTATCCCGGCTCGAAACAGGGGCATCGGTGCGGGTCGCGGGCATGCGCATCGGCACGGTGAACAGCGTCGAACTGCAACCGGACAAGTCGGTGGTCGTGGCGTTCGACGCGGACCCGAACGTCGCGATGACCACCGGCACGCGTGCGGCGGTGCGCTATCTCAACCTGGTCGGGGACCGCTACCTGGAGTTGATCGAGGGTCCCGCGGGCACACCGCTGCCGCCCGGCGGACAGATCCCGAAGGACCAGACCAGGTCCGCGCTCGACCTCGACCTGCTGCTCGGCGGGCTCAAACCGGTTCTGCGGGGACTCAATCCGCAGGATGTCAACGCGCTGTCCGCGTCGATCATCGGGATCTTCCAGGGCCAGGAGAACACGCTGCATTCCCTGTTCTCCAACACGTCGGGCTTCGCCGCGGCGTTGGCCGAGCACAACAAGACGATCCAGGCGCTGATCGACAACCTGCGCACGCTGCTGGCGGCCGTGACCAAAGAGGGCGATAAGTTCTCCGACACGATCGGGCAGCTCGAGACTTTGGTGAGCGCGCTTGCCGCCGAACGTGATCCGATCGGAACAGCCATCGAAGCGCTGAACAACGGCACGGCGTCGGTGGCCGAGCTGCTGGCCGATGCGCGACAGCCGTTGGCGGACAGCGTCGATGAACTGAGCCGACTGGCCGGCCACCTCGATGCCCAGAAGGATCGCCTCGACACCAGCCTGCAGAAGGCCCCGGAGAACTACCGCAAGCTGGTGCGCACCGGCGCCTACGGCAGCTTCTTCAACTACTACATCTGCGAGTTGAAGTGGCGGGTGACCGATCTGCAGGGTCGGACCGCGGTCTTCCCGTGGATCAAACAGGAGAACGGGAGGTGTACCGAGCCCTGATGCTGAAATATCGAGGAAGACAGTTGGTTCGGGTGGGACTCCTGGGCACCGTGCTGGTGGTCTTGGTCATCGCGGTCGGCCTCGCCCCCGAACGGCTGCTGTCCTGGGCGACGTCGATCCGGTACCAGGCGCAGTTCACCGACGCCGGCGGCATCACGGCGGGCAACGAGGTGACGATCTCCGGTATGAAGGTCGGCTCGGTCTCCGACGTCGCGCTGCGGGGACGCCATGCCGTGGTGACGTTCAGCGTCGACGCGACGGTTCAGCTCGGATCGGACACCACCGCGCACGTGCGCACCGGCACCCTGCTGGGAGAACGCGTGCTGACCCTGGAGTCCGGCGGCGACGGCGCGATGAGGCCGGTGGACGTGATCCCGGTGTCGCGCACGGCCTCGCCCTACTCGCTGACCGAGGCCGTCAGCGAGTTGACCACGAACACCGCCGGAACCGACACCGCTTCCCTGAACCAGTCGCTGGACACCCTGTCGACGACGCTGGATGAGGTCGCGCCACAGTTGGGTCCGGCGTTCGACGGCGTGACCAAGCTGTCCCGGGCGATGAACGAACGCGACGACACGCTGGGCGATCTGCTCGAGCACGGTGCCGATATCTCCGCGATCCTGGCGGACCGCAGCGCGCAGGTGAACACGCTGATCCTCAACGCCAACGACTTGGTGGCGGTGCTGTCGGAGCGCCGCCGCGCGATCGTCGAGCTGCTGGTGCACACCTCGGCGCTGTCCAAGCAGATGTCGGGCCTGATCCGCGACAACGAGGCCGAGCTCGCGCCGACGCTGGACAAGCTCAACGGTGTCACCGCGATCCTGGAGAAGAACCGCGACAACATCGCCAAAGCCCTTCCCGGGCTGGCGAAGTTCCAGATCACCCTCGGCGAGACCATCGGCAACGGCCCGTACTACCAGGCCTACATCCCCAACATCATGTTCGCCCAGCTGCTGCAGCCGTGGCTGGACTACGCGTTCGGGTTCCGGCGCGGGGTCGACGCCGGCCAGCCCCCCGACAACGTCGGTCCACGCGCTGAACTTCCGTTCCCGTACAACGGCATTCCGCAGCCGTGGGAACAGTGGGGGGAGCCGCCGCGATGATCCGCAGCCGTGGTGTGCAGCTTGTCCTGGCGGTGACGCTGGTCGCACTGTTGGTCGGCGGGATCGCGGTCGTGATCGCGCAGACCGTGTGGCGTCCGACCCGGATCATCGCCTACTTCACCACCGCCACCGCGATATACCCCGGCGATGAGGTGCGTATCGCGGGCGTCAAGGTGGGCTCGATCGAGTCGATCGAGCCGGTCGGCACGCAAGCGAGGATGGCGCTTTCCGTCGGGCACGGCGTCTCCGTTCCCGCCGACGCCAAGGCCGTCATCGTCGCGCAGAACCTCGTCTCGGCGCGTTACCTGCAACTCACACCGGCATACGAATCGGGTCCGGTGATGCAGGACGGTGCGGTGATTCCGGTCGAGCGCACCGCGGTTCCGGTGGAGTGGAACGAGGTCAAAGAACAACTGATGCGGCTGGCCACGGAATTGGGGCCCGGTAGTGGCACCGGTGCCGCCGCAACGGGTTCGGTCGGCCGGTTCATCGACAGCGCGGCGTCGGCGATGGATGGCAACGGCACCAGGCTGCGCCAGACACTCGAACAACTGTCGGGGGTGGGTCGGATTTTGGCCGATGGTGGCGGCAACATCGTCGACACGATCACGAACCTGCAGACTTTCGTGACCGCGCTGCGCGACAGCAATCAACAAATCGTGCAGTTCCAGAACAGGTTCGCCACGCTGACCAGCGTGGTCAACGACAGCAGGTCGGAACTGGACGCGGCGCTGACCAACCTGTCCGAGGTCGTCGGTGAGGCAACGCGTTTCGTTCACGGTACGCGGGACAAGACCTCTGAGCAGATCCAGCGGCTGTCCAACGTCGTGCAGAACCTCGCCGAGCACCGCATGGAGCTGGAGAACGTTCTGCACATCGCACCGCACTCGATCGCCAACTCGGTCAACATGTTCGATCCGCGCACTGGGGCTGCCAGCGGAGTGTTCGTGATGAACAACATGGCCAACCCGGAATGGTTCATCTGCGGAATGATCGGGGCTCTGGAGAACGTCACCGCCCCGGCCACCTCCAAGCTGTGTACCCAGTACCTCGGGCCAGGATTACGCCTGGCGAACTTCAACAACCTTCCGTTCCCGTTCAGCCTGTTTCTGAGCTCCAATCCACCGCCGCACATGTTGCGCTACAGCGAGCCGAGCCTGATGCCCGGGGCACCGGGTCCGCCGCCGGAACCACCCGACACCCCGCCGGCCGTGTCGGCGTACACGGGTGCCGGCGATGTTCCTCCGCCGCCCGGCTACAGTCCGCCGGCGGGCCCGCCGACGTTGCCGGAGATGCTGCTGCCGGCCGAGCAAGCGCCGCCGAACGAGGTGACCCCGCCATGATCGGTGTGCGGGCGGGACGCCGGGTGTTGGCGATCGGTTCGGCCGTGGTGCTGAGCACCGCAGGCTGCGCATTTCAAGGGGTGAACTCGCTACCGCTGCCCGGCGCGGTCGGGCGGGGGCCGGATGCGCACTTGTATCACGCCGAGCTGGCCAACGTTGGGACACTGGAGTCCAATTCACCGGTGATGATCGACGACGTCGTGGTCGGCAGCGTCGGCAAGATGACGTTGCACGGCTGGCATGTCGATCTGGAGCTGTCGGTGCTGCCCGATGTCGCGGTGCCGGCCAACGCGGTGGCGAGCGTCGGGCAGACCAGCCTGTTGGGTTCGATGCACGTCGCGCTTGATCCGCCGCCGGGTGAAGCTGCGAGCGGTCGGTTATCACCCGGCGCGACAATCGGCTTGACCAATTCCTCGACCTACCCGTCGACCGAACGCACACTGTCCTCGCTGGCGGCCGTCGTCAACGGCGGCGGGCTGGGCCAGATCGGGGACATCATCGGCAATTTCAACATCGCCCTCTCGGGCCGCAGAGGTGTCGTGCGCGATCTGCTCACCCGGCTCGACACGTTCGCGGGCACGCTGTACGAACAGCGTGACAACATCATCGCGACGATCGACGAGCTGAACCGCTTCTCCGAACGCCTGGTCAGCCAGCGCGACGTGATCACGCGAGCGCTGAACAAGATTCCACCGGCTCTCGATGTCCTGCTCGAGGAGCGGCCGAAGATCACCACGGCTCTGAAACGGTTGGGGGGGTTCAGCGACACCGTTTCCGGGCTCGTGACCGACACGCACGCCGATCTGGTGAAGAACCTGCAGAACCTGGCGCCGACGCTGCGTGCTCTGGCCGATGTCGGCCCGGAGATCGACAGCGCGCTGGCCTATCTGCCGACGTTCCCGCTGACCCAGAACATCATCGACCGCGGTGTGCGCGGTGACTACATGAACCTGTTCGTGACGGTCGATCTGACCAACTCGCGGATGAAACGCGGCTTGCTGCTCGGCACCGGGCTGGGTCAGGACCGGGCGTCTCTGATCCCCGCACCGGGGGATCCGGGCTACGACGCGTACTACACGAAGTTCCCGCTCGGTGTCGGTACCTCACCACCGTTCGGCCCGATCCCGAACGCAGATCCGGCGCCGTGGGAGCCGGGGGGCGGTGGCTGAGATGCTCTCGCGGTTGGTCCGAATTCAGCTGGTGATCTTCACGATCGCTTCGGTCGTGGCCATGTTGGTGATGGCCTTCGTCTACCTGCAGGCGCCGACACTGCTCGGTGTTGCGCGGCTCACCGTCAAGCTGGAACTGCCTGCCTCGGGCGGTCTGTACCGCTTCGCCAACGTGACCTATCGCGGGGTGCAGATCGGCAAGGTGACGGCGGTCGACGTGTCCCGCACACACGCGACCGCGACCTTGTCGCTGGACACCTCACCGAAGATCCCCGCGGATCTCGTGGCTGAGGTGCGCAGCGTGTCCGCGGTCGGTGAACAGTACGTCGAACTGCTGCCGCGCACCGACTCGCCGCCGTACCTGCAGGACGGGTCGGTTATCTCGGTGGGGGACACCAGCATCGGCCAACCGGTCAGCCCGATGCTCGATCAGGTCAGCGCGCTGCTCAACAGCATCCCGAAAGACAGTTTGAGCACCCTGATCGACGAGTCGTTCGACGCGTTCGGCGGCGCGGGCTACGAGATGGGCTCGCTGGTCGACTCGTCGTCGACGATCGCGGCCGAGCTCAGGTCGGTGGCGCAGCCATCCGCGATCCTCGTCGAGGATTCGCGGCCCCTGCTGGACGCGCAAGCTCAGAGCACCGACGCGTTGCAGGTGTGGGCGCGAAGTCTGGCCGGTGTCACCGGCCAGGTGGTGAACAACGACGCGCAGATCCGCGCGCTGTTGCAGCAGGGGCCCGATGCGGCCGACGAGGTCTCACAGTTATTCGACCAGATCAAGCCGACCCTGCCGGTGCTGCTGGCCAACCTCACGACCTTCGGCCAGGTCGCGGTCACCTACCGGCCTTCCCTCGAACAGGTTCTCGTGTTGCTGCCACCGTTTGTGGCCAACACGTTGGCCTCATCGCCCGAGAACAACCCGACCGGTATCCCGTTGGGCGACTTCCGCATCCAGATCGCCGACCCCAACCCGTGCACGGTCGGGTTCCTACCGCCGTCGTCCTGGCGCAGCCCCGCAGACACCACCACGCTCGACACCCCGGACGGCATCTACTGCAAGCTGCCACAGGACTCGCCGATCGTCGTCCGGGGTGCGCGCAACGCGCCGTGCATGGGCGTGCCCGGTAAGCGCGCGCCCACGGTGGAGATCTGCTACAGCGACGAGCCTTATCGACCGCTCGCGATGCGCGAGCACACCCTGGGCCCGGCGCCGATCGACCCGAACCTCATCGCGCAGGGCGTTCCGCCCGATGACCGGGTGACGTTTCAGGAGAACATTCACGCTCCGATCGAGGGCACGCCGCCACCGCAGGGTCCGCCGCCGGCCGCGGTTCCCGCGGCGCCGAACTCCTTCGGCACCACGGGTTCCGAGCCAGCCCCGTCGGTGGCGATTGCCCATTACGACCCGCAGACCGGCCAGTTCGCCACCCCAGACGGCACGGTCGGCCGGCAGACCGACCTCGTCGACCCGCCGAAGAATTGGCAAGACCTGGTGTACAAGGCGCCACGATGAGGGGCCGGATGGTGATGAGTGTGGCGGCAGCGGTGGTGCTGTGTGCCGCCGGCACGGCAACTCCCGCACACGCCCATGACGACGTCGCGCTCAACGGCACCTACACCGCGTTCTCCGACGGCCGGTGGGCGAATACGAACGACTCGCGCCACGACGAGAAGAGCGTGCACCAGACGTGGACCATCACGTCGACGTGTACGACCTTCCAGGACTGTACTGGCCGGGTGGTCAGCGACCACGGGTGGAGCGGCGATCTGGTCTATCTGAGCGGGCGCTGGAAAGTCACCCACACCATCGAGAACTGGGAGCCCTGCATCGACGGCACGGCATACCCGGGACAGCAGAGCTTCATCTTCTGGGTCGACTACCCGAAGGTTCCCGGTCAGTACGTGGGCTGGGACAGGACCGAAGGGCCAAGTGGCGCCTGTGGTTTCAACAAGGTGCTCGACATCGAGATGCCGTTCACGCTCACCCGCGTGGATTGAACGCGTGCTGCGGGATCGTCAACGGCAGGTCGACCGCGCTGAGTAGTCCCGGCTGTGCGGCAACGACATACGGTACGGCGTTGACCACCCGCATCGCGGTGGCGACCATCGCGCCCGCGCCGGAGGTCATGTGCTCGATCGCGGCCTTTTTGCGGTCGCGGATCGTGGGCGTGAGCGTGCACTCGATGTCCGGTTGGCCGGTGATCACCACGCGGTAGGAGAGGTCGCCGTTTCCCTGCGGCCAGTCGGGGGCGACGTCGGGCGCCAGCCTGGTCACGTGCTCGATGACGATCGCCTCGACCCCGTCGACGATGCCGATGGCCCGCATCCGCAAGGCCCCGCACGTGCCGGCCTCGACGGTACCCATCGCAACCTCCAGCGTGCGGTTGGTCACCTGGCGGTCGAACTCCTCCCGCACCTCGGTGACCTCGGCGCCGAGCGCGTCGGCCATCATGCGGATCTGTCCCTGCCACTCGCCGGCGATCGCACCCGGCAACGCGATCCACGGTTCGTATTCGAGAGGTCGGCCGAAACCCATTGCATCGCTCATGATGTCGGCCACCCCGTAGTCGTCGTAAAGGGCGATCTCGTTGGCGTAGATTTTCTCGATCTGGCTCGACTGCGTCGACAGGACCAGCGGCAGGTAGTCGGCGGCGAACCCGGGTTCGATACCCGACGCGTACAGCGACACCTGACCTTCCTTCGCCGCGGCCGCGAGTTGATCGCGCCACTCGGCCGGTTCGTAAGCGCGGGGGTTGATCAGGTGGGTGGTGCTGGTCGTCACGACGTTGATGCCCGCGGACAGCAGTTTCACATAATCCGGGATCGCCAACGCGTCGCGCTCGGGTCCACTCGCCGCATAGATGACGCAGTCGGGCTCGAGCGCGATCAACGCATCGGCGTCGGTGGTGGCCTTGAGCCCGATCGGATCCCCGTTGGTCAGTTCGCCGGCGTCCCTACCGTCCTTGTCGGGCGAGTGCACCCACACGCCGACGAGCTCCAGATTGGGCCGTCGCTCGATCGCGCGGATGGCGATCGCGCCGATTCCGCCCGTCGACCAGACCACCACGCGGTACTTACCGTCTGTCATCACTCCTCCTTCGTGGGAGCGTCGAGGGGCTGCTGCGTACGAATATAGAGGTTTAGAATAGTATCCACTATTAAATCGAAAAGCAGAACAAAATTTAGGTTATAGTCGGTCGGCGTGACCACCCCCTGCCGGACGCGACGCTGATGTTCACGCTGCGGTTCGACATGCGGGCACCCCAGGCGGGCGCACCCGCCGCGGACCTCTATGCGGCGGCCATCGACATGTGTGCGTGGGCGGAGACGCGCGGAGCGGTGACCGATGATGTCGACGCGGCCTGGGCAGAGCTCGGCCCGTACCTGCTGCACGACGCGCTGACCGCGGCGTCCCGCCCGACATCGCCTGGCCCTACCACCAACGCGCCGTGGTCGCGTGCGAATGTGTGTGAACGACAGGAGGACTCGTGACATCACCGCTGCGAACCGTGGTCTGGTCCACCGGAGGCGTCGGATCGATTGCGATCGACGCGATCCGGCGCCGACCCGATCTCGAGCTCGTCGGGGTCTGGGTGCATTCCGACGAGAAGATCGGTAGGGACGCAGGGGAGTTGGCCGGAGGGGACCCGCTCGGGGTGGCCGCGACCAACGACGCCGACGCGCTCATCGCCATGGCGCCCGACTGTGTCGTGTACGCCGCCAGCGGGCCCGAACGTGATGCCGGCGCGGTGCCGGACTACCTCAAGCTGCTCGAGGCCGGGATCAACGTCGTGTCGACGACGTCGACGACCCTGATCTATCCGCCCGCGTACTACTCGCCCGACTGGCGCGACCAGTTGGAGAAGGCGGCCGCGGCGGGCAACGCCTCGTTCTACGCATCCGGCATCTTCCCGGGGTTCGGCTCGGACCAACTCGCGCTGCTTCTCGCGACCCAGTCGAAGACGATCCGGTGTCTGAAGGTCACCGAGGTCGCGCTCAACGACCACTATCCGGTGGCCGATGTGATGATGAACGGGATGGGCTTCGGCCACCCGCTCGACTTCGAACCGCTGATGAAGACGCCGGGTTTCATCGAAATGGCCTGGCAGGCCCCGATTCATTTGATGGCGGCGGGCCTGGGGGTCGAGGTCGAAGAGGTACGCGGCGCTTTCGACCGGCGTCTCACCGACCGCGACATCGAGGTCGCGTTCGGGACGATCAAGGCCGGCACATGCGGTGCGGTGAGCACCCGAGCCGCGGGTGTGGTCAACGGCCGAGAAGCCATCGTCGTCGAGCACATCATCCGCATGGCGCGCGACGTGGCGCCGGATTGGCAGGCATCGGAGTTCGACGCCACCTACCGCGTCGACATCGAAGGCGATCCCGACATCCACTGCGCGATGAACATGGGCGCCGCCGAAGGGCACGGCGCGGGCCACGCCGCGATGACCGCTACGGCGATGCGGGTGGTCAATGCGATCCCCTATGTGGTGGATGCCCCTGCCGGCCTGCTGAGCTCGCTGGACCTGCCGAACACGCTGCCGCGTCACGCATTCGACTGATCGGAGACTGTGGTGTTCTCGATCCGGTTCGATATGCGCGCACCTGAGTTCGGCGCCCCGAGCAGGGACCTCTATGCGGCGGCGATCGACATGTCGGCGTGGGCCGAGCAGCACGGCTGCCTGGCCGCGGTGCTGTGCGAGCATCACGGGTCCGAGGACGGCTATCTGCCCGCGCCGCTGATGCTGGCGTCGGCCATCGCGGCGCGGACCGAGCGGCTGATGCTCAACGTGGTGGTGATCCTGCCGTTCTACGACCCGGTTCGGTTGGCCGAAGACATCGCGGTGCTCGACATCATCAGCAACGGCCGGGCCTCATATGTGTTCGGGCTCGGCTACCGACCGGAGGAGTTCGAGCATTTCGGCATCGACCGGTCGCGCCGAGGCGCCTTGGCCGACGAGAAGCTGGCTCTGCTGCGCAGCCTGCTCACCGGTCGGGCCGTCGTTCACGACAACCGGCGCATTCTGGTGTCGCCGCCGCCGCACACTCCCGGCGGGCCGGCGCTGATGTGGGGCGGTGCGAGCCTGGCGGCGGCGCGCCGTGCCGGGCGCTACGGTCTTGGGCTGCTGGCGAACGGCAGCGTCACCGGTATGCAGGAAGCCTACGAAGCCGCGTGCCGCGAATACGGGCACGAACCCGCCGGGACGCTGCTTCCGCCGCCCGACACCCCGACGGTCACCTTCGTCGCCGATGATGTCGACGCCGCGTGGGATCAGATCGGCGAGCACCTGCTCCACGACGCCCAGATGTATGCCGAGTGGAACCCCGGTAACGACACCTCGGCTGGGATCTCGGCCGCTGACGATGTCGCACAACTGCGCAGCGACTTCACCTCGCACCGGATCATCGACGTTGCCGAGGCCACCGAAATCCTGTGTAACGGTGGACTCCTCAACCTCTCGCCGCTGTGTGGCGGCATACCGCCCGACGTCGCGTGGCCCTACCTGCAGCGCGTCGGCGAATTGGTCACGAATCGCACGACAACCAAAGGGAGCAACGAATGACCGGCGCGAGTACCGTCGACCTGTACTACGACCCCTTCGATTTCGCGATCGACGACGATCCGTACCCGGTGTGGAAGCGGATGCGCGACGAGGTGCCGCTCTATTACAACGAGAAGTACAACTTCTACGCATTGAGCCGCTACGACGATGTCGCGCAGGGGCTGCACGACTGGGACACCTACCGATCTGGCAAGGGCACCACGCTGGACGTCATCATGAGTGGCGTCGAGGTCCCGCCGGGGGTGATCCTGTTCGAGGACCCGCCACTTCATGACCTCCACCGGCGCGTGCTGTCGAGGGTGTTCACGCCTCGGCGGATGGAGGCCGTCGAGCCCCTGACGCGGCAGTTCTGTGTCCGGGCGCTCGATGCGCTGGCCGGATCCTCGCGTTTCGACGTGATCGGCGATTTCGGGGCGCTGATTCCGATGCGCACCATCGGTTACCTGCTGGGCATTCCGGAGGAGGGTCAACAGCAGATCCGTGACAACACCGATGCGTCGATCGGGCTGAAGGAGGCCAGCTTTCGGGCGGTTTCGGCGGCCACCTTCGAGAACGCCTATCAGCTGTTCGCCGACTACATCGAATGGCGGGCAGAGCACCCATCGGACGATCTGATGACGCAGCTGCTCAACGCCGAGGTCGAAGAGGACGGCAAGCTGCGACCCCTTTCGCGCATCGAGGTGTTGACCTACACCAGCATGATCGCCGGTGCCGGCAACGAGACCACCACCCGGCTGATCGGGTTCATCGCGCAGATGCTCGCCGAGCATCCCGATCAGCGGCGCGAACTCGTCGACGACTTCTCGTTGATCCCCCGGGCGATCGAGGAGGTGTTGCGCTATCAGGCGCCGTCGCCGGTGCAGGCCCGCCATGTCGCACGCGACACCGAAAGCCATGGGCAGAAGATCCCCGAGGGTTCGGTGATGTTGTTGCTCAACGGATCTGCCAACCGGGACGAGCGGCGCTACCCCGACGGCGAGAGCTTCGACATCCACCGCACCGGATCACACCTGTCGTTCGGTCAGGGCCTGCACTTCTGCCTCGGCTCGTCGCTGGCGCGGATGCAGGCCAGGGTGGCCCTCGAGGAGATGCTGAAACGGTGGCCGGAGTGGGACGTCGACTACCAGGAGGCCGCCATGGCGCACACGGCGAGCGTACGGGGCTGGGGCAAGCTGCCGATCACCGTCGGCTAGCCATCTTGCGCGCTGGGAGGGGGTGCTCCTAGCGTGCGGTGACCCCGCGCAGAAGCGTGTCGCGGACATGGATCTGCGACGCGCGGGTGCCGAGATCATGCAGCAGGTTCTCCGGAATCCACGAGACGCCGATGACGATCCGGGCCAGCATCTCGTTCGACGGACCGTCGATGGTGATCTCACCGGACCGAACCCCCGCGGCCAGCAGGGATTTCATCTGCCTGACGCGTTTGGTGAACAGCCACGCGATGTTGGGTGTGTCGGGTGGCGACTGTCGCATCCACGCGAGCTGGATCCGGAACTCGTCGCCGAAATGCGCCAGCGCGTTGGTGTGGATCCAGCTCAACGCGTCGAGCTTTTCGATCGCCGACGCCTCGGAACGCAGCACGTTGGTCCAGCCCACCTCGGCCACCTTCTCGCCGAACGACTGCATGATCGACGCCAACAGCTCCTCTTTGGAGCCGATCAAGCGGTACACCGTTCCGGTGCCCAGGCCAGCCGCCGAGGCGATATCGCGGATGGTGGTGACCTCGTAGCCTTTTCGGCCGAACTCGGCGCGTGCGACCGCGCGTACGTGTGCGGCCTTGTCGTTCGGTGCGGCGTTCTTCTCCTCGATCCACCACTTCACGGCGTCGTCGGCGGCGATGAACGCCGCAGAGCGGTCGAGATCGGCGTCGGCGGGCGGGACAGTCGCCAATCCCTCCAGCAGGATTCGGCACAACAGGGCCGCGGCCTTGTCGGCTCCCGCGCTGTGCCTGATGACATCGAGTCCGACCTGACGCATCGACTGGACGATACGGTCGGCGAGGATCGGCAGGTCGATGTCCGGCCGCAGATACCCGTTCCACCGGGCCGCCCGCAGCGTCTGCACCATCGCTTCGAGGATCGCCGCCGGGCGCTGCTGGGCCAGGGCGGCCAGTTCGGGGTTGGAAGTCGGCGCCTCGTAGAAGGTCATCTGCAGCGCCGCGCTGTGGGTCACGGCGCACTGGGCGATCGCCGCGCCCAACTCCACGATCCGGTCGAAGGCCGACAACGGCGCTGGATCGTCGAGCCGGTTAAGGGCCTGTTCGGCGATGCGATCCAGATCGTCGTGGTAACGCCGAAGCAACTCGACAAGGATCGCTTCCTTGGATTCGAAATGGTGGTAGAGGCTGCCCGGCAGAATGCCGGCGGCGTCAGCGATCTCCTGAAGTGATGTCCGCAGACCCGACGTGGCGATCAACGACGCCGCCGTCTGTAAGATTTCGGTTCTGCGGGTGCCGTCGTCGTAGGAGTGGCCGGCGTGTGCCGCGAGGTCAGGCTTCACGCGAGGACGCCCCACAACACCTCCCAGCTCAGCTCCAGTGCAACGGTTTGGTCGGACCGACCCAAAGTTTGGTCAAGGTTACCAGAGCGGGACCGCCGCAACCGTGCTCGCAACCGCGAATGCGCCGGTAGACGCGCTGCCCAACGCGGTCATGGTCCGATAGGGGCGCGGGTGACGGTCAGAGGGCGATCGTAGGAGGTGTCGGTGCGGTCGTGGGCGACGGTCATGATGTCGGCCAGAAACCCCATGGTCTCGTCGGTGATCAACGACGTCGACTCCGTATGCCACTCGACGATGCACACTCTGGCGACGATGGCCCAGCGGTCGTCGCGTCGCTCCAGCCGGTCGACGTAGCGGCCCCCGTTGACGGTCAAATGGTTCGACGGCTCGCGGTCGGTGCCGACGAACAGATAGTACGTTTCGGCGTGCGCCTGATCGC
The DNA here is from genome assembly GCF_053483935.1 of Mycolicibacterium sp. XJ879. Lineage (NCBI taxonomy): Bacteria > Bacillati > Actinomycetota > Actinomycetes > Mycobacteriales > Mycobacteriaceae > Mycobacterium > Mycolicibacterium sp. XJ879. The sequence continues at coordinate 236,491 of NZ_JBEFTH010000001.1, forward strand.
CCGCGATATCCGCGGTGTGGTTCAACAGGTAGTGCTGATAGCGGGTCTGCGTCCCGTGGTATGCGAACGCCCAATCGATGAACTCGTCGACCGGGCCCACGAAACCGATGTGTTCGTCGACCGCGTCGTCGTGGTAGGCCGAGCGCAGCAGGTCGCGGTCGCGGCGATCCATCCCGCGCGCGTAGCGCTGCATGCAGTCGAGGATGTCCGCGCGATCGCAGAGCTCCCGCAGTCTGGCGTTCACAACGGCGGCCCCGCCCAGGTGTCCACGGCGACCACTTCGGTTATCGGCCGCCGCGGCGCCGGACCGAACGTGACTCCGGGCCGCAGCCGAGCGACCGGCAACAGGCAGCCCTGCACGTAACTGTCGGGTATGGCCAACATCTCTCGGACCGCCTCCTCGTGAGCCAGGTGCAGCGTCGTCACGCAGGTTCCGTATCCGCGGGTGTGCAGGGCCAGCGCGAAGTTCCACACAGCAGGAAAGACCGAGCCGTACAGCGTCGCTTGAAAGAACGACTCGTCGCCGTCGATGCGGGGCAGATACGGTTCATAGCAGGGGATTACGAGCAGCGGAACCTTCGCCATGTTCTCCACCAGCCATTCGGTGGACGACATGATCTTGGCGCCCGGCATGTCGGCGGGCAGCAGGTCGGCGATCAACTGACCGCCGACCCTCTGCAGATAAGCGTCGCGGTAGAGCTCGGCGAGCCGAGCGCGGAGCCGCTCATCGGCGACGACGATCCAACGCCAGCTCTGTTGGTTGGACCCGTTGGCGGCCTGCATCCCGATCCGCAGGCACTCCTCGACAGCGGGCAGATCCACCGGCGCGTCGAGGTCGAGCGATCGTCGCGCCGACCGGGTGGTCGTCAGGAGCCGGTCGATGTCCATGGCGCGCTCCTTGTGCTCGGCGTTCGCGCCGATACCATAATCCGGAACAGATTTTTGGTCAATGATGCCAAACGCGTCAAACTCCCACCTGGTGGGCCGCTTCGGTGAAGAGTGACGTTCATCCGGTGACGCCGAGCCGCCGGGTCACCGCGAAGACCTCGTCGTAGATCGACCCGGGGATCGTGAACGGTTCTGTGGCCGCCACTTCCGCGAGGTGTGCGGCGATATCGTCGGCGGTCGGGTCGGCATCCGGATCGCCACCGCGGGGCGCCAGCCAACCCTCGCCCAACCCGACGAAGACCCTGGCGAATCGCCCCGCACAGGCCGAAAAGTTCTGATGGCTGAACTCGCAGGCTCGGCTGGCCAGGTACACCACGATCGGCGCGACCAGTTCCGGGCGAATCGCCGCGAAGAACCCGTTGTCCTCGAGGGCTTTCGGATCGCCGAGCGTCTCGGTGACCATCCTGGACAGCCCGAAGGGCAGCACGGTGTTGGCTCGGATCCCGTGCGGGTGGCCCTCGAGCGCAATCACATTGGTCAAGCCGACGATGCCCGCTTTGGCGGCGGCGTAATGCGCCTCCAGGTGCTGGCCGAACATTCCCGCCGACGAGGCGATGAACACGAACCGGCCATACCCCTGGGCCTTCATCACTCGGTATGCGGGCTGAGCAAGGTAGAAGGCGCCGTCGAGGTGGACCGAGAGCATGCGCCGCCAGTCCTCGGGCGTCAATTCGTCGAACGCGATCGCGTTGAAGATTCCGGCATTGCTGATCACGACGTCGAGCCGGCCGAACGCATCAACAGCGGTCCGCACGATCGCCGCACCGCCGGCGGGACTGTCGACCGAGTGATGGGATGCGACGGCCACACCGCCCGCGGCCGTGATTTCGTCGACCACCCGGTCGGCGACCGCGGTGTCCTCCCCGTCGCCGCCCATGCTCCCGCCGAGGTCGTTGACCACGACGGACGCACCGCGCCTTGCCAACTCGAGCGCGTAGACGCGCCCGAGGCCGCGACCCGCCCCCGTCACCACGGCGACTTGGCCGGTGAAATCGATCATCGCGCCTCCGGTCATTGACTGCGGTGCCGCCGGACTTTACGTTGGAACAGATATTTGGTCAACGAAACGGGGTGGCAGGGAACGTGCCCGCCGACAGCGCAGCCGGCGAAGACGCCGGTGACCCCAAGCGCCTGGCGTTGCTGGCCTCCGCGCTTGCGGGCCGCACAGTGGCCGTCGCGCCGACAGCCCCGGGCGAGGCGGCCTGGACCGACGGCATCACGGTGTACATCGACCCCACGGCGAGTGCGCCCAGCCAACTCCAGTCGGTGGCGGTGCAGGCGTCGCTGCTGGCCAGCGGCGGCCTGGAGCCCGACGTGGTGCGCAGGCTCGTCCGGCGTCCCGCACTGGCCCGGCGGTATCTCGCGGTCGAAGGCCAGCGGGCACTGTCGTCGAACGACGATCTACTGCCGTTCGGTGTGCGTTCACTGCTCGACCTCGACATGGCGGTGCGGGCCGATTCGGCGGCCGGGTCGCTCAAGGTCGCTGGAACTCAGCGTGACATCGCTGATCCGCCCGCAGACTTCGGCGTGATCAGGGCCCAGAAGCTATTGGCGACGCGCGCCGCTGTCGCACAGGCGGAGTCGGTCAGCGGGCACGCCGCGCGCCGTGAGACGAACAAAGCGCTTGCCAACCTCGATGATGACGGTGACGACAGCGCCGACGCCGAAGACGTGTTCGACCCGTTCTCGAGCCCTGTCGGCGGCGGCGGGGCACTCGGCAAGCTGCTGAAGCGGATGACGCGAAGCGTGCGCAGACTCTCCGACGGTGGCACACCGGGCGCCGATACGCCAACCCATCGCTCCCGCAAGGGTATTCGCGGAGCCGGTGCGGTGACCTCCACGGCGGCCGGTGCCGCGGACGCCGACGGCGTGCAACGCGCCGAGGGACGCACCTATCCCGAGTGGGACGTCGGCCGCCGCTGCTACCGGCCGGACTGGTGCACGGTGCAGGAAATCGATCCCCCGATCGAAAAGGGGCCCGTGCTGGCGCGGCCGGACGTGCACGCGCTGAGGCGACCGCTGACCCGGCTCGGCATCGGACTGGACCGATGCCACCGGCAGACCCAAGGCGATGATATCGACGTCGACGCCGCGGTGGAGGCGCGCGTGGAAACGCTGGCGGGTTCGACGCCCGACGAGGCCGTATACCTCGACAGCTTGCGCAGACGCCGTGATCTGGCGGTGCTGATCCTGCTCGATGTCTCGGGTTCCGCCTCGGAGGCGGGAACTTTCGGGCAGACCGTGCACGAGCAGCAGCGCGCGGCCGCCGCTGCGCTGACGATTGCGCTGCACGAACTCGGAGACCGTGTGGCGCTGTACGCGTTTCAGTCGCAGGGACGTTCAGCCGTGCACCTGGTGCCGGTCAAGCGGTTTGAGGACCACTTCGACGCGATGGTGATGCGGCGCCTGAGCAGTCTGACCCCGGGCGCCTACTCGCGGCTCGGCGCGGCCATCCGCCACGGCACGGCGGTGATGACGGAGAAGGCGGGCACCTCCCGCCGCCTGCTCGTCGTGCTGTCCGACGGTCTGGCCTACGACCACGGCTACGAACGGTTGTACGGGGCGGCCGATGTGCGACGGGCGCTGGGGGAGGCCCGGCGGGAAGGCATCGGCTGCCTGTGCCTGACGATCGGCGCCGCCACCGATTCCGGTGAACTGGCCAGAGTGTTCGGCAGCGCTGCGCATGCGTCCATCCCGAAACCCACGCAGCTGGCCGATGTGGTCGGCCCGTTGTTCCGCGCGGCGTTACGCACTGCCGACCTGCGTCGGCGCGTCGACCACCGCAAAAGCTTGAACCAAACATCTGTTCCGCGTTAGGGTCCGTGGAACGCGAGTGAGAGCGAAGGGAAAGCATGCAGGTGAAGCCGCCGCGCCCGTACTACGTGCCCGTCGCCAACGAGGAACAGGTGTTCAAGGCGGCCTACCAGCAGGGTCTCTCGATTGCCCTGAAGGGTCCGACCGGATGCGGTAAGACGCGCTTCGTCGAGGCGATGGCACACGATCTGGACCGGCCACTGGTCACCGTCTCCTGCCACGACGACCTGACCACCGCCGATCTCGTCGGCCGGTTCCTGCTGCGCGGCGGCGACACCGAGTGGGTCGACGGGCCATTGACCCGCGCAGTCCGCGACGGCGCGATCTGCTATCTGGACGAGGTCGTCGAGGCCCGCCAGGACACCACCGTCGTGCTGCATCCGCTGGCAGATCACCGGCGGCAACTGCCGATCGAGCGACTGGGCGTCACGCTGGACGCGGCACCGGGCTTCTGCCTGGTCGTCTCGTACAACCCGGGCTATCAAAGCGTGCTCAAAGATCTCAAAGACTCGACGCGCCAACGGATGGTCGCGATCGAATTCGGCTTCCCGACACCCGATGTGGAAGAGAAGATCGTGGCCAACGAAGCGGCGATCGACCATGACCGCGCCGCCGAGCTCGTACGGCTCGGACAGGCGATCCGACGGCTGGAGACCGGGGGACTCCGCGAGGTCGCCTCCACGCGAGTGCTGATCGCGGCAGGCCGGCTGATCTCCGAGGGGCTCACGCCACGGGATGCGGCGCGGGCGGCGATCGCCGGCCCGCTCACCGACGACCCGAGCGTGACCCGCGGCTTGATCGAGATGATCGACGCCTACCTGCTCGACCGGTCGCCGAACGATTGACCCTGGTGGCCGCCATCGCTACTGTCTGAACAAATATTAGGTCGAACGTCGACGGAGGTTGCATGTCCTACGAGAGCACCGCGGAACCGATCAAGTTCGGGTACCTCATGGACTTCAAGCTGCCCGAGGCGTATCCGCAGGAGATGAAGGAAGACCTGTCCAATCCCTTCGAGCTGGTATTCGCCGACGCGGTAGAGAACGGTGTGATCGACCGGCCGATCCAGATCATCTACAAGGAGGTCGAGGGGCTTCCGAAGGGTTCGGTCAAGGCCGTGATCGACGCGTACGGGGAACTGGTCGACGAGGGCTGTCTCGCGGTGTTCGGCCCGCACATCACCGACAACTGCGTGCCCACGCGGGAGGCCATCGAGGAACGGTTCCGGGTTCCCGCCCTCAGCGTCACCGGAAGCGACGCCTGGTTGGGCGAGTGGACCTTCTCGTTTCCGCAAGGGTCGCTGACCGACGAACCGATCTTCTGGGCGGACCTGTTGGCCAAGGGCGGCCACACCGAGGTGGGTGTGCTCATGGAGCAGTCGCTGGTCGGCGAGACCTATGTGAAGAACTTCCGGAGCGCATGTCGCCGCAAGGGAATTCGGATCGTCGCCGAGGCGGCGATCGCGCAGACGGCACAGGACGTCTCGGGAGCGGTGCGCACCCTGCACGAAGCCAAGGCGCAGGCCGTCGTGCACGCCGGTTTCGGCTTCGGCATCGTCTTCGTCAACCCAGCCCTCGAAGAGCTCGGTTGGGATCCGCCCAGGTTCACCAGCACGGCCTTCCAGAACGCGTGGGTCAACCCGATCATGTGGAACGCGTTCATGGGATGGACCGGCGTCGACCAGTACGACGAGGGCAACCCCGTTGGTCAGCGGTTCCTCGACAGGTACCAGGAGAAGTTCGGCCGCCGGCCGGAATACTGTGTGCCCGTGGTGAACTGCGACGTCGCCACGACACTGCTGCGGGCATGCGCGGATGCCCACCCGCTGAGCCCGCGAGGCGTGAAGGAAGCGCTGGAACGCGTCAAGATGCTGCCCGCTGCCGCCGGGGCGCCGGGCACCCGCGTGTCCTTTGGTAATTGGACGCGCCGCGCCTGGATGGGCGCCGGATATCTGGTCGCCCGACGATTGGACGCCGACGGGGTCAACAGCCATCTCGTCGACCGCTTCGGTGAGGAGTGAAAGCCGATGACCACTGAAACCCCGAAGGCCGAAACCACCACCCAGCCGGCCGACGAGCAGCCGAACCGCTCCTGGGTCGGGCCGGCGATCTCGGTGGCCGCCCTGCTGGCCGTGGCGGTGTTCTTCGGCGTCAACGCCCGCAAAGGTCCCGGATCCCCCCGGATCGCCAACCCGGACGTCGAGGGCGCGCCGCGGCCGGTGGAGGTGCTGTTCGGGTGGAGCACGTCGACCTGGGTGGTGATACTCGAGACCTTCACCATCGTCACGATGGTTGTCATCATCACCCTGTGGGTGGTGCACTGGCGGCGCAATCCCCACAACCCCACGCTGTTGATGGCTCTGGTGACCTCGCTGATCGTGTGGCAGGACCCGATCATGAACTGGTCGCCGTTCGCGGTCTACAACCCGGAACTGGCGCACCTGCCCGAAGACTGGCCGCTGGTGTCGTTGTCTCCGACGGTCGAGCCGTTCGTGGTGCTCGGCTACGTGATGTTCTATCTCGGACCCTACTTTCCGGCCATCTGGATTCTGCGCAAACTGCAGGCGCGCAGGCCAGTTGACTCGTTCGTGTGGCGTCACCCGCTGATCAGCTTGGCGGCCATCATCTTTCCGATCGGCGTGATCGTCGACGCGGCGCTCGAGATCACCCTGGTTCGTACCGGCATGTACATCTATTCGCAGGTGCCGCCGTGGGCGTCGGTGTTCACGGGCGAACCCCATCAGTTCCCGCTGATCTGGGAAGTGGTGGCGGTGACGTTCGTGATGATCCCCGCCGGTGTGCTGCTCTACCGCGACGACACGGGCAAATCCGTCGCCGAGAAACTCGCTCAGCGTGCCCGGATCTTCCCCACGAAGCCCAGACTGGGCACGTTCATCGTGATGTTCGTGATCCTCAACATCGCCTACTTCTGCTACGGCGGGCTGTTCGCGGTCGTGAAGGCCACCAAGATCTCCACCTCGGTGGCCTGCCCGTGGCCGTATCCGGAGGTCAAGGTCTATGACCCGCAAGGATTTTACGAGGCGAACGGTCAAGAGGGCCCGTACTCGGTCGGGATCATGTCGACCTGGATGAGCGGCCAACCCGACGGGCGCCCGGACGTTGAACTGGGCTCCAAGAGTGACCGGTGCGCACCGGAAAACCAAAGTGGGTGATGGGGGCTTGCGCAGCGTAGTCATCACGGGCGCCTCCCGGGGCCTCGGGCTGGCGTCCGCATCGCACCTGTACCGGCAGGGCTGGCGCGTCGTCGCGGCCATGCGGTCCATCGACGCCGGGATGCAACGCCTGCGTGAGGCGACGGGTGCGGCGCCGGACGATCCGAACCTGATCGGCGTGACCCTCGACCTCACCGATGCCGCATCGATCACCGCCGCCGCGAAGGCGGTCGACGAGGCCGTCGGCGCACCGTACGCGCTGGTGCACAACGCCGGGATCTCCGCGGCCGGGATGGTCGAAGAGACCCCGGTCAGCTTGTGGGAACAGATGTTCGCGACCAACATCTTCGGGCCGGTTGCGTTCACCAAGGCGCTGCTGCCGTCCATGCGTGAGGCCGGCCGCGGCCGCATCGTGCTGGTGTCCAGTCAGGGCGGTGTGCGCGGAATGCCCGCGACCGCACCGTATTCGGCCGTCAAAGGCGCGTTGGAGCGCTGGGGTGAGTCGATGGCGGCCGAGGTGGCGCCGTTCGGCATCGGGGTGACGATCCTGGTGACCGGCACCTACGACACCGAGATCATCACCGACGCGGGAACCACCGACTGCCGCGATCTCGACGGGCCATACGCCCCGCATCACGCCACGATGGACAAGCGCGGGCGGGCCGCGATGCGGATGGCCGCACGATCGCCGGAGAAGTTCGCGGCGGGCCTGGCCAAGGCGCTCGACAGCTCGAAACCGTTCGTCAAGAAATCGGTGGGGCCCGACGCACGGATGTTGTTGATCGCCAACCGGGTAGTGCCGCCTGCGGCACTGCACCAGATGATCCGGCTGATGATGGGCATCCCGCGCTTCGGCGCGCTCCGAGGAAGTAGAGACCATGGCTGACGTTCGTTTCGAATCGAAGATGATGATCGACGGCAAGCTCGTCGACGGTGAGGCCGGCACCTTCACCAACATCAACCCGGCGACCGAAGAGGTGCTCGGCGAGGTGGCCGACGCGTCGAAGGCCGATATGCACCGGGCCATCGACGCCGCGCGCCGCGCCTTCGACGACACCGACTGGGCGACCAACCATGCGTTGCGCCAACGGTGTCTGCTGCAATTGCAGGAGGCGCTGGAATCGGAGCAGGAGGAGCTGCGCGAGGAGCTCATCCTCGAGGTCGGTTGCCCGCGCGCGATCACCCACGGGCCGCAGCTGGATGCACCGTTGTCCGATGCGTTGCGGTACCCGGCTCGGCTGATCGACGAATATCCGTGGGAGACTTCGCTGGGCGATGCGATGGTGTCGGTCACCGGGGTGAACACCACCCGCAAAGTCTGGCGGGAGCCCGTCGGTGTGGTCGGGGCGATCGTGCCGTGGAACTTTCCGTTTGAGGTCTCTATTCAGAAGATCGGTCAGGCGCTCGGCACCGGAAACACCGTCGTGCTCAAACCGGCGCCGAACACGCCGTACAACGCCACCCGGTTGGGCCGGCTCATCGCCGAGAACACCGACATCCCACCGGGCGTCGTGAACGTCGTCACCGCCTCGGACCACTTCGTCGGCGAGGAACTCACGCTGTCGCCGAAGGTCGACCTGATCTCGTTCACCGGATCCACCGTCGTCGGGCAGCGGATCATGGAAAAGGGTGCCGCGACGATGAAGCGGCTGTTTCTCGAGCTCGGCGGCAAATCGGCGACCATCGTGCTCGAGGACGCGGACTTCGCGGTCGGTTGCATGATGGGCATCGCGCCGTGCATGCACGCGGGTCAGGGCTGCGCCAACCCGACCCGGCTGCTGTTGCCGCGTTCACGCTACGACGAAGGCGTGGAGATCCTGAAGGGCATCTATGAGGGTGTCGCGCCCGGCGATCCGCAGGACCCCGGAACCCTTTGCGGCCCCGTCATTTCCGATAAGCAACGCAGCCGCATCCGCGGATACATCGACAACGGTGTCGAGGAAGGCGCGACACTGCTGGTCGGAGGAGCCGAGGCCCCCGACGGTATGGACAGGGGATTCTTCGTCAAGCCGACGCTCTTCACCGACGTCGACAACTCGATGACCATCGCGCAGGAGGAGATCTTCGGTCCCGTGCTTGCCGTGATCCCGTTCGACGACGAGGACGACGCGGTGCGCATCGCCAACGACAGCCCGTACGGTCTGGCCGGCAACGTCATGGCCGGAATTCTGGACCGCGCGCTTTCGGTGGCCAAACGACTACGGGCCGGCTTCATCGGTTTGAACGGTACCGCCGGCTATGGCGCCGACACCCCGTTCGGCGGATACAAGGCCAGCGGCATCGGGCGCCAGAACGGTGTCGCCGGGTTCGACCAGTACACCGAGATCAAGTCCGTCGCCTACCCCGCCGGCTGAGGAGGACACGATGCAGCAGTTGTTTGAAGACCTCGAGGACTTCGGCGAGTTCGACGACTTCGTATCCGGGGACGTGCGTGACCCCTATACCGAATTGGCCAGGCTGCGCCGCGAAGAGCCCATTCAGAAGATCGAGATCCCCGGCATACCAGGGCAAGAGGGTAAGCCCATCGTCATGGTGTACCGCTACGAGGAAGCCCAGCAGATGCTGCGCGACAACGAGACGTTTTCCTCGGCGATCATCGTCCAGGCCTTCGGTGATGTGTTCGGCAAGCATGTGATGCTCGGTATGGACGAACCCGTGCACGGCAGGCATCGCGCGCTGGTCGCAAAGGCGTTCTCGCAGAAGGCGTTGGCCCGCTGGGAAGACACGTTGGTGACCAAGATCGGCAACTCGCTGATCGACCGTTTCGCCGACCGGGGCAGCGCCGACCTGGCTAGGGAGTTCACCTTTCCGTATCCCACGCTGATCATCGCGGGGCTGCTCGGCTTGCCGCAAGAGGATTATGCGCAGTTTCAGAAGTGGTCGATCTCGCTGCTCTCGTTCACCGTCAACCCCGAGCGTGGCCGCCAAGCCTCCGAAGCGCTCGCCGAGTACTTCGCCCCGATCCTCGCCGCGCGTCGCGCACAGCCTCGTGACGATCTGATCAGCGGCCTGGCGGCGGCCGAGATCGACGGGGAGAAGCTGTCCGACGAGGAGATCTACTCGTTTCTGCGGCTACTCCTTCCCGCCGGCGTCGAAACCACCTACCGGGCACTGGGAAACCTACTGTTCGGCCTGCTGAGCAACCCCGAACAACTCGAGGCCCTGCGCGCCGACCGGTCGTTGATACCGCAGGCGATCGAGGAAGCCGTGCGCTGGGAGCCCCCGCTGATCATGATCACGCGGGTGGCCAGCCGCGACACGGAACTCGGTGGTGTGCAGATCCCCGAGGGCTCCTCGGTGATGCCGGTGCTGGGCGCGGCCAACCGGCAGGAGGAACGCTTCGACCATCCCGATCGGTTCGACATCTTCCGCGAAGCCAAAGCCAACATCGGCTGGGGCTACGGCGTACACGTCTGCCTCGGCATGCATCTGGCCCGGCTGGAGATGCGGGTGGCGCTCAACCTGCTGCTGGACCGCCTGCCCAACCTGCGGATGGACCCTGCTGCCGACGACCCCTACATCCGCGGTCAGGCGTTCCGGTCACCGACCTCGGTGCCGATCGTCTTCGACGCGAACCCGCACCCTGGCGAGCAGTCGTGAAAACCCCCTATACAGCGCATTATTGGGGGTTTTCACGTCTGCTCGCGGGTAACCAGGAGATCTGAATGACCGAACTGCGCTTCGACGACAAGGTGGTTGTCGTCACCGGCGCCGGCCGGGGCATCGGCCGCAGCCACGCACTGCTGCTGGCCGCCAGGGGCGCCCGCGTCGTCGTCGCCGACAACGGAGCCGAGATCGATGGGAGCGCGAGTTCGCCGGGACCGGCCGACGACGTCGTCGCCGAGATCGCGCAGTCCGGCGGCAAAGCGGTGGCATGCAGCGCCTCGGTCGCCGAGGAGGCCGGGGCGGCGGCGATCGTTTCGACCGCGCTCGGCGCATTCGGCCGGATCGACGCGGTGATCAACAACGCCGGCATCCACGACCCGGATCTGTTCGAGACGCTACCGACCGAGCGGATCCGCGCGATGCTCGACGTTCATTTCTTCGGAACGCTTTTCCTGTCGCGGGCGGCGTGGCCGCACCTGCGCGACGCGGGCCGCGGCCGCATCGTCAACACCGTTTCGGAGGCCATGCTCGGCGGCATCCCGGAACTGACCAGCTACGGGGCGGCCAAGGGCGCGATCTGGGGACTGACCCGCAACCTGGCCACCGAAGGCGCCGCCCACGGCATCGGCGTCAACGCGCTGGCGCCGCGCGCCTACACGCGGATGTCGGCATCGCAGGGGCAGCAGCTGGCCGAGCAGTTCAGCCTGTCCGAGGACGCGATGGCCGAGATCAACGCCGGCATGCCACCTGAACTGTGCTCTCCCGCAGCGGTGTTCCTGGCTCACGAGTCGTGTGAGCTCACCGGCGAAGTGCTGATGGCCGGGATGGGCGGTGTGTCGCGGCTGGCGGTCGTGCGCACCCAGGGCATTTGGAAGTCGTCGCTGAGCGCCGAGGACATCGCCGACAACCTCGACCAGATCATGAACGTCAACGACGCCTACGTGACCGAAGCAACCAGGAGTGTTTTGTGACCGATTTCGAGACCGTCGACTTCTTCACCGACGAAACCCTCGTCCCCGACCCGTACCCCTACTTCGACTATCTGCGATCCAAATGCCCTGTGGTGCAGGCGACACCGTTCAACGTCTTGGCCGTCACCGGATATGAAGAGGCGCTGGCGGTGTACAAGGACCTGAGCTTCTCGTCCTGCGTCTCGGTGGCCGGACCGTTCTCCGGGATGCCGTTCGGCCCGGGCGAGTCTGACGACGTCTCGGAATTGATCGAGCAACACCGTGGCGCGGTGCCGATGGCTGAACACATCACGTCGCAGGATCCGCCGCTGCACACCCGCACGCGGGGTCTGTTGAACAAACTCATCACGCCCAAGCGCCTGAAGGAGAACGAAGACTTCATGTGGCGGTTGGCCGACCAGCAACTCGACACCTTCCTCGAGAAGGGCAGCTGCGAGTTCTTGGCCGCTTACGCCAAACCGTTCTCGCTGCTGGTCATCGCCGATCTCCTCGGTGTGCCCATCGAGGACCACGAGGAGTTCAAGGAGGTCTTCGCGCTGGAAACGGTCGGCGAATTGGGTAAGGAGGCGCCGACGTCGCACAACCCGCTGGAGTGGCTCAACGACAAGTTCTACTCCTACATCGAGGACCGCAGGCGTGCGCCGCGTCAGGATGTGCTGACGGAACTGGCGCAGGCCAAGCATGAAGACGGGTCGACCCCTGAGATCGAGGACGTCATGAACCTCTCGACGTTCCTGTTCGCCGCCGGCACCGAGACGACGACGAAGCTGGTCAGTTCGGCCGTGTGGTTCATGGGCGACAATCCGGGATTCGAGAAGCAACTGCGCGAGGACCGCAGCAAGATCCCGGCGTTCCTCGAGGAGACTCTGCGGATGGAAAGCCCGGTCAAGTCCCACTTCCGGATGGCACGCACCAACACAAGGATCGGTGACGTCGACGTGCCCGCGGGCACCACAGTCATGTTGCTTCCCGGCGCGTGCAACCGCGACGAACGCAAGTTCGCCGACCCCGACACGTTCCGGGTGGACCGCCCGAATGTGCGGGAGCAGATCGCGTTCATCCGCGGCGTCCATTCCTGTCCCGGTGCGCCGTTGGCACGCGCCGAGGGGCGGATCTCGTTGAACAGGATCCTCGACCGGATGACCGACATCACGATCTCCACCGAGCACCACGGCCCGCCGGATGACCGCAACTTCACCTACGAGCCGACGTTCATCATGCGCGGGCTCAGTGAACTGCACATCACGTTCACGCCGACCGGCTAGATCTGCCGCGTAAATACCCGCGAGCAGACGCAAACTCGCACAAAAGCACCGCGAAAACTGCGACTCAGTGTCTGCTCGGCAGAAGAAAGGGAACAGCACATGACCGGAAAGCTCGACGGCAAGGTCGCTTTCATCACGGGCGCGGCGCGCGGTCAAGGGCGCGCGCACTCCATCGCGATGGCCAAGGAAGGCGCGGACATCATCGCGGTCGACATCTGCCGCGACATCCCGTCCAACCCCTATCCGCTCGCGACACCCGAGGATCTCGCCGAGACCGAACGGTCGATCAAGGAACTCGGCAGGCGCGTCGTCGCGCGGGTGGCCGACGTGCGCGAACGCCACGAACTGCGTGAGGCGATCGAAGTGGGCGTGGCGGATCTCGGCAGGATCGACATCGTCGTCGCCAACGCCGGCATCCTGCCGATGGCCATGGGCAACCCCGATCCGATGGGGTTCGTCGATGCCTCCGACGTCGACCTTCTGGGCGTGATGAACACGGTGGCGGTGGCGATTCCGCATCTGCCCGACGGCGCGTCGATCATCGTCACCGGCTCGACCGCGGGCATGATCCGCGGCACCACCACCAGCCCCGACATGGGTCCCGGCGGCGCCGGGTACGGATGGAGCAAGCGCATCGTGATGGAGTATGTCGACGAGATATGTCTTCATTTGGCGCCCAGGATGATTCGCGTCAACGCCATTCACCCGACCAACTGCAACACCCACCTGTTGCAGAACGAGGGCATGTACGGCGTGTTCCGGCCCGACCTGAAGGCCGAGGGCAAGACGCCTACCCGCGAGGACGCCGAACCGCTCTTCACGCTTTTTCAGGCGATGCCGATCCCGTACATCGAACCCGAGGACATGGCCAACCTCGGGGTGTTCCTGGCCAGCGACGACAGCCGCTACATCACCGGACAGCACATCCGCGTCGACGCCGGCTCACTGCTGAAGTGGCCCAACGGGCCCGGCGGCTAGGGCCGGTGCAAAAAGCCGTGCAGGATTGCTTGCACGAGCTCGTCGACGATCACCTCCCGCGAGGGCGGCCGGTTGCCGAAGAAGGTCGAACGCAGCGCCACCATGCCGACGATCATCGCGACCGTCGAATGGGCGGGCAGATCCGGTTGGCCCGAACGCATTCCGCGTAGTTGCATCCCCTCCGCGCTGATCTGGCCGAGCAGCGTGAGGGCGCGTCGGATGTCGGCGATACCCGCGCTTTCGATCTCGTCGTCGCTGAGCCCGTCGGAGGCGACCAGCGTCAGCAACAGGCCCCGGTGTTCGACGAGAACGTCGTAGAGTTCGCCGACGAACTGCCGGCTCAGTTCCTCTTCGGTGGTCTTGTCGGCTTTGACCGCCTGCCACGTCTTGCCGAAGTCGTCGACGAAATTCGTGAACGGCAGCACCAGCGCCTCGCGGAACAGCCCGGCCTTGGAGCCGAAGTGGCGGAACAACAGGTACTCGGTGACACCGGCGGCTTCGGCGATCTCACGCGTCGTCGTCGCGCGGTAGTCGCGACGGGCCAACAACTCGCGGGCCGCGTCGAGCAGGAGCCTGCGGGCCTCGCCCCGGGGGCGCCTGGGGGCGTGTTTCTTGGCTGAACGCCGCTGGGACACGGATTCTCACTTTCTGGACCGCGCGGGAAAGCGGCTGACGACATCAACGATAACCGTCCTTGACCAAACCTAAGTAATAGTGTCCACTATTACGCATGGGTCAACTCATCATGCTCGGAACACTGTTCGGGCTGATCATCCTGATTTTCGGGCTGGTGATCTACTTTGATCCCGAAGCCCGCGGCAACGCCAACGAGGACCGCCGGTGAACACCGAGCTGACGCCGGCGCTGATCGCCGGTCTGACGTTCGCCTACGTCGGCGGCGTCCTGTTTCTTGCCTACGGCGTGTTCTTGAGCATCCGGCGCGGCCGCCTGCACCCGCTGCTGTTGGTCTCCATCTCCGCCATATCGTTCTCGTGGATCGAGGCGCCCTACGACTGGGCGGTATACGCCCAGTTCCCGCCGGCGCTGCCACGCATGCCTTCGTGGTGGCCGCTGAACATGACGTGGGGCGGCGGGCTGCCGTCGGCGGTACCCATCGGGTACATCGCCTATTTCGTGCTGCCCGCGGTGATCGGCGCGGCGCTGGGCCGGCGCCTCGTCCGCCGGACCGGGTGGCGCGCACCGCAAACCCTGTTGGTCGTCGGGCTTGTCGTCGGGTTCTGCTGGGCGCTGTTGTTCAACGGGTTCTTCGGCCCGCGGATGGGTGTCTTCTACTACGGCTACATCATTCCCGGGCTCGGACTGTTCGAGGGCAGCAAGTTTCAGTACCCCCTCTACGACGCGCTCGCGATGGGCGTGCAGATGATGGTCTTCACCTATCTGCTCGGCCGGACCGACTCCGAAGGCCGCAACGTCATCGACATGTTGGCGGACAAGGTGTCCAAGACCCGGGTCCAATCGACGATCGTGTCGATCATCGCGGCCGTCCTGGTCGGACACGCCGTCTACGGCGCCGTTTTCGCCCCGCACCTGGTGACCAAGCTCGCCGGGTACGTGACGTCTGGACCGTCGGAACAGCTGTTCCCCGGCATCCCGAACCAGCCGAGATAGCCCGAGATAGCCGGGGCCGTCGGGGTTTTCGCGCGACGGGCTCTGACGCGGTGTAGCGCCCGGCGGGTCGGCTCGATCGCGAAACTTGCAATCGAAAAGATCCGGGTCGGGGAGATGTCAAATAGCGCCCTGCCCAAGTGCGCAGCGCCGTAATCTCCGGTAGGTGGATCCTTTCAGGTGCGAAAGGAGGACCCCGTGATGAGTTTGTTCCGGCGTTATCTGTTTCTAGGAGTGGCTTTGTCGGCGCTGTCCGCCACGCTTTTCGCGGGTGCACCCGCTGCGTACGCCGACTGCACGAATGCCGGTGCGGCGACGGTGTGTGCGCAGGGGACGGTGCGCGGCGGCGGTCCTGATGCCCCGGTGGCGGGTCCGGTCTATCCGGGCTATTGCGCCGACCCGTGGTACTGCAGCGACGACTGGGGCCTCGACGTGATCATCGACCCGAGTCCACCCCGTCCTCCCATCGACATCGGACGTCCGGGGCGGCCCGGCGGCGGTGGCGGTACCGGACCGCGTTGAGCTTTCCAAGGTTGTCTCGCCTTCGATCGGACAAGGAGTCACCCATGTTGTGTCGCAGTGTGATTGGTGCAGGGCTTATCGCCGGCGCGATGGTTTTCGGTACCGCGGCCACGGCCGTTGCCCATCCACCGAACTGCACGGCCGCCGATCTGGCCGGCGTCATGGCCGGTGTCTCGGCGGGCACCTCTACGTATCTGTTCACCCATCCGGAGGTGAACGCGTTCTTCACCGGTCTCAAGGGCAAGCCCAGGGATCAGATGGCGGAGGAGATCACGGCGTACCTGGACGCTAATCCACAGGTGCGCGACGAGCTTCGGGCCGTGCGCAAGGCCGCCGCGGACTTCCGCGACCGCTGCAACGCGCCGCTACCCGACATGCCGATGGGATAGCTGACAGACTGAACGGGTGAGCACCCCTCCGAAGTGCTGGCTCACCGACATGGACGGTGTGCTGGTCCGCGAAGAGCAGGCGTTGCCCGGCGCGGCCGAGTTCCTGCAGCGCCTGATGGAACGCGAGCGGCCCTTTCTGGTGCTGACCAACAACTCGATCTTCACGCCGCGTGACCTGTCGGCGCGGCTGTTGCGCTCGGGTCTGACGGTGCCGGAGGAGGCGATCTGGACGTCGGCGCTGGCCACCGCCGCGTTCCTCAACGACCAGCTGCCCGGCGGGTCGGCCTACGTGATCGGTGAGGCGGGTCTGACCACGGCGCTGCACGAGGTCGGCTACACGCTCACCGACATCGAACCCGACTTCGTCGTGCTCGGCGAGACCCGCACGTACTCGTTTACCGCGATCACCAGGGCCATCCGGTTGATCCTGGCCGGCTCGCGGTTCATCGCCACCAACCCCGATGTGACCGGGCCCTCGGCGGAGGGGCCGCTGCCGGCCACCGGATCCGTCGCGGCGATGATCACCAAGGCCACCGGCCGCGAGCCGTACTTCGTCGGCAAGCCGAACCCGATGATGTTTCGCAGCGCGCTGAACCGGATCGCGGCGCACTCCGAGAGCACCGTGATGGTCGGCGACCGGATGGACACCGACGTCGTCGCCGGGATCGAAGCCGGGTTGGAGACCATCCTGGTCCTCACCGGATCGACCTCACCCGACGAAGTCGAGCGCTACCCGTTCCGGCCGAGCCGGGTACTGCCGTCGATCGCCGAGGCCATCGAGTTGATTTAGCACTTGATAACTTGGCCGGGTGACTTCTCCTGCTGATGCCGCGCGCCCGCTTGCCGGCGTGCGCGTCGTCGAGATCTCCAGCTTCGTCGCGGTGCCGCTGGCCGGAATGACGCTTGCCCAACTCGGTGCCGAGGTGGTTCGCGTCGACCCGATCGGCGGTGCGGCCGACTACCGCCGGTGGCCGGTCACCGGCGACGGTGAGAGCATCTACTGGGCGGGTCTGAACAAGGGCAAGCGCTCGATGGCCGCCGATATGCGCTCGCAGGACGGGCAGCGGTTGGTGCAGCGGCTGATCGCCGACAGCGGCATCCTCTTGACGAATGTCGCGGGTCGCGAGTGGCATTCGTACGACACGCTGGCCGCGCTGCGCCCCGACCTGATCCACGTCGAGGTGTCCGGGCGCGCCGACGGCGGCACCGGCGTGGACTACACCGTCAACGCCGGCATCGGGTTTCCGTTGGCCACAGGCCCGGCCGACCTCGCCACCCCGGTCAACCACGTGCTGCCGGCTTGGGATGTGTCCTGCGGCATCTACGCGGCGCTGGCCGTCGTCACCGCGCTGCGCCACCGCGACGCGACCGGACAAGGTCAGCGGATCAGCATCCCGTTGGAGAACGTCGCGTTGGCGACGGCGGGGAACCTGAGCTTCTTCACCGAGGCCATGGTCAACGGCACCAGCCGCCAGCGGATCGGCAACTCGGTGTACGGCCAGTACGGCCAGGACTTTTCGAGCAGCGACGGGGTGTCGTTCATGGTGGTTGCGCTCACCGCACGCCACTTCCGCGATCTGACCGAATTGACCGGTACCACGAAAGCCGTTGCTGCGCTGGCTGATACACTGGGTGCAGACTTCAGCGACGAGGGGCAGCGCTATGAGCATCGCGATGCGCTCACGGGGTTGTTCGGCGAGTGGTTCGCCTCGCACACCGCCGAGGAGATCACCGCGGCGCTGTCGGCGTCGTCGGTGCTGTGGGACCGGTATCGCAGCTTCGCCGAAGCCGTCACCGAGGAGAAGGTGACGGCCAACCCGTTGTTCACGTCGCTTAATCAGCCCCGGATCGGGGAGTATCTCGCGCCCGGGTTGCCGATCTCGATCGACGGCAATTATCGGCCCGCGGTCGCCGCGCCGGCTCTCGGCGACGATACCGCCGCGGTGCTCACCGAGTGGTTGGCGATGAGCGCGGACGAGGTGTCGCGCATGGTCGAATCAGGCACGGTGGCAACTGGATACCCCCGATGAGCAAGCTGCTCGAGTTGCTTGACGTGCGGCCGGGGGAGGGCGCCGATTCGTGGATCGGGCCCGCGAGCGGACCGGCCGGCAAACGCGCGTACGGCGGGCAGTTCGTCGCGCAGAGCCTGGCGGCGGCGTGTCGCACCGTCGATGCCGACCGGCTGCCCACCAACATGCACCTGCAGTTCCTGCGCGGCGGGGAAGCCGGCGACGACGTCGACTGCCGTGTGACGCGGGTGTTCGACGGCCGTACCGCCTCGGCGCGCCGGGTCGAATCGCATCAGCATGGTCGGTTGTTGACGGCGGCGACGGTTTCGTTCGCGACGGAACTGCCTGGCCCGCAACACGGTCAACGGCCGTCGTCGCAGAATCCCGAGGCGCTGCCGCGCACGGGGCCCGCCGGACCCGCGCCGTCGATGCCGCTGGACGAACTCGACATCAGGATCGCCGACGAGGGCGCGGGCGACGAGTTTGTGCGTCGGTTGTGGTGGCGTACAACGGTTTCTGTGCCCGACGATCCGCTGCTGCACACGCTGCTCGCGGTCTACGTCACCGACGTGTACATGATCGACCCGGCGCTGCAGGTGCACGGATATTCGATGCGGGCGCGCACCCATCGAAGCGGCACAACGGATTCCTCGATCTGGTTTCACCGCTCGGTGCGCGCCGATCAGTGGAACCTACTCGAGACGACGTCACCGGCGGCGGCGCGCGGACGTGGTGTCGTCGTCGGAAGTCTGATCCGCGCCGACGGCGCCATCGCGGCGACGCTGGCTCAGGAAGGCCTCATCGCCCAGCGGGGCTAATTGCGCATGGCGCCGAGATCGACGTTTTGGCGGGTTTTACTCGCACTTTTCCGCCCAAACGTCCTTTTCGGCACCAAGGAGAGCAGATACGTGAGCAGTACGCCGGCCGCCAGCGACGCGACCACGCCGAGCACCGGATGGCCGGGGAACAACGGATACACCTGGTAGTGCACCAGATACGTGTACAGCGAGGCCTCCGCGAGGACGCCCGCGACCGTCGTCAGCGCGACCGGGCAGCGGATCGTCGGCAGCCAGATGAGCAACACCAACCCGCCCAGCACCATCGTCTCGCGCAGTGTGCTACCGAAATACCCGTGCAACGCCACAGCCAGTACCGCGGTCACCACGGCCCGCTGCAGCGTCGACGACGCCTTCGCCGCCGCCCAGCCGACCGCGAAGAACCAGAACGCCAGCACCGTGAACCACGCCTCACGGCCCAGGCCCAGACCGAGCACGTCGTAGCGCAGCGCCAGCCCGACCACCAGGAACGCGATCGCCACGGCGAACGGTCGTTGCCGCTCCAGCCGGTCCAGTCCGGGCAGCCAGAACAACAACAGCAGCGCGACCAGCGTCCACACCAGCACCTCGACAAACCACAGCCGCCCCGCGGTCATGCTGTCGTGCGGACCGAGAATCTTGTTGGCCAGCAGCAGGTTTGTCCACGTGTAGTGGTCGCTGAACAGCAGCACGACGGCCACCCACAGCACCGACGGCACCGCGATCCATCCGATGGTGTTGCGCAGGTGCCGGACCCGGTCGGCGTGTGGCACCGAGGTCATGCAGAACCGGCCGAAGTTGTATCCCGCGACCCCGAGCAATACGTGCGCGCCGCCCCACAGCTCGAAGAGCCCCGCGTGCGAGCCCACGATGAGCACGATCGCCAGCGCCCGCAACGCGACGCTGGTCTCCAGCGTCGGCGCCCACCAGCGCCGCCGGCCGGTGACCGGGCGCGCCATGGTTTCCAGTTCGCGTAGCGGACGCTGATGCCAGTCGGTGGGCAGGTGCCCGAGCATCCGCTCGAGACGCACTGACATCGCCACGTAGGACAGCGAGTTGCCGCCGAGATCGACGAACGAGGCGTCGGAGTCGATCGCGGCCGGATCCTGCTGCAGCACATCGGCGAAAAGCACCCGCAGGTCGTCGGTTCCGGGCTGCCCGGTACCGCGCGCCAGCCGTCGCACCGTCTCATAGTCGGGCTTGCCCGACGGCAACAACGGCAACTCGTCGACGTGCACCGTCCGCACCGAGGCGGCGGGCACCCCGGCGCCTTCGGCGACGACGCGCTGCACGTCGTCGATGTCGTGACGTCCGGCCGCGGCGACAACGAGGTGATCGTCGTCGCACGTGCAGAACGCCGTCACACCGCGTGCGCGCAGTGTGGATTCGAGCCGCTGCAGATCGATGCGCAGACCGTAGATCTTGACGAAACGGCTGGTGCGGCCGATCACCTCGAACAGGCCGTCGGGAGTGCGGCGGGCGACATCGCCGGTGTGCAGCGTGTCGACGGTGTTGCCCAGTGACAGATCCTCGGGTCCTCGTGCGTACCCCATCATGACGTTGTCACCGCGATACACGAGTTCGCCGACGCTTTCTTCAGGCCAGTCGTCGAGCGGTTCCAGGGCCAACGACCCTCCGGGTATCGGCCGGCCGATCGCGGTAGGCCGTGACAACGCCAGGTGCGGAGGGAGGTAGGCCATCCGGGCGGTGGCCTCGGTCGCGCCGTACATCACGAACAGCGCCCAGCCGCGGCGCTGGGCCAGCGCGGCGACCCGCTTGACCCGATCCGGCGGCATCCGACCGCCGGCCTGGGTGACGTAGCGAAGCGTCGGCAGCTCCATGGTGTCGAAGCCGATGCGTTCAAGCAGCTCGAAGGTATACGGAACCCCCGCGAACGAGGTGCCGCCGCAGCGGCGGAACAGGTCCCAGAACTGCTCATCCATGACGGAGCGCTCGGTCAGGATCAACGCGGCGCCGCGCAGCAGATGGCTGTGGATCACCGAAAGCCCGTAACAGTACGACATCGGCAGTGTGGTCGCAGCCCGGTCGGTTTCGCTGATGTGCAGGTATTCGGCGATGGCGGTCGCATTGGAGATCAGGTTGGTGTGCGACAGCCGGACCAGTTTGGGAGATCCGGTGCTTCCGGACGTGGAAAGCAGGAGGGCGAGATCGTCGTGCAGGTGATGGCGCGAAGCCCTTCGCCGGTGGTGGACCTCGCCGGCTACGACGACGTCGGGATCGTAGGTCTGCACCATGGTCGAATGATCGCGTCCGGCGGGAACGGGAAGTACCACATGCCCACGAGCAAGAACCGCGAGGTAATGCACCAAAGTGCGGATGTCGTTGCGGGTTTCGAGCAAAACCAGGCCACGGGTATCGCCGAACTCAGGTGCCGCGTCGGCGACGTGCTCAGCGAGCTGCGCATAGGTCAACTGCTGCGTGTCGGTGAGCACCGCGACGTTGTCGCCGTGGCTACGCAGAACGTCGACGAGTCGGCGCATCACAGGACGATCCCCTCGCCGGTGATCTCGATATGCACCTTGGCGTCGACGGGGGGAGCGTTGAGGCTGTCCTGACGCACCACGACCGGTTCGGCGTCGCCCGCGGGGTCGATCGTCAAAAGCACGTCGTGGCCCAGGAACTCGGTGCCGATCACAGTGCCGACGCTCCGGAACTGTTCGGTATCTGAAACCGCCGTCACCACAAGCTGTTCCGGGCGCAGCAGCAATGTCGCCGACCCGTCGTCGGCTCGCACCGGAACCCGCCCGATTGCGCACTCGGCGACACCGGAGCTGACCGTGCACGGCAGTGAGACGCAATCGCCGAGGAACGCCGCGGTGAAGTGGTCGGCGGGTTGGCGATACACCTGCTGCGGCGGGCCGACCTGCGTGAACCTGCCGTCGCGCATCACGGCGATCTGGTCGGCGATCGAGAGCGCTTCCTCCTGGTCGTGAGTGACCAGCAGCGTCGTCACCCCGGCGTCGGCGAGCAGCTTTGCCACCGCCTTGCGGGTGGATGCGCGCAGGCCGGTGTCCAACGAGCTGAACGGCTCGTCGAGCAGCATCAGCGCCGGTTCGCGCGCCAACGCCCGCGCCAGCGCCACCCGCTGCTGTTGGCCGCCGGACAGCTCATGCGGGCGTCGGGATGCATAGGATGGGTCCAGCGCGACCGTCTGCAGCAACTCGGCCACCCGGGTGTGGCCCTGCTTGCGGGACAGCCCGTACGCGATGTTCTGCCCGACGGTCAGATGCGGAAACAGCGCACCGTCCTGGGCGACATAGCCGACCGCCCGGCGGTGCGGCGCCACCGAGCGCTGCGGGCCGGCGACCTGACGGCCCCCGATGTTGATCGTGCCCGCGTCGGGGTTCTCGAAGCCGGCGATGAGCCGCAGCAGCGTGGTCTTTCCGCACCCCGACGATCCGACGACGGCGGTGGTTGAACCCGGCTGCACCTCGAGGTCGATGTGGTGCAGCACGGTGCGGCCGTTGAAAGACTTTGCCAATTGGTGGATTGCGACAGTGGAGGTCACAGCGCGGCCGCCTTCGCCGACTGCCGCAGCAGGATGAGCGTCACCGGTATCGCCAGCACCACCAACACCAGCGCGTACGGCGCGGCCGCCGCGTAGTCCAGTTCGCTGGACAACGACCAGAACCGCATCGACAGCGTGTTGGTGCCCGTCGGCGCGAGCAGAAGGGTGGCGGTCAGTTCGGTGGCGACGGCGACGAACACCAGTGCGGCTCCGGCGGCTGCGGCGGGTGCGGTCAGGCGCAGCGTGACGCGCAAGAACGTGGCGGTCGGCGAACTGCCGAGCGAGCGGGAGGCCTCCTCGAGGCTGGGCGGCACCTGAGCCAGCCCGGCGCGGACGTTGACCAGCGCACGCGGCATGAACAGCAGCACATAGGCGAACACGATCAGCGCCACGCTCTGATAGAGAACGGGTGCAACGGAAATGGTGACGGTGACCAGCGCCAGCGCGGTGACGATGCCGGGCAACGAGCTGGCCACGTAGTTGGCACCTTCGGCTGCGCGGGCGAGAAATCCGCTGGACCGCACCGCCACCCACGCCACGGGGAACGCGAGCACGGTCGTCAGCGCCGCCGCCGCCGCGGCCAGGCCGATGGTCTGGCTCAACGATGTGAAGATGTCCCCGAAGTCCCACACCTCAACGCCGCCGATCCACAGCCAGCGCAGGATGGTCCACGCCGGCACACCGATCGAAAGGACAGCCAACGCGATCAGCGCCGCAAAGGCAGGTATCGTGCTGCTGCGCAAGCGGATTGGAGTCGCCGCCCGGGGTGCGCCGGAGCCGATCCTGGCGAAGCGGGCATTGCCGCGGGCCGCGGCCTCGGCGACCAGCATTGCAAGGCAGAGCAACACGAGGACACCGGCGAGCATGCTGCCCGCCGCGCCGTCGAACGTCACCTGGAATTGCTGGAAGATCGCCACGGTGAAGGTGTCGAAGCGCACCATCGCGAAAGCGCCGTACTCGGCGAGCAGATGTACACCGATCAACAGCCCGCCGCCGAGGATCGCCAGGCGCAGCTGCGGCAGCACCACGCGGAAGAACACCGCCACCGAATCCGATCCCAGCGCTCGGGCCGATTCCTCCACCGCCGGATCGAGCCGACGCAAGGTCGCCGCGACGGGCAGGTACATGAACGGGAAATAGGACAGCGTGGTGATCAACACCCCCGCCCACAGCCCGTGCAGTGAGGGCACCACGCCGATCCACGCGTAGCTGTTCACGAATGCCGGAACAGCGAGCGGAGCAACGAAAAGCGGGCGCCACAAAGCCCGGCCGGGCAGGTCGGTGCGTTCCACCAGCCAGGCCACCCCGACCCCGATCAGCACGCAGAGTGGCACCGTGACGGCCACCAGCGCGACGGTGTTGTAGAGAAGCTCGCCGACACGGGGCCGCACCACCAGTTCGTAGGCGCGGTCCCACCCGATCGAGGTGGCGCCCCACACCACATAGCCCAGCGGAATCGCCGTCGCGGCAACCAGAATCGCGACGGTTGTCGAAACCAGGGGACCCGGCCGGGTGACGATGTCCGACCGTGAGGCCGGTGCGGCGGGAGGTGCGACGGTGGGGACGGCCACCTACAGCAATCCAGCCTTCGTCATCAGCTCGGTCACCTTCTGCGCGTCCAGGGACGACGGGTCGACATCGGGCGCCTGAAGCGAATCCAGCGGGGGCAACGCGGGATTCGCGGGCACACCGCTGGCGACCGGGTACTCGAACGAGGTGCCCTTCTCGAGGACTTCCTGGCCGGCCCTGCTGGTGATGAACCGCATGAACTGCTGCGCCTGGTCCTGTTTGTCGCTGGAGGCCAGCACGCCGCCGCCCGACAGGCTGACGAAGGCGCCCGGGTCTTGGTTCTTGAAGTAGTGCAGCGCGGTGTTGCCGCTGATCTCCTTGGTTTTGGCTTGATCGCGGTACCAGTAGTAGTGGTAGATGATGCCGCCGTCGACCTCGCCGGCGTTCACCGCTTTGAGGGTGTCGATGTTGTTGTTGTAAGCCACCGCGTTGGCCTTCATCGCGTCGAGCCACTGCGCGGTGGCAGCTTCACCCTCGAGCGCCAGCAGCGCGGCGACGATGGCCTGGAAATCGGCCTTGGTCGGCGGGGCGCCCCAGCGGCCCTGCCACTCGGGCTGCTGCAGGTCGAGCATGGACTGCGGCAGCTGATCGGGCTGCAGGCGGTCGGTGTTGTAGGCGAACACGGTGCTGCGCGCGGCCACCCCGGTCCACCTGCCGGTCTCCGGACGGTATTGCGGTGGAACCTGATCAAGCGTGTCGGCGTTGAGTTCGGCGAACAGCCCCGCCCGCTCTACTGCCGCCATGGCGGGGGAGTTCTCGGTGAGGAAGACGTCGGCAGGTGACGCGTCGCCCTCGGCCACCAGTTGGTTGCCAAGTTCGGTGTCACCGCCCTGGCGGTAGGACACCTTGATGCCGGTTTCCTCGGTGAACGCGTCGATCCATTCCTTGGCCAGCGACTCGTGCTGGGCGTTGTAGATCAACAGTTCGTCGCTGTCGCTCGTGCTGGTGCAGGCGGTCGCACCGGCCGCGAGGGCGAGCGTTGACGCGAGCGCAGCGATCCGGCTCCAACGTGGTCGCATCCAGGGGTCCTTTCCCGGTTTCGTGCAGGTCAGATTGCAGCATCTTTTAGCTGAGGTTTACCTAATGAAGATACCCTTTCGGGTTTTCAGCTGGTTGGCTCTCCGCGGATGAGCCGAGGTGAAGTGCCAGTAGTCACATCCGGCCGGACCGGGCGCGGACGAAGTTGTAGACGCCGAACGCGGCGATACCGGCTGCGGCCAGGATGAGAAGAAACTTGCCGAACGGCGCCTGCCCGAGGGTCTTGACCGCTGCGTCGAGGCCGGTGGCCTTGGCGGGATCGGCCTGCAGCGTCGCCACGATCACCAGCACTCCCGCGCCCGCGAGCACCAGCCCCTTGGCCGCGTAGCCGATGATGCCGACGGCGGTCACCCCTGAGCCGCCTGAGCTGTGCAGGTCTTTGAAGAAGTGCTTCGTCACGCCCTTGTAGACGTGGTAGCCCCCGACCGCCAGCAATCCGAGCCCGACCGCGATGAGGACCGCTTTGCCCCAACCGGACTGCATCATCTGTGCGCTCAGTCCGGCGTTCTGCTGGGTGCTCTGCTGTCCGCTGCCAATCGCGAAGCGGGCCGCCGAGAACGCGATCGCGAAGTTGACGACGGCCAGCCCGAGCGATTTCACCCGCTTCCACGCCGGGGTGTCGTCCTGCAAGCGGCCCGAACCTTCACCGGGCCGCGGCCCGACGATCGCCTCGGCGACGCGCCACAGGCCCAGCGCGAACAACCCCACGGCGACGACCCACAACAGCACCGCGCCACCGGTCTGTTGCGCCAGCGTCGCCAGCGCCCCGGACTGGTCGGCGTTACCGCCGGAACCCAGCGCGATGCGAAGAATCAGATAGCCGACAAGCAGGTGCAGTATGCCGCTGACCGCGAAGCCGGCGCGGGCGGTGTACTCGAACGCATCACTGTCGGTGGCTCTGTCGGCGACACCGTGTAACGACTTGTCGGTCATGCCGGCGTGTACCCGCTTTTTGACGGCAGCGAAACAGGGTGTGCCCGAATTGTGGATGAGTCTGCGGTTGGGGATAACTCGAGCCACCACACCGCGGATTGTCGGTGTCGAACCGCACGGTGAAGCCATGATTTCATTCACCCGCGCCGAGATCGGCGCACTCGGAGAACAACTCGCGGTCGATCACCTGCGCTCGCTGGGGCTGCGGGTGCTCGACCGCAATTGGCGCTGCCGGTATGGCGAGCTGGACGTGATCGCCGCCGATGACGCCGCGCGCATCGCGATCTTCGTGGAGGTGAAGACCCGCACCACCGACCGATTCGGCGGTGTCGCAGAGGCGGTGACCCCGAAGAAGGTGCAGCGGCTGCGCCGACTCGTCGGCCTGTGGCTGGCCGCGCACGACGGTCGGTGGTCGCAGGTGCGCATCGATGTCGTCGGGGTGCGGATCGGTCGGCGGCGAACACCGGAGATCACGCATCTTCAGGGGGTGGGGTGATGGCGCTGGGCCGAGCGTTCTCCGTGGCTATCCGCGGGCTGGACGGACAGACCGTGGAGATCGAGGCGCACATCACCTCGGGTCTGCCCGGCGTGCATTTGGTCGGGCTCGCGGACGCGGCGCTGAAGGAATCGCGCAACCGGGTCCGTGCGGCGATCACCAACTGCGGCAATGACTGGCCGATGGCGCGGCTCACGTTGGCGCTCTCGCCGGCGACATTGCCGAAGGTGGGTTCGGTCTACGATTTGGCTCTCGCGCTGGCAGTGATCGCTGCGGCGAAGAAGGCCGAGTGGCCCCGGCTGGAGAAGACGGTGTTGCTGGGTGAACTCGCGCTCGACGGCCGGGTGCGTCCGGTCAATGGGGTGCTGCCCGCGGTCATGGCCGCCAAACGTGAGGGTTGGCCGACGGTCGTGGTGCCGGTCGACAACCTCGCCGAGGCCAGCCTGGTCGAGGGCATCGAGGTATGGGGTGCACGGACGCTGCGCGAGCTTCAGCTGTGGATCGCAGGAAAGGCGCCGTTGGCGGGCAGAATCGCTGCGCCGCGCGCCGTTTCGGCACCGTCAGTGGACCTCGCCGACGTGGTTGGCCAGACCCAGGCACGGTTCGCGGTCGAAGTCGCCGCCGCCGGCGGCCATCACCTGATGCTGACCGGCCCACCAGGCATCGGTAAAACCATGCTGGCACAACGGCTTCCGGGGTTGCTGCCGACGTTGTCGGAAAGCGAGTCGCTAGAAGTGACGGCGATCCACTCGGTGGCCGGCATGCTTTCGGGTGACACACCGCTGATCACTCAGCCGCCGTTCATCGCCCCGCATCACACGTCGAGTGTCGCTGCGATGGTCGGTGGCGGTTCGGGACTGGCACGACCCGGAGCGGTCAGCCGCGCGCACCGAGGTGTGCTGTTTCTCGACGAGTGCGCGGAGATCGGCGTCAGCGTGCTCGAAGCGCTGCGAACGCCGCTGGAAGACGGTGAGATTCGGCTGGCCCGTCGCGACGGTGTGGCGCGCTACCCGGCGCGGTTCCTGTTGGTGCTGGCGGCCAACCCGTGCCCGTGTGCACCGGCCAATCCCAACGACTGCATCTGTCGCGGCGGCGACAAGCGTCGGTATCTGGGCAAGCTTTCCGGCCCGTTGATCGACCGGGTTGACCTGCGCGTCGAGATGCATCCGGTGCGCGCGGGGGAACTCGTTGAGCAGGACGGCGAATCCACGGCCGTGGTCCGTGAACGTGTCGTGGCCGCGCGCAACGCCGCCGAGGAGCGGTGGCGTGCCTACGGCATCCGGACCAACGCCGAAGTCAGCGGATCGTTACTGCGGCGCAGGTTCCGGCTGCCCCGAGCCACGATGAAGCCGCTGTACCAGGCGATGGATCGCGGTCAACTCAGCGCACGCGGCATGGACCGCACTATGCGGGTCGCGTGGTCCCTTTGTGACCTGGCCGGCCGGACCTCCCCGGACTTGGAGGACGTCACCACGGCCTTGAGTTTCCGGCAGGGCGGAGGTGTGCGATGAGTGACGACGAGGCGCGCGCGTGGGCGTACCTATCCCGGGTGGCCGAACCGCCGTGCCCGGCGCTGAAAGCACTCGTGGCGCGGGTCGGCGCCGTCGAGGCCGCCGATCGGGTGCGTCGCGGGCAAGCCGGTGATGCGGTGAACGAAGGGGTCGACGCCCGTCGTCACATCGACTCGGCAGCACGGGATTTAGAGTTGCTCGCGGCGATGGGCGGTCGGTTGATCACCCCGGAGCACGACGAGTGGCCGGTACTGGCGTTCACCGGTTTCGGGGGGATCGAAGGTCGGCTGCGTGCGCAGGCTCACCCGCCGATGGTGCTGTGGGTGGTCGGATCCGCGCGGCTGGACGAGGTGGCGGCCCGCTCCGCCGCGGTGGTCGGCACCAGGGCGGCCACCGCATACGGTGAGTTCGCCGCGGCTGAGCTGGCCGGGGGCCTGTCGACGCGGGATGTGGCGGTGGTGTCCGGCGGGGCATTCGGTATCGACGGCGCGGCGCACCGGTCGGCGCTGGCGGCCGACGGGTTGACCGTTGCAGTGTTGGCCGGCGGCATCGATGTGCCGTATCCGGCGGGACACAGCGCACTGCTGCGGCGCATTGCCGAGGACGGAGCGCTCGTCACCGAATATCCGCCGGGGGTGCGCCCGGCGCGACACCGGTTCCTCACCCGCAACCGGCTGGTGGCCGCGCTGGCCGGGGCCACCGTGGTCGTCGAGGCCGGCGCCCGCAGCGGTGCCGCCAACACCGCGGCGTGGGCCCGCGGTCTGGGCCGCGCGGTGTGCGCGGTGCCCGGCCCGATCACCTCGTCGGTATCGGTCGGCTGTCACGCCCTACTGCGCGACGGAGCCTTCCTGATCACCCGCGCCGAAGACGTCGTCGAACTGGTCGGGCGGATCGGTGAACTCGCTCCCGACGAGCCGCGGTCGGTCTCGGTCCTGGATGACCTCGACGACACCGACAAGCGCGTGTACGACGCGTTGCCTGCGCGGGCGGCGCGCAATCTCGACGAGATCGCGATGGCCGCCGGTTTGCCGGCAAGGCAGGTGTTGGGTCCGCTGGCAACCCTGGAGCTGTGCGGTTTGGTGCGCAGTCGCGACGGCCGGTGGAAACGGACACTCCGGTAGGTTGTCGAAATGCGTTGGCGGGTGAGCAGGCATGTCGGCCGGATCGCGGCGGCCGTGCTGATGCTGGTGGCGGTTTCGGTCACCGACTCGCGAATCGCGCAGGCGGAGGCGGTCGTTGCGCCGCGTGACGGGTACGGCTTCGCGGTGGGTGCGCCGATGACGTGGATGAGCGATATGGACGCTGACCGCGAACTCGACGCCGTCGCCCGAACCGGCGCGGAATGGTTGCGGGTGTTCGTCGACTGGAACCGCATCGAGCCGATGCCGGGCGCCTACGACTGGGGCTATCTGGATCACTGGGTCAACGGCGCGGTCTCGCGCGGATTGAAGGTGCTGGCGATGGTCGCCTACACCCCGGACTGGGCCAGAACGCCGGGCTCCTATTTCAGCGCCCCGCCCGTCGAGCCGGCCGTGTTCGCCAGCTTCCTGAGCACGCTGGTGAAGCGCTACGGCGACCGGGTCAGCAGTTGGGAGGTGTGGAACGAACCGAACGTGCCGATCTTCTTCGGCCACCTCGACGACCGCGCGGCGCGCTACACCGAGTTGTTGAAGGCGGCCTATCCCGCGATCAAGGCGGCGCAGCCGCACAGCACCGTGCTGGCGGCCGGAATGAGCCGCGCGTACGCTCCGGATGCGCCGCCGGCGTTCGTCGAGGCCATGTACGAGTTGGGCGCCAAAGACTTTTTCGACGCGATGGCCATGCATCCCTACGTCTATCCCGCCGGGTTGGCCGTCGACGACCACAACGGTTGGTCCGACGTCGAACGGGTACGCCAACTCATGATCGACAACGGCGACGGCCGGAAGAAGATCTGGATGACCGAGATCGGTGCGCCAACCGCCGCGGCCACCGCCGGTGGTGTCAGCCAGCAGGAGCAGGCCCAGCAGATCACCGACGTGTTGGCCAAGGCAGCACGTACCGACTACAGCGGCCCGGTGTTCATCTACTCGATCCGCGACATCGACACCGCCGACGTCGCAGACGACCAGGACAACTTCGGGGCTCTGCTCACATCGGACTGGCAACCCAAGGCAGCGGCCGAGGTGCTGACAAGGTAGAACGCCGCCGGTTGCACCGCGCTCGTATAGTCGGCCGCGTCGGCTGAGGATCGGCTGCGGCCGTGGATTTGGAGGTTTACGTGGCAGGGCGTCCGATACACACCTTCCAGGTGGTGCGTACCGAGGAGTTGACACCGCACCTGATCCGTGTGGTGCTCGGCGGTTCAGGCCCGGGCACCGGCTTCGACACCTTCACGCCCAACGGCTTCACCGACGCCTACGTCAAGATCGCGTTCTTCGCCGATGACCCCAGTGCGGAAGACGTCGCTGCGTTGCCGCAGCCGCTGACCATGGACAGTTTCCGGACCTTGCCGCCCGAACGGCAGCCGACGGTGCGCACCTACACCGTGCGACATGTCGACGCCGAGCGTCAGGAGATCTGGATCGACTTCGTCGTGCACGGCGAGCACGGTGTGGCCGGGCCGTGGGCGGTCGCCGCCCAGCCGGGCCAACCCGTCTACCTGATGGGACCCAGCGGCGCCTACGCACCCGACCCGGCGGCGGACTGGTACCTGTTCGCCGGCGACGAGGCCGCCATCCCCGCGATCAGCGCTGCGCTAGAAGCGTTGCCCGACAACGCGATTGGCAAAGCGTTCATCGAGGTGGCCGGCCCTGAGGACGAGCTTCCGTTGAAAAAGCCCGACGGGGTCGATCTGACCTGGATCTATCGCGGCGGCCGCGCTGACCTGGTGCCCGAAGACATGGCCGGCGACAACGCGCCGCTCATCGCGTCGGTCAAGGCGACGCCGTGGCTGTCCGGGCAGGTACAGGTCTTCATCCATGGTGAGGCGCAGGCGGTGATGCATAACCTGCGGCCCTACATCCGCAAGGAGCGCGGTGTCGAAGCCAAGTGGGCGTCGTCGATCTCCGGCTACTGGCGCCGTGGCCGCACCGAGGAGACGTTTCGCCAGTGGAAGGCCGAACTGGCCAAGGAAGAGGAACAGGCCAACGCGTGACCATAGGCCTGGCACCCTAGCCCCATGGCGTTCAGCGACTACCAACTCGAGATCTACTTCCAGGGCCTGTCCGGTGTGCTGCCGACGCTGCCGATGGCGTTCGCGGAGCTGGAAGCCAAGGCCGAGGCCGCGATGTCGCCGGGGATATGGTCCTATGTCGCCGGCGGCGCGGGCGACGAACGCACCCAGCGCGTCAACGTCACGGCGTTCGACCAGTGGGGATTGATGCCGCGGATGTTCGTGGGCGCCAACGACCGCGACCTGTCGATGGAGTTGTTCGGCCTGACGCTGGCGTCGCCGGCGCTGTTAGCGCCGGTCGGCGTCATCGGGCTCTGTGCCCAGGACGGACACGGTGACCTGGCCACCGCCCGGGCCGCCGCACGCACCGGCGTGCCGATGATCGCGTCGACGATGTCGGCGGACCCGATGGAACAGGTGGCTGCCGAATTGGGCGACACCCCAGGTTTTTTCCAGCTCTACACGCCCACCGACCGGGAGCTGGCCGCCAGCTTCGTGCACCGCGCCGAAGCAGCGGGGTTCAAGGGCATCGTCGTCACGCTGGACACCTGGATCCCCGGCTGGCGACCCCGAGATCTGACCACGTCGAACTTCCCGTTCCTGCGCGGGCTGTGTCTGGCCAACTACACCTCAGATCCGGTGTTCCGGGCGAGCCTGGCGCACCCGCCCGAGGAGGACCCGCAGGGCGCCGTGCTGCGCTGGGCGCAGATCTTCGGCAATCCGCTGACGTGGGAGGACCTGCCGTGGCTGCGGTCGCTGACCGATCTGCCGCTTCTCGTCAAGGGCATCTGCCATCCCGACGACGCGCGGCGCGCCAAGGACGGCGGGGTGGACGCCATCTACTGCTCCAACCACGGCGGTCGGCAGGCCAACGGTGGGATTCCCGCCATCGACTGTCTGCCCGCGGTGGTCGACGCCTCCGATGGCCTGCCGGTGATCTTCGACTCCGGAATCCGTAGCGGCACCGACATCGTCAAGGCGCTGGCGTTGGGTGCTGACGCCGTCGCGATCGGCAGGCCCTACGTCTACGGGCTCGCGCTCGGCGGTGTGGCCGGGATCGTGCACGTCCTGCGGTCGCTGTTGGCCGAGGCTGATGTGACGATGGCCGTCGACGGCTACCGTTCGCTCAAAGAACTGACCCTCGAGGCGATGCGGCGCGTCACCTGACACGTGACCTCCCGTCTGCGACGGTAGGGACGTGGAGGCGATGCTCGAGGAGTTCGACGAGTACCTTGCGCTGCAATGCGGGCGCTCGGAGCACACCCGGCGCGCTTACCTGGGCGATCTACGGTCGTTGTTCGCATTCGTCGCCCACCAGACATCCGACGCTGGAGTCGAGGCGCTGACGCTGCCGCTGTTGCGTTCCTGGCTGGCCGAACAAGCCGCCGCCGGTTCGGCCCGTACGACGCTGGCGCGGCGCACCTCATCGGTCAAGACGTTCACCGCGTGGGCGCTGCGCCGTGGGCTGATCGCCGCCGATCCGGCGGCCCGGCTGCAGGCGCCCAAAGCCCGTCGCACCCTGCCCTCGGTGCTGCGTCAGGACCAGGCGCTCGACGCGATGGACGCTGCGAAGTCGGGTGCGCAGCAAGGTGATCCGCTCGCGCTGCGGGACCGGTTGATCGTGGAGTTGTTGTACGCCACCGGTATTCGGGTTAGCGAGCTGTGCGGGCTGGACCTCGATGACGTCGACACGTCGCGGCGGCTGCTGCGCGTGCTGGGCAAGGGCAACAAACAGCGCACCGTGCCGTTCGGTCAGCCCGCGCAGACGGCGCTCGCGGCGTGGCTGGCCGACGGGCGCCCCGCACTGGCCACCGCCCAATCCGGTCCAGCGCTGCTGCTGGGTGCGCGGGGGCGGCGGCTAGACCCGCGGCAGGCACGCACCGTCGTGCACCAGACCGTCGCGGCCGTCGACGGCGCCCCCGACATCGGTCCGCACGGCCTACGGCACAGCGCCGCCACCCATCTGCTCGAAGGCGGCGCCGATCTGCGGGTCGTGCAGGAACTGCTCGGCCATTCGACGCTGGCGACCACGCAGCTCTACACCCATGTCACCGTCGCGCGGCTGCGCGCCGTGCACGACCAGGCCCACCCCCGCGCATAATTGCGATTTCGGCGCGCTTACGCTCCCTCAGCGGCCGTTAGCGCGCCGAAATCGCTTGTCAGCGTAGCTGTTTGATCACCTCGGCGATATCCGGCATCGCCGACGGCCGGCCCGCGAACTCGTCGAACACCGTCCAGTAGCTCACCCCGAACCTATGTTGACGTTCGACGAGCGCCTCGGCCATCTGGTCATGCGTGCCGAACAATACGAACGGGGAGTCCAGCAGCAGTTGCGGCGAAACCCCGCCGAAGGCTCTCGCCAACTCGGCCGCCGACGCCTCGCGGTCGTCGGTGACGCCCACGAATTGGATGAGCGCGTTGAGTTCGACGGCGTCGAACCGGTCGCCGGCGGCCTCGCGCACCACGGCGATCCGGTTCTGCAGGCCCGCGTCGTCGAAGTGCGTCAACTCCACTTCGGTGGCGTCTCGGTTGTGGCGAAACCCGGCCAGCCCGACGATGTCGGCCACGCGGCCGGCCAACTGCAGCACCCGAGTTCCGTTGCCGCCTACCAGTATCGGCACGTCCACACAGGGCGGTGCGACCAGCGAACCGGGCTCCGCGTGCACCCGGTAATGGGCGCCGTCGACATCGACGGCGGCGCCGGCGAGCAGCGGCCGGATCACCGCCACCGATTCGACGAGCCGCTCGACGCGGGTGCGTCCCCCATCGAACGGAATGCCTGCGGCGTCGTACTCGGATTTCATGTGTCCGGCGCCCAGCCCGAGCTCGAACCGGCCGCCCGAAACCGCGGCGACGGTGGCGGTTTCCCGCGCGACATCGACGGGGTGACGAAGGTCGTTGTTGAGCACCAGCGTGCCGGTGTGCAGACGGGTGGTGGCAACCGCGGCCGCGGCCGCCCCGGCGAACGGCGACAGCGACGCGACGAGATGGTCGGGGATCGTCAGCACATCGAAGCCGGCGTGTTCGACGGAGACGGCGAACTCGGTGAGGTCCGCACCGCGCGGCAGTGCGGTGTGCAGACCGAAGCGAAGCGGGCGGTTGCGGTGCGCGTCGGAGGCGACGGTCATGGTCCCGACGCTAGGCCGACGCCGGCTCCGGCGCGAATGTGCGCGAACTTCGGCTAATCCACGGCGTGTCGCCATCAGACGCGCACGCTCACGGAAATGAGGCTCACGGAAATGAGGAGGTGAGGAGGTGGGGAGCTAGCCCAACACCGGTTTGAGGCGGATCGGGGTGGTGGCGACCAGGCCCAGGGGGTCGACGTAGTCCGCGCGCGATGCCGGCCCCCACATCGCGCCCCAGTGCAGGCACGCCGACGCGGGGCAGCCGGGATGGCCCGCCTGCAGCACACCGATCGCGGCGCCGGCGTCGACACGCTGCCCGGCGCGCACCACC
The DNA here is from genome assembly GCF_053483935.1 of Mycolicibacterium sp. XJ879. NCBI lineage: Bacteria > Bacillati > Actinomycetota > Actinomycetes > Mycobacteriales > Mycobacteriaceae > Mycobacterium > Mycolicibacterium sp. XJ879. Next base: position 271,292 of record NZ_JBEFTH010000001.1, read on the forward strand.
GGATCGACCGGTTCGTAGCTGGTCCGCAGCCCGCCGGGATGCGCGATCGACACCAGCGGCCGACCGGCCAGCTCACCGGCGAACACCACGGTGCCCGCGGCGCCGGCGTATACGGTCTGACTCCTCGACCCGGCAAGGTCGACACCGCGATGGCCGCGCTGCCAGTTCGGCGACGGGGCGTCGAACATCCGCACCACCGCGGGGCGCGGCTGCAGCGGCCACCCCAACCGTTGGCCCTGCGCTCCTGCCGGCGCCGCCCACACCAGCGTGGCCACCGCCAGCGCGATCCATCGCATACGCCCAGCTCAGCAGGCACTGGGCCAACGGCGCCAGGCCCCGGCGGCGATCTGTGGATCGGCAGGTCGCTGTGGAAAAAGCACCCCTTCGCACGGTGTAAACTGCTAACCGCAGCTCGCACGAGCGGGCTGACTTCGCGTGTCTGCGCCACGACCCGTTCTTCAAGGTCGTACCCCGGATGCCGTCGGTCCCGTCCCCACGGGTCTGGCATTCGAGCAGTCACCAGGGCTCGGCGTCACCCGACGTCGGGCGACAACCGACGAAAAAGGAATAGCCGACATGGCTGTTGTAACCATGAAGCAGCTGCTTGACAGCGGCACCCACTTCGGGCACCAGACCCGTCGCTGGAATCCCAAGATGAAGCGGTTCATCTTCACCGACCGCAACGGCATCTACATCATCGACCTGCAGCAGACGCTGACCTACATCGACAAGGCGTACGAGTTCGTCAAGGAGACCGTCGCCCACGGCGGAACGATCATGTTCGTCGGCACCAAGAAGCAGGCGCAGGAGTCGATCGCTGAAGAAGCCACCCGCGTCGGCATGCCGTACGTGAACCAGCGCTGGCTGGGCGGCATGCTCACGAACTTTCAGACCGTGCACAAGCGGCTGCAGCGCCTCAAGGAACTCGAGGCGATGGAGCAGACCGGTGGCTTCGAGGGTCGCACCAAGAAGGAAATCCTGATGCTGACCCGCGAGAAGAACAAGCTCGAGCGCAGCCTCGGCGGTATCCGGGACATGCAGAAGGTGCCTTCGGCGGTCTGGATCGTCGACACCAACAAGGAGCACCTCGCCGTCGCCGAGGCCCGCAAGCTCAACATCCCGATCATCGCGATCCTCGACACCAACTGCGATCCCGACCTCGTCGACTACCCGATCCCGGGCAACGACGACGCGATCCGCTCGGCCGCGCTGCTGACCAGGGTCATCGCCGCTGCGGTCGCCGAGGGGCTGCAGGCCCGCGCCGGGGTCGGCCGTGACGGCGACAAGCCGGACGCTGCCGGTGCCGAGCCGCTCGCCGAGTGGGAGCAGGAACTGCTGGCGAGCGCGACGGCACCGGCCACGGCGCCAGCGACCGCGTCCCCGACGGCCGCCGGCGCCGAGCCCGGCACGCCGGAGGCGAACGTACAGACCGAACCAAAACCTACGGAGAGCTGAGATGGCTAACTACACCGCTGCCGACGTCAAGCGACTGCGGGAGGTGACCGGCGCCGGCATGCTCGACAGCAAGAACGCGCTGGTCGAGGCCGACGGCGATTTCGACAAGGCCGTCGAGCTGCTGCGCATCAAGGGCGCCAAGGACGTCGGCAAGCGCGCCGAGCGCGCGACGGCCGAGGGTCTGGTGGCCGCCAAGGACGGCGCGCTGATCGAGCTGAACTGCGAGACCGACTTTGTCGCGAAGAACGCCGAGTTCCAGTCCGTCGCCGAGCAGATCGTCGCGGCGGCCGCGGCGGCCAAGGCCGATGACGTCGACGCGCTCAAGGCAGCCAAAATCGGTGACACGTCGGTGGAGCAAGTCATCGCCGACCTGTCGGCCAAGATCGGCGAGAAGCTCGAACTGCGTCGGGTCGTCTACTTCGACGGCACCGTCGAGACCTACCTGCACAAGCGCGCCGCCGACCTGCCGCCGGCGGTCGGAGTGCTGGTGGAATACACCGGCTCCGACACGAGCGCCGCCCACGCGGTCGCGCTGCAGATCGCCGCGCTGAAGGCCAAGTACCTGACGCGCGACTATGTGCCCGAGGACGTGGTGGCCAACGAGCGCCGCATCGCCGAGGAGACCGCCCGAAACGAGGGCAAGCCCGAGCAGGCCCTGCCCAAGATCGTCGAGGGCCGCGTGACCGGCTTCTACAAGGACGTCGTGCTGCTCGATCAGCCGTCGGTGTCCGACAACAAGAAGACCGTCAAGGCGCTGCTCGACGAGGCGGGCGTGACCATTACCCGGTTCGCGCGCTTCGAGGTCGGCCAGTCCTGACAGACGGATGCGCACAAAGGCCCGCAGAAGCTGCGGGCCTTTTGCGTTTCATATCCCGTTCTGCGTGCTAGTGGCGAGATTGCGGCTAGGGCTGTGACCGAAGTCCACGACCCTGGGTGCAATCTCGACGAGAGGAAGCGTGCGGCGATAGTCCGCTTCACGCGGCGGTACGAGTTGGTACCGTCACTGCATGGAACGTATTCACGCCTTCGGTGACGACGCCCTCGGTGAGCTCGACGCCGTTGCCCTCGTCGAGGCACTGCAGGCGGGCACGGTGTCGGCGGCCGAACTCGTCGAGGCCGCCATCGCCCGCACGGAGAAAGTCAACCCGACGTTGAACGGGTTGGCCTACGAGGCGTTTGACCGTGCCCGCGACCGCGCGAACGCGCCGCACCCCTACGGCGGCTACTTCGACGGCGTGCCGTCCTACCTCAAGGACAACGTCGCCGTGACAGGCATGCCGACGATGAGCGGCACCGACGCGTGGGATCCGCGGCCCGAACCTGCCGACGGCGATTTCGCGAAGGCGTATCTGGCGACAGGGCTTGTGCCGCTTGGCAAGACACAGCTGTCGGAGTTCGGGTTCAGCGCATCGGCCGAGCATCCGCGGATCGGACCGGTGCGCAACCCGTGGAACCCCGAACACACCTCCGGTGCGTCGTCGTCGGGCTCGGGTGCGTTCGTCGCCGCGGGCGTGATGCCGATCGGACACGCCAACGACGGTGGCGGTTCCATCCGAATTCCGGCCGCCTGCAACGGTTTGGTCGGCCTCAAGCCGTCGCGCGGACGGCTGCCGCTGGACGCGGACGTGCGGCGGATGCCGTTGCGCATCGTGGCCAACGGAGTGGTCACCCGCTCGGTCCGCGACACCGCCGCGTTCTACCGGGAGATGGAACGCGTCTACGCCAACCCGAAACTGCCGCCTATCGGCGACGTCACCGACCCCGGCAAACAGCGGCTGCGGGTCGCGGTGTGCACGCAGTCGATCTCGCGCGACGCCAGCCCCGAAATTCGCGAACTCACCCTCAAGACCGCGGCACTGCTCGAGGAGTTGGGGCACAAGGTCACGACGATCGACAACCCGGTGCCGGCGCAGTTCATGGACGACTTCCTGCTGTACTGGTCATTTCTGTCGTTTGCGCTGGTGCGCAGTGGTCGGCACGCGTTCGGCCCGAGCTTCGACCGCAACCGGTTGGACAACCTGACCCTGGGCCTGGACCGGCACGCCGCGCGCAACCTGCACCGGTTGCCACTGGCGATTGCCCGGCTCTCGCGGGTGCGGCGGATCACCGCGCGGCTGACCAGCACCTACGACGTGGTGTTGACGCCGACGCTGGCCGATGTGACGCCGCGGCTGGGCCATCTCGATCCGACCGCTGAGTACCGGCAGATCATCGACCGGCTGGTCGAGTGGGTGGCCTTCACTCCGTTGCAGAACGCCACCGGCGAGCCGGCCATCTCGCTGCCGCTGGCCGAATCGGCATCCGGGCTGCCGGTCGGCATGATGTTCAGCGCCCCGTTGGGGCAGGAGGCGCGGCTGCTGCGGCTGGCCTACGAACTCGAAGAGGTTCGGCCCTGGCGGCGCATACAGGACTGACTCCACCACGAGCAGCAGACGCAAAGTCGCACGAGACAGGCCGCGGTAGTGCGATTTCACGTCTGCTCGGCGGGAAAGGCGCTCGGCGGGAAAGACGGGGGATGTCAGCCGGCGAGTTCGCGGCAGAACTGCTCGGTCGCGCGGATCAGCGCTGCGTGCCCGTCGCGCAGCGCTTGCTGCAACGGCGTGCCCTCGGCGGTGATCGCCACCAGCCGGTCGACGCCGTAGTCCAATAACACCGCGGCGTCCGGAGCGACGCGGCCCGCGAAGATCACCACCCGGGCGCCGGCCTTCACCGCCAGCTGCGCAACTCCGAAAGGCGTTTTGCCCATAACGGTTTGGGCGTCGACGCTGCCTTCACCGGTGAACACCCAGTCGGCGTCGCGCAGCGCCTGCTCGAGGCCGACGGTACGCGCGACCTCCTCGGCGCCGGGGTAGATTTCGGCGCCGAGGTATTCGGCGAGGGCGAACCCCAGACCACCCGCGGCGCCCGCACCCGCTCGTTGTGGCTGCACGTGACCCAGCGTCGTCGCCGTGACGGCGGCGAGCCGCGACAGCGCCGTACCCAGCCGTGCGACATCGGCTGGGCCCGCGCCCTTTTGGGGTCCGAACACCGCGCTGGCGCCCGTCGGCCCCAGCAGGGGAGCGGTGACATCGGAGGCCACGCGGATCCGCGCGTCGCGCAACCGCTGATCCAGACCGGAGACATCGATGCGCTCCAGCCGTTCCAGCGCAGCGCCGCCCGGCTCGAGCGGGCTGCCGTCCGCGTCGGTCAGCACCGCGCCTAGCGCGACGAGCATGCCTGCACCGCCGTCGTTGGTGGCCGACCCGCCCAGCCCGATGAGGATGTCCTCGGCGCCGCGGTCGAGCGCGGACCGGATAAGCTCACCGACGCCGAAGGTGCTGGCGCGCAGAATATCTCGCTGATCGGGCGGAATCAGCTCCAAACCCGCAGCGGCGGCGATCTCGATCACCGCCAGCTGCCGCAGCGGCACGTACCCGTAGCCGGCGGTGACGGGGCGGCCCAGCGCGTCGGCGACCGTCGCCTCGACGCGTTGGCCGTGCAGCGCGTCGATGACGGCATCTACGGTGCCTTCGCCTCCGTCGGCCATGGGCACCCCGAGGCACTCGGCATCGGGGAACACCGCGTGCACGCCGGCGCGCATCGCGGCCACCGCCTGCGACGCCGACATCGACTCCTTGAACGAGTCAGGGGCCAAAACGATCTTCATCGCAGCCATTCTCACCCGCCGCCGCGCCGGTTCGCAGGCCTAGTCGGTGCCCAGCGCCACCAGGATGCGCTTGAACTCGCGACGTTGGGTGGCGGTCAGGTTGACCATCAGCCGTTTCTCCGCCTCGCGCACGCCGGGATCGGTGCGGGTCAGCACGTCGCGGCCGTCGGCGGTGAGCTCGGCCGGCAGCGATCGGCCCGACGGGACACTGGCCGGCCGGGTCACCAGTCCGCGCTCCTCCAACGCCCGCAGCACCATGTTCATCGCCTGCGGGGACACATTCATGAGTCGGGCGAGCTCGGCGTTGGACCGGCCCGGGTACTTCGACAGCATCCGCATGCAGATGTACTGCGGAAAGGCCAGGCCGAGCGGGTCGAGGACGGTCGTCGTCACCTCCGCGCGCAACGCGTTGGCCACCCGAGACAGCAGATAGCCCAACGGCTGGTCTTCGAGCATCTCGCCGGCCGAGCCGGCATCGCCGAGCGACGTCATATCAAGCATATTGACATATATCAATGTGGTTGATATACCGAAGTGCATGACGGGACCGACGGGCACGGTTCACCACCGTCGGGCTGGACCAGTCCACCACCGCGATCGAACGGGCCAGGGCGGGGGCAGCCGAGCGCGGCCTGACCAACGCCACGTTCGAGGTCGCTGACATCACCGACTTCACGGGATACGACGGCCGGTTCGGGACGATCGTCGACTCGACGCTGTTTCACTCGATGCCCGTCGAGTTGCGCGAGGGCTACCAGCGTTCGATCGTGCGGGCCGCCGCCCCCGGCGCCTCCTACTTCGTGTTGGTGTTCGACCGGGCGGGGATGCCCGACGGTCCAGCCAACCCCGTCACCGAGACGAGTTGCGTGCCGTCGTCGCCAAATACTGGACGATCGACGAGATCCGGCCGGCGCGCATCCACGGCGTCTTCCCGGAGGGCTCCGAGGAGTTCTTCCCGGCCCTCGACCTCCGCGAGGAACCGAAAGGCCGCAGATCCGTGCCGGCCTGGTTACTCTCGGCTCACCTGGGCTAGCCCCCAACGACCCCGCAGCGCCGGGGCGGCCGTCATGAGGCAGGATGAGGGAAACCCAGCGAGGACCTCGAAGGAGTCGGATGGCGGACCCCGTCGACAGTGCCGCCGGTGAGGCGGCATCGGAGCTCACGGGCCCCAACGGGGCCGGCCCCCTCATCCGGCCGAAGTACACGCGGGTGCTGCTCAAGCTCGGTGGCGAGATGTTCGGCGGCGGGGAAGTGGGTCTGGACCCCGACGTCGTGCACCTGGTGGCCCGACAGATCGCCGAGGTGGTCCGCAGCGGCGTGCAGGTGGCCGTCGTCATCGGCGGAGGCAATTTCTTCCGAGGCGCACAACTGCAGCAGCGCGGTATGGAGCGTACCCGCAGCGATTACATGGGGATGCTCGGCACCGTGATGAACAGCCTTGCCCTGCAAGACTTTCTGGAGAAGGAAGGCATCGCGACCCGGGTGCAGACCGCGATCACCATGGGGCAGGTCGCCGAGCCCTACATCCCGTTACGGGCGGTGCGTCACCTGGAAAAGGGCCGCGTGGTGATTTTCGGCGCCGGCATGGGGCTGCCGTACTTCTCCACCGACACCACCGCGGCGCAGCGGGCCCTGGAGATCGGCGCCGAGGTGGTGCTGATGGCCAAGGCGGTCGACGGGGTCTTCACCGCCGACCCGCGACTGCACCCCGAGGCCGAACTGCTCACCGCGATTACCCACCGCGAGGTCATCGACCGCGGCCTCAAGGTCGCCGACGCCACCGCGTTCAGCCTCTGTATGGACAACGGCATGCCGATCCTGGTGTTCAACCTTCTCGAAGACGGCAATATCGCCCGGGCCGTCGCAGGTGAGAAGATCGGAACACTGGTCACTACCTGACGGTCGGCTGTGCACCTCAAGAAGCAGGAACAGGAGAAGCACCGTGATCGACGAAACGCTCTTCGACGCCGAAGAGAAGATGGAAAAGGCGGTGGCGGTGGCGCGCGATGACTTGGCGTCGATCCGCACCGGCCGGGCCAACCCCGGCATGTTCGCGCGCGTCAACGTCGACTACTACGGTGCGCCCACGCCCATCACGCAGCTGTCGAGCATCAACGTGCCCGAGGCACGGATGGTGGTGATCAAGCCGTACGAGATGAACCAGCTGCGCAATATCGAGGATGCGATCCGCAACTCCGACCTCGGCGTCAACCCCACCAACGATGGCAACATCATCCGCGTCGCCATCCCGCAGCTCACCGAGGAACGCCGCCGCGACCTGGTCAAACAGGCCAAGGCCAAGGGTGAGGAAGCGCGGGTGGCGGTGCGCAACATCCGTCGTAAGGCGATGGAGGAACTGCACCGCATCAAAAAGGACGGCGAGGCCGGCGAGGACGAGGTCTCGCGCGCCGAAAAGGACCTCGACAAGACCACCCACCAGTACACGGCCCAGGTCGACGAACTGGTCAAGCACAAAGAGGGCGAATTGCTGGAGGTCTAGTGGCCCGAAAGCAAGCAAGTCCCGTGGCAGACACCGACGCCGGCCCCACCGAACCCCCCGCGAAGAAGTCACGGGCGGGTCGCAACCTGCCCGCGGCAATCGGGGTCGGCGTGCTGCTCGGCGCCATGGCGATCGGCACGCTGCTGTTCTGGCCAATCGGGTGGCTGCCGATCCTGGCAATCTTCATCCCGATCGCCTCCTACGAGGTGATAAGCCGGCTCCGGGAGGGCGGCTACGACATTCCGGCTGTTCCGCTGCTGCTCGGCGGCCAGGCAATGATCTGGCTGAGCTGGCCGTTCGGCACGGCAGGGGTACTGGGCGCCTACGGTGGGACGATCGTCGCCTGCATGGTGTGGCGGCTCGTCGGGCACGGGCTGCGACGGCAGCCGGTCAACTACCTGCGCGATATCGCGGCCGCGGTGCTGTTGACGACGTGGGTGCCGTTGTTCGCCAGCTTCAGCGCGCTGCTGATCTTCCAGGACCACGGCGGGGGCCGAGTGTTCACCGTGATCGCGACGGTGGTGTTCGCCGACATCGGCGGATACGCGGCCGGGGTGTTGTTCGGCAAGCACCTGATGGCTCCGGCGATCAGCCCGAAGAAGTCCTGGGAGGGGCTGGGCGGGTCGCTGCTGTTCGGAGTCGCGGCCGCCGTGGTTTCGGTGACGTTCCTGATGGACAAGCCCGCATGGGTCGGGGTGCCGCTGGGGCTGATGCTCGTCATCACCGGTGTGCTCGGCGACCTGGTGGAGTCGCAGGTCAAACGCGATCTCGGCATCAAGGACATGGGCGCGCTGCTGCCGGGCCACGGCGGCATCATGGACCGCATCGACGCGATGCTGCCGTCGGCCGTGGCGGGCTGGATCGTCTTGACGCTGCTGGCATAGGCCCTATCAGTCGAGGGTGATGACCACCTTCACGTCATCCGGTTGGGCGGTGAACGCGTCGACGGCCCGGCGCAGCGGGACCCGCCGGGTGATCAGGCTGGCCAACCAGTCCTCGTCGGCTTTGGCCAACGCTGCGGCGGCCTGGCGGTAGTGGCGCAGGTTGGCGTTGACCGACCCGACCACCGCGTCGTTCTCCAGCACCAACTCGCGGTTGACGGCGCCGGCGTCGATCTTCAGCCGTCGCCCGGCAGGGGAGACTCCCGTCAGGCAGACGACGCCGTAAGCCGATGTGTTCGCGATGGCCCCGAAGATCACCGATCCGGCTCCGGTCGCCTCGATCACCACGTCCGGCTGCAGTTTGGTGGCGACGTCGTCGATGTCGTCGTGGTGGTAGGTGGCGCCCAGTGCCGCGGCGATCCCCGGCTTGGGCCCCTCGGTGACGCGGTCGAGGATGTGGGTGTCGAGGCCCTGCTGCACCGAGAGCAGCGCGGCCAGTAGCCCGATCGGTCCGGCGCCGGTGACCAGCACCCGCTCGGGTTCGAAGTATGCCCGTTGACCCACGCGCCATACCTGTTCCCACGCCTTGGCCACCACGGTGGTCGGTTCCATGAGCACCCCGACATCACGAAGGCTCTTATCGATGGCCACCGCGTAATCGGCTTCGACACACCATCTTTGGCTGCCATAGCCGTCGAGCCCCTTGATGCCGCGCTCGGTGTAGCGGCCGTTGCGGCACATGTCGAACTCGCCGCGGGCGCAGGCCGGGCATGGCACCGGGTCGGGCCTGCGCACCACGCCGACCACGAGGTCGCCGGGAGCGAAAGGGGTGCCCGGCGGTGCGGCGGCCACCCGGCCGAGAGACTCGTGTCCGAGCACCAGTGAATCGCGTCCGGGTGGCGCCGAGCCGTGCTGCGCGTCGACGATCTCGTTGTCGGTGCCGCACACCCCCATGGCCAGGCCGTCGACGAGGAGTTCGCCCGGGCCGGGGCTCGGGTCGTCGACCTCCTCGACGGCGAGGGTGTCGGTCTTGCCGGGCCGCACGGTCAATGCCTGCATAGGGGCCAGGCTTGCCGCTGCGCGCCGATGGCAAACAGGTGCGGTTTGTCCGCGACCACCGCGGCGGTCGGCGCAGGAAGTCCGGCGCACGGAGGTGGAATACTGGGCAGAGCCCATGTCTACTCCGTTGCCGTTGGTCTTCGATCCGCCGCGCCGCGCCATGCCGCCGCGGCATTTCGCCGACCTCGACGAGGCGGGTCGTGCGGCGGCCGTCGGTGAACTCGGATTGCCCGCGTTTCGGGCCAAACAGGTGGCCAACCAGTACTACGGCAGGCTGATCGCCGACCCCCGCCAGATGACCGATCTGCCCGCCGCGATGCGTGAGCAGGTCGCCGATGCGCTGTTTCCGACGCTGTTGACCGCGGTACGCGAGATCGAGACCGACGCGGGGGAGACGCGCAAGATGCTGTGGCGCGGGGGTGACGGCACCACGTTCGAGTCGGTGCTGATGCGCTATCCCGACCGCAACACCGTGTGCATCTCGTCGCAGGCGGGCTGCGGTATGGCGTGCCCGTTCTGCGCGACGGGCCAGGGCGGGTTGAAGCGCAACCTGTCGACGGCCGAGATCCTCGAGCAGGTCCGCGCCGCGGCGGCCGAGTTGCGGGACCGCGGTAGTCCGATTGCGGGCTCCGCCCGCGGTGGCGGCCGGTTATCCAACATCGTGTTCATGGGCATGGGGGAGCCGCTGGCCAACTACAACCGGGTGCTGTCCGCGGTGCGGCGGATCATCGCACCGGCTCCCAACGGGTTCGGCATCTCGGCGCGGTCAGTCACCGTGTCCACGGTCGGGTTGGCACCGGCGATCCGCAAGCTCGCCGATGAACGGCTCAACGTGACGCTGGCGCTGTCGTTGCACGCCCCCGACGACGAGTTGCGCGACACGCTGGTGCCGGTGAACAACCGCTGGAAGGTGTCCGAAGCACTTGATGCGGCACGGTATTACGCCGATGTGACGGGTCGTCGGGTGTCGATCGAGTACGCGCTGATCCGCGATGTCAACGACCAGCCGTGGCGCGCCGATCTTTTGGGTAAGCGGCTGCATGCTGCGCTCGGGCCGCTGGTGCATGTGAACGTCATTCCGCTGAACCCGACGCCGGGCAGCGAATGGGACGCCAGCCCCAAGCCCGTCGAGCGGGAGTTCGTGCGGCGCGTGCGCGAGCGGGGTGTGTCGTGCACGGTGCGGGACACCCGCGGGCGCGAAATCGCCGCCGCGTGCGGACAATTGGCGGCGCAGAGCTGACTTTCTTTCCGCGAGATGTACGTTAGCGTGGTCGGTACTCGAACTTTCGCTCGCTAACGTACGTCTCGCGGTGTTATCCGCCCGGGCCGTTGACGAACCAGACGTTCTCCTCGCGCAGGTGTCGGCTGCGCCACCCATCCGGCGTGCGGACGAGTTCATGGTGGTAGTAGCCGCCGCAGCTGCTCATCTGGTCCATACCGGGTAGTTGCATGGGGTTGTAGAACATCGCCCGCACTGTCGCGGTGTCGCCGTCGATATCGCTTTCGATGTTGGTGATGTAGTGCATGCTCCACGGCAGCACCCCGAAATTGGCCGCGAACCAGTCGACGACCTGGTCGCGGGTGCCGACCACCGCGCCCGCCGACGAGTAGTCGATGTGGGCGTCGTCGGTGAACAGCGACCGGTACAGCTCCCAGTCCTTGGTGTCGACGGCGCGGGCGTACTTGTACAGCAGTTGGGCGATCGCGGCGCCGTCACCCACTCCGGCCTGATTCACGGCACCGCCGTGTCTGGCATGCCGATTGTCTTGGCTTCCAAGTACTCCTTATAGCCTTCCTCGCCGTTGCGGTAGCCCAGACCGCTCTGCTTCGTGCCGCCGAACGGGCTGGTGATGCCGAAGTGGCTCTTGCCGTTGATCGTCACGTTGCCCGTCCGCATCCGGCACGCCACCTCGAACGCCCGGTCCACATCGCCGCCGGAGACCTCACCGGACAACCCGTAGATCGTGTTGTTGGCGATCGCGACGGCCTCATCGTCGGTGTCATACGGCGTCACGGTCAGCACCGGGCCGAAGATCTCCTCCTGGGCCACCTGCGAATCAGGGTCGACGTCGGCCAGCAGCGTGGCCTGCGTGTAGTAGCCCGTCGGCAGGTTCTCCGGGATACCGCCGCCGGTGACCAGCCGCGCCCCGGAGTCCACACCCGACTTGATCAGGCCCAGCACCTTTTGGCGCTGGGTTTCGCTGATCTGCGGGCCCTGCATGTTGCCCGGCGTCCACGGGTCCCCGACCGGGAAGCCCTCCATCATCGTCTTGAGGATCTCGATGCCCTCATCATATCGACTGCGCGGCAACAGGATCCGGCTGGGCAGAATGCAACTCTGCCCGGACATCACACACGCCATCATCGCCGCCATCGACAGCGCCGAGTTGAAGTCGGCGTCGTCGAGCACAATGTGCGCCGATTTACCACCCAGCTCCAGCAGCGCCTTCTTCACCGTCGAGGCGCCCGCCGCCAGAATCGCGCGGCCGGTCGCGGTCGAACCGGTGAAGGTGATCATGTCCACCCGCGGATCAGCCGACAGCGCCGCGCCCACCTCGTTGGCATTGGAGACCACGACATTGAACACCCCGGCGGGTATGTCGGTCTCCTCGGCGATGATGCGGCCCAGTTCGCTGCCCGACCACGGGGTCAGCTGGGCGGGCTTGAGCACCACGGTGTTGCCGGCCATCAACGCCGGGATGGTCTCGGCGATGTTGAGGTAGAACGGCACGTTCCACGGGGTGATCGCGCCGACCACACCCACCGGCTCGTAGTGGATCTTGCGCCGCGCGGGCCCCAGCTGGGTGGGATGCACGCCGGTGTCGACCAGGTACTCGAAGGCCTTGCCGTGCTCGGCCCAGTGCTTGACTTCCTCGATCGGGCTTTCGATCTGGCTGCCCGACACCGTGACGGGACAACCCACCTCGGTGATCAGGATGCGCCGCAGCCGTTCCTTGTCCTGGTCCAACGCGGCATGCAACTGGGTCAGGCAGTGATAGCGGAAATCCAGATCGCGCGACCAGGTGCCTTCATCGAAGGCCCGCCGCGCAGCACCGACCGCGCGTTCCATATCGGCCACCGTGCCGTCGGTGGCTTGACCGGCCACCTCCTCGCTGGCCGGATGGATGACATCGAACATCGCCCCGCTACTGGTGAACTGCAGCTCACCGTCGATCAACATCCGCTCTTCGCCGGCCAGCACGCCGGTCTCAGTCTGCACCTCGGTCATGCGGGCAACTTTACATTTTTTCCCGCAACTGTCACCACTTCGGCGGAGCCGAACAACCGGTCTGTCGGCGGAGCCGAAGTCAGTTCTGTGGCTTGATGCCGGCGGCGTGGCGAAGTTGGGCGAGGAACTGGTCGTCGTCGTCGCTGCGCACGATGAAGTGCGAGATGGCGACCCGAATGACAGTGGCCGCCTTGATCGCTCGGTTCGAACCGCTCATCAGCCGCTCCAGCCGTGCCCGCATCACCGGGATGACGTCGGTCAGTTGCGGGATGACCACCTCGGGTTCGATGTCGACCATCCGCACCCCCGAGTAGGAGTGCTGGTAATCGACGATGAACCGCAGCGCGGCGTCGAGTTTCTCGGTGCCCCGCAGGCCGGCGGTCGCCGCGCTGACACCGTTGTCGAACACCTCGCTCTCGTAGGCGCCGAACGCGTCGAGCAGCTCGGACTTGGAGGAAAACCATCGGTAAAGCGTCGGCCGCGACACGCCGGCCTGCAGCGCGACCTCCGAGAGGCTCAGCTTGGTTTGGCCACTTCGGGCGAGCACCTCAGCGGTGGCGACCAGGATCCGGTTTCGAGTCGACGTGTCTTCGACAACGCCGGCGGCAGCGGATGGAGAATCGTTCACGGAGAAGTCTCTCAATCGTCTGGGTTCCGTCGATCGTAGGCCTTTTGTCACAGTGAACTTGTCAGTTGAGCGACCGTGTCCAGATCGTCGAGCGCGGCCACCGCGCGGCGTAACCCCTCCACGGCGATGTCTTCGGCCTGCATACCGCCCAGTCCCGCGGTGATCAACGCCGCGACGTAGGCGTACAGCGCGCCTTGGCGGTAGCGGACCCACAGGTCGTCGTAATCGAGGTGCGGGCCGCCGTGCGCGGCCAGCTCCTTGCGGTACACGTGGAGCAGGTCGCGCTGGTGGGCGCGGCGGTCGGTCGGTGTCATGCTCGTGACCAGGGTGTAGGCGAGTTCGCGTCCGGGGTGCCCACGCCGGACAGCCTGCCAGTCCAGTAGCCCGGCCTGGCCGTTGCGGAAGTAGAGGTTGCCGGGGTGGGCGTCGCCGTGCATGACGGTGTGCGGCGGTCGGTCGATCAGCCGGGCGACCGCACGGTAGTTGTCGTCGATGAACCGGCCGCGCTCCACGGGAATGTCGGTGCGTTCGGCGATGCGCCGCGCCGACGTCTTCAGCAGGGCACCGGTGAGCAGCGCGGCGCTGTCAGCTGACGCGGTGTACGTCCACGACGGAACCCGCTCCCAAAACGTGGCGTGCAGGCGCGCCAGCAGTTCGACGATCAGCGCGGCCTGATCGCGGTGCAGGGGATGCAACGTGTCGGGGAACCGGCATTCGTCGCCCGGCAGGTCCTCCAGCACCAGCACATAGCGCCCGGTCAGCGGGTCGAATGCCGATCCGTAGGAGCGGGGCACGCCGGTCAGCCGGGCGGAAAGCTCACGGTAGAAACGGGTTTCGGTCTCGGCGAGCCGGCCCAGCTCGCCCATCAGCCGGGTCGCGGCCGGTTCGGCGGACATCTTGACGAAGACCGAGGCCGGGATTTCCGCACCGGTCAGCGCGAGGCGCGCGCGCGACGACGTTCCAGCGTCGCCGCCGAGCACCGACACCGAGGTGACGGTGCGACCCATGATCCGGGTCAGCGTCGCGGCGTCGAGATCGTCGATCGCGCGCGGAACCGAGCGGAACCGGCCGACGACGGCGTCGGTGGCGATACGTTGTACACCGCGCCCCAGATGCGACGCCAAGCCCACTACCGGCGCAACCCGATTCACCACGCCAGCTTACAAATTGCGCAAGGTTTGTAAATTACTTCGGAAGGATGCGCATGGCCGGACCATTGGAGGGCATCCGGGTCGTCGAACTCGGGGTCTGGGTGGCCGGCCCCGCGGCGGGCGGCATCCTCGCCGACTGGGGCGCCGACGTCGTCAAGATCGAACCGCCGACCGGCGATCCGGCGCGCACGTTCGGGCGGATGCTGGGCATCGAGGACGGCATCAGCCCCCCGTTCGAGATGGACAACCGCGGCAAGCGTAGCGTCGTGCTCGACCTGACCACTGAATCGGGGCGCGTCAGCGCACTCGAATTACTTTCTGGCGCAGACGTTTTCCTCACCAACGTGCGCCCAGGCGCGCTGCGGCGGATGGGGCTGGACTTCGCGACGGTGGCGGCGGGCAACCCCGCGCTGGTGTACGGGCTGATCACCGGTTACGGCGAGAGCGGGCCCGACGGCGACCGGGCGGCATACGACGTCGCCGCGTTCTGGGCCAGGGCCGGGCTGGCACATCTGTTGACCCGACCCGGCCAGACGCCGCCGTTTCAGCGCGGCGGCATGGGCGATCACGCGGCGGGGATGACGCTGGCCGCCGCGTTGTGCGCGGCGCTGGTGGCACGCACCCGCACCGGCCAAGGCCAACTGGTGAGCACCTCGCTGTACCGGCAGGGCGCCTACACCGTCAGCTTCGACCTCAACACGTTCCTGCTGACCGGCCACACCATCGCGATCGGGCAACGCGAGACGATGGCCAACCCCTGTATGAACAACTACACCGCCGGCGACGGGCGCCGGTTCTGGATCGTCGGACTGGAGGCGAATCGGCACTGGCCGCCGTTGTGCCGGGCGGTCGGACGGCCCGAGTGGTTGACCGATCCGCGCTACGAGACGGCGCGCTCGCGCGCGGTGCACGCAGTCGAGCTCATCGCCGAACTCGACGAGATCTTCGCGACCCGCACCCTCGACGAATGGTCGGAAACCTTTGCCGCCGAACCCGAATTGTTCTGGGCGCCGATCAACTCCGTCGAAGACGTGCTGGCCGACGATCAGTTCCACGCCGCCGGCGGCATCGTGGATGTGCCCGACGGCGACGCCTCGGTGCCGATGATCGCCTCGCCCGCCGACTTTTCGGCCACCCCGTGGGCTCCGCGCTCGGCAGCGCCGCGCCTCGGTGAGCACACCGAGGAGGTGCTCGCCGAACTCAGGGCGCGTGATGCTTGATGCGGCCGGCGTGTCGCAGCTGGGTGAGAAACTCCTCGTCGTCGTCGCTGCGGACCAGGTAGTGCGAGACCGCGACGCGCACGGCGGTCGCCACCGCGAGCCCGGGGTCGGGCCCGGTGGCCAGCCGCTCGAGCCGATGGCGCAGCAGCGGTATCACCCGCGACAACCGCTTGATGACCCGTTCCGGTTCGATGTCGACCATCCGCAGCCCGGGATAGGACTGCTGCAGTTCCACGATCACCCGCAGCGCGGCGTCGAGTCGCTCACCCGGCGGTAAACCGGACGTCGCCTCGGTCACCGCGCGTTCGTAGAGCTGGCGCTCCCACACCACGAAGGCGTCGAGCAAGTCCCGTTTGGAGGGAAACCATCGGTACAGCGTGGGCCGCGACACGCCCGCCTCCTGCGCGACCTCCGACAGGGATAGTTTCGTCATGCCGTGACGACCGAGCACCTCGGCGGTGGCGGCCAGCAGCCGTTCCCGGGTAGGAATATCGGGTTCGGGCCAAAGGTTCGGCATCGTTATAGCTTTACAAAAATTTGCTCAAGTGTCACGCTGAGCCGGTGACTGTCACCAGCCCGCAGTTTCGAAAGTACAGCCCGCACGACGTCTCGACGCGCAAGTTCTGGAGCCAACCCTTCGGCGTTCGAGACCAGACCTTCGCGAAATTGCGCGCCGGAGAAGGGCTCAGCTGGCATGAGCCGCTGCCGTCGCTGTTCGATATGGTCGAGTCGGGCTTCTGGGCGGTGACGCGCCGCGCCGACATCGTCTACGTCAGCCAGCACCCCGAACTGTTCACGTCGGCGCAGGGCGTCGCGCTGGATCCGATGCCCGCCGAGGTGCAGAAGATCGCCACGTTTTTTCTCGGGATGGATCCGCCGCAGCACACCGTGTACCGCAGGTTGGTCAGCGCGGCGTTCACCCCGCGCAACGTGCGCCAAATCGAAGACCAGATCCACAAGAACGCGGTCAGCGTTGTCGACGACCTGGTCGGCGCGGGTGACGTCGACTTCGTGACGGCGTGCTCGGCCCGGCTTCCGATGCTCACCATTTCCGAAATGCTCGGCGTGGCACCGTCGGAACGTGAAGCGGTCGCCAAGGCCGCCGAGAAGCTGTTCTCGATGAGCGACGACGAGTACAGCTCGCTCGAAGAGCGGGCCGAAAACACCATGAGCGAGATGATGTTGTTGGTCAATACCGGTATCGAGCTCGCCAAGTTCCGGCGCAAACACCCCGGCGATGACCTGATGACCAGCATAGTCGAGGCGGAGGTCGACGGACACCGGCTCACCGATGCGGAAGTCGGCGCGTTTCTGCTGCTGCTCGCCTCGGCGGGCAACGACACCACCAAACAGACGACGTCCCACGCGATGCTGGCGCTGGTGAACCATCCGGCGCAGCGGGACTGGCTGATGGAGGACTTCGACGGGCGAATCACCTGGGCGATCGAGGAATTCGTGCGGTGGTCCACCCCGGTGCTGCAGTTCGCCCGGTTTGCCACCGAGGACACCGAGCTGGCCGGCCAGCAGATCAGCGCCGGGGAGAAGCTGGGGCTGTTCTACTGTTCGGCCAACCGCGACGAGACCGTCTTCGACGACCCGCACACGTTCAACCTGCAACGCTCACCGAACCCGCACCTGGGCTTCGGCGGTGGCGGGCCGCACTTCTGTCTCGGAAACCAGCTGGCCAAGACGGAGCTGCGAAACCTGTTCCGCGAGTTGCTGACCCGGCTCACGAGGATCGAGTTCGGCGAACCGGATCTGCTGCTCAGCAACTTCGTGCACGGGATCAAACGGCTACCGGCGCACCTTCGCTAGCAGAGCTGATGCGCGTCGAAGTGGACCTCGACAAGTGCACCGGACACGGCATCTGCGAAGCGGTCGCCGAAGACGTGTTCGAGGTGAGCGACGATGGCGTCGTGGAGATCCACGGCAACCAACGGCCCGGATCCGACCGGGAGCGGATGCAGCGGGCCGTCACGCAGTGCCCGGCGGCGGCGCTGCGCCTGATCGGCTGAACCGCCGAATAGCGGACCGCGGCTTACATCTATCGTTTTCTCAATGAGACCGATTCGACGGGCGGTGGCGGTGGTCGCCGGCGTCTTGACCGGGGCCTTCTTGTTGGCCGTAGTGGCCGGGTGCTCGGGCCCTTGGCCGGCAGCTGAGGTCACGCTGCCACCGGCCGAGACGGCGACGGTGGCCAAGGTGGAGCCACCGGATGCGGCGTTGGCGAACAGCCCGGTGGTCGCCGAGGCGCAGCGCAGCGTCGCCAAGATCCACAGCATGGCGCCGTCCTGCCAGAAGATCCTGGACGGCAGCGGTGTGGTCTTCGCGCCGAACCGGGTGATGTCCAGCGCCCACGGCGTCGCAGGCGCCACCGACATCACCGTGTCCGTCGACGGCGGGGACTATCCGGCCACGGTCGTGTTCTACGACCCCGACGCCGATATCGCCATCCTCGACGTGCCCGGGTTGCAGGCGCCGCCGCTGGCCTTCGCCGAGGAGGTGGCCCCGTCCGGCACGGACGCGTTGATCCTGGGCTACCCGGGCGGCGGCCCGTTCGTCGCCACCCCGGCGCGCATCCGCGACGTCATCGAGCTCAGCGGGCCCGACATCTACCGCACCAAAACCGTGCACCGCGAGGTGTACATCGTGCGCGGCGGGGTGCGCCAAGGCGGATCCGGCGGCCCGCTCATCGATCTGGACAGCCGCATCCTCGGCGTCGCGTTCGGCGCGGCCGTCGAGGATCCCGACTCCAGCTTCGTGCTCACCGCAAAACAGCTCTTCGGCATGGCGGTCAGTGCGAACGGTTCGGCGCCCGTGCCCACCGGCGAGTGCGTGGGCTAGCGACCGGGCATCGGCCGTACCAGCACCGACTGCTGAATGCCTGCGACCGCGCCGGTTTCGTCGAACAGCGAGCCGATCGTCGTGCCGATGCCGTCGGGCCCGTAATTGGTGTCGGCGCGGATGCCGATCCACTCGCCGTCGGGGACTCGGTGGATGTGGACGACGAGGTCGGTGTTCATGAACGTCCACTTGGTGGGGTCGAGTTTGGTGCCGATGCCGTTGGCGTCGTCGGCGACGGCGAACAACCGCTCGAGCTGTGTCATGGACTCGCCATTGACCAGATCGACCTCCGGTTTGATCCAGGATTCGCCGGGTTCCTCGCTGAGCGGCTTCGTCAGCCACCGCCAGTCCAGGCTGTGCACGTAGTTGCGGTCCCAGTCTTTTTTCATATCGCGGCTGCGTGCCTCGCTGACCGGGCGCAGCGGCGGCGCCGACGCCTGCCGCAGGGTTGCCGTGTCGATGGTCTTCAGCCGCCATCCGCTGGCCTTGGCGACCGGGCGCGGCTCACCGTGCGGGCCGCATGCGAGCATCTCGGCACTCACCAACTCGATCTGCCTGCCAGCGCGCTCGATTCGCGACCGCACCCACAGATCGCCTTCGGCGGGAACACCGCCGAGCAGATCGACCATCACCCGGCTCAGCCGCGTGTCCGGCCGCGCCTCACAACGCTCCAAAGCCCGCACCAGCAAGGCGGATACGGGGGCGCCGTGCTGGATGCTCGCCGACCAGGTGCTGCGCACCAGATCGGTTGCGGCGAACCGCTCGCCGAGTGGATCGGTGCTGTCGATCAGTTCGTAGTACGCGTCGCTCATGCGGCGGCCTCGCCGGCTCGGACGCCGCATTCCGTGTTGATGATTCGCTCGCAAGCTTCGCTCATGGCAGGCCGGCTCCGGGGATTTCGACGGTCGTCGTGTCGACGCGGGAATTCTTGGTGCCGGCCAACCGCTTCGGATAGGCGTCGGCGGCCGACAGCAGGAACAGGGTGCGCCGCTGCGGGCCGCCGAGCATGCAGGCGATCGCGGCCCGGTCGCCGATGTCAATGCGGTCGGTGACGTTGCCGCCCTCGGTGATCCGCTCAAATTGGTGCGCCAGGGTCATCGCCGCCCAGACCCCGCCGTCGGCGTCGAGGCAGATCCCGTCGGGTGGGCCGTCGAGTCCGTCGGCGAATATCCGTCGGTCGGTCAACGACCCGTCCGGTGCGACGGTGAACGCCGTCAACCGTCGCCCGACGGACTCCGCGACGATCAGCGTGGCCCGGTCCGGTGTCAGCACCATCCCGTTGGGGAAGGCGAGGTCCTCGGCGACGACGGTCGGGGTGCCGTCGGGGTCGATCCGCATGATCACGCCGCCTTCGAAGGCCTGTGATCCGACGTAGGCGCGGCCGACGTCATCGATGACCATGTCGCCGAGGTCCGCGGGTGCGGTCGCAGACAGGTCGGCGACGGTCGTCACGGTGTCGCCGTCGTAGCGCAGCACCGCGCGCTTCTGGGTCGAGACGATCAGCAGCGAACCGTCGGGGCAGAAGCCCAAACCCGAGGGGGCGTGACCGGGTAACGTCAACGTGGTCATCGCGCCCTGCAGGGTCACCGTGTGCACGGCCTCGCCGAGCATGTCGGAAAACCACAGCAGCCCTTCGAACCAGCGCGGGCCTTCGCCGAAGCAGAACCCGTTTGCCAGCGGGCTCAACACCTCGACACCTTTACAAATCACGCGCTAAGTGTCACGCTCGCAGGGTGTTACTGTCAAATGGGCGCAGCTCATGAAGCGATACCACGGCCACACCCTCCTCTACCTCCACGAAACGATCGACCTCGGCTCCGGCCGTGCCGAGCGCTTCACCGAGACGTTCAGCGACGTCTACCACCCGATGATGGCCGAACTGGGGGCGCGGCTGTTCGGGATCTGGGAGACCACCCCGTACAACGGCCACTGGCCTCAGGTGACGATCATCTGGGAGATCGACCAGTTCGCCGACTACGCGCGCATCGGCAGCGCGCAGGCCCGTGGCGGCAGCCACGAAGCGGCCGTGGCGAAATGGTCGCAGTTCCTCGCCGAGACCGGCGCCCGCGGCGAGGGCCGGATCATGTACGCCGGCCGGAGCAACAGGACGCTGGCGCAGCTGCAAGAGGCCAACTGCACAGCCGGACTGGTGATCCAGGAGATCATGCAGACCAAACCCGGCCGTCAGGACGACTACATCCGCGAGCTCGAGCGCCTCTACGTGCCGTGGTCGGAGCGCACCGGTAAGCGCTGGCTCGGTTCGTTCATCACGACGTTCCGGTTCAACGAGGTGATCCACTACTGGGCGCTGGAGGGCGACTGGGACTGCTTCGCCAACCACTACCCGTCCTGGAAAGACAACCCGCCCGCCGAAATCGTCACCTGGATGAGCGTCGCGCCCGCCCTGCGCGACGGCTGGGAAGACTCCATTCTGGCGGCCCTACCCCCATCACCACTGCAATGACAACTACTGCGCTGCAAACGTTTTCCTACGATCCGTTCGATCCCGCCGTGATGGCCGACCCGCTACCGTACTACCGGGTGCTGCGCGAGAGGTACCCGGTGTACTACGTCGAGAAGTGGGACACCTACGCGCTGTCGCGGTTCGACGACATCTGGCGGGTGCTGGCCGTCAACGACGGCACCTTCGTCGCCTCGGAGGGGACCTTGCCCGCCGCCACGGTTCTTGCACACCACAACGACGGTCCGGTGCCCGACCCGCCGCTGCATCCGATGCCGTTTCACGCCAACTTCGACAGCCCGATCTACGAGGGCGTGCGACGCTGCACCGCCGGGCAGTTCCGGCCGAAGCCCGTCGCCGCAATGGCCGACCGGATCCGCGCCCTGGCCAATGAGCGACTCGATGAACTGCTGCCGCGCGGATCCTTCGACCTCACACAGGATTACGGCGGTATCGTCGCCGCATCGGTGGTCTGCGATCTGCTGCGCATGCCGGTCGAACTCGCGCCCGAGGTGCTGGCGACCGTCAATGCGGGCAGCCTCGCCCAGCCGGGCAGCGGTGTGGAGGTGGGTAACGCCCGACCCGGCTATCTGGAATATCTCATCCCGCTGGTGCAGCGCAGCCGCGCCGAGGTGAGCGACAACCCGATCGCCGAAAACCTTCTCGACTACCGGCTGCCCGACGGGTCGGCGTTGGGCGACGTCGAAGCCGCCACCCAGATGCTGGGCGTGTTCATCGGCGGCACCGAAACCGTGCCGAAGATTGTCGCACACGGATTGTGGGAACTGACAAAACATCCCGACCAGTTAGCCGCCGTGCGCGCCGACCCCACCGCCAACGTGCCCGTCGCGCGCGAGGAGATGATCCGCTACTGCGCCCCCGCGCAGTGGTTCGCCCGCACCGTACGCAAACCGTTTTCGATCGCCGACACCACGCTGGGCCCTGGTAGCAGGATCATCACCCTGCTCGCCTCGGCCAACCGCGACGCACGCGAATACCCCGAACCGGACGCGTTCGTCTGGAACCGGCCGATCGAAAGGCTGCTGGCATTCGGCCGCGGTCAACACTTCTGCCTCGGTGTGCATCTCGCACGCCTCGAAATCGCGATCCTGGTGTCGGAATGGCTGCGCCGCGTACCCGAATGGCGCATCGTCTGCGAAGCTGCGGCACGGCCGCCGTCGAGTTTCCAATGGGGTTGGAACAGTGTTCCCGTCCAGGTGGAGGTCTGACGTGTGGTCCTACCGGCTGGTGGCGCCCTACACCTTCGAACGCCACGACGTCGCCGAGATCTCACCCGAATCACTGGGTGACCGCCAGGTGCTGCTGCGGTTCCGCGCCGCGGGGGTGTGTGGCAGCGACCTGTCGCCGTTTCGCGGCGTGCGCGGCAAGATCGCCGGCGATGCGGGCCAATACGCCGCGGAGAAACCGGGTTTCCCGATTCACGAGGTGGTCGGGGAGGTCATCGCGAGCCGGCACCGCAGCCACGGCGTCGGCGATCCGGTCGTGGGCTGGGCGTCGGGATTCGATGGCCTGATGCAGCACGTCGTCGCGGACGGCGACGGGTTGGCGCCTTACGACCCGGCGCTGAGCCCCCAGCATGCGGTGGCCCTGCAACCGCTGGCCTGCGTGCTGTACGCGATGGAGCAGATCGGCAGCGTCAAAGGCCGCCATGTCGCGGTCATCGGGCAGGGCTCGATCGGGCTGCTGTTCTCCTATGTCGCAAAGGCTTTCGGAGCTCGCAGGGTGACGGGTGTGGATCCCGTCGACCGCGACGGCATCGGGCAACGGTTCGGCGTCGACACCATCGTGCGCGCTACCAGCGACCGGTGGGTCAGCCACCGGATCCCCGACGACCGCCCCGATGTGGTCATCGAAGCGGTCGGCCACCAGGTCGCCACCCTCGGCCATGCCATCGAGGCGACCGCACCCGGCGGCACGGTGTTCTACTTTGGGGTGCCCGACGACGACAGCTACCCGATCAGCATGCGGACCATGCTGCGCAACAACTTGACGCTCAAATCGGGGGTGACCCTTGAGCGGCGCCGAATGCTCTCTGCCGCCGATGATTTCGCCCGCCAACACCCCGAGCTGCTACCCGCCTACGTCACCCACCCGTTCGGTATCGACGACGTCCAGGCGGCTTTCGAGCTGGCCTGCCGGCCGACGCCCGAACGTATCAAGATCGCGATCGTCGAGTGACCAGTAGCCTGCAGCAGGCACTGGCCGCCAAAGAGCGGGTGTGGGGCGGCTGGGTGGTGGGCCCGACCATCATCGCTCCGGAGGAGTTCGCCCACGCCGGCTACGACTACGTCGGATTCGACCTTCAGCACGGGTATCTCGACGACGCCGACGTCGCCCTGCTGTTGCGCAGGCTCGAGCACGTGCCGATCGGCACGGCGGTGCGGTTGGCGTCGGCGGACCCCGCACCGATCGGCCGGGTGCTCGACGCAGGCGCCGACGCGGTGATCGTCGCGATGGTCGAGTCGCCCGAACAGGCCGCTGCCGCCGTCGCCGCCACCCGGTACCCGCCGGCCGGGGTGCGCAGCTACGGTCCGCTGCGGGCCAGTTTGGGCCGAGAACCCGCTGAGCACGAGGCGCGGGTGACGGTGCTGGCCATGATCGAGTCCGCGCAAGGGCTTTCGGCGCTCGACGAGATCTGCGGCGTGCCCGGTCTTTCGGGAATCTATGTGGGACCCGCGGACCTGGCCATCAGCCTCGGGCGCCTTCCGGCGGAGGCGTGGACCGCACCGGCCGTACAGGATGCGATCATCCGCGCCCACGACGCCGCAACAGCGGCCGGGCTGATCGCCGGCATCCACGCCGGTGCCGGGCCGCACGCAAAGACGATGGCGCAGACCGGATTTCAGATGATTACGCTGGCCTCGGAGTCGCAGGCGCTGCGCAGGGGCGCCGCCGACTACCTGCGGGAGGCACAGTGACAATGAGCGACCGGGTCGCGCTGGTGACCGGCGCCGCGCGGGGGCAGGGTGCGGCGATCGTGGCGCGGTTACGCGCGGACGGGTTCCTGGTCGCCGCATGCGATGTGCTGCCCATCGACATCGCGGACGAGGGTGTTCTTTCGGTCGCGCTCGACGTCACCTCCGAAGACGGGTGGCGCGCCGCGGTCGACGCCGCCGCCGACCGGTTCGGCACGCTGACCACGCTGGTGAACAACGCCGGGGTGCTGCACCGCGCCGCGCTGGCCGACGAAACCCCGCAGGGCTTCGAAAGCAGTTGGCGTGTCAACTGTTTCGGCCCGTTCCTAGGCATCCAGGCCACGCTCGAGCACCTCCGGGCCGCCGACGGCGCGGCAATCGTCAACACCTGCAGCACCGGCGCAATGCGGGCGTTTCCGCATCACGCCGCCTACGGCTCCTCGAAATGGGCGCTGCGCGGGCTGACCCAGATCGCTGCCGCCGAACTGGCGCACGACGACATCCGGGTAAACGCTGTCTTCCCCGGGCCGATCGCGACACCGATGCTCGACGACGCGACCCAGAGCCGGCTCACCGCGTCGTTCGGACGGCTCGGACAACCCGTCGAGGTCGCCGACGCCGTGGCGTTCCTGGCCTCCAATCAGGCGTCGTTCATCACGGGAAGCGAACTTGTCGTGGACGGAGGACAATGCCTGCGCATCGGATGAACCTGTCGGTCGGCATCATCGGCGCCGGGCCGGGCGGGTTGGCGCTGGGAATCCTCCTGCGTAAAGCCGGATTTGACAACTTCACGATTTTCGATCGCGAAGACGGGGTCGGCGGCACCTGGCGCATCAACACCTATCCGGGCCTGGCCTGCGACGTCAAGTCGCACCTGTACTCGTACTCCTTCGACCTCAACGCCGACTGGTCACGGCTGTGGTCGGCACAGCCCGAGATCCTCGAGTACTTCGAGAACTGCGCGCGCCGCTACGAACTAGAACCGCACCTGAAGCTGCACACCGAGATCGTCGCAGCGCATTGGGACGACACCGCAGGCGAATGGCGACTCACCGCCGCCGACGGCCAGACGTACCGGTTCGACATCGCGGTCTCCGCGGTGGGGATGTTCACCCGCTCGGTCATGCCCGAATTGACCGAAGAAGAGCCGTTCACCGGAGCGCTGATGCACACCGCGCGCTGGGACCACTCGGTGGACCTCACCGGCGCCAGGGTGGCGGTGCTGGGCACCGGATCCACCGCGGCACAACTGGTTCCCGAGGTCGCCAAGGTGGCCAAGAAGGTGTACTCGGTGCAACGCTCACCGACATGGGTGCTCCCCAAACCCGACCGGGCCTACTCCGAGCGCGAGAAGTGGGTCTTTCGCCATGTCCCGTTGGCCAAGAAGATCTATCGCACCCGGCTGTGGCTGCGCAGCGAGGCCAACATCTCGGTGATCGAGCACGGCAGCGACAAGACCCGAGAGTTCCGCGACATCGCGCTGCGCGTCCTCGAAGCCACCGTGCCCGACGCCGAACTGCGGGCCAAGATCACCCCCGAGCATCCGCTGGGCTGCAAACGGCTGGTGTTCGCCACCGACTACCTGCAGGCATTGACCCAACCGCACGTCGAGGTGGTCGACAGCCCCGCCCGGTCGCTGCGCGCATGCAGCCTGATCACCGAGGACGGCCGCGAACTCGACGTCGACGTGGTGCTGTGCGCGACCGGCTACGCCGCCGCCGACTACCTGGGCCAACTCGACGTCGTCGGCGAGCACGGGACGACGCTACGGCACACGTGGCGCGACGGCGCGCACGCCTACCTGGGCATGACCGTCCCAAGCTTCCCGAACTTCTTCCTGCTCTACGGCCCGAACACCAACGTCGGCTCCAACAGCGTCATTTTCGTCCTCGAAGCCCAGGCGCACTACGTGGTGAGCGCGCTGAAGTACATGCGGCGCAAACGCAAGCCCTACATCGCGGTCCGACCGTCGACCACGGCGGCGTTTCTCGCCAAGATCGACGAGTGGATGAAGGGCACTGTCTGGCTCACCCGGTGCAGCAACTACTTCCGTGCCCCCAACGGCCGGGTGGTCACCCAGTGGCCCCGCAGCGCCCGCGCGTTCTGGGCGATGACGCGCCGGTTCCGGCCCGCCGACTACACGTTCGATGCGCCGGTGCGATCGAACTCCGCTGCTGCCGAACCGCGTACGGCGGCCAACCGGTAGCCGGGCCGTGAACATCGCCGAGCGTCTCGACCCCGCGCTGCGCCATCTCGCCGGGGCCCGCACCGATCTGACGCCGAGCGTGCTCGGCGTCGTCCGGGATTCGCTGAGCCAGCGCCGCGCCGAAACGGCCCGCGGCGTCGACACCATCGGCGTCGAGGTCGAGAACCGCACGGTGGCGTCGGTCCCGGTGCGGATCTACCGCGCGACGTCGTCCCCGGCACCTGCGCTGATCTACTGCCACTCAGGGGCGTTCGTACTCGGAAACCTCGACACCGACCACCGCCAGTGCGTCGAGTTCGCCAGGCGTGGCTGCTGCACCGTGGTCTCCGTCGACTACCGGCTGGCGCCCGAACACCCGTATCCGGCCGCGCTCGACGACGCGTCGGCGGTGCTGGAGGGTGCGGTGACCAGCGCATCGGTGCTCGGGATCGACTCCGGCCGGCTGGCGGTGGCCGGCAGCAGCGCGGGCGGTGCGCTGGTGGCACGGCTGGCCCAGCGCGCCGCAGTCGGATCCGCCCCGCCCGTGAAATTTCAGCTGCTGCACCAACCCGTGCTCGACGACCGCCCGACACCGTCCAAGCAGGAGTTCGACACCACGCCCGGATTCGACGGCCCGGCCACGGAAGCGATGTGGCGCCACTACCTGGCCGGCCAACTGGTGACCGCCGATGCTGCGCCCGCCCGTGCTGACGAATTATCCGGTATGCCACCAGCTTTCATCAGCTGCTCAGATCTCGACCCGCTGCGCGACGAAGCCATCGACTACGCCACCCGGCTGCTGCGGGCCGGGGTGGCCACGGAGCTGCACGTGTTCGCAGGCACCTGTCACGGCTTCGATTCGCTGCTGCCGGACTGGGAAGTCAGCGAGCAGCTGTTCGCCCTCCAGGGGGCCGCGCTGCGCAGAGCGCTTTGGTGATTTGTGTGCGTTCAGGCGCGCGTGGCGCTCGCGAACGCACACAAATCACGACGCCAGCTCCCTAGCGACCGCGGCGTGGTAGGCGTCGATGTGGGCGGGATTGACGGTGCGGAAGAACCCGTCGGGCAGCGGAGCGTGCTTGTAGGCCTCGACCGTCATCGTCCTGGTGAACAACGTGACGATCGGTCCGGGCCGGGTGAAGTGGTACTGCACCGTGATGCGGCCTTCCATGCCGCCGTTGCCGTCGGCGTCGTGCCCGAGGCGACCGACCGAGTTGAAGACCCACATGCTCGGGCGCATGGCGATGGCCAGATGCCAGGTGAAGATGCGGTCGCCGTCGGGTCCCGACTCGGTCCAGGTGTCACCGACTTTCAGCGGCAGGTCCGCGGGCAGGCCATCGATATGCGCGCTACCGGGGTAGGTCTTCGTCCAGTTGGCGGGGTTGGTGACGAAGTCATAGATCACCTCCGGCGCCTCGGCGAAGGTGGTTTCCGAAGTCGTGGTCACAATACCCATCCGGGTACTTTACAAAAAGGCATTCGAATGTCACGGTGTCTCGGTGGACTTCTCGCACGTGCAGCTGTCCGACGAGGACCGGGCGTTCCGCGACGAACTGCGTAGCTTCCTGAGCACGGTCGTGACCGACGAGGTCATCCGCCGCGACCGCGAGACCGGTGAGAACTTCGACGAGGGCGTGCATCTGGCGCTCGGCGCACGCGGCTATCTGGCCGCCGACTTCAAACCCGAGTCCGAGGGCGGCTTTTCAGCCGTGCGTCGCCGCATCTGGGAGCTGGAGATCGGGCGCGCACACACCCCGTGGTTTCACTGGCCCACCACAGCCATGGTCGCGCACACCGTCGAACAGTTCGCGTCACCGCAACTGCGCGAGGAGGTGCTGCCCAAGGTGCTCACCGGCCACTACCGGCTGTGCCTGGGCTATACCGAACCCGAGGGCGGCTCGGACGTCGCCACCTGCAAGACCCGTGCGGTGCGCGACGGTGAGAGCTGGGTTATTAACGGCGCCAAGATGTTCACCTCCAACGCCCACAACGCCCACTACGTCTTCCTGATCACCAACACCGACCCCGATGCGCCCAAACACCAGAGCCTGACCATGTTCCTGGTGCCGCTGGACAGCCCCGGCGTGGAGATCCAGCCCTTGCGCACCGTCGACGGCGACCGCACCAACATCACCTACTACAGCGACGTGCGCGTCGATGACCGGTACCGCGTCGGCGAGGTCAACGGCGGCTGGGCGGTGCTGCGGCAAGCGCTGAACGCCGAACACGGCACCGTGGAACGCGACGCGCAGGGCCTGCAGAAGCTGGCGACCATGACGGAGCATCTGCTGCTGCTGGGCGAGGCCGTCGACCGGGTCGCGGCGGTGACAAGCGACGACGACGCGGTGCGATACCGGCTGGGCCGCGCGATCGCCCGGATGGAGGCCGCGGCCAGCGCCCCCGAGATGTTCGGCCGAGTCGCGATCGCGCAGACGATGCGCGATATCACACCGGATCTGATGGACATCCTGGGCGCCGCGGCGGCCCTGCCCGTCGACGCCGAGGGCGCCGCCGCCGACGGCGGGGTCGAGTACCTGTTCCGGTTGGCCGTACCCACCGGCATCTACGGCGGCACCCTGGAGGTGTTCCGCAACATGATCGCCCAGCACGTGTTGGGGCTCGGCCGCCCCAACTACTCCCCGCCGGTCAAGCGGCCCGCCTAGAGCGCGGCGATCACCTCGGCGGCCAGCAGCTCCAGCGTCTCATCGGATCCACGGTCGTGGGTGAACAACACGATCTGGCCGAAGCCCAGCTCCTGCAGCTCGCGCAGCCGGTCAACGACGGCCGGCGGTGTGCCTACCAGCCCGCCCTCCTTGAGCCCGAAAGCCGGTAGGCCGAAACGCTTTTCGGCCAGCTGCCGCACCGCGGGCAGCGACGCGTCGTCGGGCGCCAGCGCCATCACAACCTCCACCGACAACACGATCGTCGAGAAATCGCGGCCGACCTCGTCGCAGATCGACCGCAACACCGACGTCTTGTGCGGGAGTTCGCCGAGCGCATAGGTGGGCACGTTCCACACATCGGCATAGCGCGCCACCAACGGCAGCGTGTACTTCTCGCCGACACCGCCCACGACGATCGGCGGGCGCCGCACCGGACCAGGCTTGACCGGGAAGTCGCGCACCTCGAAATGCTTGCCGGCGAAGTCGATCACCTCATTCGCGAACGCCTGGTGCAGGATCTCCAGCGTCTCACCCAGCCGATCGGAGCGTTCCCGAAACGTTCCCCACGCCAACCCGGCCCGGTGGTGCTCATCCTCGATCGACCCGCTGCCGATACCCAGCTGCAGGCGGCCCGCCGAGATCTGATCGAGCGTCGTGGCCATCTTGGCCAGCACCGCGGGATGACGAAACTGGTTGCACAGCACCATATGTCCGATCTCGATGCGTTCTGTGTGGCTGAGCAGTGCTGTTGCCAGCGTCCACGCCTCCAGCGACGGATAGTCCGGAACGCCGGGCCCGTAGAGGTGGTCATAGAGCCACACCGAGTCGATGCCGAGCTGCTCGCAACGCCGGGTGCGGTGCAGGATCTGGTCGTAGGTGAAGCCCATCTGCGGTAAATACACGCCGATCTCCGGCTTGGTCATCGAAACCGTTCCCATCGTCAGATCCTGTACATTCGGCTGCCCGCATGGTAACGACATTCTCAGAAATCAAGAAGACGGTTCTAGAGCGGAGCACCTCTATGCGGTTCGCGTTCACGCATCCGATGCACAGCCATCCGTACAACCCGGAGTTGGTGACCGGTTCGGGGATCGCGGCGGTGGCCGCGGCCGCCGAGAAGGCCGGCTTCGACGGGTTCGGGTTCACCGACCACCCTGCACCCACCGAGCGGTGGCTGCAGGCCGGCGGACACGACGCCGTCGATCCGTTCGTGGCGATGGGTTTCGCTGCCGCCACGACGACGACATTGCGGCTGATCCCCAACATCGTGGTGCTGCCGTACCGCAACCCGTTCGTGGTGGCCAAAGCGGGCGCCACGCTGGATCTGCTGTCGGAAGGCCGGTTCACGCTCGCGGTCGGGGTGGGATATCTCAAGCGGGAGTTCGCCGCGCTGGGGGTCGAGTTCGACGAACGTGCCGCGCTGTTCGAAGAGGCGCTGGAAGTCATCCGCGGGATCTGGACCACCGACGACTTCTCGTATGCGGGCCGCCACTTCACCGCCGACGGCATAACGGCGCACCCGCGTCCGGTCAGCGACCCGCATCCGCCGATCTGGATCGGCGGCAACACCGCGGCGGCCCGCAGGCGGGTGGCCGCCTTCGGTGACGGGTGGTGTCCGTTCGCCGCGCCGGCCATGCTGGCGCGCACGGCACGCACCGCGGAGCTGGACGCCGACGGGCTGGCCGCCGGCGTCGACGATCTGCGCAGGCGGTTCGACGAGGCGGGCCGGGACTTCTCGACCGTCGACGTCACGTTCACCAACGCCGACGGCGGCACTCCCGGCAGCGACGGCTTCAATGCCGACGCCTACCTCTCCGGGCTGGAAAAACTTGCCGCCGTGGGGGTTACCTGGGTGCAGGTCGGGCTGCCCGGCGACAGCCTGGCCCATGTGCTCGACACCGTCGAGGAGTTCGGGAGATCGGTGATCGCCGCCGGGTGAGCCTACGCGCGTCGATCAGGTTCCTGTGGGGCGTGCCGCGGGCTGAGGCAGTTCGGCGAACACGTCGATGCGCTCGCCGTCGAAGCTGAAAAACCCTTTGACGGGCAGGGTTTCGGGCGGCGGGTCGTCGTAGCTGAAGGCCACGTCGTCGACGACCTCATCGCCGATCACCGCCGACCAGTAGGTGGCGTAGCCCTTGTAGTTGCAGTAGCTGGTGGTGTCGGAGCGCCGCAGCAGATCGGTGCGCACCTGTTCCGGATCGACGTAGAGACGGGTCTGCACGGCGGTCTCGAACACGATCACCGTGTCGGCAGTGTCGACGAGCGTAGTGTCGGCGACGGTGACGCGTAGCCGCCGGTCGGTCGGGCGGCAGTCGACGCGGTGATACGGGTTGGGCGGGTAGTGCACGAGCCGGCGCCCTTCCTCCAGCCAGGTGTCCACGGCGTCCCATGGCACCCGCACGTATCCGGGCGCCTCCGAAACCGGCTCGCGCGGAAGCTCGCCGACCTTCTCGACCGGGAACGCGTAGCTCAGCGGATGACCGCGTCGGTGCACCAGCAGCACCCGTTCGGTGTCGATGACGGCCCGGCCGTCGCGCAGACCCTGCACGCGGCGCGGGTGCGGCTCGACATAGACCACCTCGGGCAGCGGGGGAGAGAACCATCCGGCGGGATCCGTGCTCAACGGACCGCGCCCGGCGACCAGACTCATGGACACCACTCTGACACGAACGAGCCGTCGAAACGGTACTCCCGCACACACTTACCCGGTTTCGACACGAGATCACGGCGAACCTCGTAGCCTTTACAGATCAGCGTAAAAATGTCACGCTCTATGTGTGCCGCCCGCACGCGATGGACTGATCGGATAGGACTGACATGGCGACCCGACCCATCACCGCGCCCGACAAGGTCGACGAGGCCGCAAAGGAAGCCGAACGCCACCAGCTCACCGTGGTGGCCGCCAGCGTCGCCGATCTGGTTGCGGCGTCGGGCGGCTGGATCTATGACCGGGCCAGCGCCGGCTGGACCGTCAACGTGCTGGTCGATACCGACGACGTGCGGGCGCTGACGATCCTTGGCGCCACCCCGATTTCGGCCCTGGACCCCTCGGCGGGCGGCGCGTTGGCGGTCAGCGCCGACCTGCTGCGCAGCGACGCGGAACTACGTGAGAAGGTGCTGGCGCTGTGGAACTCCGCGGCCGCCGAGGTGACGGTGTGGGGGCAGTCCTGGCCTGATGAACTGGGCCGTCGCATCGATCCGCAGCAGCACCGGCTCAGCGTCGCGGCGCGGGCGTTCAAGGCGCACGCGTTGGCTGCCGCGCGGGTGCCGCACCGGGGTGTCGGCGCCACCGAAACCCTGTACGACCTCGGGGCCGAAGCGTTTCGGCCGGTGTACCCGGTTTAGCGGATCCAGCCGCGGCGGCGCAGCCACCAGTCACGCGCGACGAAGGCGACGATGAGCGCCGCGAAGCCGATGAGGAAGATGTCCTCGACGCGACCGACGTGGTTGCCGTGCATCATGATCAGCAGAAACGCGGCCGCCAACAGCCCGCCGATGTGGATGACCTTCGGGTTCTCCTTCGACCAGCCCCATTCGGCCGACGGCACATCCTCGACGTCAACATCGTTGGCGCCGGTACGTCGCTCAAGCTCGGTGCTGGGCACGGCTGCTCCTTAACGGTCGGTCTTCGGTGCTAGCCGACATTCTGGCATAGGCCTACTACACGCCGCCGTAGGGTGAGTCCTCATGACATCCCAGTTCGACGGCAAGGTCGCGTTCATCACCGGTGCGGCGCGGGGTCAGGGCCGCGCGCACGCCGTCCGGTTCGCCGAGGAAGGTGCCGACATCATCGCGGTTGACCTGTGCGAGCAACTCGACAGCGTCGAATATCCGATGCCCACCCCGGAGGATCTCGACGAGACCGTCAACCTCGTGGAGAAGACCGGGCGGCGCATCGTGGCCGAACACGGTGACGTCCGCGACTTCGCGCGGTTGAAACAGATCGTCGACCGCGGCGTCGCCGAATTCGGGCGCATCGACTTCGTGCTCGCCAACGCCGGCATCTTCCCGGCGATCGGGGACCGGCGCAACGAGATGGCGTCGTTCATCGACGCCGTCGACATCATGCTCAAGGGCGTGTACTACACGGTCGAGGCGGCGCTGCCGGCCCTGCTGGGCCACGGGGACGGCGGCGTCGTGGTCATCACCAGTTCAGCGGCCGGGCTCAAGTCCGTCAGCTCTGGCTACGACACCATGAGCCACGGTGCGGCCGGCTACACCGCGGCCAAACACGGCGTCGTCGGCCTGATGCGCCACTATGCGAACTCGTTGGCGGCCAAGAACATCCGCGTCAACTCCGTGCATCCCGGCGGCGTGGCGACACCGATGATCCTCAACGAGGCCGCCGGTCGCTTCGTCGAGGAGCACGCCGGGTTCGGCGCCGCGCAACAACCGCTGCTGCCGGTCCCACCGGTGGAACCCGAGGCGATCAGCGATGCGATGGTCTACCTGTGCGGAGACACCGGCCGGTACCTGACCGGGGTGACGCTGCCCGTCGACGGCGGTCTGACCGCCAAATAGGAGAAGCGGCATGGAGTTCTGGTCCGGCACGGCCTTCATGAAGACGTCGGAGACCGTCGCGGTGGCGCAGATGTTCGACGAGGCCGGTTACGACGGCATCGTGTGTTCGGATCACCTCATCTATCCGCGTGAGCTGTCGTCGCCGTACCCAGACTCGCCGACCGGCAAGCCGATGTGGGGCTCCGGAGACGGCGTGGCCGGACTGCTGGGTGCTGATCGGCGCGATGGCGGCGGTGACGCGGCGGCTGCGGTTCTCCGGCAGGCACTATGAGGTGCCCGAGATGATGATCGAACCGCATCCGGCGCACCCGGTGCCGATCCTGTGCGGCGGGGAGTCGGAGGCGGCGCTGCGCCGGGCTGCGCGGTTGTGCGACGGCTGGGTCGGCTACGCCTATCTATTGGATGACGCGATGGCCTACGTCAACAGGCTCAACGAGTTGCGCCGCGAATACGGCCGGCAGGACGAGCCGTTCGAGATCATCCTGGCGCTGCCCGACACGCCGTCACCGGATCTGTACAAGCGTGCCGAGGATTTGGGCATCACCGCGGTGATGTGCAGTCCGTGGGCAGGGCTGGACCTGCCCACGGGAGACGTCGAGCGGTTCCGCGCACCGATCGAACGGTTCGCCGAGAACGTCATCCAGAAGGTGCGCACATGAGTTTTCAGGCCGACGAAATCCGCGAACTGGTGGAGGGTCTGTACGGCGCGATCGACAGGCGCGCCTGGTCGACGCTCGAGGAACTCGTGTCACCGCGGGTGGTCGTCGAAGTCGGCAGCGCCGGGCCGATCGGATGGGACGCGTGGCTGACCCAGCTGCGGGAGTTCAGCGAGGCGTTTCCCGACGGCCGCCACGTCATCGAGGAAGTGCTCGTCGACGGGTCCCACGGGGTGTCGCGCTGCCGGTTCGAGGCGACGCACCGCGGCGATTTCCGCGGTATCGCGCCGACGGGCAACCAGGTGTCGGTCGCGGGGATCCACATCGACCGCTTCCAGGGCGACGCGCTGGTGGCCCATCGCGGGCAGCTCGACATGCACGGGCTGCTACAGCAGCTCTAGTCGCGCACCCTTCCGGCCGCGAGCAGCAGACGCAGAAGCGTGTGGAAACGGGGCCTTTGACCCCCTGCTCTGTCTGCTCGTGGATGTGAAGACAGGGCACAATGGATCGGTGAGCAACAGACA
The DNA here is from genome assembly GCF_053483935.1 of Mycolicibacterium sp. XJ879. Lineage (NCBI taxonomy): Bacteria > Bacillati > Actinomycetota > Actinomycetes > Mycobacteriales > Mycobacteriaceae > Mycobacterium > Mycolicibacterium sp. XJ879. The sequence continues at coordinate 305,848 of NZ_JBEFTH010000001.1, forward strand.
GCGGGTGCTGCTGCTGGGCAGTACCGGCTCGATCGGCACCCAGGCGCTGGAGGTCATCGCCGCCAACCCCGACCGATTCGAGGTCGTCGGGCTGGCAGCCGGCGGCGGCAGCCCGGACCTGCTGGCCCGGCAGCGCGCCGGGACCGGGGTGACCAACATCGCCGTCGCCGACCTCGCCGCGGCCGAGCGCGTCGGTGACGTCACCTACGCCGGGCCGGACGCCGCCACCCAACTGGTCGAGAACACCGAAGCCGACGTCGTGCTCAACGCGCTCGTCGGCGCCCTGGGGCTCAAACCCACCCTGGCGGCATTGGCCTCCGGCGCCCGGCTGGCGCTGGCCAACAAGGAGTCGCTGGTCGCCGGCGGCCCGCTGGTGCTCAAGGCCGCCGCACCCGGACAGATCGTGCCGGTGGACTCCGAGCACTCCGCGATGGCCCAGTGCCTGCGCGGCGGCACCCACGCCGAGGTCGCGAAAATCGTGCTCACCGCGTCGGGCGGCCCGTTTCGCGGCTGGACCGCCGAGCAGCTCGAAACCGTCACCCCCGAACAGGCTGGCGCCCACCCCACCTGGTCGATGGGCCCGATGAACACCCTGAACTCGGCGTCGCTGGTCAACAAGGGCCTGGAACTGATCGAGACGCACCTGCTCTTCGGCGTGCCGTACGACCGCATCGAGGTGGTCGTGCACCCGCAGTCGATCGTGCATTCGATGGTGACGTTCACCGACGGCTCCACGCTGGCTCAGGCCAGCCCACCCGATATGAAGCTGCCGATCGCGCTGGCGCTGGGCTGGCCGTCGCGGGTACCCGGCGCGGCGCTGGCCTGCGATTTCACCACCGCATCGAGGTGGGACTTCGAACCGCTGGACGATTCGGTGTTTCCGGCCGTCGACCTGGCCCGGCGCGCCGGCGCGAAAGGCGGTTGTCTGACCGCGGTATACAACGCCGCCAACGAAGAGGCTGCCGCCGCGTTTCTGGACGGGCGGATCGCGTTTCCGGGCATCGTGCGCACCATCGACGACGTGCTGCGCGGTGCCGACGAATGGACGGGTGAACCCGCTACCGTGGATGAGGTACTTGACGCCCAACGGTGGGCACGGGACCGGGCACGCAGCGCGGTCGAACGAGAGGTTGTCGCCACCAGATGATGTTCGTAGTCGGTGTCGTGCTGTTCGCGTTGGCCATCCTGGTGTCGGTGGCCCTGCACGAATGCGGGCACATGTGGGTGGCGCGCGCCACCGGGATGAAGGTGCGCCGCTACTTCGTCGGGTTCGGCCCCACGTTGTGGTCCACGCGGCGGCCCAACAAGCTCGGCGAAACCGAGTACGGCGTCAAGGCGGTCCCGCTCGGCGGCTTCTGTGACATCGCGGGCATGACCGCGGTCGAGGAACTGGGGCCCGACGAGCACGAGCGCGCCATGTACAAGCAGAAGACGTGGAAGCGTACGGCGGTGCTGGCGGCTGGGCCCGCAATGAACTTCGTCATCGGCCTGGTCCTGATCTACGGCATCGCCGTCGTGTGGGGGCTGCCCAACCTGCATCCGCCCACCACCGCCGTCGTCGGTGAAACCGGTTGTGTGGCAGCCGAAGTCACCAAGGGTGAGCTCGGCGACTGCACCGGCCCCGGACCCGCCGCCCTGGCGGGCATCCAAGGCGGCGACACGATCGTCGCGGTCGGCGACACCCCGGTGGCCAACTTCACCGAAATGGCCGCCGCGGTGCGCGAACAGAGTGGGCCGACGCAGCTGACCGTGCAGCGTGACCAGGACGGCCAGACGCGCGAGTTCACCACCGTCGTCGACGTCACCCAGACGCAGCGCTGGACCGCCGACGGCGAGGACGGGCCGGCCACGGTCGGGGCCATCGGGGTCAGCGCCGCGCAGTTCGGCCCGACCCACCACAACCTGCTCTCCGCAGTACCGGCGACGTTTGCGTTCACCGGCGATCTGACCGTCGAACTGGGCAAGGCGCTGGCCAAGATCCCCACCAAGGTGGGCGCGCTGATGCACTCCATCGGCGGCGGCGAACGCGATCCGGAAACCCCGATCAGCGTCGTCGGCGCCAGCATCATCGGTGGTGACACCGTGGATGCCGGGTTGTGGGTGGCGTTCTGGTTCTTCCTGGCGCAGTTGAACTTCGTGCTCGGTGCGATCAACCTCGTTCCGCTGCTGCCATTTGACGGAGGTCACATCGCGATCGCGGTTTACGAGAAGATCCGCAACATGATCCGGTCGGCGCGCGGCATGGTGGCGGGGGCTCCGGTGAACTATCTCAAGCTCATGCCCGCGACTTACGTAGTCTTGGTGGTGGTGGTCGGCTACATGCTGCTGACCGTGACCGCAGACCTGGTCAACCCGATCAGGCTCTTCCAGTAGGAGAGAAACACGTGACTTCCGCCGTCGGCGTCGGTCTCGGAATGCCGGGACTGCCCGCCCCGACGTTGGCGCCGCGGCGCAAGACCCGCCAGTTGATGGTGGGCGACGTCGGGATCGGCAGCGATTATCCGATCGCTGTGCAGTCGATGACCACGACCAAGACCCACGACGTCAACGCGACCCTGCAACAGATCGCCGAGTTGACCGCGACCGGCTGCGACATCGTCCGGGTGGCCTGCCCGCGTCAGGAAGACGCCGACGCGCTGGCCGAAATCGCCACGCACAGCCAGCTCCCGGTGATCGCCGACATCCACTTCCAGCCCAAGTACATCTTCGCCGCGATCGACGCCGGCTGCGCGGCCGTGCGGGTGAACCCCGGCAACATCAAGGAATTCGACGGCCGCGTCGGGGAGGTCGCCAAGGCCGCGGGCGCGGCGGGGATCCCGATCCGGATCGGCGTCAACGCCGGATCGCTGGACAAGCGCTTCATGGAGAAGTACGGCAAGGCCACCCCGGAGGCGCTGGTCGAGTCCGCGCTGTGGGAGGCCTCGCTGTTCGAGGAACACGGCTTCGGCGACATCAAGATCAGCGTCAAGCACAACGACCCGGTCGTCATGGTCGCCGCCTACGAGCAGCTGGCCGCCCAGTGTGACTACCCGCTGCACCTCGGGGTGACCGAAGCGGGCCCGGCGTTTCAGGGCACCATCAAGTCCGCCGTGGCGTTCGGTGCGCTGCTGTCACGCGGGATCGGCGACACGATCCGGGTTTCGCTGTCCGCGCCGCCGGCCGAAGAGGTCAAGGTCGGCAACCAGATTCTGGAGTCGCTGAACCTGCGGCCGCGCTCGCTGGAGATCGTGTCGTGCCCGTCGTGCGGGCGCGCGCAGGTCGACGTCTACAAGCTGGCCAACGAGGTGACGGCCGGGCTCGATGGGCTCGATGTGCCGCTGCGCGTCGCGGTGATGGGCTGCGTCGTCAACGGTCCGGGCGAAGCCCGTGAGGCCGACCTGGGCGTCGCATCCGGCAACGGCAAGGGGCAGATCTTCGTCAAGGGCGAGGTGATCAAGACGGTCCCCGAGGCACAGATCGTCGAAACCCTGATCGAGGAGGCGATGCGGTTGGCCTCGGAACTGGGCGAGGCAGCCGGGGAAGCCGATGGCGGCGGCGAAACAACTGCGAGCGGTTCGCCGATTGTCACCGTAAGCTGAACGTGGCTCCGCCAGCGCAGCCACCCACCGCCGGGATTGGTTAGAAAGAGTCTCCATGTCGGCTCCGCCGCTGTTTCGTCTCGCAGAGGATCGACGGGTGTCGGTGGCGCGCGACGTCGGCGCGGTGATGCAAGTGCTCGACGAGGATCCAGTCGGATCCTGCATGGTCACCGCGCGGGTCGCCGAACACGGTGTGGAGCCCGCGGCGATCGGCGGCGAACTCTGGACGCGGCGACGGGTGAACGAATCCCTGTGTTTCGCCGGTGCCAACCTCATTCCGCTGCGCGGTCAGATGACCGATCTGGAGGCGTTCGCCGACAAGGCGACCAGCACGGCGCGGCGCTGTTCGTCGTTGGTGGGTCGCGCCGAGTTGGTGCTGCCGATGTGGCAACGCCTCGAGCGCACCTGGGGTACGGCCCGCGATGTGCGTGAACACCAGCCGTTGATGGCGTTGAGCACGTCGCCGCGGTGCGCCACCGATCCGGCTGTGCGGCCGGTGCGCGCCGACGAACTCGACGCATACCTGGTGGCCGCCATCGACATGTTCATCGGCGAGGTAGGTATCGACCCACGGATCGGCGACGGTGGACGCGGCTACCGGCGTCGGGTGGCCGGGCTGATCGCCGCGGGCCGGGCATGGGCGCGTTTTGACCGCGGCCAAGTGGTGTTCAAGGCCGAAGTCGGTTCGCAATCACCGTCGGTGGGACAGATCCAGGGCGTGTGGGTGCACCCCGACTACCGCGGCCGCGGGCTGGGCACGGCGGGCACCGCGACGCTGGCGTCGGCGATTGTGCGCAGTGGTCGAATCGCCAGCCTGTACGTCAACAGCTTCAACACCGTGGCCCGCGCGACGTACGCGCGCATCGGCTTCGTCGAGGTCGGTACGTTCGCCACGGTGCTGCTCGACTGAGAACGTTCTCGTTACGCTCAGACCATGACCGACGTGGACCCGAGGGTGGTGCGCAGAGAGATCGCCGATGCGCTGATGCGTGCGCTCGAACACCGTCACGAGTTGCTCGACGTCATCGTCGAGGCCGAGGACTACGACGCGGCCATCGAGGCCATCGCCGCGCACCTCGGCACGTCGGCCATGGCCGCCGAAGCGGTGTTGCGGCTATCGTTCGACCGACTCACCAAGGTGGCGCGGCGCAGAATCACCGCCGAACTCGAGGATCTCAACAACCAGCTCAGCTTCACCATGGGTGAACCGGTCCGTCCGGTCGACACCATGGTGCTGCGTCCGTTCAACCCCGATGAGGACCGCGACGTGTTCGCGGCGCGCACCGCCGATGTGCGGGAGGCTGGGGACGGGTCGCGTGCACCCGCCGGTGATCTCGACGAGGAGATCCGGGCCGGGCTGTGCCGCGTCAACGCCGAAGAGGCCGCGTGGCTGGTGGCCGTGCACGGGCCGCGCAAGGTCGGCATGGTGTTCGGCGACCTGGTATCCGGTGAAGTCAACGTGCGGATCTGGATTCACCCCGAGCACCGCAAGCAGGGCTACGGCACCGCCGCGCTGCGCAAGTCGCGTACCGAGATGGCGGCCTACTTCCCGGCGGTGCCGCTGGTGGTGCGCGCCCCGGCCGCGGGGTCCTAGCGGAGCGCCGAGACCGACGCTTTGGTCGATTTCGCGCGCGCTTTTCCGCCAAAATGTCGGTTTCGGCGACAGGCTGGAGCGCGCCTACGGGACGTTTAGGTCTCGGCTTCGTAACATCTGCCCCAATGGCAACTTCAGTATCACGCGTAGCGGGTCTCCTTGCGGCCGCGGCTTTGGTCGTCGGCCTCGTGGGGTGTACACCCCGGCCAGCCGGCCCCGAGTCGACCGCCGAAAAGTTCTTCGCCGCGCTGGCCACCGGCGATACCACCGCCGCCGCGGAGTTCAGCGACCATCCCGCCCAGGCACGCCAAGCGCTCAACGAAGGCTGGGCTGGGCTGCAGGCCACGCATCTGGACACCCAGATCCTGGGCTCCAAGTACACCGAGGACACCGGCAGCATCACCTACCGCTACACCTGGCACCTGCCCAAAGACCGGACCTGGACCTACGACGGCCAGCTCAACATGGTGCGCGACGAAGGCCGCTGGAAGGTGCGCTGGAGCGCGACCGGGCTGCACCCGTCACTCGGAGAGAACCAGAGCTTCACGCTGCGCGCCGACCAACCACCGCGCGCGTCGGTCATCGAACGCAGCGGCACCGAAGTGCTGGTGCCCGGCTACCGCTACAGCTACGCGCTGGACGCCAAGGCGGCAGGGGAGGCGTTGATGCCGACCGCCCGCGTCGTCGCCGAGGCGCTGCACCCCTTCGACCACACCATGGACCCGCAGCGGCTTGCCGAGTTGGCCAGCTCGTCGAAAGAGCCGCTGCACCTGATGATCCTGGCTCAGGCCGACCACGACCGGGTCAAAGGCGCCATCGGGGCGCGCCCGGGTGTGGTGATCACCCCGCAGGCCGCGTTGTTGCCCACCGACGAAAAGTTCGCGCCGGCCATCATCAACCAGGTCCGGTACGCGGTGCAGGGCGAACTTGACGGGCAGGCGGGCTGGCGCGTGGTCACCGTCAACCAGAACGGGGTCGACGTCGACGTGCTGCACGAGGTGCCGGGTGAACCGGCGCCGTCGATCAGGATCAGCCTCGACCGGGTCGTGCAGGACGCCGCGCAGCAGGCCGTCAACACCACCGGCAAGCAGGCCATGATCGTGGCACTGCAACCGTCCACCGGTGAGATTCTGGCGGTGGCGCAGAACGCCGCGGCCGACGCCGAGGGCTTGATCGCCACGATGGGGCTGTATCCGCCCGGTTCGACGTTCAAGATGGTCACCGCGGGCGCGGCCATCGAACGCGATATGGCCACGCCCAACACGCTGCTGCCGTGCCCGGGGACCATGGACATCGGGCACCGCTCTGTTCCCAACTACGGCGGCTTCGACCTGGGCACCGTGCCGATGTCGCGGGCGTTCGCGAGTTCGTGCAACACCACGTTCGCCGAACTGGCCAGCCGGATGCCGCCGCGCGGGTTGACCAAAGCAGCCGCCAAATACGGCATCGGCGCCGACTTCGACATCGAGGGGCTGACCACCGTGACCGGTTCGGTGCCGCCGACGGTGAACCTGGCCGAACGTACCGAGGACGGCTTCGGCCAAGGCAAGGTGTTGGCCAGCCCGTTCGGCATGGCGCTGGCCGCAGCGACGGTCGCGGCCGGCAGAACCCCTGTGCCGCAGCTGATCCAGGGCCGCCCCACCGAGGTCAACGGAGACCTGGAGCCGATCAGCGACAAGATCCTCGACGGGCTGCGGCCGATGATGCGGCTGGTGGTGACCAACGGCACGGCCGAAGGTCTGCAGGGCGCCGGTGACGTGCGGGGCAAGACCGGTGAGGCGGAGTTCGCGGGCGGATCGCATTCCTGGTTCGCCGGCTACCGCGGCGACCTGGCGTTCGCGGCGCTGATCGTCGGCGGGGGATCCTCGGAGTACGCGGTGCGGATGCTCAAGGGCATGCTCGACGGACTGCCTGCGCACTATCAAGCCTGAGTAGCCTGTCGGAAGGGCTATGACAGGGATCGACGACCACGCCTTCATGCGGGTATCCGACGCCGACCGCAGCGGCACGCTGCGTCGGCTGCACAACGCCGTCGCGCTGGGGCTCATCGATATCGACGAGTTCGAAGAGCGCTCGGCGGCCGTCGCGCAGGCTCGACTGCACTCCGACCTCGAAGCGCTGGTCGACGACCTGCCCGGACCCGGTGCGATCGTCACCTCGGCCACCGACCGGGTGGAGCTGCGCGGGGTGCTGGGCTCACTGAAGCGCCACGGCGAGTGGACGGTGCCGACCCGGCTGGCGCTGCGCCGCCGGATGGGGTCGATCGATCTGGACCTGACCAGGGCACGGTTCGCCGGCCCGATGGTCGTCGTCGAGCTCGACCTCAGGTTCGGCGGGCTGGACCTGCGGCTGCCCGACGGCGCCAGCGCGTCGATCGACGACGTCGAGGTGCTCGTCGGCAGCGCGCGCGACCACCGCAGGGACGCGCCCGCCGAGGGCAGACCGCATGTCGTACTCACCGGCAAGGTGGTGTGCGGATCGGTCGACATCCGCGGGCCGCGGCGACCGTGGCGGTTCGGCCCGTTCGACCGTTAGCGCCGAAACAGCTGGGAACCAATGCGCGCCAACCGGTCCCAGCCGGCCGGGCGGGCGACCAGCTTGCCGATCAGCAGCGTGACGCCTCCAGGCAGGCCTGCTTACCGCGCAGCGTGCCCATCATCGGCTGGCTCAACACGGTGTTCTCGCACCACAGCGCCTCATGTTTGGCCAGGTCGGGGCTGCGCCAGGCGTCGGCGAAGCGCTCGGCGAACCTGGCGGCGAACTGGGCGTCCACCTCGTCGATCGTCATCGCCACCGAATTTAACCGGACGCTCCGACTATTCTGGCGTCATGCCCGTTCGCACCGCTCTTCGCCCCGGCGAGGTGTCACCGACCCTGCCGGTGCCCAAACACATCGCCCGCCCGGAGTACGTGGGCATGCAGACGGCGCGCGAGGGCAGCGAACCGTGGGTGCAGACCCCGGAGGTGATCGAGAACATGCGCATCGCCGGCCGCATCGCCGCCGGTGCGCTGGCCGAGGCCGGCAAGGCCGTCGCCCCCGGTGTGACCACCGACGAACTGGACCGCGTCGCCCACGAGTACATGGTCGACCACGACGCCTACCCGTCCACCCTGGGCTACAAGGGCTACCCGAAGTCGTGCTGCACGTCGCTGAACGAGGTCATCTGCCACGGCATCCCGGACTCGACTGTCATCGAGGACGGCGACATCGTCAACATCGACGTCACCGCCTATATCCACGGGGTGCACGGCGACACCAACGCCACCTTCTTGGCCGGCGACGTCGCCGAGGAGCACCGCCTGCTCGTCGAACGCACCCGCGAGGCCACCATGCGCGCGATCAAGGCCGTCAAACCGGGCCGGCAGCTGTCGGTGGTCGGCCGGGTCATCGAATCGTATGCAAACCGGTTCGGCTACAACGTGGTTCGTGATTTCACCGGCCACGGCATCGGCACCACCTTCCACAACGGTCTGGTGGTGTTGCACTACGACCAGCCCGCCGTGGAGACCGTGCTGGAACCCGGGATGACGTTCACCATCGAGCCGATGATCAACCTAGGCGGGCTGGACTACGAGATCTGGGACGACGGCTGGACCGTGGCGACCAAAGACAGGAAGTGGACCGCGCAGTTCGAGCACACGCTGGTGGTCACCGACGACGGCGCCGAAATCCTGACGCAGTTGTGACCGCCTTCCCGCGAGCAGACGCAGAAGCGTGCGAATTCGACGCGGATAGCAACCCGCTGCGTCTGCTCGCGCAAGAAAAATGAGCGGCGCGCTGCTGGTGGCCGGCACCACATCGGATGCCGGCAAGTCGATGGTCGTCGCGGGGCTGTGCCGGCTGTTGTACCGCAAGGGCATCCGCGTCGCGCCGTTCAAGGCGCAGAACATGTCCAACAACTCGGCGGTCACCGTCGACGGCGGCGAGATCGGGCGCGCGCAGGCGGCGCAGGCCCGCGCCGCAGGTCTGGCCCCGCACACCCGGTTCAACCCGATCCTGCTCAAGCCGGGCAGCGACCGCACCTCACAGCTGGTGGTGCGCGGCCAGGTGACCGACACCGTCAGCGCCAGGGACTATTTCACCCATCGCGAACGGCTCGCAGGCGTGGTGGTCGAGGGAATGCGGCAGCTGCAAAGCGAATTCGACGCGGTGATCTGCGAAGGCGCCGGTTCGCCGGCCGAGATTAACCTGCGGGCAACCGATCTGGCCAACATGGGGCTGGCCAGGGCGGCGAACCTGCCGGTCGTGGTGGTCGGCGATATCGACCGCGGCGGTTTGCTGGCCCATCTGTACGGCACGGTCGCGGTGCTCGACGGCGCCGACCAACGGCTCATCGCCGGGTTCGTGGTCAACAAGTTCCGCGGCGACCCCGCGTTGCTGGCCCCAGGCCTGGATCAGTTGCAGCAGTTGACCGGTCGGCCGACCTACGGCGTCATCCCGTATGCCGACGGGCTGTGGCTGGACACCGAGGACTCCGTCTCGGTGCTGGCGCGTCAGGTGCTCGGGGATCCGCAACCGCCGCGCGGCATGCAGTGGCTGCGGGTCGGCGTGATCCGGTTGCCGCGCATCTCCAACTCCACCGACGTCGAGGCGCTGGCGTGTGAACCCGGCGTGCTGGTGCGCTGGGTCGCCGATCCCGCCGACTTGGCCGACACCGACGTGATCGTCATCCCGGGCAGCAAGGCCACCGTCGCCGACCTGGACTGGCTGCGCCGACGCGGGCTGGCCGGGCCCATCAGCGCGCACGCCGAAGCCGGTAAGCCGGTGCTGGGGGTGTGCGGTGGCTTTCAGATGCTGTGCCGACGCATCGACGATGCCGTGGAGTCGGGGGAGGGCGCGGTCAGCGGTTTGGGTCTGCTCGACGCCGACATCGTGTTCGCACCCGACAAGACCCTGCGCCACCACGACGCTCCGCTACACGGCTATGAGATCCACCACGGCCGCCTCACCCGCTGTGCCGCCGACGACTGGCTGGGCGGTACGAACCCCGTGGGGGTGCGGCGCGACATGGTGTTCGGCACCCACTGGCACGGGCTGCTCGACAACAACGACGTTCGGCGGCAATGGCTTTCGGAGGTGGCGGTGGCCGCGGGCCGGACGGGGTTCGTGGTCGCCGACGATGTCGACGTCCGTGCGCGCCGCGATGCCCAACTCGATGTGATGGCCGATCTGCTGGCCGCCCACCTCGACGTCGACGCCGTGCTGGATCTGCTCGACGGTGACCCGCCGCCCCGCCCGACGATCACCGCGAAGCTGGCACCGTGACACGGCGCGTCGTCGCAGCGGCCGTCGTCGCCGTGACCCTGGCCGGGTGCGCACATCACATCGCAGGCACCCCGACGTGGCCTGGCGCCCGGCTGGACAAGGTGCTGCTGAGCGCCGCCGACTTTCCGCCCGGTGTGCAGTACGAGCGCATCACCGAGGGCGCCGGCGAGCCCGAGGGCGGGCTTACCGCGCCGTCCATGGTGTCCAAACCGGCGGGCTGCTCCGACGGTCTGACCCGGGTGATCGCCGACTCCGGTGAGCGCGGCCCGGGCAGTGCCGCGGAATACCTCGTCGGCTACGACGGCGCCCGGATGGTGATCACGGTGCTGACCTGGCCGCTGGATCTGGACCGGCTGGCCGCCACCGCCGAGCGCTGCGCGCGTTTCGAGACGTTCTTCGACCCGTCGGAGCCGGGCATACCGATCACCACCACCAAGGTGGCGGCGCCGCGTGCGCAGGCGTTGGTGTACCAGCAGACGATGCGCCTCGGCGACGTCGACAACAGCGTCTACTTCTCGTTCGAGAACGTCGGCCCGATGGCGGTTTTCGGTGTCGCCTTTCCCACCCCCAACCCGACGGTGCCGGTCAAAGGTCCGCTGCCGCAGACTTTTCTGGATCTGACAACCAAACAGGCGCAGCGCATCGAAGCGGCATGACCCAGCTGTTCGTCCACAGCAAAACCCGCCCGTGGCCGCGCTACCCGCGCTAGCGTGGCCCAGTGCCGTCCTCCATGGTCACCGTCGACGGGTTCAGCGTGCCCGTCCTGGTCTCCGGCCCCGACAAGGGGTCGGTGGTGCTGCTGTTGTGCGCTGCCCATCACTCGCCCACGGCGTACGAGGCGGTGTGTCAACGGCTGCACACCGCGTCGCTGCGGACCATCGTCGTCGGCGCCGATCCGCGGCTGACGGCCAAGTCGGTGATCGGGATCCTCGACGCGCTCGGCGTGAAGTGGGCGCTGCTGGTGGGGGACCGCGTCGGCGGCGAGTTGGCCTGGGAGCTTGCCGCCACCCGGCTGGACCGGTTCATCGGGCTGGTGGTGATCGACCGCGGCCACCCGTGCGTCGCCGACGTGTCCGGGGTGGTGCGCGACGAGCACTGCCCGCCGGTGGAGCTCAACACCACCGCACTGGTCAGCTCGGCGCCCTCGCGGTCGGTGACCCGGGCCAGCCAGCGCTACGTGTACGGCGACTTCCGGATCGTCGACCTGCTGGGCCGGCGCAACGCCGAGGACTCGACCGCGCAGTTGGCCGCCGAGATCGTGATGCGCTCCAGCACCTGGTAACCATCAGGGGGTGGGTGATTCCTCCGGCGTCCACGCCGACGGCAGCGCGGGGCTGCCCGGGAACAGGAAGTCGACGAAAGCCTTTGCGGTGGGCTGGGGCTCATGGTTTGCCAGCCCCGGACGCTCGTTGGCCTCGATGAACACGTAATCCGGCTTGGTCACGTCGGGCACGAGCAGATCGACGCCGGTCACCGGGATGCCGATCGCGTCGGCGGCCGTGACCGCCACCTCGCACAGATGCGGGTGAACCTTGGCCGTCACGTCGTGGATCGTGCCGCCCTGGTGCAGGTTCGCAGCCCGCCGCACCCGCAACCGCTGTCCTTCGGTCAGCACGTCGTCAAACGACCATCCCGCCTCCCGCACCGTCGCTTCGGTGATGTCGTCGATGGGGATACGGGATTCACCGCCGGTGGCCGCGGCACGGCGTCGGCTCTGGGCCTCGATCAGTTCCTGGATGGTGTGGTGACCGGTGCCGAGGATCTCGGCGGGCATCCGCAGCGCGGCGGCCACCACCTTGCCGTCGATGACCACCAGCCGCAGATCGTCACCGGGCGCGCGCTGCTCGATCAGCACCTCGGGATGCTGTTCACGGGCACGCGCCAGCGCGGCTTCCAGTTCGGCCACGGTGTCGATGCCGACGGTGATGCCCTTGCCCTGCTCGCCGCGGGTGGGCTTGACCACCACGTCGCCGACCTCCTCGAGGAAGGCGTGATCTCGTTCGTCGAAGCTCGCTAGGCGTCCGCGGGACACGATGATTCCGGCGTCGGACACCAGGCGCCGGGTCAGCCGTTTGTCGTCGCAGCGCGCCATCGCCACCGCAGATGTGAACTCCGACAAGGACTCTCGTGTGATCACGGCGCGCCCGCCGTGCGACAGCCGCATCTCACCGGCCTCGGCGTCGAGCACCTCCACCCAGATTCCGCGGCGCATGGCCTCGTCGGCGATGATCCGCGCGTAGGGGTTGAGGTCGTCGACGGTCTCGGGCGGGTGGGTGAACAACGGCTCGTTGATGGCGTTCTTGCGTTTGACCGCCATGACGGGGACGCGTTCGAAGCCCAGCTTCTCGTACAGCGCGATCGCGGCGTCGTTGTCGTGCGCGACCGACAGGTCCATGTAGGCCCGGCCGCGGTCGCGATACAGCGTGGCCAGCGCCCCGGTCAGCGCGGCGCCGACGCCCGGAAGACTGGACGTGGGGTCGACGGCCAGGGTCCACAGGCTGGAGCCGTCCTCCGGGTCGGAGAACAACCGCTTGTGGTCGACACCGGTGACCGTGCCCACCACCGACCCGTCGTCGTCGCGCACGGCGAGCAGATAGTCGACGGCCGGCTGGTGCCGGTGGTTGTTCCAGATGACGTCGACCCGGGCGGGGACCATGCCGCACTGGACGTAGACACGGTTCATATCGTCGGCGTCCTCGGGGCTCTCCAGCCCGCGCAGGCTGAACCCGTTGAAGACCGGTTCGGGCGGCTCGAGCTCGGCGAAGCGCAACCGGTAGGTGTGGCTGGGGTCGATGAACAACTCGGCTGGCGCCTTGGCGATGAGCACATGCGGTTCACGCGCGTAGATGCAGATGTCGCGCCGACCGGGGCCTTCCTGGCGCAACACCTCGGCGAGCTTTTCGGGCTTGGCGAACGTCTGGCCGAACACCAATCGGCCCCAACCCATCTCGACGACGACATCGCTGGCCATGGCGTCGACCAGGTGTTGTGGCGAGGCGTCGTGCAGGCCGAGCGTGATGGCTTCGGTGTGGTCCTCGCTGTGCTGCTGCGCGGCGTTGTTGTCCAGCCCGGTCATGCCGCGGCCCCGTTGATGCCGTGTTTCTGCAGCCACAGCTCCAGCAGCGCGATCTGCCACAACTCGTTGCCGCGCAGCGGGGTCAGCCGTCCGTTCGGGTCGGCCAGCAGCCGGTCCACGGACTCGGGTCGGAACAGCCCGCGTTCCTTGGCTGCGGGCGCGTAGAGCGCGTCGCGGATCAGGTCCAGGTACGGCCCCTCGAGGTGCGTCAGCGCCGGCACCGGGAAATACCCCTTGGGGCGGTCGATGACGTCGGCGGGAATCACCCGGCGGGCAGCCTGCTTGAGCACCCCCTTGCCGCCGTGCGCGGTCTTCAACTCGGGCGGGCAGGTGGCGGCGAGCTCGACGAGTTCGTGGTCCAAGAACGGCACCCGGCCTTCCAGACCCCAGGCCATCGTCATGTTGTCGACACGTTTGACCGGGTCGTCGACCAGCATCACCGTGGTGTCCAGCCGCAGCGCCCTGTCGATGCCGGTCTCGGCGCCGTCGCGCCCGAAGTGCTCGGCGACGAAGGCGCCGCTCGGGTCGCCGTCGGCGAAAAAGGCCGGGGTCACCAGCGCGGCGATCCCGCCGGGATCGCGGTCGAAGAACGCTTGGCGGTAGCGGTCCACCGAACCCTGCAGCGGCTCGGCTTCGGGCTCTCCCATCGGCGGGTACCAGTGGTAGCCGGCGAACACCTCGTCGGCGCCCTGCCCGGACTGCACCACCTTGACGTGCTTGGCGACTTCCTGGCTCAGCAGATAGAACGCGACGCAGTCGTGGCTGATCATCGGTTCGCTCATCGCGCCGATCGCGCCGTCGAGCGCGGGCAGCATCCGTGCGGTGTCGATGCGGATCTGGTGATGGTCGGTGTCGAAGCGTTTGGCGACGACGTCGGAGTAGCGGAACTCGTCACCTTTGACCCCGCCCACCGATTCGAACCCGATGGAGAACGTCGCCAGCCCGTGCTGGCCGGCTTCGGCCAGCAGGCCGACGATGAGGCTGGAGTCCACGCCGCCCGAGAGCAGACACCCCACCGGCACGTCGGCGACCAGGCGGCGGTCGACGGCGACGCGCAGCGACTCCAGAACCGCGTCCTCCCAGTCGCGTTCGGACCAGTCGGCGCGGTCGGCACGCCGGGTGAAGTCCGGTGTCCAGTACGTCGTCGTTTTCGTGGTGCCGTCGGGTTCGATCGCCACCAGGGTCGCGGGCGGCACCTTCGTCACGCCGCGCAGGATCGTGCGCGGCGGCGGGACGACGGAATGGAAGCTCAGGTAGTGGTGCAGGGCGACGGGGTCGATGCGGGTGTCGACCTCACCGCCCGCCAGCAGCGCGGGCAGCGACGACGCGAATCGGATGCGCGCCGAGTTCTCGGTCAGGTACAGCGGTTTGATGCCGAGGCGGTCGCGGCCGAGCAGCACCCGGCCGCTGTCGTGTTCGGCGATCGCGAACGCGAACATGCCGTGCAGGCGTTCGACGAACCGGTCACCCCATCGGTGGTAGGCCTTGAGCAGCACCTCGGTGTCGCTGTGCGAGAAGAAGCGGTAGCCGTGCTCGCTGAGCTCGCGGCGCAGCTGCTTGTAGTTGTAGATGCAGCCGTTCCAGGCGATCGAGAGCCCCAGCTCGCCGTCGACCATCGGTTGGCCGCCGGCTGCCGAAAGGTCGATGATCTTCAGGCGGCGATGCCCGAACGCCACTCTGCCCTGGGACCATGCTCCCGCAGCGTCAGGCCCCCGGGGTGCCATCGTCTGGGCCATGGCCGAGACGGCGGCAATGTCGGGTGTCTGGCCGTCGAGACGTACCTCGCCGGTGGCTCCGCACACGTATTCGACCCTACCCGTTGCACGCCAGTTCCTAACGCCTGCGTCGGATGCCGTCGCACCGTCGGCGCCGTTCTCTGGCGCTTTGTCGCCCGTATGTCCCAATTGGCATCACAGCTGGCAAACTCACGACATGGTCGAAGGCCAGGGAATGCTGTCGCGGGCCGATCTGGAACGGTTGGTGGCCGCCGGCGACATCGATACCGTGATCGTCGGGTTCTGCGACATGCAGGGCCGACTGACCGGCAAGCGGGTGTCGGGACGGCTGTTCGTCGAAGAGGTCGCCGAGCACGGCGCGGAATGCTGCAACTACCTGATGGCGGTCGACGTCGACATGAACACCGTCGACGGCTACAGCATGTCGAGCTGGAACACCGGCTACGGCGACATGGTGATGACGCCGGACTTCGCCACGTTGCGGCGCATCCCGTGGCTGCCGGGTACCGCGTTGGTGATCGCCGACCTGTGCTGGCACGACGGCAGCCCGGTGGCCGCCGCACCGCGCAGCGTGCTCAACCGCCAGATCGACCGGCTCGCCGACCAGGGCCTGGTGCCCTACGTCGGCACCGAACTCGAGTTCATGGTGTTCGACGACGGGTTTCGGGAGGCGTGGGCGAAGGGGTACCGCGCGCTGACGCCTGGTTCCGACTACAACGTCGACTACGCGATGCTGGCGTCCACGCGCATGGAGCCGCTGCTGCGCGACATCCGGCTCGGCATGACCGGCGCGGGCATGTACTGCGAGGGCGTCAAGGGCGAATGCAACCGCGGTCAGCAGGAGATCGCGTTCCGCTACGACCACGCGCGGGTGACCTGCGACAACCACACGATCTACCGCAACGGCGCCAAGGAGATCGCCGATCAGCACGGCAAGAGCCTGACGTTCATGGCGAAGTTCGACGTCCGAGAAGGAAACAGCTGCCACATCCACATCTCGCTGCGCGATCAGGAGGGGGCGGCGGTGTTCGCCGATCCCGACGATCCGCTCGGTATGGCGCCGATGTTCCGCAGCTTCATCGCCGGCCAGCTGGTCACGATGCGCGAGCTGACGTTGATGTTCGCCCCGAACATCAACTCCTACAAGCGTTTTGTCGACGGCAGCTTCGCGCCGACGGCGATCGCCTGGGGGCTGGACAACCGGACGTGTGCCCTGCGCGTCGTCGGCCACGGCCACGGCATGCGGATGGAGAACCGCGCGCCCGGCGGCGATGTGAACCAGTACCTTGCGGTGGCAGCACTGATCGCAGGCGGTATGTACGGTGTGGAACACGAACTGGAACTTCCGGATCCGGTGCAAGGCAATGCCTATGCCAGCAGCGCCGAGCGGCTGCCGACGACGCTGGCCGAGGCCGCCGAGCTGTTCGGCAAGTCCGAGGTGGCGCGCACGGCGTTCGGTGACGACGTCGTGGAGCACTACCTCAACAACGCGCGGGTGGAGCTGGAGGCGTTCAACTCCGCGGTGACCGACTGGGAAAGGATGCGCGGCTTTGAGCGCCTCTGATCCACGCCGAGAAGGGGTGCGGCCCGTGCTCGGGCTGACCACCTACCTTCAGCAGGCCCAGACCGGTGTCTGGGACGTGCGGGCCAGCATTCTTCCGGCGATCTACTTCGAAGGTGTCAACCGGGCCGGCGGTATCGCGACGCTGCTGCCTCCGCAGCCTGTCGACACCGATATCGCCGACCGGTTGCTCGACGGGCTCGACGGGCTGATCATCACCGGCGGTAAAGATGTCATGCCCGCCAGCTACGGCCAGCATCCTCACCCCGCCACCGACGCCGACACCGCCGACAACCGCGTGCGCGACGCGCTGGAATTCGCGCTGGTTCGGGGGGCCCTGCTGCGCGGTATGCCGCTGCTGGGCATCTGCCGCGGCGCCCAGGTGCTCAACGTCGCACTGGGCGGCACCCTGCATCAGCATCTGCCCGACATGGTGGGCCACACCCACCATCAGCAGGGCAACGCGGTGTTTTCCACGTCATCGGTGCGCACGGTGCCGGGCACCCGACTGGCCGCGCTGATCGGCGAATCATCGGATGCCCAGTGCTATCACCACCAGGCCATCGACCGGCTCGGCGACGGGCTGGTCATCAGCGCCCAGGACGCCGACGGTGTCATCGAGGCCATCGAAATCCCCGGTGAGAACTTCGCTTTGGCGGTGCAGTGGCATCCTGAGGAGCGGCTCGACGATCTGCGGCTGTTCGCCGGTGTGGTACAGGCCGCCGCCGGGTTCGCGACCGAAAGGCTGGGCGCATGACGACTTCGCAGATCATCAATCCCGCCACCGAAGAGGTGCTGACCACCGTCGCGCAGACCGACGTCGCAGGCGTCGACGACGCGGTCGCCCGCGCCAAGGCCGCCCAACGGGGTTGGGCGGGACTGCCCCCCGCCGAGCGGGCAAATGCGCTGCGGGCGTTCGCCGATGAGGTGGATGCGCACATCGACGAGCTGGCCGCGTTGGAGGTGGCCAACTCCGGACACCCGATCGGCAACGCCGAATGGGAGGCCGGACACGCGCGCGACGTGCTGCGCTACTACGCCGGCAGCCCGGAACGTCTGTCAGGCAAGCAGATTCCGGTGGCCGGCGGCCTCGACGTCACGTTCCACGAACCGCTCGGCGTAGTCGCGGTCATCACGCCGTGGAACTTTCCGATGACGATCGCGTCGTGGGGATTCGCCCCGGCGCTGGCCGCCGGCAACGCGGTGCTGATCAAACCCGCCGAATGGACCCCGTTGACCACGATCCGGCTGGGGGGGTTGGCGGTGCGGGCCGGGCTTCCCGCCGACCTGCTCTGTGTGCTGCCCGGTAAGGGTTCGGTGGTGGGCGAGCGGTTCGTCACGCACCCCGACGTGCGCAAGATCGTGTTCACCGGCTCGACGGAGGTCGGCACCCGGGTGATGGCCGGTGCCGCCGCGCAGGTCAAACGCGTCACCCTGGAGCTTGGCGGCAAAAGCGCCAACATCGTGTTCGACGACTGTGACCTGGAGAAGGCGGCGGCCACCGCCCCGTACGGGGTGTTCGACAACGCCGGCCAGGACTGCTGTGCGCGTAGTCGAATCCTGGTGCAGCGCAGCGTCTATGACCGGTTCATGGAGTTGTTGGAGCCCGCAGTGAAGGGCGTGGTGGTGGGTGATCCGCGCGCCAAGGACACTGAAATGGGACCGCTGGTGTCCAGGACCCACTTCGACACCGTCGCGTCCTACGTGTCCGACGACGCGCCCGTGGCGTTTCGCGGGAACACCCCGTCAGGACCCGGCTACTGGTTCCCGCCGACTGTGTTGACGCCGCAGCGCACCGACCGCACCGTGCGCGAGGAGATCTTCGGCCCGGTGGTCACGGTGCTGCCGTTCGACGACGAAGCCGACGCGATCGCACTGGCCAACGACACGCCGTACGGGTTGTCCGGATCGATCTGGACCGACAACCTGTCGCGGGCGGTGCGGGTGTCGCGGGCCGTGGAAGCCGGGAACCTGTCGGTCAATTCGCACTCGTCGGTGCGCTACAACACCCCGTTCGGTGGGTTCAAGCAGTCCGGCCTGGGCCGTGAACTCGGACCCGACGCACCGCTGTCGTTCACCGAAACCAAGAACGTCTTCTTCGCAGTCGAGGAGAGCTGAATGGACCTGTCCCAGCGGCTCAAGGACAAGGTCGCCGTCGTCACCGGCGGGGCCAGCGGCATCGGCCTGGCAGCCGTCAAGCGGATGCGCGATGAAGGCGCGATCGTCGTCATCGGCGACGTCGACGCGACGCTCGGCAAATCTGTCGCGAACGACCTCAACGTGAGCTTCGTGCAGGTCGACGTCGCCGACCAGGTCGAGGTGGATCGATTGTTCGACACCGCTTTCGAGTTGCACGGCGCGGTCGATATCGCGTTCAACAACGCCGGCATCAGCCCGCCCGAAGACGACCTCATCGAGAACACCAGCCTGGACGCGTGGCAACGCGTGCAGGACGTCAACCTCAAGTCGGTGTTTCTGTGCTGCAAGGCGGCGCTGCGCCACATGGTGCCCCAGCAGCGCGGGTCGATCATCAACACCGCGTCGTTCGTCGCGGTGATGGGGTCGGCGACCTCGCAGATCTCCTACACCGCCGCCAAGGGCGGGGTGCTGGCCATGTCGCGGGAACTCGGTGTGCAGTACGCGCGCCAAGGCATCCGGGTCAACGCGCTGTGCCCGGGCCCGGTGCACACCCCGCTGCTGCGGGAACTGTTCGCCAAGGATCCCGAACGGGCCGCGCGCCGGTTGGTGCACATACCGGTCGGACGGTTTGCCGAGCCCGGCGAAATCGCCGCCGCGGTGGCGTTTTTGGCCAGCGACGATGCGTCGTTCATCACCGCCTCGACGTTCCTGGTCGACGGCGGCATCAGCGGCCACTACGTGACCCCGCTGTAAGACCATGACCGCCGATCGAGACGCTGCACTGGTCAGCGAGGCGCTGCTGCGGCCGGTGCGGCTCGGCAACGCCTTCGGAGACACCGTCGGGCGCCTGTTGCAGACGATAAAGCTCGGCCTGTTGCAGCCAGGCGAATCGCTGCCGCCCGAGCGGGAACTCGCCGCGCGGCTCGGCGTCAGCCGCGACACCGTGCGCGAGGCGATCAAATCGTTGGCCGGCGCCGGCTACCTACTGTCGCGACGCGGCCGCTACGGCGGCACGTTCCTGGCCGACGAGCTGCCGAGGCACACCGGCGACGCCGACGGGGTGACCCGCGCAGATCGACGACGCGCTGCGGCTGCGGGATCCTCGAGTTGGGCGCGGCGCGGATGGCGGCCAGCCGCACGCTGACCGCCGCCGAGCGCGAAGTGCTGGGGAGCCGCCTGACCGTTTTGTGCGGGGCGGCGCCCGACGACTATCGGCGACTGGACTCCCGGTTGCACCTGACCATCGCCGAAGCCGCTGGATCGCCATCGCTGGTGCCGATACTCGCCGAGAACAGGATGTATCTCAATGCGCTGCTGGACCAGATCCCGTTGCTGCCCCCCAATATCGAGCACTCCGACGAGCAGCACGAAGCGATCGTGATGGCCATCCTCGCCGGCGATGCCGACGGCGCGGCCGAGGCGATGAAGGCCCACATCGAGGGCTCGGCCACGCTGTTGCACGGCTTCCTGGACTAGCTCGGCCCGGCCCGCCTGTCCCCGCGAGCGGGCGTGTTTGCGGCCGACATGCAGACGTTTGTCGCGAGTTTGCGCACGCTCGGCCGGCGCGTCAGTCGCGGCTGGCCATCCAACTGCGGTGCCGCATCGCGGCCTTGCGGGCAGCCTTGGCGAGCTTGCGGTCGGGATGGTCCTGCCCCAACACGTCGAGCACTGCGGCGGTTTGTGCCGACGGGTGTCGCCACATCTGTTCAAGCGCCGTGTATTGGTCGGCAGGATGTGGTGCTTGCGAAAACATCGCGCATAGCACGTCGGGTTCGTCCAAAGAGGAGGCCAGCACGTCGACGAACACCCCGATGTCGACGAGGTGACGGACTTCGGCGTCGTCGGCCAACCCGCGGCTTAGCAGGTACAGGGCCGCGTGACCCGCCACAGGACCGTCGAGTAGCTCGCGCAACTGCGGGCCCACGATGGCGGCGTCAAATAGTTCCAGTGCCGCGAATGCACTGAGCTGCAACGCTGGGTCATTAACCGCGCCAAGCACTTCGACGATCTGTTGCACGCGCCCGGCAATGTCGGTACCGGGCTGCCAAGAGTCCGCGACCATCTGGCGATCCTCGTCTGGCACCGAGTCGAGGATGGCGATGAACGCTGATGCGGGTGCTTCGGCGAGGTCGTCGACGCGGCGCAGCAAGTAGCCGGCTTCTTCCAGGTGGATCGGCACCAGGTAGCGACCAAGCGCGGTGAGGCGGATCGTTCCACCGGTTGGATAGGTGTCGAAGGTCCGGACCACCTGGCGCCGGTCGGTCCATTCGACGACGCCGGCGCCCTCGAGAGTTTGGAAAACCTGGCTCAAGCCGTACCGTGCGGTGCTTTCGATACTGTCCGACCATTGCGGCCAATACGGTTCGATCTCGTCACGCAACACCGGTTCGACGAACTCGACGAGCTCATCGAGATCGACCGCGGTGTCGGGGTTGAGGATGCGCGCGAGAAAGTGCACAGTGCTGCCGTCGAGCATGTCGTTGACGCTGTCGAACACTTGGTACGTGCCGCCCCTGGACCCGAGCGCACCCAGCTCGATGATTGCCCGATACACCGACGTCGCCCGGCCCGTCATCGAGGCGCGCGACCAGCTTTTCACCGGTACCAGTCGTTTCCGGTACAGGCGAACGGCGCCAGCCTTTTTCGCGATTTCGATGATGGAGTTCAACCCCGGTAGCCGCCCGGTCGTGCTGGTTCTGAAGGTTCGCTCGCCGAACGTCGGGTCCATTTCGTCGCCCGTGTCGAGCAGCTCGATCAGCGCCTTGCCGTCGGCTCGCTTGATATTTCCCCGGTCTGTCAACGTCTTTCCGGTTTCGCCGAGATAGTCGCGCAACGCCTCAAGTTTTCGCAGCAGCGGTGCCGCTGCGGCAACGGATTCAACGTCTGCCTCGGTCGGCGGCACATACAGGAACGGCAGCAGGACGGGCTCTGGTTCCGCACGGAGGTGTGCCTCGATGATCGCGGCCTGCTCATCGGCTGGCAACGCCTTGAACTCGGCCATTCGAGAGTGAAGTTCGGCCTTCATCTCATCTTCGGACATGGACTCCGGTAACGCGAGGAGTTCGATGTAGCGTGGTTTGCCCGGTGGATTGAAACCCGGGTGGGTCAAAATGGCTTTTGGGTCGCTCTCGGGTTTGGTCATCGTGTTGTGCATCGCGGACGCGAGGCCCAAGGCCAAGTGGCTCAGCCCATTCCCGCGGTCCGTCCCCGCCGGTAGCCGGCCGGTGTCTCCGAGGAACTCGAGAAATGCGCCGAGCGACGCGCAGCACAGGTGGCACTCTTCGGACGTGAGCGCCATATTGGCGGGGCACCAGTCGAGCAAGTACTCGACGATGTCGTCCTCGTTGATCGCGCCGAGACTGTTATCCCGCGCGACAAACCAGTCGACGAACACCTCCGCGGCGGACACCGTGTCAAGGGGGAAGGGGTCGTCCGCGGCCGACAGCCACGTGCCGAAGTCTTTGAACAGCGTGGTATCGGATAAGGGGTCATCGTAGTCCAACAGAAATCCCGTCGCAGCGAATCTGCCGCATGGGCACGATCGGCTCGAACCCGCGGCCCACGCTTCTTTCGGGTCCGACGATACGCAGCGCTTCGGCCGCCTGTTGCATGGTTTCCCTGCGACGGCTGGATTAGATTGTGGGCAGTGGAAACGCAGAGTGACCAGTCAAAGGTGGAACAGGCGGCGTCGGCACTGGCCGACGTCGACTCTGCCGTGTGGACTCAGCGCTTCGACCTGCTATCGGATACCAACCGGCTGGAAATCCTGCTCACCTTGCACCGCGCACCGGGCATCTGCGTGGGTGACCTCGCCGCCGCGCTCGGCCGATCGGAGAACGCCGTATCGCAAGCGCTTCGTGTACTGCGCCAGCAGGGCTGGGTGAGCTCGACGCGCGTCGGGCGCTCGGTCAGCTACCGACTTGAAGACGAGATCGTGCACGACCTCCTGCACTGGATCGGCGCCCGGCACGGCTGAGAGCCGTTCGCACACCTCCTTGGTGCCTGACGTCGCATTGGCGGCTGTCACCCGGTCATTTCATCGCCGCTTCAGCGTCGTTGAACGTCCGCGGATCACCGTTTAGCCATCAGATGGCAACGCTGGGCTGCGCCCGGCACGACGTTTTGGAGATGGCAATGTCCAAACACATGGGACGGGTCGGGGTGCTCGCGGTCGCACTGGGAGTGTCCGCGCTCGCTCCGGCAGTCGAAGAGGCGCCCGAACTACGGTTGACGACAACGGTCAATCCCGCCGTGGCGGTCTCCACACCGCGGGCACCACAGCTGCCGATGCCGGCGTTTGTGGCCGCGCGAATGCCTACCCCACCGGCCGTCCCTGTGCCGTCGGCGCAGGTATTCGCCGAGCCTGGCGACGCGGGTAGGTCCGCAACTCTCCGCGCCGGCGGCGAGCCTTCGCGGCGGGCCCGGGTTGCCGGGCATGTCTCGCTGGTGTTCGCGACCGCGGCGCACACTCCCGCGCGAACCGGCGTACACGCGCGAAGGTCCGCGACGGCCTCGCCCGCGGTGACCGGTCTGGCGCCCAGCGGCGACCCGATCAGCGCGATGGTAGGTGTGCTCATCGGCGACGGCGACGAACCCGGTGAGAACGCTGGTCTGCTGATCGGCAACGGTGCCGATGGCGGGCCGGGACAGAACGGGGGCCGGGGCGGGTTGCTGTTCGGCAACGGCGGCAACGGTGGCAACGGGGAGTACGGCCAGCGCGGCGGAAACGGCGGCCAAGGTGGGTTGTTCGGCAACGGCGGCAACGGAGGGCTCGGCGGAGCCGGCGCCCGCGGCGGCGATGGCGGCAATGCGGGGCTGTTCGGCAACGGCGGCAACGGCGGGCACGGCGGTGCCGCGGTCTCGTCCAACGTCGCCAGCGCCATCGGCGGTAACGGTGGAAACGGCGGCACGGGCGGCACCTTCCGGGGCAACGGCGGTCTGGGTGGAAACGGTGGGTTTGCACAAACCGACAAGGGTGTCGCGACCGCCGGCAACGGCGGCAACGGAGGCGCACCGGGGGCGGTCGGCGACGGCGGCATCGGCGGCAACGGTGGCAACGCGGTAACCCTCAGCGGCACAGCCAATCCCGGAGCGGGCGGCCACGGCGGCGACGCCAAGATCCTCGGCGACGGCGGCAGCGGGGGCGACGGCGGCGATGCGACCGCTGCGGCGGCCGGTGGCTACGCCGGCGGAAACGCCGGAGGCAACGGCGGCGACGGCGGCAGGCTTTCCGGCGCGGCGGGCAACGGCGGCACGGGCGGCGACGGTACGAGTGTCTCGACCAGGGCAGCCGGCGGCACCGGCGGGGACGGCGGAAACGGAAGCCCCGGGTCGGCGGGGGGCCGCGGCGGCGACGGCGGCGCGGCCAAGTCCACCACGGGCCAGGCCGTCGGCGGTAACGGTGGGGCCGGCGGAGACGGCGGAGCAGGCGCCCCAGGCGGAACGGGCGGCACCGGAGGCACCGGCAATGGAAACCCGACGAGCACGAACGGCACCAACGGCAGAAACGGTGCCGACGGCTAGGAAATGATCGGGTTGCACGCCCGGCGATCGGCTATGGCGATTCGCCGGGCGCGCAACGGCATTGTGTTGGACGCTGTACTGCGATGACAACGGAGTTTCGGATACTCGGCGAGGTCGAGGCATTCGTGGACGGACGGCCCGTCGAGGTCGGTCACGCCCGTCAGCGCTGCGTGCTCGTCTGTCTGCTCGTCGACATCAACCGGCCCGTGTCATCAGATCAGCTCATTGACCGCATATGGGCCGAACAGCCCCCGCACAAGGCGCGTAACGCGTTGGCAGCCTACATATCCCGATTGCGGCGGCTGTTCGTCAGCGACGAGGTCGAGATCGTCCGTGGCCCCGCCGGATATTTGCTGAGGGCCGATCCGTTGTCGATCGACCTGCATCGGTTCCGGCACCTGGTGTCCGAAGCGCGAGCGTGTTCGAATTCCGGTGAGGCAACTGAACTGTTCAATCAGGCACTGGGCCTTTGGCGAGGCAGACCGTTCGAGCTAATTGATGCGCCGTGGGCGAACGGGGTGCGGGACGCCCTGGAGCTGGAGCGCTTTTCGGTGATGTTGGACCGCAACGATGCCGCTTTGGCCGCCGGCAGGCATTCCGACGTGCTGGCGCAACTGATTACGGCGTTGGAACAGCACCCGCTTGACGAACGGATGGCCGGCCAGCTGATGCTGGCCCAGTACCGCAGCGGGCGACAGGCCGACGCGTTGGACACCTACCGCGCCATGCGTGAGCGGCTCGTCGAGGAGCTCGGTGTGGAGCCGAGCCCGTCGCTTCGCGCCGTACACCAACAGGTCCTCGACGGTGACCCGGGCGAACCCGCCCGCCCGGAAAAGCGGTCACCACCCGCCGTGGCCCCCGCCCCCGAGCTTCCGCGTCGCGCAAGCAGTTTCGTCGGCCGGCAGGGGGAGACGGCGCGTCTCTGCGCGGCCATCCACCACGGCGCCATGGTGACGCTGACCGGTGTCGGGGGAGTGGGCAAGACACGGCTTGCTCTGGAGGTGGCCGACCGCGAACGGGAGCACTTCCATGACGGGGCGTGGATCTGCGAGCTGGCCCCCCTCGACGACGGTCGGGCGGTTAGCCAGGCCGTTGCGGTGGCGCTTCGCCTTCAGCCCCGCGACGGTTTCGACTTCGACGAGACGGTGATCGAGCACCTGCGGACGCGTGAGCTGCTGCTGGTGGTGGACAACTGTGAGCACCTGCTGGACGACGTGGCGGCGCTGATCGACCGGATCACCCGGTACTGCCCCCGGGTCTCGGTGCTGGCCACCAGCAGGGCAGCGCTCGCCATCGAGGGCGAGCAGGTGATACCGGTCGAACCGCTCGCGGAATCGGACGCCATCGCGCTGTTCGCCGACCGCGCCAAGGCGAGCCGCGGCGACTTCGCCCTGGAGCAGCAGCCGGTTGGGGCGGTGGCCGAAATCTGCCGGCGACTCGACGGGTTGCCGCTGGCCATCGAATTGGCCGCGGCCCGCATGCGGGCGATGAGCAGCCTCGACATGGCCCGAAGGTTGGACCGGCTGCGGCTGTTGAGCGGCGGCTCGCGTGGCACGCATCCGCGGCAGCACAGCGTCACCGCGACCATCGACTGGTCGTACCGGTTGCTCAGCGCCGAGGAGCAGTCGCTGTTCGAAAGGTTGTGCGTGTTCGCCGGTGGTTTCGACTTGGATGCGGCGCACGGAGTCTGCGCCGACAGCGGAGATGTCTACGACACCATGGACCTGCTCACCGGGCTGGTCGACAGGTCCATGGTGGTGGTGCGCGCCGACGCCGCCGTGACCCGTTACGACATCCTGGAGACATTGCGCGCATACGGTCGGGATCGGCTGCGTGAGAAGGGGATTCACGACCGGCTCGCCACGCGTCACGCGACGTACTTCACCGAGTTCCTCGAGTGCGCGACCGCAGGGGAACACGGGGCCGAAGAACGATGGTGGGTCGAGCGGCTGACCCCGGACGCGCGCACCACATTCACCGCCCCCGACTACGACAACCTCCGCGCGGCGTTCGACCGCTCGATCGCGGCAGGCGAGATCGGCCTCGCGCTACGTCTGATCACGGCGATGCCCGAGTCGATCCATCTGCGGATCGGATACCACTCGATCGAGTGGGCGGAACGTGCAGTCGAGATAGCCGACCCCGACCACGCGCTGTTCGTGGCGGCGGTCGGGGTGGCCGCGCGAGGCAGGTGGGTGCTCGGCGAGTTCGCCCGAGCCCGGCGGCTGGCCAAACTGGCGCAGGGGCGCAGACCCAGCCCCGGCAGCTCGTTCGTGGCCTATCCGGACGACACGCTGGCCGATGTCCGTCTTTACGAGGGCGATGTCGCATTTGCCCTGGCGCACTATGAGCGCGAGACCGAGCTGGCGCGCCGAGACGCCGATTCGTTCCGGCTGCTGTGGACCCTCTACAACGTAACGATCTGCCACGACGCGTTGGACGCGCCGGCGGCCGGTGTGGATGCCGCACAGGAGGCCATGCGCGTCGCCGACACCACGGCAAACCCGTCGGCGCGGGCGATGGCGCGCTGCGCGCTGGGACGAGCGCTCAAGGCGCCGGACCCAGACCGAGCACTGAACCTGTTGGAGGAGGCCGCGACAGTCGCCGCCGCCGTGCAGAACAACTGGCTGACGGGCATAGCGCGTACGGAGGTCGCAGCGGTCCGCGCCGCGTACGGCGCGCCCGCTGCGGCGGCGCGACTGTTCCTCGAGGCGTTCGACCACTGGGACCACGGTGGGCCGGGAACCGGTGCCCTGCACTGGCTCACACTGCACTACGTGACCCGATTTCTGGCGCGGGTCGGCGCATACGCGGACGCCGTCACGTTGCATGGCGCCGTCGTGGCGGCCGGCCGACGGCCGCCACTCGACATCGCCGTGGTGCCCGAAACCGCTGCAGCGGAACCGAAGACGTTGGGGGGAGCGGAAGCCGTTGCCCTCGCCCGCAGCGTTCTGCAGCGCTACTGCTGATACCGAAACGTGTCCAACGCACCATGTCTCGATGCGCTGGACACGTCTGCGCCTCGTCAGAACAGGCGGGTGATGACCTGTGAGGTTTGAATCCTGATCTTGCAGTCCGAATCCTTGAAGTGCGCCTGGGCATAGATCTCGTCGTTGTCATCGAAGACCCCGCTGTCCTCGTTCAAGAAGCTCTTCCGCAACTGGATCTGGGTTCGGTACTCCAAGCCCTGCGAACTCGCCTTCAGGTAGCCATCGGGGTTGTTGTGGGCACCGAGGACCGGCTTGAAGTGGATGTACCTGGCGCCTTCGTCGCCGTCGTCGTCGCCGAAGACGTAGTAGTTCATGCCGCCCTGGCAGTCCCCGTTGTTGAGGTTGTTGAGGAACCCGACCGCGTCGGCCTGCGGCATCGGGAAGCGCCCGAGGATGGCGAGTAGGTAGTTTCCCTGGTTCTGGGGATCCTGAATGATGTGAAGCGTCGCCCCCGACTGGCCGGGAGCCGCGGAGGCGGGCGTCGCGCCCGCGACCACTCCGGCGGCGGTGACGACCAATGCCGCACCGTTCATCAACCACGCCAACGCTTTTCGTGCGTTCATTTTCGTTCTCCTGTTTGGTGAGCGCTACGGCTCGGTTCTGGACGGTGCAACGGTGCGCGCGGGCGTTTCGGTGAGGATGATGAGTTCGTGAAATGTGCTCGTCGGGGCACGGTTCGACGGCGCGAAAGTGATGCGAAGTCCCGTTGATCAGGAGATTTCACAGCCGCCGAACGAACGCTGAATTCCACCGCCGCAACCTGAAGACGTCGTTGACCGAACGTAAGGAGAATCCGATGACTGCTGTCGACGTCGAAGCGGACCGGAAGCTGAAGACCAATCACCGGACGATGTGGGCGTCCGGTGATTACCCGGCGGTGGCCGCGCAGTTGATCCCGGCGTTGGGTCCTGAACTCGTGCGTGCCTGCGGCGTGCAAGCGGGCGACCGCGTCTTGGACGTCGCCGCCGGGTCAGGGAACGCGTCGATCCCGGCCGCGCTCGCCGGAGGGCTTGTCACCGCAAGCGATCTCACACCGGAACTCTTCGCGCCCGGAAAGACCGTTGCTGCTCAGCGTGGTGTCGAGTTGGAATGGGTCGAAGCCGACGCCGAGGCGTTGCCGTTCGCCGACAACAGCTTTGACGTCGTGATGTCCTGCGTCGGGGTGATGTTCGCACCACGTCACCGAGCAGCCGCCGACGAGTTGGTCCGGGTGGTGCGCCGCGGCGGCACGATCGGGTTGATCAATTGGACGCCTGACGGGTTCATCGGCATGCTGTTCGCGACGATGAAGCCTTACGCACCGCCGCCACCGCCGGGCGCCGACCCGCCGCCGTTGTGGGGCGACGAGGACCACGTCCGTGCCTTGTTCGGCGACCGGGTCAAGAACCTGACGATGCGGCGCCGGGTTGTCGTGCTCGACCACTGCGCGACCCCGGCGGAATTCCGTGCGTACTGGAAGCGCAACTACGGGCCGACCATCGCCGCCTACGCCAACGCCGAGAAATCCAACCGGGTCGCGGCCCTCGACCGCGACTTCCTCGATTTCCTCACCGAGTGGAACTGCGGCGCGCCTGACCGGGCGTACTGGGAGGCCGAGTACCTTTTCGTCACCGCGCGCAAGCGGTAGACGGCTAAGCCGCCCTGGGCAGGCTTACCTGAACACCTGTCCAGCTAGACATATATAGGCGGCGGTTCTACGCTCAGACGGGTGACTGTCCACAACGTCGCCATGCACATGAGCGACGGCATCGTCGACGCCCCGACCTCCCTCATCTTCGGGGTCATCGCGGTCGCGGCAGTCGGTCTCAGCGCGGTGAAGGCACGCAACGAACTCGACGAGCGCACGGTCCCGCTGGCCGGCCTCGTCGCCGCGTTCATCTTCGCGGTGCAGATGATCAACTTCCCGATCCTGCCCGGGGTCAGCGGCCACCTGCTGGGCGGTGCACTGGCCGCCATCCTGGTCGGCCCCTACACCGGGGCGCTGTGCATCGCGATCGTGTTGGTGGTGCAGTCGCTGTTGTTCGCCGACGGCGGTGTGACCGCGCTGGGCACCAACATCGTCAACATGGCGGTCATCGGCGTCGCGGCGGGGTACGCGACGGCGGTGGGACTGTTCACCCTTGCCCGCAGGCGCGCGGAAGTGCCCACGGCCGGCTTCGGCGTCGTCGCGTTTATCGCCGCGCTGGTCGGTACCGTCTGTGCGGCAATGGGTTTCGTGCTCGAGTATGCAATCGGCGGCGCGGCGACGACCTCCCTCGGTGCCGTGGCCGGCTACATGTTCGGCACGCATGTACTGATCGGGGTCGGTGAGGGCCTGATCACCGCGGTGACCGTGGTGGCCGTCGCTCGTGCGCGTCCCGACCTGGTCTACCTGCTGCGCCGGACGCGCGCGGAGGTGCGGGCATGAGCTCGCGGTGGCGGTTCTGGGTGGCATTCGCCGCCGTCACCCTGCTGATCGCCGGCGTTGTCTCCTACTTCGCCAGCTCCAGCCCCGACGGGCTGGACGCCACAACCCTGCGCGGCTGCGAGGTGGTCGAGACGGCCGACGGTGAACAGCTCGCGGGGCACTGCATCGCCCAGCATGCCGACGAGCATGCCCTTTCGGGGTCGCCGCTCGCGGACTATGCGATCGGCGGGGTCGGGGGCACCGGCGGGATCGCCGGGGTGATCGGGGTCCTCGTCACCGTGGCGGGGGCGGGTTTGTTGTTCTGGTCGATCGCCCACCGCCGGCGACGAAGTCCGCGGTCGGAGGGTGCCGGTCGGTCGGCCGGGTAGGCGAACGTCCGCCGAAGGTCACATCCCGCCCGAGATTTCGTCGAACTGGGCCGAGACCGGGTTCGTGTACGCCAGCAGCGAGCCGGCGCCCGATTGGACGAACCGCGCGGATACGTAGATTTCGTCAATGCGCCGGCCGGTAGTGCAGCCGACACTTCCGTCGTTGAAGCACTTGTCCTCGTTGAGCAGATGCTCGGGGACGCTGAGATGGCGGCCGAAGTGAATACCGGCCTGTCCCGCGTACAGGTAGCCACCGGGCGGCCCAGGAGCGCCGATGAATCCGTGGGGTGGGCCGATGCGCGAATCGGGCTCGCCAGGGTCGTCGGCGAACACGATGTAATCCATGCCGCCGCTCGATCCGAGGTTGTCGATTCTGTCGCGGGCCGAGCCCTCGCTCATCGGGAACACGCCCTGAATCCAGAAGAGCAGGTTTCCCTGGACGGCCGGGTCGGCGCCGCGCAACGTCAGGGTGACCCCAGGGCTCTGCTGCGGAGCCGCGGAGGCCGGCGCTAGCCCGACGGTCAGCCCGACGGTGGCCGCGATCACGGCCGTCCCGCCCAGCAGCGATCCGATGTCCTTCAATGCGGTCATTTCAACTTCTCCTCGCTTTGGTGGGGCCGTCGTACGCCCCCGATGGAACGGTTTAACAATGCTCGACAGCGATTCGACGAAGCTTGTTCGTTCGTGAAATGAGCTGGTGAGGCTGGATGGATCGAGCGTTTGGGCGTGCCCGGCCGGGACGAGAAAGCCGCGAGAAGCGCGGGACGAATCAGCCCACGCCTGCAGATCTGTTCAGCTAGACAGGTAATCGCCCGCGTCCTAGGCTCGGGTCATGGCAGTCACCTTGGTCGCCAAGCACATGAGCGATGCGCTCACGTCGGCGGTGGCAGGATCGTCGTTGCGGGTGATCGACGACCACCGGCAGCAAAGTCGGCGGTAGATGGGCGCCGGGGCCCACCCGCTCTACCGCCACGGCGAATCGGCGGTGCACCGGGCACCCGCCGAGGTGAAGATCGTCTGCCTGCTGGTGTTCGTGCTGGCCGTCGTCGCCACCCCGCGAGAGATGTTCTGGCCGTTCGCCGTCTACGCGACGATCATCGTGGTGGTCTGGCGGCTCGCGCGGATACCGCTGCGGTGGGTGCTGCCGCGGATGCTGATCGAGGCGCCATTTCTGGTGCTGGCGGTGCTGCTGCCCTTCGCCGAGGGCGGTGCCCGCGTCGAGGTTGCCGGACTGCAGCTTTCGGTGAGCGGGCTGTGGGCCGCGTGGGGAATCGTCATCAAGGGCACCCTCGGTGTGGCGGCGGCGCTGACCGTCGCCGCCACCACGTCGACGACCGAGTTGCCCGCCGCCTTGAGCCGACTGGGTGTTCCGGCGGTGGCGACCTCGGTGCTGGTGTTGATGCTGCGTTATGTCGATCTACTGGCCGCGGAGGCCGGCCGGATGCGGATGGCGAGGATCTCGCGTGGCGATTCGCCGCGGGTGCTACATCAGGCCGCGGCCATCGCGAGGGGGATCGGCGCGCTGTTCCTGCGCTCCTACGAACGCGGCGAGCGGGTGTACGTCGCGATGTTGTCACGGGGATTCGACGGCAGCGCACCGGATCTGGCGGTCATCGGGGCACCGCCGCGGGCCGCTGCCGCGCAGTGGGTCGTCGCGCTGATCCCGGCGTACGCCGCCGTCACGGTGGCAGTGATGGCGTGGGTGTTGCGATGAGTGCGATCCGCATCGAGGCGCTGCACTACATCTACCCGGACGGGCAGGTGGCGCTCGACGGCGTCGACCTGACCGTCGCGCCCGGTGAGCGGATCGCGGTGCTCGGGCCCAACGGCGCAGGCAAGACCACCTTGATGCTGCACCTCAACGGAGTGCTCACCGCCACCGCCGGCACGGTCGAGATCTGCGGTATCCCCTTGAACCGCAAGAGTGTTCAAGAGCTGCGGCGTCGGGTCGGGCTGGTCTTCCAGGATCCGGACGATCAGCTGTTCATGCCGACCGTCGCTCAGGACGTCGCGTTCGGCCCGGCCAACTTCGGTGTGCGCGGCGAGGCGCTGGCCGCCCGGGTCGGCCGGGCGTTGCAGGCCGTGTCGCTGACCGAACAGGCCGAACGCAGCCCGACGCACCTGTCCGCCGGGCAGCGCCGGCGCGCGGCGCTCGCGACCGTGTTGGCCTGCGAGCCCGACATCTTGGTTCTCGACGAGCCGTCGGCCAATCTCGACCCGGTCGCGCGCCGGGGGCTGGCCGAGACGCTGACCGGGCTCGACGCCACCATGCTGATCGTCACCCACGACCTGCCCTACGCCGCGCAACTGTGTCAGCGGGCGGTCGTGATGGACAGCGGGGTCATCGTCGCCGACGGCCCAATCACCGAGATTCTCTCCGACGCCGATCTGCTTGCTGCCCACCGCCTCGAGTTGCCGTGGGGCTTCTCGGTCACCACCTAGCCACCACCCCCGGCCCCGTGAGCAGACGCAGGAGGTTGTTCCTCGACGCCGAAATAGCTGTTGCTGCATCTGCTCGCGCGAGAAACAGCTAGTGCCGTTTGGACGGTGGCCAGGAGGGCTCACCGCATAAGGCCAGCAACGCGTTTTCGACAACCTCAGGCAGGGCGGGATGAATCCAGTACTGCCCGCGCGCCATGTCCTGGGCCGGCAGGCCGAAGCTCATGGCCTGGATGAGGGGCTGAATGAGCGAGGACGCCTGATGGCCCATGATGTGCGCGCCGAGTAACAAGCCGGTCTCGCCGTCGACGAGCACCTTGGCGATGCCGGTGGTGTCTTCCATCGCCCACCCGTACGCGACGTCGCTGTAATCCTGAACTTTGACCCGGACATCGAAACCCTGCGCCCGGGCCTGGTTTTCGGTCAGCCCGACGCTGGCGATCTGCGGATCGGTGAACACCGCCGACGGCACGTAGCGGTGATCCGAGGGCATCAGCGCGGCGGTGTCGTCCCAGTCCTGCAACAGGTTATTGCGCACCACCCGCGCTTCGTGGTTG
Source organism: Mycolicibacterium sp. XJ879 (assembly GCF_053483935.1). Lineage (NCBI taxonomy): Bacteria > Bacillati > Actinomycetota > Actinomycetes > Mycobacteriales > Mycobacteriaceae > Mycobacterium > Mycolicibacterium sp. XJ879. Next base: position 339,082 of record NZ_JBEFTH010000001.1, read on the forward strand.
GCGACATGCTTGAGCTGGTACTCCGACGACACGTCACCGAGCGCGAAAACACCACGCGCGGTGGTCCGCTGGTACTCGTCGACGACGACGCGACCGTCGGCGGTCACCTTGATCTCGGCCTGCTCGGCGTCGAGCAGATCGCCGTTGGGCACCCGGCCGGTCGCCACCAGCAGCGCGTCGCCGCGCACCATCGTGCCGTCCTGGCAGGTGACCTCGACACCGTCGCCGACCTGGCGCGCGTCGACGACCTCGAGATGGTCGCGGATCGCCCACTTCTTCGCGGCCAGATCGGTGAAGCGCATGGCGATTTCGTCGTCGTGGCCGCGAAGCAGCGTACTGCCGCGCAGGATCATGGTGATCTGAGCGCCGAGCGCGGAGAAGATATGGGCGAACTCGCAACCGACGAAGCCGCCGCCCACGATGATCAGATGCTTGGGCACCTCGGCGATGCGCATGACATTGTCGCTGGTGTAGTAGGGCACGCCGCATTCGGCGATGGGCTCGGGGACCACCGCACGGGACCCGGCGGCGATCACCACCTGGTCGGCGGTCAACTCGTCGCCATCTTCGGTGCGCAAGGTGTAGCGGCCGTCGGGTCGGGTCGGCCCGAACCGGGTGTGGCTGGCGAACACCTCGACGTTGGGTGAGGCACGCCGGTAGTTCTCGCCGCTGAGCGCGATCGGGTCGATGCGCCCGAAGACCCGCGACACGATGTCGGGCCACCGCACTCCGTCGATATGGGCATCGATTCCGTAACGCGCTGACTCGCTGACGTTTTGAGCTACGTCGGCGCCGTAGACGAACATCTTCGTCGGGATACAACCGACGTTGAGGCAGGTGCCGCCGAACACTCCCTTCTCACAGATCGCCACCTTCTTGTCGGTGTAGCGCTCATCGAGGATCGAGTTGCCCGAACCGGTGCCGATGATCGCGATGTCGAAATGGGTCATGGTGGTCATCCTCGTTCGGAATGCGGGGCGGCATGGGTGATCTCGCGGGTGTACCAGTCGAGCCACCGGTCGAGTTCGCGGTAGGCCTGCCGGCGTACGTCGGGCACCGACAGGAACACGTCGTGTTTGGCGTCGCTGACCGGCACGATGGTGCTCCGGTTACCGATACACCCTGCCCATCGGGCGATCTGCTCGACGTCCAGGACTGCGTCGCCGCGCTGGATCTCCTCGACGCGCTCAGTGGCCTCGCGCACGCTGCGGTCCGAGCGCAGAATGAGGTTGGGCACGCCGACGTCGAGGCCGCGGTGCAACTGGGCATGTCCGCGCCGGATGGCGTGGATCCAGCCGAGCAGCACCGGAAAGCCGCCGACCGGTTTCCATTTCAGGTCGTAGTCGAATTCGCCGTGGTAGTCGCGGTGCAAGGTGGTGCCGTAGCCGCCCTGTGTGGGACGGCGCACCACCCAGCGCTTACGGACCCGCGATGCCGCCCTGATCGCCGCGGTGGTCGGCGCGGCACGCAGCACCGCTGGGCCCTGCAGATCCAGCCAGGGGCTGTTCAATATCAGGCCGGTCACCCGTTTGCGCGGGGTCAGCCCCCGTCGGCGCAACCCATCCAGCCACAGCGACACGATCAGCCCGCCGGCCGAATGCCCGTAGACCAGCACGTCGGGCTGCTGCAGCTCCGCGCCGATCACATCGAGGGCGCGGTCGAGTTCGGCGAAGTAGCGAGACAGGTCCGTGGTGAAGTGCGGGGTTTGTCCCTCGCGCCAGGAGCGGCCGCATTTGTGCAGGTCCAGAGCGTAGAACGCGAAGTCCCGCGTGGCGAAATGGTCGGCGAGTTCGGTGTTGAAGAAGTAGTCGGTGTAGCCGTGCACGAGCAGCACTGCCCGCCTCGCCGGCGGATCGACATCACCGCGCCGCACCAGGGTGGCGACGAGCTCACCTTCCCCGTCGGGGTCCGGTCCGAGCGCCATCGAATGCTGCCGGTAACCAGGCAGCACATCGGCCTGCCATTCGGGCACGGTTGCAACCTTAGTCGGCGACACACCGTCGGCGTTTCCCGCTAACGCGTCGGGCTAACCTGAGGTGACCACGCCCAACGGCCACGCGACGACGGAGGACCGACCACCAGTGCCTGACCATGTACCGACAGCGGCGGCGGAATGACCGTTGCGCTCCGTCGCAGTTGGGCCAAGGACCTCGACGCCGCGACGCTCTATGAGCTGTTGAAGCTGCGGATCGAGGTGTTCGTCGTTGAACAGGCGACCCCCTATCCCGAGCTCGACGGACGCGATCTGCTCGCCGAGACCCGCCACTTCTGGCTGGAAGCCGCCGACAACGAGGTCGTCTGCACACTGCGGCTGATGGAGGAACATCCCGGCGGGCAGAAAGGATTTCGGGTCGGCCGCGTGTGCACCAAACGCGAAGCGCGCGGGCGCGGCCACGCCACCCGGCTACTTTCGGCCGCGCTGGCCGAAGTCGGCGACTACCCCTGCCGGGTCGACGCCCAGATATACCTGGAGGCCATGTATGCCCACCACGGGTTCGTCCGTGATGGTGAAGAGTTTGTCGACGACGGAATCCCCCACGTACCGATGGTGAAATCATGACCTATCCCTTCAGCGCGCTCGTCGGCCACGACCGGTTACGACTGGCTTTGGTGCTGTGCGCGATTCGACCCGACATCGGTGGCGTGTTGATCCGCGGTGAGAAGGGGACCGCGAAGTCGACCGCCGTGCGTGGGTTGGCCGCGGTGCTGGCGGCCGTGGATGACGACGCCTCGCTGGTCGAGTTGCCGATCGGCGCCACCGAGGACCGCGTGGTCGGATCGCTGGACCTGCAGAAGGTGCTGCGCGACGGCGAGCATGCGTTCTCACCGGGGCTGCTGGCCCGCGCCCACGGCGGTGTGCTCTACGTCGACGAGGTGAACCTGCTGCACGACCACCTGGTCGACGTGCTGCTCGATGCGGCCGCGATGGGCCGGGTGCACATCGAACGCGACGGCGTCTCGCACAGCCACGACGCCCGGTTCGTGCTCATTGGCACCATGAATCCCGAAGAGGGCGAACTGCGCCCACAGTTGCTGGACCGGTTCGGCCTGACCGTCGACGTGCGCGCGTCCCGCGATGTCGACGTCCGCGTCGACGTGATTCGGCAGCGGATGGCCTATGAGGCCGACCCCGCCGGGTTCGCCGCGGCCTACGCCGACGACGACGCCGAGCTAGCCCGTCGGATCGCCGAAGCCCGTAAGGCTGTCGAATCAGTGGCGTTGCCGGACAGCGAGTTACGACGTATCGCGGCGCTGTGCGCGGCCTTCGACGTCGACGGTATGCGTGCCGACCTCGTCGTCGCGCGCACCGCGGTGGCACACGCCGCCTGGCGCGGCGCCGATACCGTTGGCGAAGAAGATATTCGGGTCGCCGCCGAGTTGGCGCTGCCACACCGTCGGCGCCGCGACCCGTTCGACGACCCCGGGCTGGATCCCGAACAACTCGACCAGGCGATACAAGAGGCAGGCGAATCCGCCGAGCAGGAACCGGAACCCGATCCCGATCCCGACCCCGACCCGTCCGGCGGTGGGGGCGAGGCGACACCGGATAGCGCTGGGCCACAGGGCAACACCGGTGGTTCCTCGCGACCGAGCGCACCGCCGTCGGCGGTGTACCGCACCCGTTCACTGGTGGTCCCGGGGGTCGGGGAGGGCGCTCCTGGGCGCCGGTCTCGGGCGCGCAACCGCACCGGTAAGACCATCGCCGCCGCGGCCGACCGGAATGCCGGCCACGGAGTGCACGTGTTCGGAACACTGCTGGCCGCCGCCGAACGCCAACGCGGTGCGGGGCGGCCGCGGCCGGGACCCGACGATGTGCGCCGCGCCATCCGCGAAGGCCGCGAAGGCAACCTGGTGATCTTCGTGGTCGACGCGTCGGGGTCGATGGCCGCGCGCGACCGGATGGCGGCGGTCGGCGGTGCCGCGCTGTCGCTGCTGCGAGACGCCTACCAGCGCCGCGACAAGGTCGCCGTGATCACGTTCCGTCAGCAGTCCGCGCAGGTGTTGCTGCCGCCGACGTCGTCGGTGCACATCGCCAGCCGGCGACTGGCCCGCTTTGACACCGGCGGCAAAACCCCGCTGGCACAAGGCTTGTTGACCGCTCGCGACGTGGTGGTCCGGGAGAAGGCGCGCGACCGTGCGCGGCGCACCCTGGTAGTGGTGCTCACCGACGGACGCGCAACCGGAGGACCCGACCCGCTGGGACGGGCACGTGAAGCCGCCGCCCGGCTGGTGGCCGAGGGCGCGGCGGCCGTCGTGGTCGACTGCGAAACCTCCTATGTGCGGCTGGGTCTCGCCGAGCAGCTGGCCCAGCAGCTGGGCGCGCCTGCGGTGCAATTGGCACAGCTGCGCGCCGACAACCTCACCGCCGTGATCCGCACCGCAGCCTGATCTGGAGGAGTTCGACATGCCCCAGGGCCAACCGCTCACCGTTCCCGATGATGGGTTGACGACGCGAGCCCGACGCAATGCCCCGCTGCTGGCGGTGCACACCGGCGCGGGTAAAGGCAAGTCCACCGCCGCATTCGGCATGGCGTTGCGGGCGTGGAACCAGGGTTTCGACATCGCGGTGTTCCAGTTCGTCAAGAGCGCCAAGTGGAAGGTCGGCGAGGAGGCGGCGTTTCGTCAGCTGGGCCGGCTGCACGACGAGAAAGGCGTGGGCGGTCCTGTCGAGTGGCACAAGATGGGCGCCGGGTGGTCGTGGACGCGCAAACACGGCAACGACGACGACCACGCCGCGGCGGCCGCTGACGGCTGGGCGGAGATCGCCCGCCGCCTCGCCGACGAGCGCCACGACTTCTACGTGCTCGACGAATTCACCTATCCGCTGAAGTGGGGCTGGGTCGACGTCGACGAGGTGGTCGCCACGCTGACTGCGCGGCCCGGCACCCAGCACGTCGTCATCACCGGCCGCGACGCCCCCGAGGCGCTGCTCGACGCCGCCGACCTGGTCACCGAGATGACCAAGGTCAAGCACCCGATGGACGTCGGCCGCAAGGGTCAGAAGGGCATCGAGTGGTGACCCACACCCGCTCCGCTTCCCCGCGAGCGTGCGTAAACTCGCGCTATTCACCGGCGTGTCGCTCGCGAACACGCACGCTCGCCGAACAAGCCGAGGACCAAGCGTGAGTTGGTCGACGCCTGCGATTGTCATCGGGGCGCCGGCGTCCGGCAGCGGAAAGACCACCGTGGCAACGGGTTTGATCGGTGCGCTGCGACAGGCGGGCCGCGCCGTCGCGCCGTTCAAGGTCGGGCCAGACTACATCGACCCCGGCTATCACACCCTGGCCGCGCAGCGGCCCGGGCGCAACCTCGACCCGGTTCTGGTCGGCGAGCACCTGATCGGCCCGCTGTACCGGCACGGCAGCGCCGCCGCCGACATCGCGGTCATCGAGGGGGTCATGGGCCTGTTCGACGGGCAGATCGACAGCAGCAACCCGTCGGGCACCGCGGCCGGGTCCACCGCCCAGGTCGCGGGCATGCTCGGCGCGCCGGTGATCCTCGTCGTCGACGCGCGCGGTCAAAGCCACAGCATCGCCGCACTGCTGCACGGCTTTTCGACGTTCGACCATTCCGTGCGCATCGCCGGGGTGATCCTCAACCGCGTCGGCTCCGCGCGCCACGAAGAGGTGCTGCGCCAGGCGTGTGAACACGCCGGTGTCCCCGTGTTCGGCGTCATCCCGCGCACAGACGAACTAGCTGTTCCGTCAAGGCATCTCGGGCTCGTCACGGCCGTCGAGTACGGCGCGCGGGCGCGGGCCGCCGTCGAGGCGATGGTCGCGCTGGTGGCTCGCCATGTCGACCTGGCGGCTCTTACCGCGGTGGCCACCAGCCATGTCGCCGCCGCACCGTGGGATCCGGCCGTCGCTGCGACCGCCGCAGACCGCGTCACGGTCGCATACGCGGCCGGCAAGGCGTTCAGCTTCGGCTACGCCGAACATCGCGAACTGCTGTGCGCCGCCGGCGCCGAGGTGGTCGAGTTCGATCCGCTGACCGATCTGCTGCCGCCCGATACCGGCGCGCTGGTCATCCCCGGCGGGTTCCCCGAGCAGTTCGGCACCGAGTTGTCGGCTAACGACCCGGTGCGCCAGCAGATCAAGGCGCTCGCGGACGCCGGCGCACCGGTACACGCCGAGTGCGCAGGGCTGACCTACCTGGTCGACGAACTCGACGGATACCCGATGTGCGGGGTGCTGTCCGGCACCGCACGCTTCACCGACCGGCTCACGCTGGGTTACCGGCAGGGCGTCGTCGTGGCCGACTCAGCGCTGCACGCGGTCGGGGAGCGGGTGATGGGACACGAGTTTCACCGCACGGCAGTGCAGCTCGCTGACAGCTATCCACCAGCCTGGGTCTACGAGGGAAACACGGGTACCCCGGTGCGGGACGGCGCCGTCGACGCCGGAGTGCATGCCGGCTACCTGCACACCCACCCCGCCGCGCATACGGGCGCGATCACCCGTTTCGTCACCACAGCCGCAACCTCTAGGCTCGCACGGTGAGTGAGAACGCCTACCTCGTCGGCCTTCGCCTGACCGGTAAGAAAGTCGTGGTCGTCGGGGGCGGCACGGTCGCGCAGCGCAGGCTGCCGCTGTTGGTGGCCAACGGCGCCGACGTGCACGTGATCACCCCCGCAGCCACCCCGGCGGTCGAAGCCCTGAGCAAGCAGAACCCTGGAGTCACGCTGGAGCTCAGAACATTTCGGGAAGGTGACCTCGAGGACGCCTGGTACGTCATCGCCGCAACCAACGATCCGGCCGTCAACGCCGCCGTGGTCGCCGAAGCCGAACGCCACCGCATCTTCTGCGTGCGCGCCGACATCGCCCGTGAGGGCACGGCCGTCACGCCGGCGTCCTTCGAGTACGAAGGCCTATCGGTCGGCGTGCTGGCCGGCGGCGAACATCGACGGTCGGCGGCTATTCGCTCGGCTATCCACGAGGCGATGCAGAGCGGGCTGATCGCGCCCGGCGACACCCCCGGCGTCGTGGCGGGCGGCATCGCGCTGGTCGGTGGGGGCCCCGGCGATCCCGAACTGATCACCGTCCGCGGCCGACGGCTGCTGTCGCACGCCGACGTCGTGGTCGCCGACCGGCTGGCCCCACCGGAACTGCTCGCCGAACTGGCACCACACGTCGAGGTGATCGACGCTGCCAAGATCCCCTACGGACGGGCGATGGCCCAGGACGCGATTAACGCGGTGCTCATCGAGCGGGCCCGCGCCGGCAAGTTCGTCGTGCGGCTCAAGGGCGGCGACCCGTTCGTGTTCGCCCGCGGCTACGAGGAGGTTCTTGCGTGTATCGACGCGGGAATCCCCGTCACCGTCGTGCCCGGAGTGACCAGCGCCATAGGGGTGCCTGCGCTGGCGGGCGTTCCGGTCACCCATCGCGGCGTCACGCACGAATTCGTGGTGGTCAGCGGCCATGTTGCGCCGGGACACCCCGAATCGTTAGTGAATTGGGATGCCCTGGCTGCCCTCTCGGGCACCATCGTTTTGCTGATGGCTGTCGAACGCATCGAGTTGTTCAGCAAGGCGTTAATGGCAGGCGGTCGACCTGCGGATACGCCGGTGCTAGTGGTGCAGCACGGCACAACCGCGTCGCAGCGAACGTTGCGAGCGACGCTCGCCGATGCGCCGGAACGGATCCGGGAGGACGGGATTCGACCGCCGGCGGTCATCGTGATCGGCTCGGTGGCGGCGTTCGGCGGTTAAAGGATTTCTAAGATTACTGTAAGGTAACCCGTTATGACGGCTCTCAATGACGCAGCGCGAGCAGCGATGCGCCGTGACGCCGAGGGCGGGGCAAATCGGTCACAACCCGTACGCGGGGGCCGCGCCGCTGCCCAGCGAACGGGTCAGGTGCCGGTATGGCAACCGTCGCGACGGTTCTTCGCGGCTGTTATCGCCATCGGCGGCATGCAGTTGCTGGCCACCATGGACAGCACCATCGCCATCGTCGCTCTGCCGAAGATTCAAGACGAGCTCAGCCTGTCCGATGCGGGCCGCAGCTGGGTCATCACCGCCTACGTGCTGGCGTTCGGCGGGCTGATGCTGCTGGGCGGCCGGCTCGGCGACACCATCGGCCGCAAGCGCACGTTCATCGTCGGTGTCACGCTGTTCACGATCGCCTCGATCCTGTGCGGCATCGCATGGGACGAGACCACGCTGGTGGTCGCCCGGCTGCTGCAGGGGGTGGGCGCCGCGATCGCCTCACCGACCGGGTTGGCGCTGATCGCCACGACGTTCCCCAAGGGACCGTCGCGCAACGCCGCCACCGCGGTGTTCGCCGCGATGACCGGCGTCGGCTCGGTGATGGGTCTGGTCGTCGGCGGTGCGCTGACCGAGGTGTCCTGGCGGCTGGCGTTCCTGGTGAACGTCCCGATCGGGCTGCTGGTGGTCTACCTGGCCCGCACCACGCTGCGTGAGACGCAGCGTGAGCGACTGAAGCTGGACGCTGCGGGCGCCATCCTGGCCACGCTCGGCTGCACGGCCGCGGTCTTCGGGTTCTCGATGGGCCCGGAGCAGGGCTGGATGTCGCCGATCACGCTCGGTTCGGGCCTCGTCGCTTGCGCGGCGCTGCTTGCGTTCCTCTACGTCGAACGCACCGCGGAGAACCCCGTCGTGCCGTTCGAGCTGTTCAAGGACCGCAACCGGGTCGCCACGTTCGCCGCGATCTTCCTCGCCGGCGGCGTGATGTTCACGCTGACCGTGCTGATCGGGCTCTACGTGCAAGACATCATGGGCTACACGCCGCTGCGCGCCGGCATCGGCTTCATCCCGTTCGTCATCGCGCTCGGCATCGGGCTGGGGCTGTCGTCGCACCTGGTGTCGCTGTTCCCGCCGCGGCTGCTGGTGATCGCCGGCGGCGTGCTGGTGCTCGGCGCGATGGTCTACGGCTCCACGCTGCACGGCGACATCCCCTACTTCCCGAACCTGGTCATCCCCATCACCGTCGGCGGGTTCGGCATCGGCATGATCGTCGTGCCGCTGACCGTGTCGGCCATCGCCGGTGTCGGCTTCGACCAGATCGGCCCGGTGTCGGCGATCGCGCTGATGCTGCAGAACCTGGGCGGCCCGCTGGTACTGGCGGTCATCCAGGCCGTGATCACGTCGCGCACGCTGTACCTGGGCGGCACCACCGGTCCGGTGCACAACATGGACAGCGCGCAGTTGCACGCACTGGACCAGGGCTACACCTATGGCCTGCTGTGGGTGGCCGCGGTCGCGGTGATCGTCGGCGTCGCGGCGCTGTTCATCGGCTATACGGCCGCGCAGGTCGCCCACGCCCAAGAAGTCAAGGACGCGCTGGACCAGGGCGAGCTTTAGCGATTCTGGGGTAGTTCGTCACGCTGGGCGTGACCGAACACGCCCAAATCACCTGTGGGTAGGGTGGCTATCCATGTCTGCCGGGTCGACGGACCACACGCCGCCCTCGTCGGCTCCGCTGGCGTCGAAGGTGTTGGGACCGGCGATCTTCGCGATCACCGGCATGCAGCTGATGGCGACGCTCGACGGCACCATCGTGATCGTCGCGCTGCCCCGGATGCAGGCCGACCTCGGGCTCACCGATGCGAGCAAGAGCTGGGTGATCACCGCCTACGTGCTGGCGTTCGGCGGGCTGCTGCTGCTCGGCGGGCGCGTCGGAGACGCCATCGGCCACAAACGCGCGTTTCTGTCCGGCGTCGGGGTGTTCACGATCGCTTCGCTGGCCTGCGGCCTGGCCAACGACCCCACCACGCTGATCGTGGCGCGCGCGGTGCAGGGCACCGGCGCGGCGGTGGCCGCGCCCACCGGGCTGGCGCTGATCGCGACGACGTACGCCGTCGGTCAGGCCCGTAACCGAGCCCTGGCGATCTCGGCGGCCATGCAGGGCATCGGCTCGGTGCTGGGCCTGGTGCTCGGTGGTGCGCTGACGGTGATCTCATGGCGGCTGGCGTTTCTGATCAACGTGCCGATCGGCATCCTGATCGTCGCGGTCGCGGTGTACTATCTCGCCGAAACCCACCACGAACGGCTCAAACTCGACGTCACCGGCGCGCTGCTGGCCACGCTCGGCTGCACGTCGGCGGTGCTCGTCTTCACCCAGGGCCCGCCGCGGGGCTGGGTCGATCCGCTGGTGATCGGCGCCGCGGTGGCCGCGGCGGTGTTCTTCATCGGCTTCCTGCTCGTCGAGCGCACCGCCGCACATCCGATCGTGCCGTTCTCGGTGTTCGACAACCGCAACCGGGTGATGACGTTCGTGGCGCTGTTTCTGGCCGGCGGGGTGCTGCTGACGCTGACGGTGATGATCGGTCTGCTCGTGCAGGACGTGCTCGGCTACACGGCGCTGGAGGCCGGCGTCGGGTTCATCCCGTTCGCGCTCGCGTTCGGCATCGGAAGTGCGGTCGCCGCCAAGCTGGCACCGCGGATCGCCCCGCGCTGGCTGATCATCGGCGGCGGCGTCTTCGTCCTCGGGGCGATGCTGTACGGCTCGACGCTGGATCGCAGCATCCCGTACTTCCCAGACCTGTTCGCCCCGATTGTCGTCGGCGGGTTCGGCATCGGGATGATTGCGGTGATCCTGCCGCTGTGCGCCATCGCCGGCGTGGGCCCGGGCGAGATCGGCCCGGTGTCGTCGATCACGCTGATGGTGCAGAACCTGGGCGGTCCGCTGGTGCTCGTGGTCATCCAGGCCGTGCAGACCTCGCGCACGCTGTATCTGGGCGGCACCACCGGGCCCGTCAAGGACATGACGCCCGCCGAGCTCGACGCGTTGGGATACGGCTACACGTACTCGCTGCTGTGGGTGGCCGGTGTCGCGGTGATCGTCGGCGTCGCCGCGTTCTTCATCCGGTTCTCGGCCCGCCAGATCGCCACCGCACAGCACACCCGCGAAGCGGTGGAGGCCGGCGAGCTGTAACCACGGCCCGCGAGCGCCCGGTTGATGTACACGAAACGCGAGTGACCCCGTCAACAACCGTGCGCTCGGCGACTACGACGCCACTCAGTAAGGTTGTCGGCTGTGATCACCCGCATGTCGGAGCTGTTTCTACGGACCCTGCGCGACGACCCGGCCGACGCCGAGGTCCCCAGCCACAAGCTGCTGATCCGGGCGGGCTACATCCGCCCGGTCGGGCCGGGCCTGTACAGCTGGCTGCCGTTGGGGCTGAAGGTGCTGCGCAAGATCGAACGCATCGTGCGCGAGGAGATGACCGCCATTGGCGGCCAGGAGATCCTGTTTCCGGCCCTGCTGCCCAGAGCGCCCTACGAGACCACCAACCGGTGGACCGAGTACGGCGACAGCGCGTTTCGGCTGCAGGACCGGCGCGGCAACGACTACATGCTCGGACCGACTCACGAAGAGTTCTTCACGATGACGGTCAAGGGTGAGTACAGCAGCTACAAGGACTTCCCGCTGCTGCTGTTCCAGATCCAGACCAAATACCGCGACGAGGCCCGGCCCCGCGCGGGGATTCTGCGCGGCCGCGAGTTCGTGATGAAGGACTCGTATTCCTTCGACGTCTCCGACGACGGTTTGAGCGCGGTCTACGCGCGCCATCGCGACGCCTACCAACGCATCTTCGATCGCCTCGGCTTGCGTTACGTCATCGTCTCGGCGACGTCGGGGGCGATGGGTGGCAGCGCCTCCGAGGAGTTTTTGGCCGAAAGCGACATCGGCGAAGACACGTTCGTGCGTTGCCTGGAATCCGGCTACGCCGCCAACGTCGAGGCGGTCACCACCGCGGTGCCGCCGGCGCTGCCGATCGACGGCCAGCCCGAAGCCAAGGTGTACAACACTCCCGGCACCCCGACCATCGCCACGCTGGTCGAATGGGCCAACGCCGCGCTGGACCGTCAGGTCACCGCCGCGGACACGCTCAAGAACGTCATGCTCAAGGTGCGCCAACCCGGCGGTGAATGGGAACTGCTGGCGGTCGGGGTGCCCGGTGACCGGGAGGTCGACGACAAACGCCTCGACGCGGCGCTCGAACCCGCCGAGTACACGCTGCTCGACGACGCCGACTTCGCCAGGTATCCGTTTCTGGCTAAGGGCTACATTGGTCCGAAGGCGTTGTTGGCCAACGGTGTTCGCTATTTGGTCGACCCGCGGGTGGTGGACGGCACGTCGTGGATCACTGGGGCCGACGAGCCCGGAAAGCACGTGGTCGGGCTGGTCGCCGGCCGTGACTTCGTCGCCGACGGCACCATCGAGGCGGCCGAGGTGCGCGACGGCGACCCGTCGCCGGACGGGGCCGGACCGCTGGTGTCCGCGCGCGGCATCGAGATCGGCCACATCTTCCAGCTGGGCCGCAAATACACCGAGGCGTTCGAGGCCGACGTGCTCGGCGAGGATGGCAAGCCCGTGCGCCTGACGATGGGCTCCTACGGGATCGGGGTGTCGCGGCTTGTCGCCGTCATCGCCGAGCAGCACCACGACGAGATCGGGCTGCGTTGGCCGGCAACGGTTTCGCCGTTCGACGCCCACGTGGTGATCGCCAACAAGGACGCCGCCGCGCGTGCCGGCGCCGAAGAGTTGGCCGCCGAACTGGACCGGCTCGGCGTCGAGGTGCTGCTCGACGACCGCACCGCGTCGCCCGGGGTCAAGTTCAAGGACGCCGAACTGCTCGGTGTGCCATGGAGTGTCGTCGTCGGGCGCGGCTGGGCCGAAGGTGTGGTGGAGCTGCGCAACCGGTTCACCGGTGAGACACGGCAGATCGCCGTCGCGAACGCGGCCGCCGACGTCGCCGCGGCGCTCGGATAGCGGACCGCACCCGTGCCGCCGGATGCGTCGAAGACCAGGGGCCGACTGCTCGACGCCGCAGCCCGCGCATTCGCCGCCGACGGCGTCTTCAACGCGTCGCTGATCGACATCACGCGCAAGGCCGGGCAGCGCAACCGGGCGGCGTTGCGCTACCACTTCGGCTCCCGCGACGGCATCCTGTGCGCGGTCATCGACCGGCACGCCGAGTTCCTCGCGCGGCGCGAACGCGACCTGCTCGACCTCGCGCTGACCACACCCGACGACCAGCTCGCCCCGGTTCTGGAGGCCATCGTGCGGCCCGCGGCCGAGGTGGCCGACAGCGGCTGGCGGGGGCGGTGCTGCCTGCTGATCATCGCCGAGCTGACCGGTGAGGACCGGGCGGCCTACAGCGCCGAGCTGCAGGCGGTGCTGGCGCGCACCGGTGGTAACGAGGTCTACGAACTGCTCACGGCCCGAACGCAATTCCTCACCGACGAGCTGCGGGTCGAGCGGTTCTCGCTTGTCGCGATGTTCGTGCTGCGCGCGATCGCCGACCGCGCCCGCCTGTTGGAGCGCACCGGTCGGCGCGGGCGCCCGCAGTTGGCCTACGAGCCGTTCGTCGCCAACCTGATCGCCATGGCGACCGCGGCCATGACCGCGCCCGTGCCGTTGACATAAGCACCGCTGCTTATTACGGTTGGCCCGTGCCGTCGGGAGGTGTGAGTGCGGGCAGTCCAAGTGATGCGCCACGGTGATCCACTGGAAGTGCTTGCCGTGCAGGACGTTCCAGAGCCCGCGCCGGGGGCGGGTGAGGTGCGGATTGCGGTTTCTGCGGCATCGCTGAACTTCGGTGACATCGCACGCTGCCGCGGCACCGTCGCCAGCGTGACCGGTGAGCCGCCGTTCACGCTCGGTATGGACGTCTGCGGTGTCGTCGACCGTGCCGGGGAAGGCGCCGCCGAATGGCTCGGCCGCCGGGTGGTGGCGATGACCAAACAGTCGCTGGGCGGCGTCGCCGAGTGCGCGATCGCACCGTCGGCGACGGTGTTCGACGCCCCACCCGAACTCGACGACGCCGACGCCGCGGCGTTCACCCTGCCGTTTCACGTCAGCTACCTGGCGCTGCACCGGCGCGCACGCCTGGCGGCGGGGGAGAGGCTGCTGGTCGTGGGCGGGGCGAGCGCGGTCGGGACCGCCGCGATCCAACTCGGCGTCGCCGCGGGCGCCGACGTGCTCGCGGTCGCCGGCGGGCCCGAGAAGGTCAAGGTGTGCGAAGAGTTGGGGGCCACCGGCCTCGACCACACCGCCGCGGACCTGTTCGACGCGGTCATCGCGCACACCGGCGGACACGGCGTCGATGTCGCGTTCGACGTGGTCGGCGGCCAGCGCACCGAGGAGATCTGGACGTGTCTGGCCCGGGAGGGCCGCTACCTGCCGGTCGGCTTCAACGACGACCCGCAGGCTGGGTTGACGGGCCGGCCGTTGCGCAAGGTCGCAATGGGCAACATCTCGGTGCTCGGCGTCATCCTCGCCTACGGCGAATTGCCCACGGACTTTCGCAGATTCGGGCTCAACTTCTTTCCTCCCGAGGTCGGCAGGGAGGTGCACCGCGCGCTGCTCGAACTCGTCGCGGCTCGTGCGGTGCGGCCGGTGGTCGGGCGGCGGGCGACGATGGACGAGGTGGCAGGCGCCCTGCAGGACCATGAGCAGCGCCGCACCACCGGGCGCACCGTCGTCGTCCTCGGACACGGATAGGGCGGGCCGTGGCGATCTTCGACGTCGACGACCTCATGGCCAGCGCCGTCGAGCTCGCGGGCTGCGACGAATTCGGCTCCGACGACTTCCGCGAGGGGCTCACCGTGCTGTGCGCATCGGCAAGCGATGAGGCCCAGCTCAACGAGCTCGGCGTGATGGCCGTGCGGCAGAACTTGATTGGCGGCCTGGTCAACCGGCTGAAGGTGCTCGACTGGGTCCGTCAGCATCCCGAGGTCACCGCCGAACCGGTGGAGGCGCCGCTGGTGATCGTCGGGTTGTTCCGTGCGGGTACGACATTCGTCAGCGAACTGCTCGACCAGGATCGGGCCAACCGGTCGCTGCTGCGCTGGGAAGCCGCCGACAGCGTTCCGCCGCCGACGCCGCAGACGTTGCGGTCGGGCCCGCGCGTCGACGCGGCCGCCGCGGCCATCGACATGCTCGAATCGCTGAACCCGAAGATTAAAGTGGTCCACCACGAGGACCCCGCGGGCCCCACCGAGTGCCTGACCCTGTTGGGCCAGGACTTCAAGAGCCTGACCTGGGAAGCGATCGCCAACGTGCCCGGCTACAGCCGCTGGCTGCTGGGCGCCGACCACCGCTCGGCCTACGAGTACCACCGCACCGCGCTGCAGGTGTTGGCCAGCAACGGCGCGCGCGGCCGGTGGACGCTGAAGAGCCCGCACCACGCGATCGCCCTCGACGCGCTGAGCGCCGTCTACCCCGATGCGCAACTCGTGGTCCTGCACCGCGACCCAACCGTGCTGTGCGCGTCGGCGTGCAGCCTGTTGTCCACGCTCACCGGCACTTTCAGCGACGCCGACCACACCGCCTACATCGCCGAGCACTGGACCCGGATGCTCGAGGTGTCGATCGAGCGGATCGAGGCGTTTCGCCGCGCGAACCCCGGGCACACGGTTCTGGACGTGCGGTACGGCGATCTCGTCGTCGACCCGGTGGGCACCGTCGAGGCGATCTACGCCGGCTGCGGCCGCGAGCTGTCGGCGCAGGCGCGAAAAGCGATCAGCGCCTACGTCGGCACCCATCCGCGTGGCCGGTTCGGCGCCCACGGCTACCGGCTCGAGGACTACGGATTGGCTCAGGGGCAGATCCGTGAGCGCTTCGCCGACTACATCGCCCGCTACGACGTGCCTCCCGAGACGGGCCGCGCCTGAGCGCCGCGGTTGTGCGCTTTCATACGCCCGTCCCGGCGCGTCGCGGACGAAACCGCACAGCCAGCGCAGCAGGCCACTTACTCGTTGCCGCCCGGGAACGCGACGGTGACTGGGACGACGCCGAGCACCGTGCGCCACCGCGCGGCCATCACCGCGCACTGCGTCAGCGCGGTCACCGCGAACGCGCGGTCCTGCTGGTCGGTGGCCTGTTCGACGACCGCGCGCCACGCGACCGCGGCGTCCTGCTCCATGCGCACGGCCAGGGTCGCGGCGGCGGTCGGGGTGTCGACGTCGATCGGCAGCGAATACCCGGCGGCGGGCAGCGGCGCGTCCGCCGAGTGCGCCTCGAGCATGGCCAGCGCGGCATCGCGGCGTTCGCGGTGCTCGGTGATCGCCTCCGACACCAGGTAGTTGCGTTCGGGCAGCGAGTGCGCCGACACCACCCCGTAGCCGTAGATGGTCGCGTGCTCGGTGGCCACGGCGTCGAACAACGCGCCGGCGGCGGGATCGGACGGACGGGCGGGCTGCTGCGGGGCGGTCATGGCGCCTCCTCCGGAAACACGAGCGCGACGCGGTAGGCCGTGGTGCAGCCGGCGGCGATCGACGCCACCAACCCGGCGCGGTAACCCGACAAAGTCGCCGCCAGCTCGGCAGCGCTCTGCGCGGAGACCCGTAGCGCGCCGACGACGTCCTTGGCGGTCGGTGGCCGGGTCGGCTCGGCGGTGGTGCTGGTCGGGGTCGCGGTCGGCGCGTCCTCGCCGCGCATCCGGACCAGTTCGTCCGTCAGCGCCTGGGCATGGGCCGCACGCTCGGCGGCGACGGCGTTGAGCGCCTGCGCGACGGCCTTCTCGGCGTGGGCGGCGGCATCCGAAGCCAGCTGGCTGTCGGTGCGGGCGCGGTTGAGCTGGGCGAGCAGTTCGTCGACCTCCGGCGGCGGCGGTGAGGATCCGCATCCGCTGGCGGCCACCCCGAGCAGCGAGAGCGCCGCCGCCCCGATCAGGACACGTCGCCTGCTGAGGGTCGGCGGTGGGCTGCTCGGCACGTGCCACATCTTGCCATCGTCGGCTGCGGCGGTCGCAGCGCGTTTAGGGCTTACCCCGGCAGCGCTGGCGTATCGTGGGTAGTCGGTTTCGGTGTCTTAAGAAGCAGTGCGCCGAACCTGTGTCCGGACAATTCAAGATGAGGAGCTCGCCGTGTCGGAGCGTTCTGCGGAGTTGCCGTCGCAGGAACAGGTGATCGAGCTGCTCGACGGCGAGTTCGCGCGCGCGGGTTACGAAATCGAGGACGTGGTCACCGCCGCCAACGCGCGTCCCCCGCGCATCACCGTGGTCGTCGACGCCGACGACGGCCTGGATCTGGACTCGCTCGCTCAGCTGTCCCGCACGGCATCCCAACTGCTCGACCGCCTCGACGCCGAGTCGGCGCCCTACATCCTCGAAGTCACCTCACCGGGGGTGGAGCGGCCGTTGACCGCCGAGCGGCACTATCGGCGCGCCCACGGCCGCAAGGTGGAGTTGACCCTGTCCGACGGCTCCCAGCTCACCGGCCGCCTTGGCGAAACCGAAGGCGGCGCGGTGCGACTGGTGGTCCGCGAAGGCCGCAGACCCGACTTCACGGTGCGCGAACTTCCGCTGGAATCCATCGTCAAAGCCGTTGTCCAAGTGGACTTTTCGCCTCCAAATCCGCGTGAGCTGGAGCTGGTCGGCCGATCTGGGAAGGAGGCCGGGGCGTGAACATCGACATGGCGGCACTGCACGCGATCGAGGTGGACCGCGGCATCCCGGTGGGTGAACTCGTCGAGACGATCAAGTCGGCGCTGTTGACCGCCTACCGGCACACCGACGGGCACGCCGACGAGGCCCGCATCGAGATCGACCGCAAGACCGGCGAGGTCAAGGTGATCGCCACCGAACACGACGCCGACGGCAACCCGATCACCGAGTGGGACGACACCCCGGAGGGCTTCGGCCGGGTGGCCGCCACCACCGCTCGTCAGGTGATGCTGCAGCGGTTCCGCGACGCCGAGAACGAAAAGACCTTCGGCGAGTTCTCCGCGCGTGAGGGGGACATCGTCGCCGGCGTCATTCAGCGCGATGCCCGCGCCAACGCCCGCGGCCTGGTCGTCGTGCGGATGGGCAGCGAAACCAAGGGCTCTGAGGGCGTCATACCCGTCGCCGAACAGGTGCCCGGCGAGCGCTATGAGCACGGCGACCGGCTGCGCTGCTACGTCGTCGGAGTCACCCGCGGCGCCCGCGAACCGCTGATCACGCTGTCGCGCACTCACCCCAACCTGGTGCGCAAACTGTTCTCCCTGGAGGTCCCCGAGATCGCCGAGGGGTCCGTGGAGATCGTGGCCGTCGCGCGCGAGGCGGGCCACCGCTCGAAGATCGCGGTGAGCTCGCGGGTGTCCGGGCTCAACGCCAAAGGTGCCTGCATCGGCCCGATGGGACAGCGGGTCCGCAACGTGATGAGCGAATTGTCCGGCGAGAAGATCGACATCATCGACTACGACCCCGACCCGGCGAAGTTCGTGGCCAACGCGCTGTCCCCGGCCAAGGTGGTGTCGGTGAGCGTGATCGACGAAGCGGCCCGGGCAGCACGCGTCGTCGTCCCCGACTTCCAGCTGTCGCTGGCTATCGGTAAGGAAGGCCAAAACGCCCGGCTGGCCGCCCGGCTGACAGGGTGGCGCATCGACATCCGGAGCGACGCCACCGTCGCCGACAACCCTGAACCCGATCCCGGCGCGGCGCGCGGCGCGGCCCGCGACCGCTAAGCCGGCCACGCCGACCAGCACCGCCGTTGCGAATCGCACCCGACGGGACGGTAGACTCACCTGTGATCCAGCGCGAGACTTCGGCTTCGACGCATCGACGCAGCTCCGACGCCATAGTCGGGCCGGTGCGGACGTGCGTGGGCTGCCGAAAACGAGAGCTGGCCGTCGAACTGCTTCGAGTAGTCGCTGTGGTCGATGGCACTGGGAACGGTCCCAGCGCCGTAACCGTTGACTCAGCGAGAAAGCTGCCGGGGCGGGGTGCGTGGCTGCATCCCGATCCGCAGTGCCTTGAGGCGGCCATTCGCCGGCGAGCATTCGGTCGAGCGCTGCGCATCACCGGTTCACCGGACCTAACTGCGGTGATCGAGTACGTTAGCGCTGCCAGCAGCGCCGAACTGGCCGATCCACCCGGCAACAGAACAGGTAGCGAAGAACATGAGCACACCGTGAAGTCCCGATGACAATGCGTCATAGCTAAACCGAGGCGCGGCGCCTACCACCGCTGACGCCTCTAGAGATGGAGATGTAGTGGCAAAGGCCCGTGTACACGAGTTGGCCAAGGAACTCGGTGTCACCAGCAAGGAAGTACTCGCCCGGCTGAGCGAACAGGGCGAATTCGTCAAATCAGCGTCCTCCACCGTGGAGGCCCCCGTTGCGCGCCGGCTGCGCGAATCGTTCGGCGGCGGTAAGGCCGCACCGGACAAGGTCAAGGCCGACGGCAACGGTGCGTCGGCGGCCGCTCCCGCCAAGTCCGCCGCGAAGGCGCCGGCCAAGTCGGCTGCGCCCAAGCCCGCGGCACCGGTCGAGCCGCCGGCCGCCGCACCGCCGCAGGCGACCGCGGCACCGCCGCCCGCAGCGGCCGCACCGCCGGAGGCTCCGCCGGCCCGGCCCGGCCCGACGCCGGGTCCACGGCCCGGCCCGTCGGCCGCACCGAAACCGGCCCCGCGCACCCCGCGCGTCGGCAACAACCCGTTCTCCACACAGCAGCCCGTCGACCGGCCGATCCCACGTCCGCAGGCACCACGCCCGGGTGCACCCCGTCCGGGTGCGCCGCGACCGGGTATGTCTCCGGGCAATATGCCGCCGCGCCCGGCCGGACCGCGTCCGGGCGCCACGGGCCGCCCCGGCGGTCCTCGCCCAGGCCCGGGCGGTCGTCCGGCTCCCGGCGGCGGCGGTCGTCCCGGCGGCGGTGGTGGCGGTGGTTACCGCGGTGGCGGCGCGCCCCCCGCTGGCGGTTTTCGCGGTCGTCCCGGCGGCGGAGGCCGTCCCGGGCAGCGCGGCGGCGCGGCCGGCGCCTTCGGTCGCCCCGGCGGTGCGCCCAAGCGCGGCCGCAAGTCCAAGCGGCAGAAGCGCCAGGAATACGACTCGATGCAGGCGCCGGTCGTCGGTGGTGTGCGGTTGCCGCACGGCAACGGCGAAACCATCCGGCTGGCCCGCGGCGCGTCGCTGTCTGACTTCGCCGAGAAGATCAACGCCAACCCGGCATCGCTGGTACAGGCGCTTTTCAACCTCGGTGAGATGGTGACCGCCACGCAGTCGGTCGGTGACGACATCCTCGAGCTGCTCGGCGGCGAGATGAACTACAAGGTTCAGGTCGTCAGCCCCGAGGACGAGGACCGCGAGCTGCTGGAATCCTTCGACCTCAGCTATGGCGAGGACGAGGGCGACGAATCGGATCTAGAGAGCCGCCCGCCGGTGGTGACCGTGATGGGTCACGTCGACCACGGCAAGACCCGACTGCTCGACACCGTCCGCCAGGCCAATGTCGGTGAGGGCGAGGCCGGTGGGATCACCCAGCACATCGGCGCGTATCAGGTCAGCGTGGAGCACGAAGGTGACGAGCGGCTGATCACCTTCATCGACACGCCCGGTCACGAGGCGTTCACCGCGATGCGTGCCCGCGGTGCGAAGGCCACCGACATCGCGATCCTGGTGGTCGCCGCCGACGACGGCGTCATGCCGCAGACGGTGGAGGCCATCAACCACGCGCAGGCCGCCGATGTTCCGATCGTGGTGGCGGTCAACAAGATCGACAAGGAAGGTGCCGACCCGGCCAAGATCCGCGGGCAGCTCACCGAATACGGTTTGGTGGCTGAGGATTTCGGCGGCGACACGATGTTCGTCGACATCTCGGCCAAGAACAACACCAACATCGATGCGCTGCTCGAGGCCGTGTTGCTGACCGCCGACGCCGCGTTGGACCTGCGGGCCAACCCCGACATGGAGGCTCAGGGTGTGGCCATCGAGGCGCACCTCGACCGCGGCCGGGGCCCGGTGGCGACCGTGCTGGTGCAGCGCGGCACGCTGCGCGTCGGCGACTCGATCGTGGCCGGCGACGCCTACGGGCGCGTCCGGCGCATGGTCGACGAGCACGGCGACGACGTCACCGAGGCGCTTCCGTCGCGGCCGGTGCAGGTCATCGGCTTCACGTCGGTGCCAGGTGCCGGCGATAACCTGCTGGTTGTCGACGAGGACCGGATCGCCCGCCAGATCGCCGACCGGCGCAACGCGCGCAAGCGCAACGCGCTGGCCGCGCGTTCGCGCAAGCGCATCAGCCTGGAGGATCTGGATTCGGCGCTGAAAGAAACCAGCCAGCTCAACCTCATCCTCAAGGGCGACAACTCCGGCACCGTCGAGGCGCTGGAGGAGGCCCTGCTGGGCATCCAGGTCGACGACGAGGTGCAGTTGCGCGTCATCGACCGCGGTGTCGGCGGCGTCACCGAGACCAACGTCAACCTGGCGTCGGCTTCGGATGCGATCATCATCGGGTTCAACGTGCGCGCCGAAGGCAAGGCCACCGAACTGGCCAACCGCGACGGTGTGGAGATCCGCTACTACTCGGTGATCTACCAGGCCATCGACGACATCGAGAAAGCCCTCAAGGGCATGCTCAAGCCGGTGTACGAGGAGCGTGAGCTCGGTCGTGCCGAGATCCGCGCGATCTTCCGGTCGTCGAAGGTCGGCAACATCGCGGGCTGCATGGTCACCTCGGGTGTCATGCGCCGCAACGCCAAGGCCCGGTTGTTGCGTGACAACGTCGTCGTCGCCGAGAACCTCACGGTGTCCTCGTTGCGGCGGGAAAAGGACGACGTCACCGAGGCCCGCGAGGGCTTCGAATGCGGTCTGACGTTGACCTACAACGACATCAAAGAAGGCGATGTCATCGAGACTTACGAGCTGGTCGAGAAAGAGCGCTCGTGAGCGATCCGGCACGAGCACGCCGGCTGGCCAAACGAATCCTGACCGTCGTCGCTTCGGCGATCGAGTACGAGATCAAGGATCCACGGCTGGCCGGCGTCACGATCACCGACGCCAAGGTCACCAACGACCTGCATGACGCCACGCTGTACTACACGGTGATGGGCAACAGCCTCGACGAGGAGCCCGACTATGCCGGCGCCGAGGCGGCGCTGGACAAGGCCAGGGGAGTGCTGCGCAGCAAGGTCGGCGCGGCCACTGGAGTGCGATTCACCCCGACACTGGCCTTCGAGCGCGATACGGTGCCAGACACGGCAGTGCGGATGGCCGAGCTGCTCGACCGGGCACGCGCGGCCGATGAGGATCTGGCCAGGGTTCGGGAAGGCGCCAAGCACGCGGGTGACGCGGACCCGTACCGTAGTGCTGGGGGGCCTGACTCTGAGGACACCGGTGACCGCGACCGACAAGATGACTGACGCCGCTGTTGCGACGCGTCCGGTCGTCGATGCGCGCGAGGCAGCCGATCTGCTGTCGGCTGCGGCCAGCGTCAGCGTGGTGTGTCACGTCTACCCCGATGCCGACACCATCGGTGCCGGGCTGGCGCTGGCGCTGGTGTTGGACCAGGCAGGCAAGGACGTCGAAGTCAGCTTCGCAGCGCCCGCTGACCTGCCGGATTCACTGCAGACACTGCCTGGCGGCTACCTGCTGGTCGAACCCGACGCGATGCGCCGCGACGCCGATCTGGTGGTGACCGTCGACATCCCCAGCGTCAACCGGTTGGGGGCGTTGTCCCCGCTGGCCGATGTGGGCCGCGAGGTGCTGGTCATCGACCACCACGCCTCCAATCAGTTGTTCGGCTCCGCCAACTACGTCGATGCGACGGCCGACTCCACCACGATGCTGGTGGCCGACCTGCTCGACGCGTGGGGTAAGCCGATCGACATCGGCGTCGCGCACTGCCTGTACGCGGGGCTGACCACCGACACCGGTTCGTTCCGCTGGGCCACCCCGCGCGCGCACCGGTTGGCCGCGCGGCTGGTGGAGTTGGGCGTCGACAACGCGGCGATCAGCCGCGCGCTGCTCGACAGCCATCCGTTCGCGTGGCTGCCGATGCTGTCGCGGGTACTGGGCTCGGCACGCCTGGTTCCCGAGGCGCTTGGCGGCCGCGGTTTCGTGTATACCGTTGTGCCGCACCAGGAGTGGGCCAACGCGCGGCCGGAGGAGGTGGAGAGCATCGTCGACATCGTGCGCACCGCCCAGGAAGCCGAGATCGCCGCGGTGTTCAAAGAGATCGAACCCGCGCACTGGTCGGTGTCGATGCGCGCGAAGACCTATGACCTTTCTCCCGTCGCCGCCGCGTTCGGCGGGGGCGGGCACCGGTTCGCCGCGGGATACTCGGCCACCGGCACCGTCGACGAGGTCGTCGCGGCGCTGCGCGCGGCAATTGGCTGAACCCGAAGGCGATCTGCCGGTCGCTGACGCCTCCGGTCGCCGGATCGCGGCGCTGGCGCTGCCCGCCCTCGGGGTGTTGGCCGCCGAACCCATCTACCTTCTGTTCGACATCGCGATCGTCGGCCGGCTTGGTGCGCTGTCGCTGGCCGGGCTGGCCATCGGCGGGCTGATCCTGACCACGCTCAGCTCGCAGATGACCTTTCTGTCCTATGGCACGACCGCGCGCTCCGCCCGGTTCTTCGGCGCAGGCAACCGTGCGGCGGCGGTGGCCGAGGGGGTGCAGGCGACGTGGTTGGCGCTCGGCGTCGGCGCCGTGGTGGTGCTGGCGGTGCAGGCGTTCACCGTTCCGCTGGTCTCGGTGCTCGCCGGAGACGCCGACGGCGGCGAGATCGCCGATGCGGCGACGCCGTGGGTGCGGATCGCGATCTTCGGGGTGCCGGCGATCCTCGTTTCGGCCGCGGGCAACGGCTGGATGCGCGGCGTGCAAGACACCGTGCGTCCGTTGCATTACGTCGTTGTGGGATTCGGGTTTTCGGCGGTGCTGTGCCCGCTGCTGGTCTACGGCTGGCTGGGCATGCCGCGGCTGGAACTGGCCGGCTCCGCGGTCGCCAACGTAGTGGGGCAGTGGTTGGCTGCGCTGTTCTTCTTCCGCGCGCTGCTGGTGGAGAAGGCGTCGCTGCGGATCCAGCCCGCGGTGCTGCGCGCGCAGCTCGTGATGGGCCGCGATCTCATCCTGCGCACGATGGCGTTTCAGGCCTGCTTCGTCTCCGCGGGCGCCGTGGCCGCCCGGTTCGGCGCCGCCGCGGTGGCCGCCCATCAGGTGGTGCTGCAACTGTGGAATTTCCTTGCCCTGGTGCTGGATTCACTGGCGATCGCGGCGCAGTCGCTGGTGGGGGCCGCGCTGGGCGCGGGTCACCTCGTGCACGCCAAATCGGTGGCGTGGCGGGTGACGATCTTCTCCACGCTGGCCGCGTCGGTGCTGGCGATCATGTTCGCCGTCGGATCGTCGGTGTTTCCCGCCGTGTTCACTGACGACCGTTCGGTGCTCGACGCCATCGGGGTGCCGTGGTGGTTCATGGTGGCCCAATTGCCGGTCGCCGGAATCGTGTTCGCGCTCGACGGGGTGCTGTTGGGCGCCGGTGACGCGAAGTTCATGCGCAACGCGACGCTGATCAGCGCGCTGGTCGGATTCCTGCCGCTGATCTGGCTGTCGCTGGCGTTCGACTGGGGCCTGCTGGGCATCTGGGCGGGCCTGTCGACGTTCATGGTGCTGCGGTTGGTGTTCGTCGGCTGGCGCGCGTTCTCCGGGCGCTGGCTGATCCCCGGCACGGGGTAGCACCCCTTATCTTGTGGCGAGCGTGCGTGTTTGAGCCCGACACGCCGTCTCCGAACGCGAGTTTGCGCACGCTCGCGGGTGTGGTTAGGACGCGCGGGCGATCGCGGCCCAGCCGTAGTCGGTGGTTTTCACCTCGATGCCCTCGAAGCCCGCGGCCGCCAACCGTTCCGGCAGCGTGGCCGGATCCACCGGGTTGTACGTGTCGCCCTCATGCGCGTCGGCCAACTCGTCGCTGCCGAGGCTGTCGCTGGCCACCAGCGCCGCGCCCGGACGCAGCACCCGTGCCACCTCGGCGAACAGTCGGTCCTGTAGTTCGATGCTGGGGACGTGGTGCAGCATCGTGAAACACGCTGCACCGCTGAAGGTTTGATCAGCAAAGGCCAATTGCGTCGCGTCGCCCCTGACGATCTCCACCGAGGGCGTATCGGCGAACCGCTCACCCAACATCGCCGCGAGCTCGCCGTCGATCTCCACCGACGTCACGCGTGGAGCCACCGCGCCGAGCACGTCGGTGGTGGCGCCGTATCCGGGGCCGACCTCGAGCACATTGTCACCGAGGTCGGTTTCACCCAGCGCCCACGGCAGGATCACCTCACGGATCAGCTGCCGCCAGTCGTCGCTGCCGCAATACTCGTGGAGTTCGTTCACGCTCGCAGCTTACGAGCGTGCGCGAAATCGCAAAAGAACTCGGCGTGTCGCCCTCAGCCACGCACGCTCACGCGCAATTTGCGCGCAGATCAGCGGACTTGGGAACGGCCGCGCTGCAGGACGGCGTCACGGTTGGCGGCGATGTCGTCGCCGCTGGCCGAGCGCATCCACTTCCGCGCCGAGGCCGCTTCGATCCACAGCCCCTCGTTGGTCGTGGCCTCGTCGATGCGGTGATACGACGCCAGCAGCGCCTGCACCGCCCGCTGGTTGTTGCCCACGATGGCGGCCGCGATCCGGCGCGCGGCCGGCAGCAGCTCGTCGTGCGGCACCACCTCGGTGACCAGCCCCGCGCGCAGCGCATCGGCGGCCGACAGGTAGTCACCGGTCAGGCTCATCCGCCTGGCCATCCCGATGCCCACCTTCTGCGGCAGCCGCACCGATAGCCCCCAGGTGGGAAGCAACCCGACGCGGGCATGGGTGTCGGCGAAGCGGGCCTGCTCGGAGGCGATCAGGATGTCGCAGTACAACGCGAGCTCCAGGCCGCCCGTCACCGCGGCGCCGTTGATCGCGCCGATCACCGGTTTGTTCATCGCCGGCCACTTCGGCGAGATGTCGGGCAGCTCCGTGGTGTCACCGAGCTCTTTGAGGTCGAGCCCGGCGCAGAACACCGGGTCGGCGCCGGTGACGATCACGACGTCGACGTCCCGGTCGCTCTCGGCCTCGGCCAGCGCGCCGAAGAATCGTTTGCGCAGCTCGGCCGACAACGCGTTGCGTGACTGCGGCCGGTTCAACGTCAACGTGCGTACGCGCTCGGTGGTGTCGATGAGCAAGATATCCGGTGTTTCTGAGCTGACCATGCCGCTGAACATATCGTGGAGCCATGTGCCGAAACATCACCGAGCTCCGCGGGCTGCAACCAGCCGCCACCGACGAGGAGATCGAGGCGGCCGCGCGCCAGTACATCCGCAAGGTCAGCGGCATCACGCGGCCCACGGCGGCCAACGTCGACGCCTTCGAAGCCGCCGTCGCGGAGGTCACGGCCACCACCGCGCGGCTGTTGACCGAGCTGCCTGCCCGACGGCAACCGCCCAAGACCGTGCCGCCGCTGCGCCGCCCCGAGGTGCGGGCCCGGATCGCCGCTAAGGCGCCGTGACGGCGCCTGCGCTCAAGGAGTGGAGCGCGGCCGTGCACGCGCTGCTCGACGGCAGGCAGACCGTGCTGCTGCGCAAGGGCGGTATCCACGAAAAGCGGTTCGCCGTGACCGCGTCGCGCTTCCTGTTATTCCCGACCGTCGCGCACAGCCACGCCGAACGGGTTCGGCCAGCACACCGCGATCTGCTCGACCCCGCGGCCGCCGACAGCACCGAGGACTCCGTGGTGATCCGTGCCGGTGCCCGCGTCGTCGCCGCTGTCGACGTCCACCAGCCAGAGGCGCTGACCGACATTGCGCCGCTTCATATCTGGACCGATGAATCGGTGCGCAACGACCGGCTCGACTTTCGTCCCAAACACCGCCTGACCGTCCTGGTGGTGCAGGCCTGCCCGCTGACCGAGCCGCTGCGGCTCACCCGCACCCCCGGCTACGCCGGCTGCACCAGTTGGGTGCAGGTGCCCGCCGACCCCGGCTGGGCCGATCCGGTGCACGACGACGCCGCTCTCACCGCAGTCGCCGAGCGGGTGCGCCGCTCAGTCGGCTGACGGCGCACGCGCACCGGCGGGAAGCACCAGCCGCGACGCGCCGTCGCCGAGATGCACGGTGTGGGTGGCGGTCGCCGTGCGCCGACCCGACACGATCGGTTCGCCGGTGCCCAGATTACGGGCGAAACGCGGATGCGATCCGCCCGCCACCAACACCCGGATGCGCCATCCGGCGCGGAACCGGTGCGCTACCGGGTCGAGTTCGATGCGGATCGTTCCGGCATCCAGTGCGCCTCTGAGGTATCCGTCGCTGACGTTTCGTGAACGCCCCTTCGGGTCGACCTCGCTGATCCGCACGAACAGGTCGTTGTGCGGGTTGTCGCAGCTGTGCGCCAGTTCCAGGACCGGCGTGCCGACGACGTAGAGGTCGGCGGGCAGCCGGTCGCCGGTGAAGTTGAGCACGTCGGCGCGCTGCGCCAGCCGGTCGTCCCTGCGGTAGCCGCCTTCGGGCGCGAGCAGTCGACCGCCGAGGGTGGGGGTCGGATCCGTCGGGTCGTAGGTGAACAGCGACGGCGACGCCGTCTCGGGTGGCACCGCGTCGCCGAGCCGGCCGCCGGGTTGCAGGTACCGCACCACCTCGGGCATCGTCGGCGGCCACTCCGGAAGATCGGTCCAGCCGGAGCCGTTGACGTACACCCGCACCGGTTTGCGCCGGCTGCTGCGGCGCCCCGCCAGATGGTTGTCGAGCCAGTCCAGTGATTCGCGGATGGCGGTCGGGGCCGCCTTGGTCGTCAGGTGGCTGTGCGTCCAGGGCCCGACGGTCAGGCCGACCTCGACGCCGCGCCGGTGCAGCCGCTCGTACTGGGTCATCGTCTGCTCGAAAAAGACATCCTGCCAGCCGCTGACGAGCAGCACCGGAACCTCGGAGCGCTCCAACGCGTGGTGCAGCCGCATGGGCGCCCAGTACGGATCGCTCGGTTCGGTGTGCTCCAACCACGATTCGAACCACGGCGCGCCCGTACCGAGCAGCCTGCGTCCGGCTTCGCCGAGCGGCAGCTCGCCCGTCGCGCGCGCCAATGCCCGGCGGGCGCCGAGTTGCCGCAGCAGCAGGCGGATTCGGCCCGGCTGCTCCTGCCGGGAGACCAGATCGCTCCAGCCCAAGAAGTCGTGGATGCCGAACGATCCTGCGCCCCACCGTGGTCCGCTGGTGTCGTGGGGTCCGACGACGATGACGGCGGCCTTCATCTCCGGCGGCGGGTCGACCAGCAGCGCCCACTGGGTGAAGCCCAGATATGACAACCCGACGGTGCCGAACGTGCCGGTGAACCAAGGCTGTTCGCGCAGCCACGCCACGGTGTCGGCGCCGTCGGAGATCTCATCGGACATCGGGGTGAACTGGCCGCCGGAGCCGTAGGTGCCCCGTACGCTCTGCAGCACGACGTGATAGCCGCGCGCGGCGTACGTCGCGGCGTACAGCGTCGAGAACGGGAAACCTCGGCCGTAGGGGCAGCGGACCAGCAGTGTGCCGGTCGGGTTCGGGGTCGTGGGCCGGTAGTGATCGGCCGCCAACTGCTCACCGTCGCGCATCGGCACAGCCACGCTGCTGACGGTGAAATCCGTCGTGTGCGGCGGCAGGCGAAGCAGGCGTGCTGCCGTTCGTCCGGCGAGCCGCCTGGTTTTGGAGCGGGAGTTGACGGTTGCTACGGAGGAAACTGCGGTCACGGCACCGAGGTTACGCACGGAACCTGATCGGCACGCTCGATTGCAGCCAGCACCTGCGCCATCAGCCACTCGATCGCGCGGGTCGCGTCGGCGCCGGACAGTGCCCAGCCGCCGACGAGGCGTTCGTAGGACGTGGGGCTCCACAGCACATCCAGCAGCCCGGCGACCGCGCACCGTTGCGCCTCCGGCAGGTCGGGGTACGCCGCGGAGAGCGCACGCAGCAGCGCCGCCCGGCGGCGTTGATCGGAGCTGACGAACGCCGAATCGGCGGGGGTGGGCATTGTTTGGCGCACCGCGAACCGCTGCAGGGATGCGAAGACGCGCGCGGTCACCGCGCCGAGGTTGTCGACGTCGACGTCCTCGTAGGACACCCCCGCCTCGGCCTCGAGTTGGGTCATCACCGCGTCGTGCAGGTGACGTTCGGTGGGGAAGTGCCGGTACACCGTGCGCTCGCCGACGCCGGCGCGCTCGGCGACCGCACGGAACGTCAGGCCGCGCCAATCCCAGCTTTGGAACTCGTGCACGAGTGCACTGCCTGCCTCGATGATGCGCTTGCGCGTCTGGGCGGCCTTCTGTCGACGTGCGCGGTTGTCGTAGGAGCGGCGCGGTGCCGTTGACGAGTCGGCCATAATAGTGACAGTGTACTGTCACGAAATCGGCCCCCGGGCGACGAACGTGGGTTACCGCCACGGAAAAAGCCGCCCGAAACGCGTGCGGGTAACCCACGTTCGCGCGGAGTGGAGGTGCACCGTGGCGTCAGCGCAGGAGTTGATGGCCGCAGCCGTTAGTCGGACCGGGTGCGAGGACTTCGGTGACGACGCCTTCCGCGACGGGCTGGAGGTGCTGACCCGGGCGCTGGAGAACGAGGCCCGGCTCAACGCCCGCGGTGAAGGCTTCCTCTACCAGCGCATCGAGTTGCACCTATGTCAGCGCCTGCAGGTCGAGGACTGGTACCGCCGCCATCCCGAGATCGGCGACGAGCAAATCGTCGCGCCGCTGTTCGGGCTCGGGTTGCCGCGCACGGGCTCGACCGCGCTGTCGTTCCTGCTCGCCCAGGACCCGCGCGTGCGCTACCTGCGCAGCTGGGAGTCGGCCCAGCCGTGCCCGCCGCCTGCGACCGTCCGGGGCGACGATCCGCGCATCCCGCCCGATGAACGCACGCTGATCGCCGGGAGCCGCCATCACGTGCCCAACGACATCCGCGGCCCGATGGAATGCCTGGAGTTGATGGCGCTCGACTTTAAATCCCAGATCTTTCAGGCCTATGCCCAGATCCCGTCGTATTCCGAATGGCTGGTCGACCAAGCCGATTTCACGTCGACCTACCGCTATCAGCAACGGGTGCTCAAGCTGCTGCAGTGGGGTGAGCAGGCCCGGCGGTGGCGGCTGAAATCGCCCGCGCACGTGCTCTCGCTGCAGTACCTGGACCGGGTGTTTCCCGACGCCCGCTTCGTGATGACCCATCGCGACCCGGCCGACGTGTTGCTGTCGGTCGCTGACGTCTACGCCGATATCGTCGGCGGGTTCACCGACCACCTCGACACCCGTTACCTCGGCCGGCTCAACGTCGCCCAGTGGTCGACCGGGATGGAGCGGGTGATGGCCTTTCGCGGCGGCGGTGCCGAGAATCGCTTCTACGACATCGACTTTCGCTCGATGGTGACCGACCCCGTCGGCGAAGTGACCCGGCTCTACGCGTGGCTCGGCGAACCGGTCACCGAGGAGTTCACCGCCCGGATGCAGGCGTGGTGGGCCGAGAACGCCGAGCAACGCGAGCCGCACCCCAAAGCAGACCCACAGGCATTTGGCTTGAACGCCAACGCGATTCGGCCGTTGTTTGCCGACTACGTCAACACCTACATACCCACAGGGGGACAGCGCCCATGACCAGTGCCCTGACCGGCGGCCTCGACGGTGCCCGCGAGTTTGTCTTCGCCGCCCGGCCCGAAAACCCCGAGATGCGGGATTCGGCGAGCTTCTGGGTGTTCGACGACCGCGGCGAGGTCGGGTTGCCCCGCATCGGCATCGAGGCGGTGGCGTCGAGTTGGGAGGCGCACAGCATCCAGGTGAACGTCGCGTTCGCCGACGGCCGGGTCTACCGGTTGCGCGACGACGCCCCGAGCAGGCCGGTCGAGGGCGCGGACGGGCATCCGAGCGTGCTGGGTGCCGGGCCGCTGGCCTTCGAATGCGTGGCGCCGTTCGACGTGTGGACCATGACGTTCGACGGGCGGGCCGTGCAAACGTCGTCGGCCGACCTGGCCGCCGGGCGCAAGGACGGCCCGCTCGTGGACCTGCGATTCGACGTCAAGGCGAAAATGGCTGTGCCACCGTGGGTTCAGGGCGCCATGCAACCCGCGGCCGATGAGCAGCTGAAGACCACGGTGGTCGGTGACCTGATGGGTGGGCCGCGCTACGAGCAGCTGTTCCGCGCCACCGGTTCCGTTGCCGCGGGCGGACAGCGCCACGCCTTCTCCGGCAGCGGGCTACGGATCAGGCGCCAAGGCGTGCGACGGCTGGAGGGATTCTGGGGACACTGCTGGCAGTCCGCACTGTTTCCCAGCGGGCGGGCGTTCGGCTACATCGCCTATCCGCCGCGACCCGACGGCCAACCCAATTACAACGAGGGCTACCTCTATCTCGGCGATGGAGGGCTGATTCCGGCCCGCGTGGTCCAGGCACCCTGGCTGCGCCGGCTGCGCGCCCGCGGCGACGACGTCTCCGTCGTGCTGGAGACCGAGCGCGGCACCGTGCGCATCGAAGGCGAGACCGTGCTGTCCACCCACGACATCACTGACCCAGGCGATATCCCCGCTGAGCAACTCGCCAAGCTGGCCGACTGGAGTTTTCCGGCCCTGCAGCAGGCGGGCGTGCGTTACCGCTGGGACGGCGAGGAGACGATCGGCATGCTGGAGCGCTCGAGCCCCACCGACCAGCTCGAGGAGACGCGTTAGAACACGTAGTGCGGTACCAGCTCGTGGGCGCGCTGCAGGTTGGTCTGCATGCAGTCGGGGTCGGGTTCGGAGTAGATCGGTGAATAGAACAGCGACTGCTGAAGGACGCCGTAGCTGGTGTCGAACGCCACCATGCAGGTGATCCACCAGCGGTTGTTCCAGTCGGTCGGCTTCATGATCCAAAACTGCGCGGCGCGGTGACCGTTGATGTCGAGCTGCACGGCGTCGGGCGGCAGCGTCTCCTCGTAGGTGCGCCAGACGATCGCCTCGACGGCCATCTGGTAGTTACCGGCGTCGTATCTGCAGCGCAGCTGGTCTTCGGGGACCGGCGGGGTGAACGCCAGCCCGAGGCTCTCGATCACGCCGAGCGGGATCTCCTGGCACGGATCGAACGGCGACGGATCGACCGTTTCGATCACCGGCCACTTGATGGTGGTCGTGACGTTCGTCATCGGCAGGTCGGCGGCACGCACCTGGACCGGCTGGCCGGACGGGTTGGTCTGCCACACCACGATCACCGCCGCGACCAGCGCACACGCCGCTGCGACGAGGCGCAGTTTGGCGACCATCAGACCTCCTGCTGTCGTGGCGGGCATGCCGCCGCGGGTTGTCCGACCCTGCGGGGGAGTGTAGCGGTGCCGCCTGCACCCCGGACGGATAAATAAGAACATGTTCTAGTTGCCGGGTGAGCGGGGGCCCGCCGACCACAACCGCGCAAGTAGGCTGGTCGGCTGTGACCCGAGATGGCCGACGACCCACCTTGTGGGCGATCAGCGACCTTCACACCGGTCACACAGGCAACAAACCGGTGACCGAGGCGCTGCACCCAGCGACCCCTGACGACTGGCTGATCGTCGCAGGGGACGTCGCTGAACGCACCGACGAGATCTACTGGGCGCTGGATCTGCTGCGCAAACGGTTCGCCAAGGTGATCTGGATTCCGGGCAACCACGAGCTGTGGACCACCAACCGCGACCCGATGCAGATCTTCGGCAAGGCCCGCTACGACTACCTCGTCAACATGTGCGACGAGATGGGCGTCATCACCCCCGAGCACCCCTATCCGGTGTGGACCGAGGAGGGCGGGCCGGCGACCATCGTGCCGATGTTTTTGCTGTACGACTACACGTTCCTGCCGGCGGGGGCGGCCACCAAGGCCGAAGGCCTGGCGATCGCGCGGGAGCGCAATGTCGTCGGCACTGACGAATTCCTGTTGTCCTCGGAGCCCTACGCCACCCGCGACGCGTGGTGCCGCGAGCGGCTGGCCTACACCCGCAAGCGGCTCGAGGACCTCGACTGGATGATGCCGACCGTGCAGGTGAACCACTTCCCGATGGTCCGCGAACCGTGCGAGGCGATGTTCTATCCGGAGTTCTCGCTGTGGTGCGGTACGACGGCCACCGCGGACTGGCACACCCGCTACAACGCCGTCTGCTCGGTGTACGGGCACCTGCACATCCCGCGCACCACTTGGTATGACGGCGTGCGGTTCGAGGAGGTGTCGGTCGGCTATCCGCGGGAGTGGCGCCGGCGCAAGCCGTACCGCTGGCTGCGCCAGGTCCTGCCCGACCCCGCCTATCCGCCCGGTTACCTCAACGAGTTCGGCGGCCACTTCGAGATCACGCAGGAGATGCGCGACAACGCCGCCAAGGTGCAGCAGCGCATCCGGCAGAGACGGTCGTGAGGATGGCCGCCAACCTGCTGTCCGGTGTTCTTCCGGCGGCCGTCGGCGAGCTTGCTGCCGCCGAAACCTACGACGATCCGGCCGACCTCGCGCCGCTGCCCGAAGAGGAGCCGTTGATCGCGCGTTCGGTGGCCAAGCGGCGCAACGAGTTCGTCACCGTGCGCCACTGCGCGCGCGAGGCCCTGCGCCAGATCGGCGTGCCGCCCGCACCGATTCTGAAGGGGGACAAGGGTGAACCGCGCTGGCCCGACGGCGTCGTGGGCAGCCTGACTCATTGCGAGGGGTTCCGCGGCGCGGCCGTCGGCAGAATGGGTGCGGTGCGGTCGGTCGGTATCGACGCCGAACCGCACGGTGTGCTGCCCGACGGTGTGCTCGACGCGATCAGCCTGCCCGCGGAGCGAACCGAACTGCGCGAGCTTCAGAGTGGTCTGCACTGGGACCGAATCCTGTTCTGCGCCAAGGAAGCGACCTACAAGGCGTGGTATCCGCTGACCCGGCGCTGGCTGGGGTTCGAGGACGCCCACATCGTGTTCGACGTCGACGAGACCGGCAGCGCAGGCCGGTTCGTGTCCCGCATCTTGATCGACCCGGCCGCGCTGAGCGGGCCACCGCTGGAGACGTTGTCGGGGCGCTGGTCGGTGCGTAACGGTCTGGCTCTGACCGCCATCGTCTTATGACCGAGGCGGGTCTTGTCATCGTCGACAAGCCGGCGGGTTTCACCAGCCACGACGTGGTCGGTCGGTGCCGGCGCATCTTCGGCACCCGAAAGGTCGGCCACGCCGGCACCCTCGACCCGATGGCGACCGGTGTGCTGGTGGTCGGCGTCGAGCGCGCCACCAAGATCCTCGGGCTGTTGACCGCGACCGACAAGTCGTATGCCGCCACGATCCGGCTGGGCCAGACCACCTCCACCGAAGACGCCGAAGGGGAGGTGCTGCAGACGGTTTCGACAGCCGAGGTGGCCGACGCCCAGATCGAGGCGGCGGTGGCCGCGCTGCACGGCGAGATCGATCAGGTGCCGTCGGCGGTCAGTGCGATCAAGGTCGGCGGACAGCGGGCCTACAAGCTCGCCCGTGAGGGGCAGCCCGTCGAGTTGGCGCCGCGGCGGGTGCGCATCGACCGGTTCGACGTGCTCGCGGTGCGTCGTCACTCCGATGGCCCGCTCGACGTGGACGTCGAGGTGGACTGCTCCAGCGGCACCTACATCCGCGCGCTCGCCCGTGACGTCGGCGCCGCGCTGGGCGTCGGCGGGCACCTCACCGCGCTGCACCGCACCCGCGTCGGCGCGTTCGGGCTGGACGAGGCGCGCACCCTCGATGCCCTGGCCGACCAACCGCGCCTGTCGTATTCACTCGACGCCGCCTGCCTGCTGTCGTTTCCGCGTCGGGATCTGACGGCCGAGGAGGCCGAGTCCGCCAGCCACGGCCGCGCGCTGGCCCCCGCCGGGATCCCGGGCGTCTACGCGGCCACCGCCACCGACGGGCGCGTCATCGCGTTGTTGCTGGACGAGCCGAAACGCACGAAATCCGTCGTGGTGTTGCGTCCAGCCACCCTGTAGCCCCTGTTCGGCGCATACTGAGAGCCCCGTTCAGATGGGAGCCACGACATGTCCCCGTACAAAGCTCTCCAGATCGTTCTCGCCGTGTTCGGCATCGTCGCCATCTGCCTGTATCCGCTGGCCGCGCTGTGGCCCTCGGGGTGGGCCTGGCATTCGGGGCCGCCGCATCACTCCGACTACTTCATGATGATCGTCGGCCTGTACGTCACGCTCGGGGTTTTTCTGTTGATCGCCGCGCGTAACCCCAGGGACCATCTCAGCCTGATCTGGTTCGCCGTGTGGTCCAGCGTCGTGCACGCGGTGATCATGGCAGTGCAGTCGTTTACCAGCGAGCACCAGATGGGCCATCTGGTCGGCGACGTGCCCGCCCTATTGGTGGCGGCGATCGCGGTGGCGGTGCTGGTGCGGGCTTCCGGCGTCACCCGGTCCGAGCCCGCAGCCGTGAGTCCCGGCTAGCCGATCACCCAGATCGCTTCCGCGGCTGGGCTGCCCAACTCCACCGTGGCGCCCGGTTCGTTCTCGGCGGCGTCGGCGGACTTGACCGCCACCGAGATCATGCCCGCGAAGTCACGGCGGGCCAGCACCTGCAACCGCGAGTCCAGCGCGATGCCCACGCTGTCGAAGTACCGCAGCATCTCGGGGTCGGCGTCGGAGATTCGCGCGATCGTGCCGGTGTCACCGTCGCTGCACTCCGACAGTTGCCGCGCGTCCGGTGTAGGGACCCGACCGTCGGGGGCAGGGATCGGATCGCCGTGCGGATCGCGGGTGGGATAGCCGAGCTTGGCGTCGATGCGGTCGAGCATTCGGTCCGAGACCGCATGCTCGAGCACCTCGGCCTCGTCGTGCACCTCGTCCCAGCTGTAGCCGAGTTCGCGCACCAGGAACGTCTCCATCAGCCGGTGCCTGCGCACCATCGCCAACGCGGCGGCCCGGCCGGAGTCGGTCAACGTCACCCCGCCGTACTTCTCGTGGTTGACCAGCCCCTGATCGGCGAGCTTGCGGATGGACTCCGAGGCCGTGCTGGCCGACACCCCAATCCGCTCGGCCAACACCTTGGTGCTGACCTTTTCCAGCGACCACTCCTGGACGGTCCAGATGACTTTCAGATAGTCCTGGGCCACCGTCGTCAGGTCCTGCGCATCGCCGGCAACGCTCACAGCTCAAAGTTTAGGCAATCGTCACCTAAACCGGGGATCTCGCGGAGCCGGGCCGCGCGCCGCGCCGTAGGCTAGCCACTGTGCAGCGCTGGCGCGGACAGGAGGAGATCCCCACCGATTGGGGCCGATGCGTTATCACGATCGGTGTTTTCGACGGTGTGCATCGCGGTCACCAAGAGCTGATCAGCCGGGCGGTGAAGGCCGGCCACGCCCGTGGCGTGCCGACGGTGGTGATGACGTTCGATCCCCATCCGATGGAGGTCGTATTCCCCGGCAGCCATCCCGCCCAGCTGACCACGCTGACCCGGCGCGCCGAACTGGTCGAGGAGCTCGGCGTCGACGTGTTCCTGGTGATGCCGTTCACCGCCGACTTCATGAAGCTGACCCCGGAGCGCTACATCCACGAACTGCTCGTCGAACGCCTGCATGTCGTGGAGGTCGTGGTGGGGGAGAACTTCACATTCGGCAAGAAGGCCGCGGGCAACGTCGAGCTGCTGCGCAAGGCCGGCGAGCGGTTCGGCTTTTCCGTCGAGAACATGTCGCTGGTCTCCGAGGTGACCGAACACTCCCACGATGAGGCCGTCACGTACTCGTCGACCTACATCCGGTCCTGCGTGGACGCCGGTGACGTGGTGGCCGCCGCCGAGGCGCTCGGCAGGCCGCACCGCGTCGAGGGCGTGGTGGTCCGGGGCGACGGCCGCGGCAAGGTGCTCGGTTTTCCGACGGCCAACGTCGCGCCGCCGATGTATGCGGCGATCCCCGCCGACGGGGTGTACGCGGCGTGGTTCACCGTCCTGGGTTACGGCCCGATCGCCGGCTCGGTCATTCCGGGGGAGCGCTACCAGGCCGCGGTGTCGGTGGGCACCAACCCCACGTTCTCCGGACGCACCCGCACCGTGGAGGCGTTCGTCCTCGACACCGAGGCCGATCTGTACGGCCAGCACGTCGCGCTGGACTTCGTCGCGCGCATCCGCGGGCAGGAGAAGTTCGCCGACGTCGACGACCTCATCGAGGCGATGGGCGCCGACACCGAGCGGGCACGGTCGATCCTGGGCCGGTGAACCACGGCGGATTTCGTGGCAGAACCCGCCCGCTGCTAAACTCCACAGCCGGCCCGGATGTGCTGCAGTTCGCGGTGGCCACCCGGAAGAAATTTGTCGCGGACCGATGGAATTGGAGTTACTTCGTGGCGCTCACCGCCGAAGAGAAGAAAGAAATCCTGGCCTCCTACGGCTTGCATGAGACTGATACCGGCTCGCCGGAGGCCCAGGTCGCGCTGCTGACCAAGCGGATCATCGACCTGACCGAGCACCTCAAGGTGCACAAGCACGACCACCACTCCCGCCGTGGGCTGCTGCTGCTGGTCGGCCGCAGGCGCCGGCTGCTCAAGTACGTCGCACAGGTCGACGTGGAGCGCTACCGCTCGTTGATCGAACGTCTGGGCCTGCGGCGCTGACGTCGTCTGCAGTGGGGTCGGCCCCGTACCTGCTGCAATGTACGATGGATGAGTTCACCAGCCATTCCGGCTCGAACGTCCGGGTGCGGTTTTCGCAGTTCCGCAAGAACCGCTCCCGCGCGTCATATCGGGAACCCGCCTAGATCGGGCGGTCTTCGGTAGTGGCTGCCGGGTTTCCCGTTTCGGGACCGAACCGGCAGCTTCGATCGATGGCCGTAGCCGCATCCAGGCCGGTGGTTCCTACGCTGTGACGACGCGAAACAGCAGAAGACGAATCCAGAGAGGCCATACGGACGCATATGTCTGTAGTTGAAATCGAAGACGGCGTATTCGAATCCACCGCCGTGATCGACAACGGGAGCTTCGGCACCCGCACCATCCGTTTTGAAACCGGCCGGCTGGCCCAGCAGGCCGCCGGCTCCGCCGTCGCCTACCTCGACGACGAGACCATGCTGCTGTCGGCGACCAGCGCCAGCAAGAACCCGAAGGACCACTTCGACTTCTTCCCGCTGACCGTCGACGTCGAAGAGCGCATGTATGCCGCCGGCCGCATCCCCGGCTCGTTCTTCCGCCGCGAGGGCCGTCCGTCCACCGACGCGATCCTGACCTGCCGGCTGATCGACCGTCCGCTGCGGCCGTCGTTCGTCGACGGTCTGCGCAACGAGATCCAGGTCGTCGTCACGGTGATGTCGCTGGATCCCAACCAGCTCTACGACGTCGTGGCGATCAACGCCGCATCGATCTCCACCCAGCTGGCCGGGCTGCCGTTCTCCGGCCCCATCGGCGCTGTGCGGGTGGCGCTGATAGACGGCACCTGGGTGGCGTTCCCGTCCGTCGAGCAGCTCGAGCGTGCGGTGTTCGACATGGTCGTCGCCGGCCGTGTCGTCGCCGGTAGCGACGGGCAGGACGACGAGGTCGCGATCATGATGGTCGAGGCCGAAGCCACCGACAACGTCATAGAACTCGTCGAGGGGGGAGCGCAGGCGCCGACGGAAACCGTTGTCGCCGAAGGGCTCGAGGCTGCCAAACCGTTCATCAGTACGCTGGTGCGCGCTCAGCAGGAGCTGGCCGAACGCGCCGCCAAGCCGGTCGCTGAATACCCGGTGTTCCCCGAGTACGAGGACGACGTCTACTACGCCGTCGCCTCGGTGGCCAACGACGCGCTCGCCGAAGCGCTGACCATCGCCGGTAAGCAGGAGCGCAACGACCGCACCGACGAGATCAAGGTCGAGGTGCTCGACCGGCTGGCCGAACAGTACGCCGGCCGCGAGAAGGAGATCGGCGCGGCGTTCCGGTCGCTGACCAAGAAGCTTGTGCGCCAACGCATCCTGACCGATCATTTCCGCATCGACGGCCGCGGCATTTCCGATATCCGCGCGTTGAGCGCCGAGGTGGCCGTGGTGCCCCGCGCGCACGGCAGCGCGCTGTTCGAGCGCGGTGAGACGCAGATCCTCGGCATCACCACGCTGGACATGATGAAGATGGCCCAGCAGATCGACTCGCTGGGACCTGAAACTTCCAAGCGCTACATGCACCACTACAACTTCCCGCCGTACTCGACCGGTGAGACCGGCCGGGTCGGCTCGCCCAAGCGCCGCGAGATCGGCCACGGCGCGCTGGCCGAGCGGGCGCTGATGCCGGTGCTGCCCAGCATCGAGGAGTTCCCGTACTCGATCCGCCAGGTCTCAGAGGCGTTGAGCTCCAACGGCTCCACGTCGATGGGCTCGGTGTGCGCGTCGACGCTGGCGCTGCTCAACGCCGGTGTGCCGCTGAAGGCGCCGGTCGCCGGCATCGCGATGGGCCTGGTGTCTGACGACATTGAAGTGGACGGCAAAGTCGAACGCCGCTTCGTCGCGCTGACCGACATCCTCGGCGCCGAGGACGCATTCGGCGACATGGACTTCAAGGTGGCTGGCACCAAGGAGTTCGTCACCGCGCTGCAGCTCGACACCAAGCTCGACGGCATCCCGTCGCAGGTGCTCGCCGGAGCGCTGGCGCAGGCCAAGGACGCGCGGCTGACCATCCTCGAGGTGATGAACGAGGCGATCGACGGGCCCGATGAGATGAGCCCGTACGCGCCGCGGATCACCACGATCAAGGTGCCGGTGGACAAGATCGGCGAGGTGATCGGGCCCAAGGGCAAGGTCATCAACCAGATCACCGAGGACACCGGTGCGCAGATCTCCATCGAGGACGACGGCACCGTGTTCGTCGGGGCCACCGACGGCCCGTCGGCGCAGGCCGCGATCGACAAGATCAACGCGATCGCCAACCCGCAGCTGCCCAAGATCAA
This sequence comes from Mycolicibacterium sp. XJ879, assembly GCF_053483935.1. NCBI lineage: Bacteria > Bacillati > Actinomycetota > Actinomycetes > Mycobacteriales > Mycobacteriaceae > Mycobacterium > Mycolicibacterium sp. XJ879. The sequence goes on from NZ_JBEFTH010000001.1 coordinate 378,591, forward strand.
CGAGCGTTTCCTCGGAACTGTCGTCAAGACAACCGATTTCGGCGCATTCGTATCGTTGCTGCCGGGCCGTGACGGGTTGGTGCACATCTCCAAGCTCGGTCGCGGCAAGCGCATCGGCAAGGTCGAAGACGTCGTCAAGGTCGGCGACAAGCTGCGCGTGGAGATCGCCGACATCGACAACCGCGGCAAGATCTCGCTGGTCCTCGTCGACGACGACGCACCGGCTGATTCCGACTCGGAGACCGCGTCGGCAGATGCCGCCACAGGCAGCAGCTAGGGCGTTGCGCCGCGCCGGAGATGACGCGCAGTCATCGGCCCGGGACCTCACGACATCGTCGCCCGCCCGCCCCCCGATGGTGCGGCGCACGCTGTTGCCGGGCGGCTTGCGGGTGGTCACCGAGTACCTCCCGTCGGTGCATTCGGCATCGGTCGGGGTGTGGGTCGACGTCGGCTCCCGAGACGAGGGACCGACCGTCGCCGGCGCCGCGCACTTCCTGGAGCACCTGCTGTTCAAGTCGACGCCGACGCGCACGGCGGTGGACATCGCCCAGGCCATGGACGCCGTCGGGGGAGAGCTGAACGCGTTCACCGCCCGCGAGCACACCTGCTACTACGCGCACGTGCTCAACACCGACCTGGAGTTGGCCGTGGACCTGGTCGCCGATGTGGTGCTGCGCGGCCGCTGCGCGCACGACGACGTCGAGGTCGAACGCGATGTGGTGCTCGAGGAGATCGCGATGCGCGATGACGACCCCGAAGACACGCTCGGCGACGTATTCCTGGCGGCGATGTTCGGTGCGCATCCGGTCGGCCGCCCGGTCATCGGCAGCGTGGATTCCGTCGCGGCGATGACCCGCGGGCAGCTGCACTCATTCCACGTGCGCCGCTACACCCCGCAACGCATGGTGGTCGCGGTCGCCGGAAACGTCGACCACGACGATGTCGTCGCGCTGGTACGGGAGTACTTCGGGCCGCGGCTGATCTCCGGGCGAAAACCGACACCGCCGCGCAAGGGCACCGGCCGGGTGGGCGGGCAGCCGAGCCTGCAAGTGGTCAACCGCGACTCCGAGCAGACTCATCTGTCGCTGGGCGTGCGGACACCGGGACGTCACTGGGAGCATCGCTGGGCGCTGGCGGTGCTCAACAACGCGCTCGGCGGCGGCCTCAGTTCGCGGCTGTTCCAAGAGATCCGGGAGGCCCGCGGGCTGGCGTACTCGGTGTACTCGACCGTCGACACCTTCTCCGACAGCGGTGCGCTGTCCATCTACACCGCATGCTCACCCGAGCGCTTCGACGACGTGGTCACGGTGACCACCGACGTGCTGGCGAGCGTGGCGCGCGACGGCCTCACCGAAGCGGAGTGCCGCATCTCGAAGGGCTCGCTGCGGGGCGGACTGGTGCTGGGGCTGGAGGACTCGGGTTCGCGGATGAACCGTATCGGCCGCAGCGAGTTGAACTTCGGCGAACACCGCACCATCGAGCACACCCTCGCCAAGATCGAAGCCGTGTCCCTCGATGAGGTGAACGCGGTGGCGCGCCGCTTGCTGACCAGGCCCTACGGTGGCGCCGTGCTGGGCCCGCAACATTCGAAAAGCTCGCTACCGCAGCCGCTTCGGGCGATAGCAGGCTGACGCAACCGACTCGCCTGTTCCCGACGTCGCACTGGAAGTGAATCTGGTATAGCCGTGTCACTTCCTGCGAAGCTGCGCTCCGCAAATTATCCACTATTTAGTGGATAATTGACGCATATTGCTGACTAAGTGAATTACCGCTAGTCTCTGCGGGGAAGATCCACGGTCAGGAGCCTTGATGGGAAATCGCGTACTTGTCGCCGGCGTCGGGATGATTCCGTTTCGCACACCCCGCACCACCGATACCTACGATGTGATGGGAGAACAGGCCACCCGCGCGGCGTTGGCCGACGCGGGAGTTGCCTACCAAGCGGTCCAACAAGCCTACGTCGGGTACGTCTACGGCGACTCGACATCGGGACAAGCCGCGCTGTACCGGTTGGGCACCACCGGCATTCCCGTCGTCAACGTCAACAACAACTGCGCCACTGGTTCCTCGGCTCTGTTCCTGGCGCGTCAAGCCATCGAACATGGCGTCGCCGATGTCGTCCTCGCGCTGGGGTTCGAGCAGATGCGCCACGGTGCGCTGGAGATGGCCTACACCGACAGGCCGACACCGTTCGACAGTTTCTCCGAGGTCGTGCACGGAATCCAAGGTGAAAGCGATGCCCCTTTCGCCGCACAGTATTTCGGCGGCGCCGGCCGGGAGTACTGCCAGCGACACGGCATGGACGAGGAGGTTTTCGCCCGAATAGCGGTCAAGGCGCGCAAGCACGCGGCGTACAATCGGTACGCCGTGTTCCGCGACCCGGTCACGGTCGAGGAGGTGCTGGCCGCACCGACGATCTACGGCCCGCTGACCCGTCTGCAGTGCTGTCCGCCGACATGCGGTGCCGCCGCGGCGATTCTGGTGAGCGAGAGCTATGCGAAGAAGTTCGACATCGCCGCCACGGTCGCAGTGCGCGCCCAGGCGATGAGCACCGATTCAGCCTCGAGCTTCGCAGAACGGTCGATGATCAAGATCGTCGGCTATGACATGACCAAAGCCGCGGCGCAGCAGGTATACGACGCGGCCGGTGTTGGACCCGAGGATATCGGAGTGGTCGAATTGCATGACTGCTTCACTACCAACGAACTGCTCAGCTATGAGGCACTCGGCCTCACGCCCGAGGGCACCGCCGAGAAGTTCATCGCCGACGGCGACAACACCTATGGCGGCCGGGTCGTCACCAACCCGTCCGGAGGACTGCTGTCCAAGGGGCACCCGCTGGGCGCCACCGGGTTGGCGCAGTGCGCGGAGTTGGTGTGGCAGTTGCGTGGAACGGCAGGCGCACGGCAGGTCGACGGAGTCGGACTTGCGTTGCAACACAACATCGGTTTAGGTGGCGCGGCCGTTGTAAGCCTGTACGAGAAGGTGACCTGACGTGGCCGTCGACCCGACCGTGACGGGCACTGAACTGCCCCCAACCGAACTGGCTCTCGACGCCGGACGGCTGAAGTTCTTCGCCAAGGCGATCGGCGAAGCCAACCCGATCTACATCGACGAACAGCTGGCGAAGGCGGCCGGGCACCCCGGGCTTCCTGCGCCACCGACGTTTCTGTTCGCCATCGAGCTCGAGCGGCCCGACCCGTTCGACTGGGTCAGCGAGCTGGGAATCGACCTTCGCCGGGTGCTGCACGGCGAACAGCGGTTCGTCTACCACTCGCTCGCCTATGCCGGGGATGTCGTGACGGCCAGGCCCAAGATCGTCGACGTCTACAGCAAGAAAGGTGGTGCCCTGGAGTTCGTGGTCAAGGACACTACCGTCCTCCGTCACGACGGCAGCACGGTAGCAGACCTCAAATCTGTTCTGGTCGTTCAGAACCCGGAGGTCATGAAATGACGGTCGAATCGTTCGTTCCTCAGGTCGGCGCCGAACTTCCTCCATTGCAACTCGGAGCTGTCAGCCGGACGACGCTGGCATTGTTCGCCGGGGCCTCCGGCGACCACAACCCGATGCACATCGATATCGACGTCGCGAAGTCGGCGGGCCTGCCGGACGTTTTCGCCCACGGCATGCTCTCGATGGCCTATCTGGCCCGGCTGCTGACCGGCTGGGTAGAACCGGCAGCCATCCGGTCCTACGGGGTCCGGTTCTGCGCGATCACGCCGGTAAACGCCGAGCCGACCGCCCGCGGACGCGTCGTTTCCGTCGACATGGTCGACGGGGAACGCCGGGTCACCCTTGCGTTGTCGGTCACGCTGGCCGATGGCACCGAGACGCTATCCGGCGACGCCGTTGTGGCGATCTGAAAACAACTGTAGGAGCACAAGATGGGAACTCTGAGCGGCAAGGTGGCCATCGTCACCGGAGCCGGTCGCGGCATCGGCAACTGCATCGCACTGAAGCTGGCGACCGAGGGCGCCGCCGTCGTTGTCAACGACCTCGACGAAGACCCCGCCGCCGAGACCGCCCGCGCGATCGAGCGCATAGGCGGTAGGGCGGTGCCGGTACCGGGCAGCGTCACCGACGACGGTTTCGCCGAGACGTTCATCAACGCCGCGGTGGACGCTTTCGGCGGCCTGGACATCATCGTCAACAACGCGGGCTACACCTGGGATTCGGTAATCCAGAAGATGACCGATGAACAGTGGGACGCCGTCCTCGACGTTCATCTGAAGGCGCCGTTCCGGATTCTGCGCGCAGCCCAGCCCGTGATCTCGCAACTCGTGAAATCAGCGAAGGCGGAACGTATCGCGGTGCCCTGCCGCAAAGTCGTCAATATCTCCTCGGTCGCTGGTCTGGGCGGCAATCCCGGCCAGGCCAACTATGCCGCGGCCAAAGCCGGCGTCGCCGGCCTGACCAAGACTATCGCCAAGGAGTGGGGCCGTTACAACGTCACGGTGAACACCGTTGCGTTCGGGCTGATCCGGACCAGGCTCACCGATACACCTGCCCACGGTGACGGCAGCATCGACGTTGCAGGGCGGACAATCAAGGTCGGAGTCAACCCGAACCTGCTGGCGGTGATGGAGCAGTCGATCCCTCTGGGCCGCAGCGGGAGCCCGGAAGAGGCCGCAGGCGCGGTCTACCTGCTGTGCACACCGGAGTCCGACTATGTCAGCGGGCAGACGTTGGTCTGTGCCGGCGGGTTCAACATCTGACCGTGGTGCACATCGGTATTCACGGCGGCATCGCCACAATCACGTTGCAGCGACCGCACCGACTCAACGCGTTGACGTGGACGGTCATGGACGACATCCGCACCGCTGTAGGCGACCTCACGGCCAGCGACGAGGTGGGCGCATTGGTGATCACCGGCGCGGGCCGAGGCTTCTCGGCCGGGATGGACCTGATCGATCTGGACGCCGATGTCGGTGAGCTCGCGGCAGCTGTAGAGCGCGGGATGTCAGCGAGCCTGAACCCGATGTGTCGTGCCATCCTCGATGCACCCGTACCCGTACTGGTCGCAGTAAACGGACCGTGTGCAGGCGGAGGCGTGGGCCTGGCCCTGCTCGCCGACATCACGATCGCCGCGCAATCGGCGTACTTTCTGGTCCCGCAGGTGCATTCCCTGGGCATCGTGCCCGACGCCGGTTCGACCTGGATAATGCCCCGGCTGGTGGGCCGGGCCCGGGCGCTCGGCATGTCGCTTACCGGCGGCCGAATCGATGCTGAACAGGCTGAGCGCTGGGGCTTGATCTGGCGGTGGGTACCCGACGATGAACTCCTGAACCAGGCCTATACGCTCGCCGGTGATTTGGCCCGAAACCGCTATCCCGTCGTGGCAACCCGCGAGCTGATCGACAACGCCGTGACATCGAACCTCGCAGATCAGTTGCTCGCCGAGACACGTGCACAGTCGTTCGCCCTACGCGATCGCGGCGCGGTCGAGAAGATCAGGCGGTTTGCGACCGGCTCGTGACTGGTACGGGTCGGCGGCGCACCGGATACGATCGGCCGCGGTGCGCCAAGGGGTGCCAGCCGAATGACGAGGTAGATGAATGGTGACAGGGCCGGACGGACCGCCGGCGGATCCTCCAGTGCGGGGTACCCGCCCGGCCAATCGCCGCCGCCTCATCATCGTTGCGGCTACAGACCTGTTCTACTGCAACGGGTATACACAAGTTTCGATGAAGGAGATCGCCGAAAGGGTCGCGATCGGACCGTCGGCCCTGTATCGGCATTTTTCCAACAAAGAGGATCTGCTTTACGCCGTCGTGGCGGATGCGCTTGGCGTCGTTGATGCGCTCCTGGACCGCCTGCTGGCCGATCCGGCCACCGAGCCGATTGCCGCGATTGCCGAAACCATGTTGGAGCACCGCGCTATCGGGGCCCTCTGGCACGCTGAGTCACGCCACCTGTCGCCTGAGGCCAACGCCGCTCTGCGGCACCGGTTACGCGATATCGGGACCCGGCTGGCACAACTGGTGGCGCGGCAACGTCGCGGCGTTGACGACACAGTCGCCGACCTGCTCGCATGGTGCATTCTGGCGGTGGCCACCAGCGTGTCCTTCCACAGCCTGAGTCTGCCGACAGATCGGTTCGTGCGGTTGATGACGGAGATGATGCACTCGGTGATCCGGGTGATCGTGCCCCGGTTGCGGCGCGCACCTGTGCGGACCGGTGATAGCACAGCCGGCTGGTCACCGAGCCGGCGCGAAGAGATACTGAAAGCGGCGATGAAGCTGTTTGCGCGCAACGGTTTTGCCAGCGTTGGCATCGACGATATCGGGGCCAGCGTCGGCATCGCCGGGCCCAGTGTCTACAACCATTTTGCTGCCAAGGAAGACATCCTCGCGACGGCGATATCGCGGGGACGCGAACTGCTGCATGCGGATATGCGTCGACAGGTTGCGCGGGCGGCCGGCCCACGGGATGCGCTGGAGCGATTGCTGGCCGGCTACGCCGAATACGTCTTCGAAACCCCTGAAGCCATTGCCCTGCTCATTTCGGAGGTAGGTCAGCTTCCGGCCGAGGAACAACACCGGGCCCGTGCGGCGCAGCACGAATACATCGCCGAGTGGGTGCACATGCTCCGTCAAGTCGAACCGGGGTGGGATCCGATTCAGTGCCGGATCAGGGTGCAGGCGGCACTCGGGGTGATCAACGACGTGGCGGCCACACCGCACCTGCGCGTCTTCGCCAATGTCGACGCTGCCTCCCTTGCGGTCAGCGCTGCGGTGCTGGGTTTCGGCTGACCACCGTCTGACCGCTTGTGCCGTTGACCAAACTATTCGAGATTCGCTGGCAGGTTGCAACTTTGGGCTTTTGCGGCCCCTCCGAACTCCTATGCTCGGCGGTGAACCTGTGCCATCGGCTGAAAGGCCAAGCAATGTATCTGACCCAAGGATTGCATCGAGGGGTGCAACAAAGCCCTGATGCGGTCATGACGATCTGTGGCGGACGCGAGCAGACATTTCGCGCCGTTGCCGAGCGGGTGGCCAGACTGGCCGGTGGGCTTCGCAGCCTGGGCGTGGGTACCGGTGATCGAGTCGCCATGCTGTCGATGAACTCGGATCGCTACCACGAATACCTGCTCGCGGTGCCGTGGGCCGATGCCGTGCTCGCCCCACTGAACATCCGATGGAGCGCCGGCGAAATCAGCTACGCCCTCCGCGATTCCGGCGCTGTCGTGCTGATTGTGGACGAGGCGCACCGCGATATGCTTGCCGAGATCCGAACGACCTGCGAGCAGATGCCGGCGGTGATCTACACCGGTGACGGCCCACCGCCCGATGATGCGGTGGATTACGAGCAGCTGATCGCCAACGCGCAGGCCACATCCGATGCCAGGCGAGGCGGCGACGCGCTGGCGGGGCTGTTCTACACGGGCGGGACCACCGGAGACCCCAAGGGGGTGATGCTGTCACATGCCGCGATGGTGACCTCCTGGCTGGGCGCTGTGGCCTCCGGCTACCTGTTCGAACCGCAGCGCGAAACCCGTTACCTGCATGCCGCGCCGATGTTTCACCTCGCCGACCTCGCCGCCTGGGGTGCGGCCACACTGCTCGGCGGAACGCATGTGATGGTCCCGCGCTTTGATCCGGCCACGGTGTTGGCCACCATCGAGAACCGGCGCGTCACCGATGTCGCGTTGGTACCGACCATGCTGCAGGCGCTCATCGACCATCCCGACCTTGGTACCTACAATCTGTCGAGCCTGCGCGCCATTTTGTACGGTGCCTCGCCGATCCCGCAGGCATTGCTCGAACGCGCCACGGCTGCCCTGCCCCAGACTTCCTTCACCCAGGCCTACGGAATGACCGAACTGGCGCCGATCGCGACGATGCTGGGACCCGGGGACCACACCGACAGACACCTGCTGCGTTCGGCCGGCCGCGCGGTGCCCAACTGTGAGGTGCGCATCGTCGATAACGAAGGCACGGAAGTGCCGCTGGGCGCGGTCGGTGAAATCGTCGTGCGCGGCGGCAATGTGATGACCGGCTATTGGAACAAACCCGATCAGACGGCCGCAGCCCTGCGTGATGGCTGGATGCGCACCGGCGACGGCGGATACATGGATGGTGAGGGCTATGTGTTCATCGTGGACCGAATGAAGGACATGATCGTCACGGGCGGCGAGAACGTGTACTCGGTCGAGGTGGAAGACGCCGTCGCACACAATCCGGCGGTGGCGCAGTGCGCGGTCATCGGGGTGCCCGACCCGGGTTGGGGCGAACGGGTGCACGCTGTAATTGTGCTGCAACCCGGCGTGCGCACGTCGGGCGACGAAATCCGCGAACACGCCAAGCGCCACATCGCCGGATACAAGGCGCCGCGCAGCGTCGAGTTCGTCGACGCGCTGCCCGTCTCCGGAGCCGGAAAAGTCCTCAAACGTGAGCTGCGCAAGCGGTATTGGGCAGGGCACGATGTGCAGGTTCAGTAGCCGCCCGGCGGATCGGCCGGCAGCATTTCATCGCCGAATGTTGTGGTGAGCAGCAGGGCCACCTCGACATCGAGCCGTCGATCTTCCAGCGGATGGCCCAAGAGCGCCTCGATCCGCTGCAGCCGGTACAGCACGGTATTGCGGTGCATGAACAGTCGTTCGCTGGCTCGGCGGGTGTTGCCGCCCTCCTGCAAGAACACCCAAAGCGTTTCCCGCAACTGCTCGGCGGTGCTCGTCCTAGCCGCAAGTTCGCCGAGCGTCCTGGCCACGAACCGTCGGGCCTCATCTTGATCATGGGCGAGCAATGCGACCGTCGCGACGTCGGCGTGCAACGTGACCCGCGGTGGTGCCGGCATCCGGGACGCGACGCGGCGCGTGCGCAATGCCTGCTCATGGCTGATCCGGAAGCCGTCGTCGCTGTGCGCGGTCTGACCGACCGCGATCAGGACGTCGGGATGTGGCAGCTTGTTTGCCCCGGCGGCGAGCCGAGCGTGGTCCAATTCGCCGGCGATCCACGCCCACATGGCGCAAGTGCCCACGGGCAGCATCAGCATCCGCGATGCGCCGGCCGCGGACATGATCGAAGTGAGGCAAACGTCCAGCGCCGCGAGTTGCTGCTCGACCTCACCGTGTGAAGGCATCCAAGCGATCAGGGCGGTCTGTGGCGCACGCAGGTCGTGATCGAGTTGATGGCTGGCGTGATCGACGGGTATCCGATCACCGCGCAGCAGCCGCTCGACCAGTGCGGCGCGACGCGCCGCCGCTCCTCGCAACCAACGATCACGTTCCCGTTCGTAATCGGAGACCAACTGTGTGACAACGCGGTCGAGATACACGTTCAGCTGATCGAAGCTGCGGTGGATCGCTTCAATGAAAACGTCTTGTTCGGTGAGCCGTTCGGCGAGGACATCCATCCAAAGCCGGGAGAACAGGGTCTGGCCAACCCGGTAGGACTGGATCAGGGATTCGAGTGGCAATTGGCGACGCGCGACGGTGGAGGCGAACGCGGTGACCTCCGGGCGGATCGCCACCTCTTCCGCCACGTTCTCCGAACGGAACACCGAAAGCATCGCGGCGACATTGCCATAGGCGCTGGCCTCGACGTCACGCACCAGATCGTCGTCCTCGAAGAACTCGGGAACCGACCCGGCGAGCTGCTCGCTGAGTGTCACGGCGACGTCGTCAAGCCGCGCACCCAGATCATGCGCACACTCGATGATCGCATCATGGGCGGTGAGCGGATCGACCACCGAGACGATGCTACCGGTCACGGTATCGGTGCGGGCGAGCCGTTGTCGCGCCGGTCACCGTACGGGTACCAATCCGGGCGGGCGGGACGCCGAACCGGCGCTGTCCGAGCCGAGCCGACGCGCACGGCGTCGTCCGGCCCGCATCTCGCGTCGCAAGGTCTTGAGGTAGTGGTTGTGATCCACCTGAACCGTATGGCGGGTGGAAGCGACGAAGCGCTTAGCGAGCCAACGTTGATCGGCGTCGATCGCACGGTTCATCGCATCGCGGTCTGGCAGCGCGGAGCGCCCAGCCAGTAGTTCGCCGATCCACTTGCCCTGCAGTTCAGCCAGGGGTTGAATGGCGCCGAGCGGCTGGCAGAGGCCGACGAAGAAGACGCCGGGCCGGTCCGGATGCACCACGCGTTGATACAACGCGATCTGGTTGTCGGGGGCGCAAATGTAAGACTCGTCGAAGAACGGAAACGTGATCTTGTACCCGGTAGCGCACACGATCACGTCGGCTTCCACCAGCGAGCCGTCGACGAACCGGACACGGTCACCGAGTAGTTCGGCGATCTGTGGTTTGGGTGTTATCCGGCCCAGCCGCAACTCGTCCATGACGGATGCCGACATGGTGGGGTGAGCGTCGCCGAAGGCGTGATCCGGCACCGGCAGCCCGCAGTCTTGGCTGCGGCCGTTGGCCAGTCGCATCAACGCTCCCAGCATCATGCGACCGGGTTTGTGCGAGGCCGAGTTCAGCAGCCAGTTCGGCGGTGCCATCCCGAAGACATACTTGGGCATGATGTGCGCGCCGCGTCGAACTGAAAGGTATGTTTCGTCGGCCATATGGGCAGCTTCGGCCGCGATATCGACTGCGCTGTTGCCGATTCCGACCACCACCACGCGCTTACCGGCGAGAAACGCCGGATCACGGTAGTCCCGCGAGTGCATCAGGACGCCGTCGAATGTTCCGGGGAACATCGGCTCCGGCATGCGTCTGTCCCAGTGATGACCGTTTGCCACAAGCACGGCGTCGTAGTTCTCGGTGCGGCCGTCGGCCAGTCGTACCGAGAAGCCACTTCCGGGGGCAGGTGACACGTTGCTCACCTCGGTCTGGAACCGAATGTGTGGGTGGATCCCGAAGTGTCGCGCATAGTCGTCGAAGTACCGGGCGAAGTCCCAGTGGCTGGGGTAGGCAGGCAGGTGGTCCGACATCGGAAAATCGTGATAGCCCATATACGTTTTGGGAGCATTGGAGCTCAGCGTGCGATACGCGGCCGCGGTACCGCTGGGATTGTCGAAGACCCACAGGCCGCCGACCCGGTCGCTCTTTTCATAGCAATCGAAATCGATCCCGGCACCCTTCAGTCCGACGCACGCGGCCAGACCAGCCGATCCGGCGCCAATCACGCAGGCCCGGGTGGGTGGCTTGACAACGGTCATGATGCGGTCCTTTCCACAAGCGATGACAGGAACGAGATCTGGTGGTTGACAACGGATTCAAATGCCAGACCACGGTCATAGACGTCGAAATGGCCGACAGCTGGGTACTCGTGCACCACTGCGCGGGCGCGCTGGGCCGCGGCGCGGGCGAGATCGGCTGGGGCGTTGCGGTCGGCCGCAGCGATCTGCACCAGCATCGGGCAGCTAATGCGGTCGGCGAGCCGGGCCGGCCGGTAACCGGGGACGGCCAGCAGCATTCGCGCAGCGAACTCGTTGCGCCACAGCGGCGCGTCTGCGGCAGCCGCCAGGTACCCCGGTAGCGCGTCGGAGGTGGTGAGCATCGCCGCGCTGCCGGGCGGTCCCACGGCGGGCAGCAGCACGGGCGAACGCCCGGTGCGGGCGCCGATCGAGTCACGTACCGCGGCCGCGGTGAGCTGCACCGCCGCCCTCGGCGGAATCTCTCGGCGCATCCGCAGCAGGGTCGCGAGCCCGTCGACGATCGGAGTCAGCGCGACCGCTGCGACCAGGTCACGTCGTTCGGCCGCCACGGCGAACACGTGTCCACCCGACAGCGACGTGCCCCAGATCGCGACACCGTCCACGTGTGGCAGCTCGCGTGCCGCGGCGACGGCGGCGTGGTAGTCGCGACGTTGGCCGGCGAAGTCGATGACCTGGCGCGCGCGGCCGCCGGATGCGCCGAAGCCGCGGTAATCGAAGCACAGGGCATCGATGCCGGCACCCGCGAAGCGTTCGCCGAAACCCACCAGACCCGCGTCTCGGGTTCCGCAGAACCCGTGCGCCATTACCACGCATGGTCGAGGATGGATGCCGTCGGCGGCGTAATGCCATGCCGCAATTTTGGTTTCGTCGACGGACAGTTCGAGCTCGATCCGCTTCATCGCCGGGCCTGGGGAGTGTTGGAACCTGGTGCGTCGAGGAACCGGCGATAGGCGGTGGCGAACTCGGGAGTGTCGATGCACAGCAGTTGCGCATCGAGTTCATCGTCGAGCGTGTCGTCCCACGTCGGCCGGGCGGCTCGGTCGATGATGCGTTTGGCCAGCCCGTTGGCGGTGGTGGAACAGGCCAAAAGTTCGTCGGTCAGTGCGGATGTGGCGGCCGTCAGCTTGGCAGCCGATGTGACGCGGGTGGCGATGCCGAGTCGCCCGGCCCGCGTTCCGTCGATCATCGCCGACGTGAGGATGAGTTCTTTGGCCCGGCCGGCGCCCAACAGCGACACCAGCCGGCCGGTGCCGCCGACATCTGGCACCACACCCATCCGGGTTTCCGGCAGACCCAGCGTCGCGTCCGCGGTGACCACCCGCAGATCGCACGCCAAGGCCAGCTCGAATCCGGCACCGATCGCCCAGCCGTGCACGCTCGCAACCGTCGGTAACGGCAGCCGTTCGAGCCGCTCGTAGGCGGCAACGAAAACGCTGCGAATACGCCGAAGCCCTTCGGCTGTAGCGAGCTTCGCCAGCGTGGCGGCATCGATTCCGGAGCTGAACCCGGGTCCCTCACCGCGAACCACCACGCAGCCGATGCCCGAGGCAGATTCCAGTTCGGCCACGGCCGCATCGAGGTCGTCGACGAGTTCCTCATCGAGTGCGTTGCGGCGCTCCGGGCGGGCGAGCACCAGGTGCGCAACACGACCGTCGCGGTCAATTCGGACAGAGGCCATGAGTGCAGCTAAGCGCCGTCGGCTGGCATGGGCCATGTCGTCCTGCACAGAGATCCACAGCCGTGTTGTGCAGCCTGCGCGAACCTGGCTGTGGGTCTTCCATATGCGCCGCGCATCACCACAATGAGGTTGAGTAGGTGTCCGATCTCGTTTCGTGGCAACCGATCCGGTCGATGAAGGGCAGGCAGATGACAACCCGGTTCCAAGGCAAGGTGGCCTTTGTCACTGGGGCGGCAAGGGGGCAGGGGCGCGCACACGCGGTCCGGTTCGCCGAGGAAGGCGCCGACATCATCGCTGTCGACCTGTGCGAACAGCTCGACAGCGTCGACTATCCAATGGCCACAGTCAACGACCTCGATGAGACGGTCAACCTGGTCGAAAGGACGGGACGTCGTATCGTCGCTGAACGTGCCGACGTCCGCAATGTTCAACGGCTGACAGCAGTGCTGGATGGCGCAGTGGCGGAGTTGGGCCGGATCGACTACGTGCTGGCGAATGCGGGGATCGGGCCGGTCTTCGGAGACAGGTCGCAGCAGCTCAACGCATATCTGCATGCGATCGACGTGATGCTCAACGGCGTTTACTTCACGGTCGAGGCGGCATTGCCGGCCCTGGTGCGACACGGTGACGGCGGCGCCATCGTGATTACCAGTTCGGCAGCGGGACTCAAATCGGTCGGTCCGGGGTACGCGACGAAAAGCCATGGCGGGGCGGGGTATACCGCTGCCAAACACGGCGTTGTGGGTCTGATGCGTTATTACGCAACCACGCTCGCCGAGCACAGTATCCGGGTCAACTCAGTTCACCCGACCGGTGTCGCCACGCCGATGATCATGAACCCTCAGGTCGAGCGGTATATGGTCGAGCACCCCGAAATGGGCGCGGCACTGAAGAACCTGCTACCCACGCCGGTGGTCGAGTGCAGCGATATCACTGAGGCCATGGTGTACCTCTGCTCGGACTCGGGACGGTACATCACCGGTGTGACCCTGCCGGTTGACGCGGGTCTGACGGTCAGGTAGTCATGGTCGCTTCGGTCAACGCGGTCACCGTCCCTATCCGCGCGGCGGGCGGCTTCTTTGCGCTGGCGTTGGACACCCTCCTCCTGACTTTTCAGCGTCCGTTCGCGTGGCGGGAGTTCCTCACGCAGAGTTGGTTCGTCGCCCGAGTGTCCATGCTTCCGACACTGATGCTGTCGATTCCGTTCACGGTGCTGACCGTTTTCACCTTCAACATCCTGTTCGTCGAATTCGGCGCGGGCGACTTCTCCGGGACCGGGGCCGCGTTTGGCGCCGTCACCCAGATCGGACCGATGGTGACCGTACTCGTCGTCGCGGGAGCCGGTGCCACTGCGATGTGTGCCGACCTTGGAGCGCGGACCATCCGCGAGGAACTCGACGCGCTACGGGTGATGGGGGTGAACACGACCCAAGCGTTGGTGGTGCCGCGAGTGCTGGCCGCGACACTCATTGCGCTGTTGTTGTCGTCCCTGGTGGTATTGGTCGGTATTGCCGGCGGATTCGCCTTCTCGGTGTTCTTCCAGCACGTTACCCCCGGGGCGTTCGTCGCCGGACTCACCCTGGTGACCGGGCTGGGAGACGTCATCGTGTCGCTGATCAAGGCCGCGTTGTTCGGGCTCACCGCCGGTCTGATCGCCTGTTACAAAGGTACGTCGGTCGGCGGCGGTCCGGCGGGTGTTGGCAATGCCGTCAATGAGACCGTCGTGTTCTCATTTCTCGCGCTGTTCGTGATCAACGTGGTAGTCACCGCCGTCGGGGTCAAGGTGACGATGTGACCTCCTCGGTGGTGGCGGGTAAGCGCTTTCCCCGCACCGGACATCGACTCCGGAAATGGTCAGCGCGGTGGAACCGGATCGGGGAGCAGGCCGAGTTCTACGGCCGGACTGTGCGCTCGATTATCGAAGCGTTCCGGCATTACAAATGGGAACTTGTCCGCCTGATCGCCCAGATGAGTTTGGGTACCGGTGCGTTGGTGGTCATCGGCGGGACGGTCGCGATCGTCGGGTTTCTGACGCTGTCCACCGGCGCGCTGGTGGCAGTGCAGGGCTACAACCAGTTTGCGCAGGTCGGCGTGGAGGCTTTGACCGGGTTTGCGTCAGCTTTCTTCAACGTTCGACTGATCGCCCCTTTGACGGCGGCCATCGCGATGGCGGCCACCATCGGCGCGGGCGCCACCGCGCAGCTAGGCGCGATGCGGATCAATGAAGAGATCGATGCCCTGGAGGTGATGGGTATCCGGTCGATCGCCTATCTAGCGTCCACGCGGGTAGTGGCCGGCGTTGTAGTGGTGATCCCGTTGTACTGCGTGGCGGTGTTGATGTCGTTCTTCGCGGCCCGGTTCGGTACGACCTACATCTACGGTCAATCCACCGGCGTCTACGACCACTACTTCCGAACCTTCCTGATCCCAACAGATCTGATCTGGTCGTTCGTTCAGGCGATTGCGACCGCGGTGGTGATCATGCTGGTGCACACCTATCACGGCTTCAGTGCCTCCGGTGGTCCGGCCGGGGTAGGAGAAGCGGTCGGTAGAGCAACGCGGACGTCGTTGGTGAGCGCGGTGTTCGTGACACTCTTGGTGACTCTGGCCGTCTACGGCCAGACCGGCAACTTCAACCTGGCAGGTTGACGTGATCAGCAACGGACAACGTCGTCTTCACCGCGCTTGGTCGGCCGCGATCCTCGTCGGGACCATCATTGCGGTGACCGTGCTGTCCGGTGCCTCGTTCACCCGGTCGTTCAGGTCCTATGTTCCGGTGACGCTCGTGTCAGACCGTGCCGGTCTGGTGATGGAATCGGGCGGCAAAGTGAAGTTGCGTGGCGTTCAGGTGGGGCGTGTGAAAGCGATCGATGCTGGACGCGATGCGGTGAGCCTGGAACTCGAAATCGACCCAAACCAGATCAGACACATTCCCGCCAACACCGAAGCGCGAATCGCGGCGACCACAACGTTCGGCGCAAAATTCGTCGACCTCGTAATCCCCGCAGATCCGAGTGCCGCTCGACTGTCCGCAGGTGACGTAGTGCGATCGCACAACGTGACGACCGAAGTCAACACCGTCTTCGAGAACCTGGTGGGAGTGGTCCAAAGGGTCGACCCCGCAAAGCTGAACGCGGTGCTCTCGGCGATTGCCGACGGTGTACGCGGTCGCGGTGAAGCGATGGGCCGGACTGTCACCGACGCCGGGGAGGTACTGGCCGCGCTCAACGCGCGCAGTGCCACGATGCAACGAAACTGGCAGGCGCTCAAAGGGTTCAGTGACACCTACGGTGCCGCGAGCCGCGATATTCTCGATATGCTGGCCGCGGTCAGCATCACGAGCTCAACCACGGTTAGCCACGCCGACGCTTTGGACGCATTGCTGCTCAACCTCATCGGCCTGTCTCACAGTGGCACCGCACTGCTCGAGCCGAACAAGGACACGTTGGTGCGGGCCGTAAACGGTTTGGAACCCACCACCGAACTGGTCGCCACCTACAACCCGTCGCTGACATGCCTTCTGGTCGGCGGGAAAACCCTTTTGGACAACGGGTACTACGACATCACCGGGGGTTACAACGGCAAGTCGATCATTGTCGACGCCGCGGTGCTGCTCGGCGACGATCCGTATCGCTATCCCGAAAACTTGCCAATCGTACGGGCCAAGGGCGGGCCGGGCGGAAAACCGGGCTGCGGCTCGCTGCCCGATGTCGCCGAGAACTTCCCGGTGCGAGCGCTGGTGACCAACACGGGGTTTGGAGCAGGTTTGGACCATCGACCCAACCCTGGCATCGGGTTCCCGGGTTGGGCGAACTACTTCCCGGTAACCAGGGGGGTTTCGGAGCCGCCCAGCATCCGGCATCCCGGCGGACCGGCGCCCGGGCCGATGCCAGCTCTCGGACCGCCGGTTGGTGAGCACCCATGAGAGAACACCTACCCGGCGTCGTCTGGCGGCTGTCCGTCTTCGTCGTCGTTGCGTTACTCGGCATGTTCGCGTTGTTGACCATTTTCGCCCAGTTCCGGTTCGAGCGCGCACAGACGTACTACGCCTTATTCACCAACGTGACTGGGCTCAAGAGTGGGAACTTCGTCCGGATTGCCGGGGTCGAAGTCGGCAAGGTCATCGAAATTTCGCTGCGCGACGACGGCATCGTCGAGGTCTCCTTCACCGCCGAAGATTCTGTTGTGTTGACCGAGGGCAGCCGGGTCGTCATTCGCTTCGACGACCTCATCGGGGGCCGCTACGTCGCCCTGGAGGAGGGACCTGGCAACACCGCGAAACTATCGCCCGGCAGCACCATTCCCATCGCCCGAACCGCACCGGCACTCGATCTCGACGCCTTGATCGGTGGCTTTCGCCCGCTGTTCCGAGCGTTGGACCCCGATCAGGTGAACGCGCTGAGCGGTCAGCTCATCCGAGCGTTCCAGGGCGAGGGTGCCACGATCAGTTCGATACTCGGTCAAACCGCCACATTGACCCACACGCTGGCCGACCGTGACGAGCTCATCGGCGAGGTGATCGACAACCTCAACACGGTGCTGGCTTCATTTGCAGCCCAACGCAGTCAATTCGCCAAGGCGGTCGGATCGTTGTCCGAGTTGGTAGAGGTGCTTGCCGACCGCAAAAGGGAGATCGGCGACTGGGTCACCTACGCAAACGCGTCCTCAGCATCGATCGCCGACCTCCTGCACCATGCGCGTCCCCCGCTCCGCAAGGCGCTGCACGAAACCGACCGCACCGCTGGCATCGTGGTCGCCGACCACGACTATGTCGACAATCTGCTGGCGACCCTGCCCGAGACCTATCGGGTACTGGGACGTCAAGGCATGTATGGGGATTTCTTCAGCTTTTACCTGTGTGATCTGGTGCTCAAACTCAACGGTAAGGGTGGTCAGCCGGTGTACGTCAAACTCGCGGGTCAGTCCTCGGGAAGGTGCACTCCCCGGTGAAATCGTTTCAGGAGCGCAACAGGACGCTGATCGGGATCATCGGGCTGGTGTCGACAGTCGCCGTCGCCGCCGTCGCGGTCAACTATGACCGGATGCCGCTCATCTCGGGTGCGCACCCGTACACTGCGTACTTCGCGGAGGCAGGCGGGCTCTCCGAGGGGTCCGACGTTCAGGTCGCCGGCCTGGAAGTCGGTGAGGTGACCGGTGTTTCGTTAGTTGACGCCCACGTGGTGGTCACTTTTACGGTAAAGCGCGGTGTACGGTTGGGCGATCGCAGTGAAGCGGCGATCAAGACCAAGGCACTGCTGGGCAACAAGATTCTCGAGGTCACCCCGCGCGGGCAGGGCTTGCTGTCCGGACCCATACCGATCGGGCGCACCACACCGGCGTATCAACTGCCCGACGCCCTGGGGGATTTGACCGCGACGATCAGTGGCCTGGACACCGATCAACTGTCGGAGTCGCTGGACACGCTCGCACACACCTTTTCCGACACCCCGCCACAGCTGAGGGTCGCCGTCCAGGGTGTGGCCCGGTTCTCCAAAACGCTGAGCGAGCGTGATGCCCGGCTACGTGAGTTGCTGGTCAACGCCAGCCGGGTGACTACTGTTTTGGCCGAGCATCGCGATCAGATCGTGCGGTTGGTATCCGACACCAGCGCGTTACTGGCGGAACTGCAGGCACAGGGATCTGCGTTGAACCGCCTCTCGGCCAACGTCTCTGCGGTGAGCCGCCAGATCGGCGGGTTCATCGCAGACAACCGGGAGGCGCTGAAACCCACGCTGGACAAGTTGAACGGTGTTCTCGCCCTCGTGCAGAACCGCAAGGACGAAGTACAGCAATCGATCAAGGGCCTCAACGACTATCTGTTGGCGCTGGGGGAGACGCTGGCATCAGGACCGTTCTTCAAGGCCTATCTGGCGAACCTGCTGCCCGGCCAGTTCCTCCAGCCCTTTGTTGAGGCAGCCTTCGCCGACCTGGGCTTGGACCCGCAAGTATTACTACCGTCTGAACGGACCGATCCGCAAACAGGTCAACCGGCACTGCCGGCACTGCCGGTGCCTTATCCGCGGACCGGCCAGGGTGGTGAACCGCATCTGGCGCTGCCCGATGCGATTACCGGAATACCCGGTGACGAGCGTTATCCATACCGCGAACCGCTGCCCGCGCCGCCGCGGGGCGGTCCGCCGCCTGGGCCACCCGCTTCTGCTGGCGAGGCCGGCTCATGACCAGATTCCGGCTGTCATCTGTGCGAACAGGTCTCACCGTCGCACTCATCGCGGTGCTGATAGGCGGAATAGCGCTCGTCTCCACGGATCGCAGTACAAACCGAACGCACATAATCGGCTACTTCGACAACAGCACCGGGCTGTTCGTCGGCGATCAGGTACGCATTCTGGGTATCGCGGTCGGCCGCGTCGAACGAATTGAACCGCAACCCCACCGGGCAAAGATCCACTTCTGGGTTGACAGCCGATACCCGGTGCCCGCCGATGTGAACGCCGTTATCCTTTCTCCGTCGCTGGTGACCGCGCGCGCCATCCAGCTGACCCCGGCGTACACGAAAGGGCCGACGCTGCAGAATCATTCGGTGGTGCCGCAGGAACGAACCGCGGTGCCGATCGAATGGGATGACTTCCGCGACCAGCTGGAACGGATCACCCATATGCTGCGGCCGACCGAGCCGGGCGGGACGAGCACGCTGGGCTCCTTCATCAACACCGCCGCAGACAATCTGCGAGGACAGGGTTCAGACATCCGGCAGGCCGTCATCCAGATGTCACAGGCGATCGCCGCGCTGGGCGATCACAGCGGCGACATCTTCAGCGCTGTGCGAAATTTGTCGCTGCTGGTATCGGCTCTGCAGGGCAGCACCCAAGTGATGCAGCAACTCAACCAGAACCTGGCCGACGTCACCGGACGGTTGACGAGCAGTCCCGGTTCGGTGGGGACCGCCATCAAGGATCTCAGCGAGGTGGTGGGCGAGGTGCAGACCTTCGTTGCCGACAACAAGGAGACGGTGGGCGTCACCTCCGAAAAGCTGACCGCCGTGTCGCAGACCCTCACAGAAAGTCTCGACGACGTCGAACAGGCGCTGCACCTCGCGCCGACCGCTGCGCAAAACTTCATCAACATCTACCAGCCTGCACAGGGAACTTTGACCGGCGCATTGGCGGTGGGCAATTTCGCCGATCCGATCACGTTCATCTGCGGTGCCGTGCAGGCTGCGTCGAGGCTCAGCGGCGAGCACGCCGCCAAGCTGTGCGTGCAGTATCTGGCACCGATCATCAAGAACCGGCAGTACAACTTTCCGCCGATCGGCGTGAACCCGTTCGTCGGAACCGCCGCACGGCCCAACGAAGTCACCTACAGCGAGGACTGGCTGCGCCCGGATGCGCCTGCGGCGCGCAGTACAGACCCGGACGCCGGATTGACCGGCCTGATGGTGCCGGGGGCAGGGCCGTGAGGGCGGACCACCAGTGGCGGCTTACCGCGGCGGCACTGGCGGTCACATTGACCGCGTCGTTGTCTGGCTGTGGTTGGCGCGGACTGAACACGCTGCCGATGCCGGGCACCGAAGGGCACGGGCCGGGTGCGTACACGATTCAGGCCCAACTTCCAGACGTCAACAACATTCAACAGAACTCCCGGGTTCGGGTAGGGGATGTGACGGTCGGCAACGTCACCAAGATCGAACGGCAGGGCTGGCACGCGTTGTTGACCATCAAACTCAACGGCGACGTCGACATGCCGGCCAATTCGACGGTGACGGTCGGGCAGACCAGCCTGCTCGGATCCCTTCACATCGAACTGGACGGGCCGACCAGCGAGCCACCACACGGCCGGCTGCGCGAGGGTTCGATGATTCCGCTGGCAGCGGGCGGCGCCTACCCGTCCACCGAGCAGACCCTGGCGGCGGTGTCACTCTTGCTCAACGGTGGTGGTATCGGTCAGATGCAGGACATCACAACGGCATTCAGGACTGCGCTGGCCGATCGTGAAGACGACCTACGCGACCTGCTGAGCGAGCTGGACACGTTCATCGGCGTCGCCAACGATCAGACCGGCGACATCATCAATGCCACGGAGAGTCTCAATCGGCTCGTCGGACAGTTCGCTGACGAGAAACCGATCGTGGACGCGGCGTTAACCACGGTCCCAGACGCCCTGGCCGAGCTGAAGAGCATGAGACACCACCTTGCCGATGCGCTGGACCGTTTGGGCCGGTTGGGCGCCCTGGCCAGCGACTCGGTCGACCAGACCCAGGAGGCTCTGGTCGCGGAGCTGAAACATATTGGGCTGCTGGCAGAGTCGTTGGCCAACGCCGGGCCAGCGTTGACCCGGTCGTTGAGCTTCTTCACGACCTACCCGTTCGCCAAGGAAACGCTCACCAACTGGTTCCGCGGGGATTACGCCAACCTGACCGCCGTGATTGACCTGACACTGAGCCGTATCGACTCGGCATTGTTCACCGGCACCCGGTTCGAGGGCGATCTCACCGAACTCGAGATCCAGTGGGGGCGAACCATCGGTCAACTGCCCAGCCCGTACACCGCCGCCAATCCGTTGGTGGCGCCGTACCGGTTCGATCAGGGACGGTGACATGCGGCCCAACCGTCGAATTTTGACTCAGCTGGCACTTTTCGTGGTGATCACCGTATCCGGAGGCGCCATCATGACGCTGAACTACATGCGCCTGCCCGAACTGCTGTTCGGTGTCGGGCACTACCGGGTGATCGTCGAACTCCCCGCCGCGGCGGGTTTGTACAAAAACGGCAACGTCACCTACCGAGGCACCGAGGTGGGTCGTGTGCACGACATCCGATTGAGCGGTGACATAGTGGTGGCTGAGTTGTCGTTGACATCGGGAATCCCCATCCCAGCTGACCTTGACGCCAGCGTGCACAGCCAGTCCGCCATCGGTGAGCAGTACGTGGCGCTTTCGCCGCGGGTGGACCACGGCCCCATGTTGCAGGAGGGCTACGTGATTCCGCTCAATCGGACTTCGGTGCCCCCCGACATCAACGCGCTCTTGAATGCGACCAACACCGGGCTGGAGGCGATTCCGCGCGGTAACTTGCGAACCGCCGTCGACGAGGCGTACCTGGCGTTCGGTGGACTGGGACCCGAGCTGTCTCGGTTGGTCCGCGGATCCATCACGCTGGCCACCGATGCGCGCGCCGACCTGCCCGCACTCACCGGCTTGATCGAGGATGCGCCTCCGGTGCTCGAAACTCAAACCCGCACCGCCGGTTCGGTCCGCGCATGGTCGACCCATCTCGCCGACATCACCGACCAAGTCCGGGCACATGACGCCGAGCTGACTCGGTTACTCGAACGAGGCCCCGGCGCGGCCGACGAGTTGCGCCAAGCGGTGGACCTTGTTCAGCCCACGCTTCCCGTCTTGCTGGCGAACCTGGTCAGCGTCGGAGAAGTCGCACTGACCTACCAGAACAGCATCGAGCAGCTTCTGGTGCTCTTACCGCAGAACACCGCTGTGGTGCAGGGAGCGGGCCTGGCCAACCGGAATGTCAAGGGGCCTTACAAGGGGGGATACCTGAGTTTCAATCTGAATGTCAATCTGCCGCCGGTTTGCGCCACCGGATATCTGCCTGCGCAACAGCGAAGATCACCCAGCGAGACCGATTATCCGGCCCGCCCGGCTGGCGACATCTACTGCCGGATCCCTCAGGACGCTCCGTTCAACGTCCGTGGCGCACGCAACCTTCCGTGTCAAACCCGCCCGGGTAAGCGGGCGCCCACGGTGCGGATGTGTGAAAGTGAGGAGAACTACGTCGCGCTCAACGACGGCTTCAACTGGAAAGGTGATCCCAACGCCACGTTGTCCGGACAGCCGATTCCGCAGCTGGCACCGCCGATGTCTCCGATTGCGACCGCGGACTACGACCCCGCAACCGGGGCGTACCGAGGTCCCGACGGGCAACTGTTCACCCAGTCCGACCTCGGGCGGAGTGCGCAGGGGCAAACGTGGCAATCAATGCTCGTTCCGCCACAACCGAATTGACCCCGGGCGTGCTGAAACCAGCGCGGACGGATCATCTACGCTGGGGCCGATGATTTCACTGTCCCGGCGGCACCTGCTGATCGGCGGGCTCACGCTCGCAGCGGCCGCAAGCACCCAGAGAATCGCCCTCGCCGACCCGGCTCCCACCCTCGAGGCCCAGATCGCCGACTTGGAGCGCAAGCATGCCGCGTTGATCGGGATCTTCGCGGCGAACCCGGATTCCGGGACCACGGTGGCGCACCGGGCACAGGAGCGGTTCGCGATGTGCTCGACGTTCAAGACCTACGCGGCCGCGCGGGTGCTGCAGTTGGCCCAACGCGGCGAATTGTCGTTGGACCAACGGATGTTCGTCGACCCCACCGACATCGTGATCAACTCGCCGGTCACCGAAGCGCATGCCGGCGGCGAGATGACGCTGGCCGAACTGTGTCAGGCGGCGTTGCAGCGCAGCGATAACACCGCAGCCAACCTGCTGCTGGTTAGGCTCGGCGGACCGCAGGCCATCACGGAGTTCGCGCGCAGCATCGGCGACCAGGAGTCGCGGTTGGACCGTTGGGAACCGGCGTTGAACGCGGCGATCCCCGGCGACCCGCGCGACACCAGCACCCCGGAGGCGCTGGGCGGCGGCTACCGCAACCTGCTGGCCGGCGACGTCCTCGCCTTACCGCAGCGCAGCCGGCTCGAGGAGTGGATGCGCGCGAACCAGACGTCGAGCATGCGGGCCGGGCTACCGCCGGGGTGGACCAGCGCGGACAAGACCGGCAGCGGCGACTACGCCAGCACGAACGACGTCGGCATCGCGTACGGCCCCGACGGCCAGCAGATTCTTCTCGCGCTGATGCTCCGCACGCAGACAAGCGATCCGAACGCCCAGGGCTTGCGCCCGCTGATCGGTGAGGTCACGGGCCTGGTCCTGCCGGCTCTGTTGGCATAACCACAACCAGCGCCGCCCGACCTCCCCTCATGGCCGGGGGCGATCTGGTTTGAGCGGCTGTCCCCCCCGCGTGTGATACGCCAGCCGCTGAAGACAACGCTATGACATACCGCCCGGGGAGGAATCGGGCAAAACCCTATACTTCCCAGCCACCGCCCCCCTATGTCATTTTCCGCACAGCTGCTGGATTAGCGCTCGGAGCAGGACAGATGCCGGATCGGTGTGTGGCTATGGCGCCGCGAGTTCCGGGTGAAACGACGCCACCATTCGGCGCATGCCGTCGCGCCAGTCGACCGTGGTGCTAGTGCCGACGAGCTCGCGTAACTGCGTGATGTCGACCGGATTGCCGCGCAGCGCCTGCTGGCTCACCTCGAAGACCGGCGTACGGTCGATCAGCGAGCCGAGATAAGCGCACCACTGCTGGAGGCTGACGATCTGCTCGCCGGCCCAGTTGACCGTGGTGGCCGGGACCGACGCCGCCTCGAGCATTTTCGGGAGGGTGGCGATGATGTCGTCCTCGTGGATCGGGTTGTATTGCGCCTCGTCACCGGGCGGAACGGGGATCGGCATGCCCGCCAGCATCATCTCCATGTGGAAGTACGGCCAGCCGCCGTTGTCGCCGTAGGGAACGTTGAGGCGCGCGATCGTGGTCGGCACGCCCAGCGCGCGGGCCATCGAGCGCGCGACCACTTCCCCGGCGATCTTGGAAATGGAATACGTTGGGAACAGCCACTTGTGGTTGTCCCCGAGCGCGGTCCGCTCGGTGCGCGGCTGATCGTCGGGCGGATCGTAGACCGCCGCCGAGGAGCAGTGCAGGAACGCCTCGGCGTCGGCGCAGTGCGCCATGAGCAGGCCCACCGACTCCGCGTTGGCGGCCAGGTCCTTGTCCCATCTGCCGCTCTTGGCGACGGCGAAGTTGAGGACGTAGTCGAAGTCCGATGGGAGCGAGGTGAAATCGCCTGCGGCCAGGTTGACCGTCACACAGCGCACACCGGCCAGCTCAAGGCGGTCCCGCGCGGTCGGGTCGGTGAAGCGGGCGATGCCCCACACTTCGTTGTCGGCCGAAAGCGCTTGGGCCACGGGCGACGCCACCTGACCCGTCACACCCGAGATCAGGATCTTGGCGTCATGCATGCGGTGATGGTAGGCCCCCGCCGGGGCTTACCGTCGCCACTTTGCCGTCGTCGGCCGGTTAGCCGTCGGACCCGCTGCCGCCGCCGAGGCCGCCGGAACCACCGTCGCCGCCGGCTCCGCCGGTACCGGTCCCGGTGCCTGTGCTGCCGCTGCCGCCCGTCGCGCCGTCACCGCCGTTGCTCAGCAGTCCGCCGCCGTCTCCGCCGTTGCCCCCATCGCCGCCGGCGCTGTCGCCCGCGTTGCCCGAGGACGCGTCGCCACCGATGCCGCCGCTGCCGCCACCGCCGATCACGCTGCCGCCTGAGCCGCCGTCGCCGCCGTCACCTGCGGTGGAGTCGCTGGCGGCGCCAGTTCCAGAGCTGATCGCGTCGCCGCCCTCACCGCCGTCGCCACCGGTGCCGAGCAGCCCGGTGTGCCCGGCATCGCCGCCGTCGCCTCCGTTGGTGGCGCCTATCGACGTTGCGTCACCGCCGTCGCCACCATCCCCGCCGCTGCCCAACACCCCGGTGTCCGCGCCGTCTCCGCCCTCGCCGCCGGTGGCCGTGCCGGTGGTGCTGGTCGCGTCGCCGCCGCCGCCGCCGTTGCCCGCCGGCCCGAGCACGATCGAACCGTCGCCCGCGGCGCCGCCGTCGCCGCCGGTGGCGTTGTTGAAGTTGGTTCCCGCATCGCCGCCGTCCCCGCCGTCACCACCGGTGCCGAGCAGCACGGTGTGCCCACCGTCGCCGCCGTTGCCGCCGGTCGCGGGCCCCACGATCACGCCGTTGCTGTCGCCGCCGTCGCCGCCGTCGCCCGCGTTGCCGAAGACGATGCCGGAGGCACCACCATCGCCGCCGTCGCCACCCGGACCCAGCAACCCGGTGCTGCCCGCGCCGCCGTCGCCGCCGGTGCCGAGCAGGATGCCACCGTTGCCGCCGTCGCCGCCGTCGACGCCGGGTGCAAGCGGGTTACCGGTTCCGCCGTCGCCACCGTTGCCGATCAGGCCCGCGTTACCGCCGTCGCCGTCGAACAGCGACGTGCCGCCGCTGCCGAGGACCAGGCCGCCGTTGCCGCCGTCGCCGGTGAGCGAGATACCACCATTGCCGATCAACACGGCGCCGTTGCCGCCGGTTCCGGTGCCCGACGCGCCGCCCTGCCCGATCACCAGGCCGCCGTTGCCGCCGTCGCCGTTGACCGATGAACCGCCGCTGCCGAACAGCAGACCGCCGTTGCCGCCGTCGCCGTTGACCGACGATCCGCCGCTGCCGATCAGCAGGCCCGCGTTGCCCCCGTCACCGTCGACCGACGAGGCGCCGTTACCGATCAACGGCTTGAGCAGGTTCTTGAGCAGGCTGCCCAGGAAGACCAGTTGGACGTCACCTTGTGCGGTCGCGATCGTGGCGGGCGCTGCGACCGACGTCACCGCGGGCGCGCTCAGCGTGACGGTCAAACCCGCGGCGCCACCACCGGCGAGCACACCGGCGGCGAGCGTAGCCGTCAGCATCGTCTTCTTGGAGTTTGTTGCGCTGGCCATCGCACGGTCCCTTCGCTGTTGCGGTCAATCAGCTAACTATGTTCAGAATCTCAGCAATATAATGGCATGTTTATAACAAAGTCAGCGGAGAACCTCCCACAATGATGAATGTCGAACTACACATTGACATGGATCGCGCTTGAATGCCCTGTGTACTGGCATGACACTCTCTTTATTAACGATCGACGTCAATTTCTGGTCCGAAGGGTGTTTCGCTATCCGTCTATATGGAGACATCATTAGGCCGATTAAACACCAGCGTCAGTTAACTAGCGATAGATATATGGCAACGTTGATCACAGCGGGTGCGCGGGTCAGCGTACTTGCCGCCCCTATCGTCATTCGGCACGTCGATAAGGTGTCTGCATGCGCGTCGGAGTGCTGGGAGCCAAGGGCAAGGTCGGTGCCACGATGGTGCAGGCGGTGCAGGCGGCAGAGAACCTGACTTTCACTGCCGGCGTCGACGCCGGTGACCCGCTGGGTCAATTGGTGGAAACCGACACCGACGTGGTGATCGACTTCACCCATCCCGACGTGGTGATGGACAACCTGAAGTTTCTGGTAGACAACGGTATTCACGCCGTCGTCGGCACTACCGGCTTCACCGACGAACGGTTGGCCCAGGTGCGGACCTGGTTGGCCGACAAACCGGACGTTGCGGTGCTGATCGCGCCGAACTTCGCGATCGGCGCCGTGCTGTGCATGCACTTCGCCCGCCAGGCGGCCCGCCACTTCGAGTCCGTCGAGGTCATCGAACTGCACCATCCGCACAAGGCCGACGCACCTTCGGGCACGGCGACACGGACTGCGCAGTTGATCGCCGAGGCGCGGAAAGATCTGCCGCCCAATCCCGATGCCACCAGCACCGCACTCGACGGGGCGCGCGGCGCCGATGTCGGCGGCGTCCCGGTGCACTCCGTGCGGCTGGCCGGGCTGGTCGCGCACCAGGAAGTGCTGTTCGGCACGCAGGGGGAGACGCTCACGATCCGGCACGACAGCATCGACCGGACCTCCTTCGTGCCCGGTGTGCTGCTGGCGGTGCGCCGGGTGTCCGAGCGACCCGGGCTCACGATAGGTATCGAGCCGCTGCTCGAACTCGAATGACCGAGAGCGGCCGCGCACTGCGCATCCAACTGCTGATCGGCTTCATGTGCGTCGCGCTGGTCGTCTACTTCCTGCTGCTCGGCCGCATCGCGATGGCGTTCATCGGCACCG
Organism: Mycolicibacterium sp. XJ879; assembly: GCF_053483935.1. Classification (NCBI taxonomy): domain Bacteria; kingdom Bacillati; phylum Actinomycetota; class Actinomycetes; order Mycobacteriales; family Mycobacteriaceae; genus Mycobacterium; species Mycolicibacterium sp. XJ879. Next base: position 406,151 of record NZ_JBEFTH010000001.1, read on the forward strand.
GGGAGGGCGCCGCCATCGGCCTCGGGCTCGCGTTGATGGCCTTTCCGATGATCGGGGCATGGGCGATGGTCAGCACGCTGCGCAGCGGGCTCACCCATCAGCGGCTGGCGCGCATCGCCACCGAGGAAGGGATGGAACTCGACGTCAGCGCGCTGCCGCGGATGGCATCGGGCCGCATCCAACGCGAGGCGGCCGACGCGTTGTTCGTCACCGTGCGCCAGGAACTGGAGAACGACCCGGATAACTGGCGGCGCTGGTATCGGCTCGCGCGCGCCTATGACTATGCCGGCGACCGCAGCCGCGCGCGGGAGGCAATGAGGAAGGCAGTCGAAATGGAGGCGCGCTCACCATGAGCAAGACGCTGCTCGTCGTGCACCACACCCCGTCCCCGGGAACCCGGGAACTCCTGGAGGCCGTCCTGGACGGTGCCAAGGATCCCGAGATCACCGGCGTCGACGTCGAGGTGCGGCCGGCGTTGGCCGCGACCCTGCCCGATGTGCTCGACGCCGACGGCTACCTGTTCGGCACCACCGCCAACTTCGGCTACATGAGCGGCGCCCTCAAACACTTTTTCGACACCGTGTACTACCCCAGCCTCGATCACGTCGCCGGCCGGCCCTACGGGCTTTGGGTGCACGGCAACAACGACACCGCAGGCGCGGTCAACGCGGTAGAAAAGCTTGCGACCGGGCTGGCGCTCGCCAAGTCCGCCGATGCGCTCGAGATCGTCGGCGGTATCGACAGTGGCGTTCGCGAGCGCGCCTATGAACTCGGCGGCACTTTGGCTGCCATGCTGATGGAATGACGGAGGGGACGCAGTAATGCCGGGTATCGCCGAATTGGCCTTGGGCGCAGCACCTATCGCCGGCGGTGCCATGCTGGGCGTCATCGCAGGTAACCTCAAACCGCCCGACGTGCGCGGCCAGATCGTCAAGGATATCGATCTGCTGGAACGCATTCCGCCCGATCAGACGGAGCGCCGCGCGCGGCTACAGGCCAGCATCGACCAGCGCATCGACGACCTGATCGCGGCCGGCGAACGCAGTCGCCAACTGCGCGCGGCTGCGTTGTCATACACGGGCAACTGGCGTGACATCGTGGTGTTTTTGTGCGCGGTGCTGTTCACGATCGTGTGGTGGAACGTCAGCCACGACCGCTCCAACTGGCTGGTGATGTTCATCGCGATGATCGTGCTCTCGGTCGCCGCCGGAATCTACGCCGGACGCGGCGCCCTGCGCGCGGTCAAGACGTTCCTGGGCAAGCAGGACGACGACAAACCCTAGTAGTGGTAGGTGTCCGACGGCGCCGGGATGTGTGCGGGATCGTCGACGTCGTCGTACTCGGGCACCTCGATGCCGTACGCGCGCGCCAGGTCGAGGATCTTGTTCGCCCGCGCGATGCGCGGCAGGTCCGAGCCGTTGCGGATCTCGCCGCCGTCACGGTCGAACTCGACGAAAAACTCTTTGGCCCAGGCGATTTCATCAGGGGACGGAGAAAGGCCCTCGTTCACCGTCGGGCACTGTTCCGGGGTGAGGCAGATCTTGCCGGTCATGCCGAACTCGGCTGACACCGCGGTCGCTTCGCTGAGCACCAGCGCACTGTGCCCGACGGTCGGCCCGTCGATCGCGCTCGGCAGGCGGGCCGCCTTGGCTGCGATCGTGAAGCGCGACCGCGCATAGGCCAGCGTCGTCGGGTTGTCGCCAAAACCGGTGTCGCGGCGGAAGTCGCCGATGCCGAAGGCGAGCCGGAACGTGCCCTTGGTGGCGGCGATCTGCGTGATGCGTTCCAACCCGCGCGCGGTTTCCACCAGCGCCACGATCGGAACGTTGGGTAGCCGATTGGCGGTTTCGGTGACGTGGTCGACGGACTCGACCATCGCCAGCATCACACCGCCGACCGAGGTGTCGGCCAGCATCGCCAGGTCGTCTGCCCACCACGGGGTGCCGAAGCCGTTGACGCGTACCCAGTCGCTGTTGCCCTCGGCCAGCCACCGGATCACGTTGTCGCGGGCGGTGGCCTTGTCCTTCGGGGCGACGGCGTCTTCGATGTCGAGGACGACGATGTCGGCGCGCGACCGCGCCGCGGGTGCGAAACGCTCGTACTGCGCGCCGTTGACCAGAAGCCAGCTGCGGGCGAGCACCGGATCGATACGGAATCCGGCGTCGCTGGCGGCCGGTTGGTCAGCCTGCTGCTGGTCGTGCATCTGATAATCGTCGCGTATCGCTCGGTGGCGCTCGGTCGCAGGGTCAGTTCGGCAGCGCGGTCTCGAACAGGTCCTGCAGTGCGACCCAGTGCCGTTCGGCGGCTTCCTCGTCGTACGGCGCGTTGTCGGGAACCGCGAAACCGTGTCCGGCGGGATAGAACTCGACGGTGTGGTTGACGCCAGCGGCGGTCAGCGCCTTCTCCAGCGTCTCGGCGTCACGGCGGGTGAAGCCCTGGTCGTCTTTGGCTCCCGCGACGTACACGGTGGCCTGGATCTGATCGGCGAGCAGATGCGGGCTGGTGGGCTCGTCGGTGACCAGACCGCTGGCGTGAAACGAGCCCGCCGCGGCGACCCGGTCGGGCACCCGCCCGGCCACGATCACCGAGGTGCGCCCGCCCATGCAGTATCCGCATACGCCGAACGCGTCGCCCTTGACCTCGGGGCGTGCGGCCAGAAAGTCGAAGAACGCCGTCGCGTCCGTGGCCATCATTTCCGGAGTAATGCTCTGGATCATGCGGAACAGCCGCGAGCGTTGCTTACCGTCGGTGAAGACCGTCGCCATGTCGAACGGCGCCCAGTCGCCGTGGCGGTAGTAGACGTCGGGCAGCAACACCGCGTGGCCGAAGCCGGCGAGGCGGGCCGCCATGTCCTGGAAGAGGTCGCGCACACCGCCGGCGTCGACGTACATGACCACGCCGGTCCACGGGCCGCTGCCGTTGGGGGTGTGCAGAGTGACGGGGCAGGTGCCGTCGGGGGTGGTGATGGTGGTGGAGATACTCGGCATGGCTTCCGTTCTACCCGTCCGGTCTCGGACTAGGCTTAGCGGCGTGCCGATCGCCACACCGTATGAGGACCTTCTGCGCCTGGTGCTCGAGTCCGGCACGCCGAAATCCGACCGGACCGGCACCGGCACCCGCAGCGTGTTCGGCCATCAGATGCGCTATGACCTGACGGTCGGCTTCCCGTTGATCACCACCAAGAAGGTGCACACCAAGTCCATCGTCTACGAGCTGCTGTGGTTCTTGCGCGGCGACTCCAATGTGCGGTGGCTACAGGAGCGCGGTGTCACCATTTGGGACGAATGGGCAAGTGACACAGGTGAGCTCGGGCCGGTCTACGGTGTGCAGTGGCGGTCGTGGCCCACCCCGTCGGGGGAGCGCATCGACCAGATCAGCGCCGCGCTCGAACTGCTCAAGACCGACCCGGATTCGCGGCGCATCATCGTCTCGGCGTGGAACGTCGGCGAGATCGCGCAGATGGCGCTGCCGCCGTGTCATGCGTTCTTCCAGTTCTACGTCGCCGAGGGGCGGCTGAGCTGCCAGCTGTACCAGCGCAGTGCCGACCTGTTTCTCGGCGTGCCGTTCAACATCGCCAGCTATGCGCTGCTCACCCACATGATGGCCGCGCAGGCCGGGCTGGACGTCGGCGACTTCATCTGGACCGGCGGCGACTGCCACATCTACGACAACCATGTCGAACAGGTCACCGAACAGCTCAGCCGGGATCCCCGCCCGTACCCAGAACTCGTTCTGGCGCCGCGAGATTCGATCTTCGACTACACCTACGAAGACATCGCGATCCTCAACTACGACCCGCATCCGGCGATCAAGGCCCCCGTGGCCGTATGAGGCCTGCTCGCAGGGCCGAATCATGACCAAGAGGCTGGTCGGGCTGATCTGGGCTCAGTCGACCTCGGGGGTCATCGGCCGCGACGGCACCATCCCGTGGCGCCTGCCGGAGGACCAGGCCAGGTTCAAACAGATCACCATGGGCCACACCGTGGTGATGGGGCGGCTGACGTGGGAGTCGCTGCCGGGCAAGGTGCGTCCGCTGCCAAAGCGGCGAAACATCGTCCTGACCCGCCGCGCCGACTACGTGGCCGACGGCGCCGAGGTGGTCAGCGGACTCGACGATGCGCTCACCGACGACACGACCTGGGTGATCGGCGGCGCGGAGGTGTACGCGGCGGCGCTGGCCGTCGCGACGCACTGTGAGGTCACCGAGGTCGACATCGAGCTGCCGCGCCGAGACGGGGATGCGGTGGCGCCGATGCTCGACGAATCCTGGGTCGGCGAAGCGGGGGAGTGGCAGACCAGCAGTTCGGGGCTGCGCTACCGGTTCTACAGCTACCGGCGCGCATAACAGGTCGCCGTCGCGAGCGCTCAGCTAGGTACGCTTTCGACCGCGATTTGCGTACGTAACTGAGCGCTCGGCGAAGGGGATGTCGGTGGCGTGCGGCAGGATGGCTTCCCGTGGCGACCAGACTTTCGGCGGCCCAGGCGCGCCGGATCGCCGTCGCGGCCCAAGGCCTCGCCGAACCCCGGCCGACGGGCCCGGTAACCCGCGCCCACCTGCGGCGGCTGATTTCGCGGATCCAGGTGCTGCAGCTGGACTCTGTGTCGGTGGCGGTGCGGGCGCATTACGCGCCGGTGTTCAGCCGGCTCGGGCCCTACGACCGCGATGTGCTCGACCGGGCGGCGTGGAGCCACACCGCGCGCTCACCGCGGCTGCTCGTCGAGTACTGGGCGCACGAAGCCGCGTTGATGGCCGTGGACGACTGGCCGCTGCTGCGCTGGCGCATGCGCGAATACACCCATGGGCGGTGGGGCACCCACATCGTCAAGAAGAACCCGCGGCTGGCCGAGAAGATCCTCGCGGCAGTGCACGAACTCGGGCCCTCGACGGCCGGGCAGATCGAGGCGCATCTGGGCGCCGAACAACGTGGCCGCAAGGGCCCAGCCAAAAAGGGGATGTGGGACCGCAGCGACACCAAATGGGTGACCGAGGCGCTGTTCGCGTCCGGGCAGTTGACGACGGCCACCCGCGTCGGCTTCGCGCGTCACTACGACCTGACCGAGCGGGTGCTGCCTGCGGAGGTCGTCGGGCGGGAGGTGGCCGACGACGACGCGATCCGGCAGCTGACGTTGCGTGCCGCAGGTGCGCTGGGGGTGGCCACCGAGGCCGATATCCGCGACTATTTCCGGTTGTCGCCGCGCCAGTCCAAACCCGCCGTGGCCGACCTGGTGGCCGACGGCGAGCTGGAAGCCGTCGAGGTGGACGGTTGGCAGGCGCCCGCCTATCTGCGGGCTGGTCAGAAGGTGCTGCGCCGCGAGCGCGGGACGGCGCTGTTGTGCCCGTTTGATCCGCTGATCTTCTTCCGGCCGCGCGTCGAGCGGCTGTTCGGCGGGTTTCACTACCGCATCGAGATCTACACGCCCGCGGCCAAGCGCCGCTACGGGTACTACGTATGGCCGTTTCTGCTCGACGGCATGCTGGTCGGGCGCGTCGACCTGAAAGCCGACCGGGCCAACGACGCGCTGCACGTCGTCGGCGCCTTCGCCGAGCCGGAGCAGACGCCGTCGCGGATCGCCGGACCGTTGGCCCGAGAGCTGCGCACGATGGCGTCGTGGCTGAACCTGTCGCAGGTCACCGTGGGGACCCGAGGCGAGCTGGCGGTGCCGCTCGCCGCGGCCCTACGGTGAACCTCAAGCGCAGTCGGCGCAGAGCGTCTGGCCGCCCGTCTCCCGGGCGATCCGGCTTCGGTGCTGCACCAAAAAGCAGCTCGAGCAGGTGAACTCGTCGGCCTGCTTCGGCACCACCCGCACGGTCAGCTCTTCACCGGAGAGGTCGGCGCCGGGCAGGTCGAGCGAATCGACGGCGTCGCCGTCGTCGACATCCAGCACTGCGACATCGACCTGACGGCGCCGTGCGGCGATTTCCTGAACCGACTCATCGGCGATGTCGTCGGTGTCTTTGACGCGAGGTGCGTCGTAATCGGTGGACATTCGTCACGCTCCCTATCGCTAGTGCGAACAGTGCTTGTTAACACCTGCCGGGACCCGCTTTGTTCCCCGTCCGGGCCGGATGCAAACCCACCACGGCATAACCGCCGCCCGAGCAGGTCAGCGCGGCCGCGTTAGGGTGAGCGCGTGGCCGAGACCGCGCCGCTGCGCGTGCAGTTGATCGCCAGGACGGAGTTCCTGGCGCCCGCCGACGTGCCCTGGAGCACCGACGCCGAGGGCGGACCGGCCCTCGTGGAGTTCGCCGGACGGGCCTGCTATCAGAGTTGGTCCAAGCCAAACCCGCGCACCGCGACCAACGCCGCGTACGTGCGACACATCATCGACGTCGGGCATTTCTCGGTGCTCGAGCATGCGTCGGTGTCGTTCTACATCACCGGCATCTCCCGGTCGTGCACCCACGAGCTGATCCGACACCGGCACTTCTCCTATTCGCAGCTGTCTCAGCGTTTCGTCCCCGAGCACGACGCTCAGGTGGTGGTGCCGCCGGGCATGGAGGACGACGCCGAGTTGCAGGAGATCTTCACCGAGGCCGCCGACGCCAGCCGGGCGGCCTATGTGGAGCTGCTGACCAAGCTGGAGGCCAAGTTCAAGGGCGGTAAGCCCGCAGACAAACTGGGCGTGCTGCGGCGCAAGCAGGCCCGGCAGGCGGCCCGCTCGGTGTTGCCGAACGCCACCGAGACGCGCATCGTCGTCACCGGCAACTACCGCGCCTGGCGGCATTTCATCGCCGCCCGGGCCAGCGAGCAGGCCGATCTGGAGATCCGGCAGTTGGCCATCGAATGCCTGCGCCAACTGACCGCAGTCGCCCCTGCGGTGTTCGCCGACTTCGAGATCGCGACGCTCGCGGATGGCACCGAGGTGGCCACCAGCCCACTCGCTACGGAATCGTGAGGTCCAGCGGGTAATCTAGGCGCCGTGACGACCAGTGGATTCGACGCATCTGCCCGCTTTGGCACGGTGCTGACTGCGATGGCGACGCCGTACGGATCCGACGGCTCTATCGACACCGACGCTGCAATACAACTGGCCACCCACCTCATCGATGCCGGCTGTGACGGGTTGGTGCTGTCGGGCACCACTGGTGAGTCGCCGACCACGGCCGACTACGAGAAGGTCACCATGCTGCGTGCGGTGGTCGACGCGGTGGGCGACCGGGCGCGCATCATCGCCGGGGCGGGCAGCAACGACACCGAGCACAGCGTGCGGCTGGCCGAGACGTGCGCGGGTGTGGGCGCCCACGGGCTGCTGGTGGTGACGCCGTATTACTCGCGGCCTTCGCAGGCCGGTCTCATCGCGCATTTCACCGCTGTCGCCGACGCCACCACGCTGCCGGTGTTGCTCTACGACATTCCGCCCCGGTCGGTGGTCCCGATCCAACCCGACACTCTGCGCACGCTTGCCGAGCACCCCAACATCGTCGGGGTCAAGGACGCCAAGGGTGACCTGCACGCCGGGGCGCAGGTCATGGCCGAGACGGGGTTGGCCTACTACTCCGGCGATGACGCGCTCAACCTACCCTGGCTGGCGATGGGCGCCACCGGGTTCATCAGCGTAATCGCGCACTTCGCGGCGAGCCAGCTGCGCGAGTTGATCACCGCTTTCCAGGCCGGCGACATCGCCACCGCCCGCAAGGTCAACGCCTCGATCGCGCCGCTCTGCAACGCGATGTCGCGGCTGGGCGGTGTGCCGATGGTCAAGGCCGGTCTGCGGCTACAGGGCATCGAGACCGGTGATCCACGCCTGCCGCTGGTGGCGCCGAGCCCCGACGAGGTCGACGCGCTGGCCGCCGATATGCGGGCTGCTGCGGTGTTGCAATAGTGGACGAACAACTCAAGCCCCCGGGACCGTTGGCCCCAGGTGCACTGCGGGTCACCGCGCTGGGCGGGATCAGCGAAATCGGCCGCAACATGACCGTTTTCGAGCACCTGGGTCGGCTGCTGATCATCGACTGCGGGGTGTTGTTTCCGACCCATGACGAACCGGGCGTCGACCTGATCCTGCCCGATCTGCGCCTCATCGAGAACCGCCTCGACGAGGTGGAGGCGCTGGTCCTGACCCACGCGCACGAGGACCACATCGGCGCGATCCCGTTTCTGCTCAAAATGCGCCCCGACATCCCGGTCGTCGGGTCGAAGTTCACCCTTGCGCTGGTCGCCGAGAAGTGCCGGGAGCACCGCATCAAACCGGCGTTCATCGAGGTCGACGCAGATCAGAGCTCAACGCACGGGGTATTCGAATGTGAATATTTCGCGGTCAACCACTCGATCCCCGGCTGCCTGGCCATCGCGGTCCACACCGGCGCAGGCACGGTGCTGCACACCGGTGACATCAAGCTCGACCAGTCTCCGCCCGACGGCAAACCGACCGATCTGCCCGGGATGTCGCGGCTCGGCGACGCCGGGGTGGATCTGTTCCTGTGCGATTCGACGAACGCCGAGCTGCCCGGCGTCGGCCCGTCGGAAAGTGAGATCGGGCCGAACATGCACCGGCTGATACGCAGTGCGCAGGGCCGGGTCATCGTGGCGTGCTTCGCCTCGAACGTCGGTCGCGTGCAACAGATCATCGATGCCTCCGTCGCGCTCGGTCGCAAGGTGTCGTTCGTCGGCCGGTCGATGGTGCGCAACATGGGGATCGCCAAGGAACTCGGCTATCTCAGCGTCGCCAACGACGACGACATCATCGACATCGGCGTAGCGGAGATGTTGCCGCCCGAGCAGGTGGTCCTGCTCACCACGGGCACACAGGGCGAACCGATGGCCGCCCTCTCGCGGATGTCGCGCGGTGAGCATCGCAGCATCACGCTGACTTCGGGTGACCTCATCATCATGTCGTCCTCGCAGATTCCCGGCAACGAGGAAGCGATCTTCGGCGTGCTAGATGCCCTGGCGAAGATCGGTGCGCGCGTCGTGACCAACCAGCATGTGCGCGTGCATGTATCCGGTCATGCGTACGCCGGCGAACTGCTGTTCCTCTACAACGGAGTACGGCCGCGCAATGTCATGCCGGTGCACGGTACGTGGCGGATGATGCGCGCGAACGCGGCGCTGGCCGCGCGCACCGGAGTACCGCAGGAACACATCGTGCTGGCGGAGAACGGTGTCAGCGTGGATCTCGCGGCCGGCCGGGCGTCGATCGCCGGCGCGGTGCCGACCGGCAAGATTTTCGTCGACGGGATGATCACGGGCGACGTCGGTGAAACGGTGGTCGGCGAACGCCTCACGCTCTCTTCGGGTTTCATCGCGGTGACGGTGGTGGTGCGGCGCGGAACCGGACGTGCGGCCGCACCCGCGCATCTGCACTCGCGCGGATTCTCCGAGGATCCGAAGTCGCTGGAACCCGCCACACGCAAGGTCGAGGAAGCGTTGGAAGCCCTTGCCGCCGAGAACGTCACCGACGTCACGCGCATCGCCCAGGCAGTGCGCCGCGCGGTCGGCAAGTGGGTGGGGGAGACCTACCGTCGTCAGCCGATGATCGTGCCGACGGTCATCGAGGTCTGAGGCCCTTGCCGCGAAACTGTATTCCCGCAGGGCTCCACTCGACCTTTCTCTGCGGATTTACAGTTTCGACGAATCGTGAGCCGTCTCAGCGCTTGTTGGCCGATCCGGCGTCCACCGGCAGCGCCACCCCGGTGATGTAGCGCGCATCGTCGGACACCAGCCAGGCCACCGCGTCGGCGATGTCCTCGGCTGAGAGCACCTGCACCGGCAACGCGTTGCCCATCTCCTGCGGTGTCTTCTCCTCGATGCTGCCCAGCCATTGCCGCGTGGCGTCGTTGTTGATCATCGGGGTGTCGACACCGGCCGGATGAATGGAGTTGACCCGGATGCTGTGCTGGGCAAGCAGATTGGCGTAGAGTCGCATCAAACCGACGATGCCGTGTTTGGCGGCGACATAGCCGATGGCGCCGGCGTCGTCGCTGCCGACACCGATCAACCCGGCCACCGAACTGGTGAGCACAATCGAGCCGCCCTGGCCCTGCTGCACCACCGTCGGGATCGCGACCTCGACGGTGTGATGCACGCCGGTGAGATTGACGTCGATGACGTCGCGCCAGCCGTCGGCGCCGGACTGCATGGGCGCGATGCCGGCGTTGGCGATAACGATGTCGAGCCGCCCGAGCTGATCGATTCCGGCCTGCAGCGCCGAGGCCAACGCATCCTGATCGCGAACGTCGGCCTGGCGGGCCACAATTCGCGCCCCGGTGTCTTCGACGAGCTTGACAGTCGTCGCGAGATCCTCGGCGGTGGCCAGCGGGTAGGGCACCGATGCGATCTGGGCGCAGATGTCGACAGCGATGATGTCGGCGCCTTCGGAGGCCAGCCGGACCGCCTCCGCGCGGCCCTGCCCGCGAGCGGCGCCCGTGATGAACGCAACCTTGCCGTCGAGGCCGCCCATCAGCTGCGGAGCTGACCCTTGCTCGGATCACCGGCGACCACCGGTTGCAGCATCTTGATGTCCGGCGCGCCGTCTAGATGCTCACCGACCGTGCCGAACAGGTTCGCGACCGCGGGTGCGGCGCTGTGGGCCTGCAGGGCTTCGGCATCGGCCCACTGCTCGACGAACACGAACGTGCCGTCGGCTTCGTGCAGCGCATACAGCTCGCAGCCGGGTTCCTGGTGCACTGCCTCGACGGCCTGCTGGCAGGCCGCCCGCACGGTGTCCACGGACTCGGGCTTGGCGGTCATGGTTGCGACGACGACGATCGGCATGGGCGATGAGCTCCTCGATGAGTGCCTGCTGGACGAGTGCACAGCCTACTGCTCGTCGTCCACACCACGTTGACCTAGGTCGCGATCGGCGCGGCCACCGCAATAGCGGTATACGCAGCGAAAACAATGTTTCGGCACGGGGATGCCAGCTCGGAGCCGAAGTGATACCTTTCTGTGACCAGTGTGGCAGATGTTGTTTCTGGGGCGGTTGCGACTACGCTGACAGGTATGGCTAGCAAGACCGTCGCGCGCTCTGGAACCCGTTCGAACAGGTCAAAGGCCGGTTCACGGGGCGGCTCGCGCTCCACGCCACGGCGCAAGCCAGCACCGCGGCGGCACCCGTCGCCGGTGGCCACCGCCGGCGCCACTGTGGGCCGCGGCATGCGGGCAGGCTGGCTGATGCTCGCCAAGGGCGCGGGGTCGACGGCCCGTTCGGTTGGTCGCGCCCGCGACCTCGAACCGGGACACCGCCGCGACGGTATCGCGCTGGCGCTGCTGGGCATCGCGGTGGTGATCGTCGCGAGTTCCTGGTTCGACGCGGCCCGACCCGTCGGGGAGTGGATCGACACGTTCCTGCGGGTGCTCATCGGTTCCGCGGTGGTGCTGCTGCCGATCGTGCTGGTCGCCGTGGCGCTGGTGCTGATGCGCACCGAACCCGATCCCGACGCCCGGCCACGCCTGGTCCTCGGCGCGGCGATGATCGCGCTGCCGGCGCTGGGCCTGTGGCATCTGTGGGCCGGCTCGCCCGTCGATCCGGCCGCCCGCCAGCACGCCGCCGGGTTCCTCGGGTTCGCGATCGGCGGTCCGCTCTCTGACGGCCTCACCGCGTGGATCGCGGCGCCGCTGCTGTTCATGGGGGTGCTCTTCGGTGTTCTGCTGGTCACCGGGACGACGATTCGTGAGGTGCCGTCGACGCTGCAGATGATGTTTTCCACGCGCGGCTTCGGTGGCGAGCACGACGACGAGGACTACGACGACGAGGACGACGCCGTCGCCGCGCAGGCCGACGATTTCTCCGACGGCTACTACGACGATCCCGCCGGATACGGCGACGACGGGGCGCAGGCGTGGCCGACCGGCTCGCCGATGGACAACTACCCGATCGACGACGAGGCTCCCACCGTTCCGGAGCCGACCGCTCGGCCCCGAAAGAAGAAACCCACCAAGAAGCAGGCGCTCTCACTGGACCGCGTGGTCGAGGGTCCCTACACGCTGCCGCCGCTGGACCTGTTGATCGTGGGCGATCCGCCCAAGCTGCGCAGCGCGGCCAACGACCGGATGGTCGACGCCATCAACGAGGTGCTCCAGCAGTTCAAGGTCAACGCATCGGTCACCGGTTGCACCCGCGGCCCGACCGTCACCCGCTACGAAGTCGAGTTGGGCCCGGGCGTAAAGGTCGAGAAAATCACAGCGCTGCACCGCAATATCGCCTACGCGGTGGCCACCGAGAGCGTGCGGATGCTGGCGCCGATCCCCGGCAAGTCGGCGGTGGGTATCGAGGTACCCAACACCGACCGGGAGATGGTGCGCCTCGCCGACGTGCTGACCGATCCGTCCACCCGCGGCGACCACCACCCGTTGGTCATCGGGCTCGGCAAAGACATTGAGGGCGAATATATCTCGGCCAACCTCGCGAAGATGCCGCACCTGCTGGTGGCCGGCTCTACCGGCTCGGGTAAGTCGAGCTTCGTCAACTCGATGCTGATCTCGCTGCTGGCGCGGGCCACCCCGGAAGAGGTCAGGATGATCCTGATCGACCCGAAGATGGTGGAACTCACCCCGTACGAAGGCATTCCGCACCTGATCACGCCGATCATCACGCAGCCCAAGAAAGCGGCCGCCGCGCTGGCGTGGCTGGTCGAGGAGATGGAGCAGCGATACCAGGACATGCAGGCCTCCAAGGTGCGCCACATCGACGACTTCAACAAGAAGGTGCGCTCCGGAGAGATCACCACGCCGCTGGGCAGCCAGCGCGAGTACAGGCCGTACCCGTACGTGGTGGCGATCGTTGACGAGTTGGCCGACCTGATGATGACCGCTCCGCGCGACGTCGAAGACGCGATCGTGCGTATCACGCAGAAGGCCCGCGCCGCGGGGATCCACCTCGTGCTGGCGACCCAGCGGCCCTCGGTCGACGTGGTCACCGGCCTGATCAAGACCAACGTGCCGTCCCGGTTGGCGTTCGCGACGTCGTCGCTGACCGACAGCCGCGTGATCCTCGACCAGCAGGGCGCCGAGAAGCTGATCGGCATGGGCGACGGGCTGTTTCTGCCGATGGGCGCCAACAAGCCGATCCGCCTACAGGGCGCGTTCATCACCGACGACGAGATCCACGCCGTCGTCGAGGCCACCAAGGCCCAGGCCGAGCCCGAGTACACCGAGGGCGTCACCACCGCCAAGACCACCAGCGAACGTACCGACGTCGACCCCGACATCGGCGACGATATGGACGTCTTCCTGCAGGCCGTGGAGCTGGTGGTGTCCAGCCAATTCGGCTCGACGTCGATGCTGCAGCGCAAACTGCGGGTGGGCTTCGCCAAGGCCGGCCGGTTGATGGACCTGATGGAGACCCGCAACATCGTCGGCCCCAGCGAAGGCTCCAAGGCGCGCGAGGTGCTGGTCAAGCCCGACGAGCTGGCGGCCACGCTGGCGTCGATCCGCGGTACCGGCGACAACGGTGACGACGACGAGGGCGCCGACGACACGGAGTGAGCATGTCTGGCGCTGAGATCGACGTATTGGCGGGTTTCACTCGCACTTTGGCGCCCGTTTGTCCCTTTCGGCGAGGGTGAGGAGCATGCGGGTGTTGCCGAGGATGTTGGGCTTGACGAAGGACAGGTCGAGGAACTCCGCGACACCGGTGTCATAAGAGCGGCACATCTCTTCGTAGACCTCCGCGGTCACCGGTGTGCCGTCGATCTCGACGAACCCGTGTGCGGTGAAAAACTCCACCTCGAAGGTGAGCACGAAGATACGCTCCAGGCGCAGTTCCTCGGCCACCGCCAGCAGCTGGTCGACGATCGCGTGCCCGATGCCGCGGCTGCGAACCTTCGGATGCACCGCCACGGTGCGCACCTCGCCGAGGTCGGACCACAACACGTGCAGCGCGCCGCAGCCGATCAGCTCGCCGTCCAACTCGGCCACCCAGAATTCCTGGACCGCCTCGTAGAGGTTCACCAGGTTCTTCTCCAGCAGAATCTTGCCGGCGTAGATGTCCACCAACGCTTTTATCGCAGGCACGTCCGAGGTCCGGGCTCGCCGCACGACGACCCGATCGGGATCTGTGCTCACACGTGGAGGGTATCGGTTTGAGCAACCGATATTCTGTGGCGGTGCCGGGCCAACCTCATACTGATCCGCTGGTTCCGCGCGCCCGGGTGGCGAATATCGCGAACATGCTCACCGGCGTGCGGATGGCGTTGGTTCCGGTGTTCGTGGCTTTTTTGTTCGTCGGCGACGGACATGAAACCTTCTGGCGGATAGCCGCATTCGTGGTGTTCGCAGTCGCGGTCATCACCGACCGGTTCGATGGGGCGTTGGCGCGCAGCTACGGCATGGTCACCGAGTTCGGCGCCCTCGCCGATCCGATTGCCGACAAGGCGCTGATCGGGGCCGCGCTGATCGGGCTATCGGTCCTCGGCGATCTGCCGTGGTGGATTACCGCGGTGATCCTGGTGCGGGAGGTCGGGATCACCGTGCTGCGGTTCGCGGTGCTGCGCCACGGCGTCATCCCGGCCAGCCGCGGCGGCAAACTCAAAACGTTGGTGCAGGCCGTGGCGATCGGCCTGTTCATCCTGCCCCTCTCGGGCACCTGGCTGGCCGGCGCGTGGGTGGTCATGTGGGCTGCGATCGCGTTGACCGTGCTCACCGGCATCGACTACGTCATCTCGGCGGCCAGGGATTCCCGAGCCCGGGCCTGAGCGCCTTTTTGCAGTTGATCTGCGCCATCCGGGAACCATCGCCGTGGTGCACAGCGTTGCCTAGTAGGAACCCCTCGACCCGAGTTCGTAAGGAGAGCACGATGACGGCATTGCTGCGCGAGGTGATCGGCGACGTGCTGCGTCGTGCCCGTATCGAGCAGGGTCGTACGTTGCGCGAAGTGTCCGACTCCGCGCGCGTCAGCCTCGGCTATCTGTCCGAGGTGGAGCGCGGCCGCAAGGAAGCCTCAAGTGAGCTGCTCAACGCCATCTGCGGCGCGCTGGACGTCCCGTTGTCGCGGGTGCTGTCGCACGCCGGCGAGGAGATGGAGCGCGAGGAGCACGTCGCGTTCACCGGCGCGGGGGCGGCCAACATCGACGCCAGCACCAAAGTCGTCATTCCGCAGGCCGTGTCGATGGCTGTGGCCTGAACCGGTTCTGGGTGTGGCGATCGGTGCCGAACCGATAGATTGGGCAGGACGGTGACCCGGGGCGCCGGCGAGCCCGAGAAAACCTCAGACACGAAGGCGGAATGATCCATGGCCAATCCGTTCGTCAAGGCGTGGCGCTACCTGATGGCGCTGTTCAGCTCCAAGGTCGACGAGTACGCCGACCCGAAGGTGCAGATTCAGCAGGCCATCGAGGAGGCGCAGCGCCAGCACCAGACGCTGACCCAGCAGGCCGCCCAGGTCATCGGTAATCAGCGGCAGCTGGAGATGCGGCTCAACCGCCAGCTTGCCGATATCGAGAAGCTGCAGGTCAACGTCCGTCAGGCGCTGACCCTGGCCGATCAGGCTACCGAGGCCGGCGACGCCGCCAAGGCCACCGAATACAACAACGCCGCCGAGGCGTTCGCCGCGCAGCTGGTGACCGCCGAGCAGAGCGTCGAAGACCTCAAGGGCCTGCACGACCAGGCACTTCAGGCAGCCGGTCAGGCCAAGAAGGCCGTCGAGCAAAACGCGATGATGCTGCAGCAGAAGATCGGCGAGCGCACCAAGCTGCTCTCGCAGCTCGAGCAGGCCAAGATGCAGGAGCAGGTCAGCGCGTCGCTGCAGTCGATGAGCGAGCTCGCCGCGCCGGGCGCCACGCCGAGCCTCGACGAGGTGCGGCAGAAGATCGAGCGCCGCTACGCCAACGCGATGGGTTCGGCCGAGTTGGCCCAGAACTCGGTGCAGGGCCGGATGCTCGAAGTACAGCAGGCCAGCGTGCAGATGGCCGGCCATTCCCGGCTGGAGCAGATCCGGGCCTCGATGCGCGGCGAGCAGCTGCCGGCCGGTGGCACCGCGACGCCCGCTCCGGCCAAGCCGGCCACCGACCAGCAGGCGGCACCGGAAAACCCGTTGTCCCAATAGTTTTTGTTTGGAAGCGCGATGAACCCACGCTCGAGTCGACCGGAGGCCTGGCGGTCGTTGCTGCAGCGTGGGTTGCAAAGTGGTATTGACACCGCCGCCGAGTGGTCCGACGTGCTGGCCGAGAAGCTCAACGCCGCATCCGATCCGCGCGCCAAGCTGTTGCGAAAGCGACGCTGGGCGCTGCGGCTGACGCTGTTCTTTGCCGTGTCGTCGGTGTTCTGGATCGCAGTCACCGCGGTGGTGGCGTCCTGGAGCACCCCGGCGTGGGTGCTGTTCATCCCGATTCCCATCGCTGCGGGTGCGGCGTTCCTGGCGACCCTGACGTTCCTGCGGTACCGATGGCTACGACGCGAGCCCTTGCCGCCGCAACGTTCCCGCGCCGCGCGCCGGCTGCCGCCGTGGGGTTCGGCGGCGCGGCAACCCATGGCCGCGCTGGCGTCCTCGGAGCGGGGACTGTTCTCGCTGCTGGGCGTCATGGAGCGAGGCCGGATGCTGCCGCGCGATGAACTGCGCGAACTGACCGTCGCGGCCAATCAGACGGCCACCACGATGGCGGCGACCGCGACCGAGGTGGTGTCGATGGAGCGCGCGGTCCGATCGGCGCCGCAGTCGCGGGTGCACCTGGGGCCCACCATCAACGCCTACACCGCCCAACTTCACCAGGGCGCGCGACAGTACAACGAAATGGTCGACGCCGCAGCGCAACTGGTTTCCGCGGTCAATGCCGGGCCGATGTCGCGTTCGCCGATGTCGCAGCAGCGCTACCGCGAGCAACTGTCCAACGCCACCGACCGGCTGTCCGGATGGGCGCAGGCGTTCGACGAGTTGGGTCAACTGCGCGGCGCGTAGCTTTAGATGTCGTGTGAGCTCGGCGGGCCCGAGCGCGGACCGTAGCGTTCGGCGTACGCCTGGTGCACATGGGCCTTTTTGCGGCGTGAGATCTCGTCGACCAGGGCCGGGTCCAGGCCGTGTTTGGCCAGCATGTGCCGGCGCCACACCTTGTTGAGGGCGTGCGAGAAGTAGACGAACGGGATCAGGATCGGCAGTGTCATCGTCAGGTGCACGTCCAGGGTCGTCGGGATGAACCAGAACGGTGCCATCACCAAGAACGCGGGAATGAAGACGCGGATCATCATTCTGCGCGTCGCGCCCTCGCCGGCCAGGTCGTTTCGCACCCAGTCGCGCATCGAGTCGGGCAGGCGACGGCCGTAGCTGTATCCGATGTACTCCCAGACGTTGGGTCGGGTGGGTGGTTTCTCGGTAGTCATATCGACTGTCTATGTTACCGACGCGCGGTTACATTCCCGGCCGCAGCGACGGGAACACCGTGGCGATCAGGCCGCGCGCCGTGCCCTTGAGGAAGTCCAGCGTGTCGAAGTAGTCGCGCCACAAGGTGATGCGCCCGCCGTGGACTTCGAACGTGCCGCACACCCAGAACTGGATCCGGACCGGGCCGAACACCAGCGCGTCGGTGCGCTCGGTCAGCACTGCGCTGCCTTCGCCGGCGATGCGGTGGATCTTGACCTCGAATCCCATGCGGCCTTGACCGCGCCGCATCAGGTCTACGATCCGCTGGCGGCCGTGGATGGTGGGAAGCCCGACGTTCTGCCACTCGATCCCGTCGGCGAGTGATTTGTCGACGGTGTCGAAGTCCTCGTCCTGCAGCGCGTAGAGGAAGGTCTCCACCGTGCGCACGTTGTCGAGGTTAGATCTCAGTGCGGCAGCCTGGTCGGTCATGGCAGTCAGCCTAGTGCGCTGGCCCTGTGGCACGGTAGGCCAATGCGCGTCGCGATAGTTGCCGGACCCGATCCCGGGCACACCTTTCCGGCGCTCGCGCTGTGCCTTCGATTTGTGGACGCCGGGGATGCACCGACGCTGGTGACCGGCAAGGAATGGCTGGACACCGCCCGCGCTGTCGGGGTGGACGCCGTCGAACTCCTTGGGCTTGACGCGACCGATCTCGACGACGACGCGGACGCCGGCGCCAAGATCAACCAGCGCGCGGCCCGCATGGCCGTGCAGAACGCGCCGCAGCTGCGGGCGCTGGCGCCGGATCTGGTGGTGTCGGATGCGATCACGGTCGCCGGCGCGTTCTGCGCCGAGTTGCTGGGTCTGCCGTGGATCGAGTTGAACCCGCACCCGCTGTACCGGCCGTCGAAGGGGCTGCCGCCGGTGGGTAGCGGGCTGGCGCCGGGCCTCGGGATGCGGGGGCGGCTGCGTGACGCGGTGATGCGCGCGCTGAGCGCCCGGTCGTGGCGCGAAGGACTGCGGCAGCGCGCAGCGGCCCGCGTCGAAATCGGTTTGCCGCCAACCGATCCGGGACCCCTGCGGCGGCTGATCGCGACGCTGCCCGCGTTGGAGGTGCCACGCCCCGACTGGCCTGCCGAGGCCGTGGTGGTCGGGCCGCTGCACTTCGAGCCGACGTCCTCGGTGCTGACGGTGCCGCCCGGTGCGGGCCCCCTGGTGATGGTCGCCCCGTCGACGGCGACGACGGGGACCGGCGGGCTGGCGGAGGTGGCGCTGGAGGGGTTGAGGCCGGGGGAGACGCTGCCCGAGGGCTCGCGCCTGGTGGTGTCGCGGCTGTCCGGCCCCGACGGGCCGGCGCCGCCGTGGGCGGTCGTCGGCCTGGGCCGCCAGGATGACCTGCTGGCCCACGCCGACGTGGTGGTCTGCGGCGGCGGACACGGCATGGTGTCCAAGGCGCTGCTGGCCGGGGTGCCGCTGGTGGTGGTGCCCGGCGGCGGTGATCAGTGGGAGATCGCCAACCGCGTTGTGCGCCAAGGCAGCGGACAGCTGGTGCGGCCGTTGACCGCGGACGGGTTGGCGTCGGCGGTGAGCGAGGTGTTGTCGGCACCGCGCTACCGCGATGCCGCGTGCCGGGCCGGCGCGTCGGTGTCCGACGTCGAGGATCCGGTACGCGCGTGCCATAACGCGCTCACGTAAGTTTGAGTGGTGCGCTTGACCGAATTCCGTGAACTCGTCGAGGGACAGTTCGGCCCCGTCCGCGGCGCGTCGATCATCGTCGACCATGTGCTGACCGGGTTAGGCGGTCGCACGGCGACGCAGGCCATCGAGGACGGCGTCGACCCGCGCGACGTCTGGCGCGCGCTGTGCGCAGACTTCGACGTCCCGCGCGATCAGTGGTGAGTCAACGCTTGTCTTCGCCGCCGGCCGGCTTCGCAGAGGCTTGCCGCCCTTCGTAGGGTGGGGTGGCGGACTCGACGTCCTTCGGCGGCTCATTCGTGAAGCTGGTTTCGAAATCGGGCTTTTCGTCACTTCCGTATGCGGGGACGGACTCGTCGCCCTGGTATTCACCCGACGGGCGATCCGCGGGTCCTCCGGATGGCACGTCCGAACCGGTGTCTCGGGTCTCGTTGTCTTCCGGCTCTGTCATGGCAACTCCTCTCGATGGGTTTCTCGCTATTCGCGGCGGCCGAGCACCAGCGCGGTTTCCCGGTGCAGCCGGCCGAAGTTGTAGTACGCGGCGCAGGCGCCCTCGGCGGACACCATGCACGTCCCGATCGGGGTCTCAGGAGTGCAGGCGGTGCCGAACACCTTGCATTCCCACGGTTTGATCACGCCCTTGAGGACCTCGCCGCACTGGCACGCCTTGGGGTCGGCGACCCGCAGGCCGGGCATGTCGAAGGTGGCCTCGGCGTCGAACTCGGCGTAGTCGCGGTGAACCTTGAGCGCGCTCTGCGAGATGAACCCCAGACCGCGCCATTCGAAGTGTGGACGCAGCTCGAACGTCTCGGCCATCAGCTTCAACGCCTGGGTGTTGCCTTCGGCGCGAACCACCCGGGTGTACTGGTTTTCGACCTCACAACGTCCCTGCCGGATCTGCGCCAGCAGCATGTGCACCGAGGCCAGGATGTCCAGTGGCTCGAATCCGGCCACCACCATCGGCTTGCCGTACACGTCGGGTACGAAGCGGTATGGGCGCAGGCCCACCACCGTCGACACGTGGCCGGGCCCGAGAAACCCCGCCAGTCGCAGATCGGGCGATTCGAGAATGGCCTTGATCGGCGGAACGATCGTGACGTGGTTGCAGAACACGCTGAAGTTCTTCACGCCCCGCGCGCGTGCGCGTACCAGCGTCACAGCGGTCGACGGGGCGGTGGTTTCGAAGCCGACGGCGAAGAACACCACGTGCCGGTCGGGATTGTCGACGGCCACCTTGAGCGCGTCGAGCGGGGAGTAGACGAACCGCACGTCGGCGCCCCGCGCCTTGGCAGCGATCAGGGTGCCGTTGGATCCCGGCACGCGCATCATGTCGCCGAAGGTCGTGAAGATGATGCCGGGCTGTTCGGCCAGCCACATCGCGTCGTCGATCCGGCCCATCGGGATGACACACACCGGACATCCCGGTCCGTGCACCAGCTCTACGGACTCGGGCAGCAGGTGCTCGATGCCGTGCCGGTAGATGGTGTGGGTATGGCCGCCGCACACCTCCATGAACTTGAAGTCGTCGCCACCGGCGAGCTCGGTGATCGAGCGGACCAGGGCGCGCGCCGCTGCCGGGTCCCGAAATTCGTCGACGAATCTCATATCAAGCCTCCCAGGCGATTTCGGATGAGGTGAACGCTTCCATCTCGGTCACGTAGTCGGCGCCCATCTTCTGCACCTGGTCGAGGGTCATCGCGGCCTCGCGTTCGTCGATCTTGGCCATCGCGAATCCGACGTGCACCAGCACCCAGTCGCCGACGCGCAAGTTGTCGTCGGCCAGCAGCCGCACGCTGATGTTGCGACGCACGCCGTTGACGTCGACCTTGGCCAGGGACTGTTCGGCGTCGACGATGTCGACCACCTGACCGGGAATGCCCAAACACATGAGCTTCTCCCTTTCGTTGTCCGTTCAGCAGATTCGCGGCAGTGGGTCGCCGACGAGCATGTCGACGATCCGGCTGCCGCCGAAAGATGTTCGCAGCGCCACGATTCCGGGCGGCTCGGGGATGATCTCGCCGACGACTGCAGCCTCGGCGCCCTGCGGGTGGGCGCGTAGTGCCGAGACGGCCGGCTCGGCTTCCCGAGCGGGTACGACGGCGACGAACTTGCCCTCGTTGGCCACGTACAGCGGGTCGATGCCGAGCATGTCGCACGCGCCGAGCACCTGCGGCGCGACGGGAATCCTGTCCTCGTCGAGGATCAGCGCGAACGGGCGGTCCTTGACCAGTTCGTTGGCCACCGTGCCGACACCGCCGCGGGTGGCGTCGCGCATCCACCGCGTCGACGGCGCCGCCGCCAACAGGATCTCCACCAGCTCGTGTACGGGTGCGGTGTCGGAGGTGATGTCGGCGTCGATGGCCAGATCACCGCGCGCCAGCATGACCGCCATGCCGTGCTCGCCGATGGTTCCGGACAGCAGCACCTTGTCGCCGGGTTGCACGAGCTCGCGGGAGAGCCTTCTGTGCGCGGGGATCGCGCCGACACCGGCCGTGCACACGTACACGCCGTCGGCGGCGCCCCTGCCGACCACCTTGGTGTCGCCGGTGACGATCTGCACACCGGCCGCCGCCGCCGCAACGCTCATGTCGGCGACGATCTCGCGCAGTTCGGCGATCGCAAAGCCTTCCTCGATGACGAAGGCCGCGGACAGCCATTGCGGCTGCGCGCCCGACACGGCGAGGTCGTTGATTGTGCCGTGCACCGCGACGTGGCCGATGGAGCCGCCCGGAAAGCGCCGCGGCGAAACGACATACGAATCGGTGGAGAACGCCAACCGCTCACCGGAGGCGGTACGCAGGGTGGCCGCGTCACCGAGCTGTTCGAGTTCGTCATTGCGGAACGCCTCGAGGAACACCGCATCCACCAGTGCCGCCGAGGACTTGCCGCCTGCGCCGTGCGCGAGCGTCACCACATCGTCGAGCAGGCGCGGTCGGCGCTGCCGTTGTCTGTCGATGCGTTCGAGCGCCCGGTCTTCGCGCTCGGCCGCGCTCATTGCCCTGTCGACGGTGCCGGTCATCGTGTCTGCGCTCCATTGCGGGGACGGGCCAGGTTTTCCTGGGCGACGGACCAGAGCCGGTAACCGAGCATGGCGTGGCTCTCCTGGATGCGGTGGATGCTCTGTGAATGCACGGTGAAGCAGTAGTCCAGGTCCTCGGCGCCGGCCATCCGCCCGCCGTCGTGGCCGGAGAACCCGATCGTCAACAGATCGCGGCGCTTGGCCTCGCTGATGGCCGTCATCAGGTCCTCCGAATTACCCGACGTCGACAACGCGATCGCGATGTCCCGCTCGCGGGCGTGGGCGATGATCTGGCGCTTGAAGATCAGCTCGAACCCGACATCGTTGCCCAGCGCGGTGACCACGGCGTTGTCGGCGGCCAGCGACCACGCCGCCACCGGGCGCCCACGGGCAGGCCGGCTGAACAGCGACGCCAGCGTCGCGGCATCGGTGGAGCTGCCACCGTTTCCGAAGGTGTAGAGCCGTCCGCCGCGGCCAAATCGATCGGCCATCTCGGTGCCTGCCGCGGTCAACGCTGCGTCGTATTCGGCCAGCGATTCGCCTTGCAGCCGCGCGCTTTCGGCGGCCTTACCGCGCGCCGAGGAACTCAGATCGTCCAGGAGGCTGGTGGCGTCGGACTCTTCGGATTCGATGAACGGATACAGGAAGCCGGTGCTTTCAGGCTCGGTCATCGGGTCATCTCCCTTCCGATGTCGTCGAGGCGTGAAATGGCCGCGCCGGCGTGGACGAGCACCAGGTCGTTGGTCGCGACGCCGCCGAGCAGCGTGACGTCCACCCATTCCTCGCCCTCGGCGGTGCGCACAAGCGCCAGGTCGGTTGCGGCGGTGGGTTCCAGCAGCACCTCGGCCACCCGGCCCTGGTCACTGCAGGTGATACAGATGTCATCGGTGCGGTCGGCGGACTTAAGCAGGCCGGGATGTTCGAAACAGACGTGGGTGAGTTCCCAGAGCAGGTGGTACATCAACACAAACGTTCCGGTGGCCGGCAGCATCGGATCGTCGGAGTCGACCCACAGGATATGGTTGGCACCACCAGTTTTCGGGCGCGGACCAGAACCGATCCACAGGGTCAGGACACCCCATGCCTGCGCGCGGCGCATCGCGTCGACGACGGCCGGCTCGTCGGCGGACGCGACCGCGATCAGCAGGTCGCCGGGTTGGCTGGCCACCCGAGCCTGCGCCACCGGATCGGGTTCGACGAGGGCGACCGACGGCAGCGCCCGCTTGCCCATGATCACTGGGTGGACGAACTCGACGGCGACGTGGTGGGCATGCGGTTCCCATTGCGGCGAGATGACCCACAGCGTGGCGCCGTCGTGAAATCGTCGAGCCATGTCCAGTGCGGCCGCGGCAAGGTCGGCTGACAGCGCGGCGTCGACGTATGACCCGCCCGGTCGCGTGGTGACGGTCATCGATCAACCCCCTTCTCCACGAGTGAATTGACAAGCTTCAGCGTGGCGCCGGTGGCGGCTTCCAGTGCTGCGCATTCGGTTTCGGTCAGGGTTGCGCACACCCAGTCCCAGTGCGCCGAGACGACGGTGCCCGGCATCGGCGCGGGGGTCAGCGACACGGCGCCCTTGGCCCAGTGCACGGTTTCGGTCTCCAGAGCGCCGAGCGCCAGGCTGCCGTTTTTGAACTGCAGTGGGTGCGACGAGATCACCGCGCGCTGGCCGTCGATGGATTCGACGGTGCCCCACCGGATGCGGCAGTTCTGCATGACGCGCACGGCGGTGGCCGCGTCGCGGCCGAGGAAGCGCACCCAGGGATAGACCACAAAGACGTGGAAGCTGTGATGCGCCAACACGTCGGAGCTGGGGGAGACCTCGTCGAGCAGGCCGGTGAGCTGGCCCGTGAACGCCGAACGCAGCCGGGCGAGCAGGTCGGCGGGATCCACCTTGGACAGCGCCGGACCGCCGACCCAGTAGCTGTCGACCACCTCCTCGTCAAGCGCATCGGAGCCGAGCGCTTCGGCGACGGCCCGCAAATACGGCCAGGCGCCGTCGAACTCCGCGGCGTGCGACGCGAGACCGGAGCTACCGCCAGCCTCTGCCGGACCGCAATAGCCCAATTCATTCGGCGGGTAGGCATACCGACCGAACAGTGTCTGACCCGTCGTCAACCCAGTCATCCGGAATTCCCCACCAGCAATTGGCCCAGCGCGATGCCACCATCATTCGACGGCACCCGGTGCGGCGTGATGACATCGAATCCGTTGTCTTGCAATCGCGTCAGCGCAAGTGTCAGCAGCATCGCGTTCTGGAACACCCCACCCGACAGCGCCACTGTCGAAGACATCTCCCGTTCGGCACACGCGATCCGCACGATCACCTCCGCGACGGCACGATGGAACCGGGCGCCGATGGTTCCGGTCGCTACCCCGGCGCGTCGGTCGGCAATCACCGCCCGAAGTACCGGCGCCGGATCGATCACGCCGTCATACACGGTGAACGCGTAAGCGCCTGTGTCGCCGTCGTCGCCGCGGGACAGGCCCTCCAGCTCGATCGCCGCTTGCGCCTCGTAGGCGACCACCTGGCGCACCCCGGCCAGCGCAGACACCGCGTCGAACAGGCGGCCCATGCTCGACGTGGAGGTGCAGCCGAAGCCCGTTTCGAGTTGGCGGCCCAGTACTTTTCGTTCGTCGGGCGGGCAGCTGGCGACGGGCGCCAGGTCGGCATCCCACGCGATACCAGCGGCCCACAGGTGCGAGAGCGCCATTCGGTACGGGCGCAGCACGCTGACGTCGCCGCCGGCCATCGGCACGTACTTCAGGTGCGCCAGGCGCTGAAAGCCCTTGTATCCGGCGAGCAGTACCTCGCCGCCCCATACCGCGCCGTCGGTGCCGTAACCCGTTCCGTCGAACGCGAAGCCGAGCACCTGCGCGGAGTCACCCAGACCGTGTTCGGCCATCACCGCGGCGATATGCGCGTGGTGGTGTTGGACTGTGCGGACCGGTCGGTGTGCGGCGTTGCGGTTGGCCCACTGCGTCGACCGGTACATCGGGTGGGCGTCGGCGACCAACACCTGTGGGGTGACCGCGGTGAGAGCCTGTAGGTGCTGCTGGGCCGAATCGAACGCGCACAACGTCGCCAAATCGTCCATGTCGCCGATGTGCTGGCTGAGCCACGCGTATTTGCCGTCGGCGACCGCCATCGTGTTCTTCAGGTCGGCGCCGACGGCCAGGGTCGGCGGTACCGGCACGGGCAATGCGATCGGTAGCGGCGCATATCCGCGCGAACGCCGGATCGGCACCTCGCGGCCGGCCACCGCGCGGATGACAGAATCGTCGCACGGCACCAGGATCGCGCGGTCGTGCATCAGCCAACCGTCGGCGAGGTGCGAAAGCCGCTCGAGGGCATCATCGTCGGCGAAACAGATCGGCTCGCCGGCCAGGTTCCCTGAGGTCATCACCAGTACCGCCGGCCCCGGCACGTCGCCGGGCAGACCGAACAACAACGGGTGCAACGGCGCATAAGCGAGCAGCACGCCCAGGTCCGGGTTGTGCGGTGCGACAGCCTCGGCCACGGGCGCTTTGGGCCGTCGCGGCATCAGCACGATCGGGCGCTGGGGACCCGAGAGCATCCGCGCCGACGCGTCGTCCACCTCGGCGATGTCCCGGGCGGTGGCCAGGTCGGGCACCATGACGGCGAACGGCTTGTCGCCGCGATGTTTTCGCAACCGCAGCTCGGCCACGGCGCGGGCGTTTCCCGCGTCGCAGGCGAGGTGGTAGCCGCCGATGCCCTTGACCGCCAGCACGCCGCCGTCGCGCAGCACTTCCCGGGCCGCCCGCAGCCCGTTTTCGCCGGTCGACGACCGGCCGGAGCCGTTCCGGTAGGTCAGCGCGGGTCCGCAGTCCGGGCAGCAGATCGGTTGGGCGTGGAACCTGCGGTCGCCGGGATCGTGGTATTCGCGGGCACATTCCGGACACATTTCGAACGCCGCCATCGTGGTGGACGCGCGGTCGTACGGCAGCGAGCCGATGATCGTGAAACGCGGGCCGCAGTTGGTGCAGTTGATGAACGGGTGCCGGTAGCGCCGGTCGCAAGGGTCGGCCTGCTCGGCGGCGCACTGTGCGCACATGGCGACGTCGGGCGACGTCAAGGTGCGGGCCCCGTCGGTGCGCAACGTATCGGCGATGACGAACCCGGTGCCACCGACCAGCGGAACCGGCTGGATTTCAACGGATTCGATCACCGCCAGCGGCGGAGGTTGGTCGCACAGTCGGCTCAGGAATGCTTCGACGTCGCCGGCGTCGCCCTCGACTTCGATGACGGCACCGGAACTGTCGTTGCGCACACAGCCGGCCAGGCTCAGCGCTGCCGCGCACGAGTACACGAACGGCCGAAAGCCCACACCCTGCACCGCGCCGTGCACGTCGACACGCAACCTGACCCTGCCGGTCATGGCGGATCCTCGACGTCCTGACCCCTGCCCATCAGCTCCAGGCCCGACATCGCCGCGTCGGCGCCGGCCTTGTCGGTCTTCTCGACGACAAAACCCATGTGAATGATCACCCAATCCCCAGGGCCGAAGGTTACTTCCGGCAGCATTCCGACGTTGACCTTGCGCTGCTCGCCTGCGACGTCGACGAGGGCCAGTTGATCGCCGTAGCCGTCCAGCATGTGCACCACCTGCCCCGGTATTCCCAGGCACATCGGTTCAGCCTCCCCTCACGACGCAGCGCGCGGAGAGCTCGGCGACGGCGTCGACGACGGCCTGTACCGCACCAGGAACCGCTGCCTCCACCATTGCGGACAGGCCGATGCCCTCGTCGACATTGGCGGCCTCGCAGCCGATCACCACGGTCTCGGGCGGGGTGCCGCCAAGCGCGGTCAGGCTGGCGAATACCGCTTGCGGATCCATCGCGTGCCCGTCCAGACCCGTGGCGGCGGTAACGGTTTCGTGGTCAGCCTTCAAGACGTGCAACGTCCCCGGCGCGCCCTGGTTCGGGATGGCGTCGACGAGCACCAGCGCCTGGCATCCGTCCAGTAGGTCATAGGCCAGGTGCACGCCGCGGATCCCGTAGTCCACGATCCGGACCCGCGGCGCGGCGAGGCTCTCGGGAAGGCGGCGGATCACCTCGGAGCCGAACCCGTCGTCGCCGAGGAAGATGTTGCCGATCCCGGCAACCAGAATCCCCAGGGGTGTCGGCACCTGGCTACATCCGGCGCATCTTGAGGTAACGCTTCGCATCCGGGACCGACCTCAGGCCGAGCACCGCCGCGGCGAGCACGACGACGGCGGCAATACCGACGGCGACCCAACCCACTACTTCCATTTCGAACTCCCTTCCAGCGGTTCGACTTCATCGGGGGCGAAGTACAGGTACCTGCCGTACCAGTCGTGCATGTCGGCAGCCGGGTCGTCCTCGAGCACCACGCCGATGTGGTGATCGCCGTCGACGTCTTCATGCACCGAGGTGACGTGCGCGATCCGGTTGGCATAGAAGAGATCCTGGGCATCTGCCCGACGTGACGGGCGCAGCCGCACCCGGCTACCCCGCGCCACTGCTACGCCGTTCACCAGCACCGCATCGGTTTCCGGGCGCACCGCGGTGTCTGCGGTCGGGTCCCACCAGTCGACACCCGCGGGCACCTCGGGAACCAAGTCGGCATGCGGATTGCGCAGCACGCCATGCAGGTTGAGCATCGCCTCGGGGGACATCGAATCGCAGCGGTCGATGAGCTGGGCGGCCAGGGGATCGGTGGCGCGGGCCTGTGCCTTCTCCTCGTCGGTCATCGTCATGACCCGAAGCGTGAGGATCTCGTCGATCTCGGTGGAGTCGTAGAGCGCCCCCGTGCTCTGTTCGGCGATCTGAGGGTGGTCGTAGAGGATGATCGGCGACGCGAGCACGAGTTCGCCGCTGCCCGGGGGACCGGCAAGGACAGGGAAGCACCGGTGCTGGCGCAGCCGCGCCACCGCGTCGGCCGCCGCATCCGGTGGATCCAGCAGCGATACGAACTCGCCGTCGGTGACTTCGATGAGCAGGTGCGTGCCGATCAGCGAGGTAGCGATCGCCTGGTTCTTGTCGGCGGCGGGAGATGCGGTGTTGCGCACCTCGAAAGTGAGCCCCAGCAGGTCGCCGTAGGGTTCTGCGGATATCGAGAGCAGACCGTGCAGCTGCTGTCGGGTGCGGACCAGCCTGCCGCCGTCGACGGATTCCACCTCACGTCCTGCGGGTACCGCTATGTCGATCGTGCGGGGCAGGCTGGGGACCGGGAAGCGTTCGACGGTGATCTCGCGCTCGACGGCCTCGTCCCAGCGCAGCCACGTCTGCGTGCCAGCGACGAGTTCCTCGACCGGCGCGAAACGGCCGTCACCGAGAGCGCGTTCGGTGCCGCGGTGTTGCAGTTGCAGGAAGCGGACCGCCCCCGAGATCCACGGGACGCCGTGCGGATGCAACAGCACCTGGGCGGACAGCGAACTGTCCTCGCCGATGCCGGCGTCGGCGGCACCTGTTGGTCCGAGCACGCCGAACTGCCAGCGCGACTGGTTCTTTCGCGAATTGGCCCGATACGGGTAGAGCAGGTAGCCCTCGTAGAGCACCGCCTCGGCGACGGCGCGGGCGTGATCCCAGTCGACCGTCATGGGAGCTCCCCGGTGGCGGGCACTGTCAGCAGCGACATGATCGCGTCGTCGAACCCGAGCAGGCCCCGCGCGTTACGGTACGCGATCAGTGCGTCGATGGTGTCGCGGTCGAGGCGTAGCCAGTCGGTGTTCGGAAAGTGCTGCCGGATCAGGTTCCGCCACACGGTCGCCGGCATGTCGTAGCGTTCGTCGCGGTCCCAGGGCACCTGCTGGACGGTGAAACCGCGAGCGCCGGCGGCGAAAACAGTGCCACTGAACAGGAACTGCAGCGGGATGGCGCCCTCGCGCAGCGCGTGTAGGTACTTGGCGGCCGCCACCTCGAAGTCATACGTGCACTCGAGCGGCATCTGTATCTGGGTGGTGCCGGTGAATCCCGGCACCATCGCGACGGCGTGCTGCCACAGGAAGGAATGCTGGGTGGCGGCCCAACGCTCCCGCGGTCCGAACAGATCGGTCAGCCCGGCGGCCTCATCGTCGGTATACGCTCTACGCGACGGCTCGATGCGTACCTGGCATTTCAGTGCAATGGCATGTACCGGTTCCTCGGACCCCGAGGCGATGCCGATGCGCGCCATGAGGATCGGTGTTACTGCGTAGCGTTCCGGTGCGACGTCGAGGACGGCGAACGTGACGTCATTCATGCCGGGTCCACCATTTTGCTCCGGGCGTCGAGCAAATCGAAGTACTGGTCGATGTAGACGCGGACGTCTTGACCGCCGTCGAAGCCTCGCCACATCATGCGCAGCCGGCCGACGAACTCATAGCAGGCGTCGATCGGTATCAGATATGCCAGTGGCGGGCTGCTTTCGTCGTCGGGCACCCGGACGAGAAGCGCCTCGGTGTCGGCGACGAGTGTTTCCACCCGAGGATCGGTGGTCCGAATGTCATCCCACGCCTGCAGATCGAGCTCGGATTCGGTGGCGCCTGCCGGCCCCGGGTAGCACGCGACCGTGCGGTCGAGCGCCGAGTTGTGGAAAAAGAATGCCAGCCCGACGGGAATCTGCAAGGCATCCCACCCACGGCGGTCGAGCGCAAAATCGCCGAATGCAAGGTAGCGGTCGGGAACAGCCCGATAACGCAGGTCGGCATCGGTATCGGTGAACAGCAGATAGCAGCCGCGACAGACACACATGAGTTGGCGACCTTCCAGGTTCACCACATGCTGGTGTTCGTCGGCGATGGTTTCCGCGCACATCTCACACCGCTCGCCCGCCGGTTGTGGCGTAGCTCGGCTGGCGCGGATGCGAGCCAGTACATCTGTGACATTGCCGACGCTGGCCATCTACGCCACCTCCTGCGGGATGGCCATCGCCAGCACGCCGTCGCGCACGAGCACGGGAATCGGCTCAAGGTGACCGTCTCCACCGACACCGGCGCCGGCGCGGACGACGTCGAAGCCGGCGCCACATCCCGCGCACTTCAGCAGGGTGCCGAACAGTTGTGCACCTGCCAGCGTGTCTGTGCAACTTGGACATCGGTCCAGGTACGCGTAAAAGGTGTCACCCAGCCGGCAGACCAGTGCGGTCGCACCCATCACCTGGAACCCGCCGACTTCCCCGTCGGACAACTCGGCCAGTTCGGGAACCGGCTGCCATGTAGTCGGTTGGTGCAGGCGGGCCATCAACGTTTCGGTGGGAATGACATGCCGGTCGGAGTCGTCCTCGGCGGCAATGACTTCGATCGAGGCGATCTCCGGCGCCGCCGCGCGCACGGCATCCTCAACAGCCAACTCCAGGGTGACCGCGGAGGAGGGGCAACTCTTGCAGCTGCCTTGAAACCGCAGCCGGACCACCCCGTCATCGACGCCGACCAAAGCCACGTCGCCGCCATGCGATCCTAGGTAGGGCCGCACGCTGTCCAAGGCTTGGCCCACGCGGCGCTCGACGTCGTGCGGGTGTAGTCCGTGCACCAACAAGAGGCTGGCGACGAGGTCGTCGGCTGCCAACTGGCCAGCGAGCTCGGGCTGTGCGGCCATCACCACGTCCATCATCCGTTCGAGCGCGGCCCCGTAGAGATCGGTCACCTCACGGACCAACTGCTCGGCGCGTGCTCGCGCAGCCGCACCGCCCGAAGACGATGCATCGAGCAAGTTTTGGATACGATCGCCCGCCATGCGCCACTGCGTGTCGTCCTGGATTTCGTCCGGGCCTGGCAGTGTCGGCGGGGCCATATCCTATTCCCCGGTGACGGACTGGGTGGGGGAGTGCAGGAGGTCCAGGCTCTTCCCTGCGCCCAGATACATGTGCACGCCGCACGGCAGACACGGGTCGAAACTGCGGACCGTGCGCATGATGTCGATGCCCTTGAAGTGCTCCCTGTCGTTCTCCTCGAAGATGGGCTGGCCCTGCACCGCATCCTCATACGGTCCCGGCGTGCCGTAGGTGTCGCGTGGGCTGGCGTTCCACGGGGTGGGCGGATACGGGTGGTAGTTGGCCATCTTCCCGTCCCGAATAACCATGTGATGGCTCAGCACGCCGCGCACCGCTTCGGTGAATCCGCAGCCGATACCTTCCTCGGGCACCTCGAACTTCTCCCATGTCTTGGTTCGGCCGGCCCGGATCTCCACCAACGCCTTTTCCGCGAAATGCAGTGCGCACGCGGCCGCGTAGGCTTGGAAGTAGGTTCTGGCACGGTTGCGCTCAATGGTGTTGCTGCCGTATTGGGGCACTTTCCACTCGAGTTCGACCGGGCCCATCAATGCGGTCTTCGGCAGGTTGATCTGGACGCTGTTACCCGTCGCTTTCACATAGCCGATGTCGACGAAGCCGGCCAGTGCCGTCGCCCACAGCCTGGCCAATGGACCTCCGCCGGTATCGAGTGCCAGGTGGTCCGCGCCGTCGAACCAGCGGGGCGACATCACCCAGGTGTACTTGTCCTCGAAATCTCGCTTCTGTGGCTTGGGGTTGGTGTGCTGATTCCATGGGTGGCGTCGGTCCACCGGGTTTCCCAGCGGGTCGTTCTTGACGAACATCTCCTGATCGGTCCAGTCGTCGTAATACGAACTGCCCAACAGGATCCGGATGCCGAGGTTGATGTCGACCAGCGACGTCGTCACGAGCTTCCCATCGACCACGACGCCGGGGGTGACGAACATCTTGCGGCCCCAGGCCTCCATATCCCGGTAGGCGAAGTTGCAGACCTCGGGATCCTGGAACGAGCCCCAGCAGCCAAGTAAGGTGCGTCGCAGTCCCACCTGGTCGTAACCTGGCAACGCCTCGTAGAAGAAGTCGAAGAGGTCGTCGTGCATTGGCACGACCTTCTTCATGAATTCCACGTAACGCATCAGCCGGGTCATGTAGTCGGTCATCAGCTGAACCGTTGCGGTCGTGCCGATCCCGCCGGGATACAGGGTTGACGGATGGACATGCCGGCCCTCCATGAGGCAGAACATTTCCCGTGTCGTTCGGCTCACCTGCAACGCTTCGCGATAGAACTCGCCGGTGAACGGGTTGAGCGTCCGCATGATGTCGGCGATCGTGCGGTACCCGTGCATGTCGGCGTGCGGCGCTTGGGTGTTCTCGGCTTTGGCCAGCACGCCCGGGTTGGTCTCGGCGACCATCTTCTCGCAGTAGTCCACGCCGACCAGATTTTCTTGGAAGATGTTGTGGTCGAACATGTATTCCGCGGCTTCGCCCAAGTTGATCAGCCATTCGCCGAGATGCGGTGGCTTGACGCCGTAGGCCATGTTTTGCGCGTAGCACGAGCATGTGGCGTGATTGTCGCCGCAGATCCCGCAGATGCGACTCGTGATGAAATGCGCATCACGAGGGTCCTTGCCCTTCATGAAGATCGAATAACCGCGAAAGATCGATGACGTGCTGTGACACTCGACAACTTCCCTGTTGTCAAAATCGATCTTGGTATAAATGCCGAGGCTGCCCACGATTCGGGTGATGGGATCCCACGCCATCTCCACGAGTTGGCCGGGATCGCGCTTCACGTGTGACGGTTCGGGGATGATCGTTGTCATCGAACTCTTCTCTTTCGTCTCATGAGCTGACCTGCTGTGCTTTTCGACGCGAATAGGGGCATGCCGGCTACCCGGCATGCCCCGCATCTACCAGGTGCGGGTTGCCCCGGTCGTGAGTTTCGTGCCCGGATGCCGCCACTTCGGTTCCTTGTCGACCGTGCGGCCGGTGATTTGGCGCAAGTTCTTGATCACGGAGCCGTACAGACCCGATGCCGCTGTGGACACCTTGCCGCCCGGCGGTTCGTCCATGAAGGGCATGAACTTGTCCGGGAAGCCGGGCATTGTGCAGGCGATGCAAATGCCGCCGACGTTTGGACAGCCGCCGACACCGTTGATCCAGCCCCGCTTGGGCACGTTGCACTTGACGACCGGTCCCCAACAGCCGAGTTTGACAATGCATTTCGGCGAGCCGTACTCGGTCGCGAAATCACCCTGTTCGTAGTAGCCGCCGCGGTCGCACCCCTCGTGCACGGTGGCGCCGAACAGCCACTTGGGCCGAAGCGCATCATCCAATGGGATCATCGGTGCCTGGTCGGTGGCCATGTAGAGGAGATACGTGAGTGTCTCGGCGAAATTGTCCGGATGAATCGGGCAACCCGGTACACAGACGATCGGGATGTCGGCCTTGCTCTTCCAGTCCCACCCGAGATAGTCGGGTACGCCCATGGCTCCGGTCGGGTTACCCGCCATCGCATGGATGCCTCCGTAGGTGGCGCAGGTTCCCGCCGCCACGATCGCCGTCGCTTTCGGGGCGAGCCGGTCCAGCCATTCGCTTGTCGTCATCGGTTGTCCGGTCGCCGGGTCGTTGCCGAACCCGCACCAGTAACCTTCGTTCTTGATTTTCTCGTTTGGGATCGACCCTTCGACGACGAGGACGAACGGTTCCAACTCGCCTCTGTCGGCCTTGAAGAACCACTCGAGAAAATCGTCGGCGCCCCCGTTCGGTCCGCACTCGAAATCGATCAAGGGCCAGTGAACGGCGACCTTGGGTAGACCGGGGAGGGCGCCGAGAGCGATCTCCTCGATGGTCGGTTGTGTGGCGGCAGTCAGCGCCACGGAATCGCCGTCACAACTCAAACCGGCATTGATCCACAGGATATGAATTAATGCCTCTTCGGCTTTGACTGCTGCCTCGATTGGCATGTGTCACAGCTTCCTGGGGGCCGGGCTGGGGCCCTCACGACCGGGAGCCAGGCTGTGGCTCCCTACGTCACCGGGACGTAGCGCCCGCTTCTTGACCGCTGATTCTGGGTCTACTCCCGGGGATATGTCTTGTCAACGGGTCGGCGGGACTTCGCGGAGTTTGCGCGATTATTGATCCATTCGTACCACCGTGCGCTACCATCACCGGTCGTAGCCGAAATCGGCAATATCTCCGCGCCCCGGTTCACGGATCGCACGTAGGCGCAACAATTTTCAAGATCAAAGTCGACGTACGGCATCAGATCGATCTTGTTGATCACCACGAGTCCGGCTGCGGCGAACATGTGCGGATACTTCAGCGGCTTGTCGGTGCCTTCGGTCACGGAGATGACGACGACTTTGCTGTGCTCACCCAGATCGAACAGTGCCGGGCAAACGAGGTTGCCGACGTTTTCGATGAAGAGGATCGACTCGGGCTCGGGGTCGAGGGTCTGCAGGGCCCGGCGCACCATCGCGGCATCGAGGTGACAGCCGGCGCCGGTGTTCACCTGAACGGCGCGCGCCCCTGCCGTTCTGATGCGCTCGGCGTCGAGCAGTGTCTCTTGGTCGCCTTCGATGACGGCCACCGGGCGATCGCGGCTGAGATCTCGGATGGTGCGCTCGAGTAGCGTCGTCTTGCCCGCGCCCGGCGAGCTGGTCAGGTTGAGCGCAAGGATGTTGCGTTCGGCCATCCAGTTGCGGTTGTCCTCGGCCAGCAGGTCGTTCTTCGCGAGCACCTTCTCCGCCAGGGAGACCGTCTCGGTGTGAACGTGACCGTCGTGGTCGTGGTCGTGCTGATGGGGGTGCTCGTGCGGGTGGGGGTGACCCGCCAAGGTGATGGTCGGACCGTCATCGCCGCAGCCACATGTTGCGCACATGCTCAGCTCACTTCCATCGACAGGATCTTCAGGTCACGGCCCGCGACCACCTCGACATCCGCACTGCCGCAAGGGCACAGCAGGATCAAGTCGGGCAGCACGAAGTTCTCACCGCACGCGCGACAGCGCGCCGAGCCAGGTGCGACGTCGAGGTCCAGTCGGGCGCCGTCGGCGACGGTGCCCTCGGTGGCCAGTTCGAAGCAGAACTGCATCGAGTCGGGTACCACCGCACACAGCGCGCCGACTTCCAACCGGACGCTGTGCACTCGGCGACCCGCGGCGTGTTCACACACCGCGTCGACGACACTCTGTGTTATCGCCATTTCGTGCATGCGGGCCCCGTCCGGCCGGGATGACCCCACGATAGGCCGCGGGTACCGCCCGGGGCGAGTCGTTGACCACGGGGGCCCCTCTTGCGGCACGGAGTCAACGCGCACGGCGTGTCACGCTTGAGTCGAACAGGTGTTCGTCTATCGTGGGCTGTGTTCGACGGCTAGATGCTGGTCAGGCCGACTTGTCGGTGGCCGCCTCTAACGTCATGGCCAACTGATCGAAACCGATCATCGAACACCGACCAGGATGGAGACCACCATGGCACCGCAGGCCCCTGACCGCGAAAAAGCCCTCGAACTCGCGCTGGCCCAGATCGAGAAGAACCACGGCAAAGGCTCGGTGATGCGCCTCGGCGACGAGGTGCGTCAGCCGATCTCCGTCATTCCCACCGGGTCGATCGCCCTGGACGTGGCGCTCGGCATCGGCGGACTACCGCGTGGCCGGGTCATCGAGATCTACGGTCCGGAATCCTCGGGTAAGACCACGGTCGCGCTGCACGCCGTGGCCAATGCCCAGGCGGCCGGCGGCATCGCGGCCTTCATCGACGCCGAGCATGCGCTGGACCCGGAGTACGCCAAGAAACTCGGCGTGGATACCGATTCGCTGCTGGTATCTCAGCCCGACACCGGTGAGCAGGCGCTGGAAATCGCCGACATGCTGATCCGATCGGGCGCGCTGGACATCCTGGTCATTGACTCGGTGGCCGCGTTGGTGCCGCGTGCCGAGATCGAGGGCGAGATGGGGGACAGTCACGTCGGTCTGCAGGCCCGTCTGATGAGCCAGGCGCTGCGGAAAATCACTGGCGCTATGAATAATTCGGGCACCACGGCGATCTTCATCAACCAGCTCCGCGAAAAAATCGGCGTCATGTTCGGCTCTCCCGAAACAACAACGGGTGGAAAGGCTTTGAAGTTCTACGCCTCAGTTCGGTTGGATGTCAGGAGGATCGAGACCCTCAAGGACGGTACCGATGCGGTGGGCAACCGCACTCGTGTCAAGGTCGTCAAGAACAAAGTGGCTAGCCCCTTCAAACAAGCCGAGTTCGACATCCTTTACGGCAAGGGCATCAGCCGCGAAGGTTCGCTCATCGACATGGGTGTGGAACAGGGCTTCATCCGCAAGTCCGGCTCCTGGTTCACCTACGAGGGCGAGCAGCTGGGCCAGGGCAAGGAGAACGCCCGCAACTTCCTGCTGGAGAACGTCGACGTGGCCAACGAGATCGAGAAGAAGATCAAGGAAAAACTGGGCATTGGTGCCGTGATGACCGATGACTTGAACGATGACGTCCTGCCCGCCCCCGTCGACTTCTGAGGCCTCCCGCGAGGAGCAGGCGCACAACGTATGTCTGCGCCTGCTCACCGTGCGGGCCCGCACCCGCGCCGAGCTGGCGGAACAGCTGACCAAGCGGGGTTATCCCGAGGATGTCAGTGACCGGGTGCTGGACCGGCTCGCCGACGTCGGTCTTGTCGACGACGCCGACTTCGCCGACCAGTGGGTCCGGTCGCGGCAGCGCAACGCCGGAAAAGGCAAGCGCGCGTTGGCCGCCGAACTGCGCAACAAGGGTGTGGACAACGAGGTGATTACCGCCGCGTTGGCCGACATCGACGCCGGAGCGGAACGGACGCGGGCCGAGGAATTGGTGCGGGCCAAGCTGCGCCGGGAAAGGCTCGCCGACGGCGATGACATCAAGGTGGCGCGCAGGCTCGTCGGCATGCTGGCGCGGCGCGGCTATCACCAGACCATGGCCCTTGACGTCGTCAACGCGGAGCTGGCCGCCGAACACGAACGACGCCGGGTCTAGCCAGCTCTATTCGTCTCGCTGTACATCCTTGCGCCCCATCGATCGGTAGATAGTCAATCTCGACTGCCGCCGACGGGTCTCCGGGCTGTAGGTATGGTGCCAAACAGCCACGAAACGAAATGGGGTCGGTGAGGAATGGGTTTGCGGTGGTGCGCGCTGACGGCGGTCTTCATTTGCGTCTCCCTGTTGGGCATCGCGCCCAACGTCGTCCCACACGCTTCAGCACAACCTGAACCGCAACCTGAGGAACAGTCGGTCACCGTCGCGATTCACCCGCTCGAGCCGTTCGTCATGCCAACCAGTAGCGGCGAGCTGACAGGTTTCAGCGTCGACCTGTGGAACGAGATCACCAAAGACTTGGGCTGGTCTACCGAGTACCTCGATACTGGCGACGTGCGGGGACAGCTGGCCGCCGTCGCCGAAGGACGTGCCGACCTGGCGATCGGCGGCATCTCGTTGACGGCCGAGCGCGAGCAGGCATTCGACTTCACCCAACCGACGCTCGGTTCCGGGTTGCAGATCATCGTGCCCGTGCACAACACCCGCCCCTCCGTACCCGGCTTGGGTGGCTATCTTGATTTGTTGTTCTCGCGAACCATGCTGATCTGGTTGGCCGCCGCCGTGGTAGTCAGCGTCATTCCGGCTCATATCTTTTGGCTCATAGAGCGGCGCAGCGCCAAGCCGGTTGTAGCGCGATCCTATTTCCCCGGCATCATTCAATCTTTCGGATGGGGCATCGGATCACTGGTCGGTAGAAACAGCACCTCCGCAACCAAAGCGCTGACGAAATCCTTGGCCATTCTGTGGGGATTTGCCGGTATCGTGTTCATCGCGTTTTACTCAGCGAACCTGAGCGCCACTTTGACCGTGGCCAAACTCGACGCCAAGATCAACGGACCGGCGGATCTCTACGGCAAGTCGGTGGCCACCGTCGAGGGCACCACCGCAGCCAACTTCCTTCGCGGCATGGGAATTGACGCCACTGAGACGAAAACGATCGACGATTCATACCATCTGTTGCGCGAAGAGGGATACGAGGCGGTGGTCTTCGATGCGCCCGTCCTGCGCTACTACGTCGCCCACCGGGGCGAGGGAGTAGCGGTCACGGCGGGACCGGTGTTCCAAGAAGAAGACCAGGGTTTTGTGCTCGATATCCACAGTCCGCTTCGCAAGCCAGTGAACCAAGCGCTCTATCGCCTGCGCGAAAACGGCACCTACAACCTCATCAGGGAAAAGTGGTTCGGCGACGACGCAGCCACCAGCGCCGAAGATCTCAACTGAACACATGGGCTCGCTCCTCGCTATGCGACCGTCGTGCCAGGTCCGCCTGCGGCAACAGCATTAAGGTTGCGGCCATGCACGTATCGGTAAAGCTCGCGCCGACGTTCGACTACGCCACGCTCGAGCAGTTCTGGCGTGCCGCAGATGACCTCGGATTCCCGGCAGTGTGGAACTACGACCACTTCTACGGTCTGGTCGACCATGCCGACCCCACGTTGGAAGGCTGGACCACGCTGGCGGCGATGGCGGTGTTGGTCCGGCGTGCGCGGGTCGGCTGTATGGTCAGCGGCGTCACATACCGCCATCCCGCGGTGCTGGCCAAGATGGCGGCGACGGTCGACCACATCGCCGGCGGGCGAATGGATTTCGGTCTCGGCGCGGGTTGGCATGAGGGCGAACACCGCGGCTACGGAATCGATTTCCCGTCCCCGGGCGTGCGGGTGGCGATGCTCGACGAAGCGCTCACCGTCATCCGGCGGCTCTGGACCGAAGAGTCGGTCACCTTCGCGGGACGGTTCTACACGCTCACCGACGCATTGTGCGAACCGAAGCCGATACAGCGGCCTGGCCCGCCGATGATCGTGGGTGCCGCGCAGCCGAAGATGCTGCGTGTGGCCGCACGCCACGCCGATGAATGGAACATGCCGTCGACCTCTCTGCAGGAATGGCGTACGGCCAGCGGTCATCTCGACGCCGCCTGCGCCGAACTGGGCCGCGATCCGTCGTCGATCCGTCGAGGCGTGCAGTTGTTCTTGCATCCGACCCGTCCCGATCAGGTCGACGCTCAACTGGACAGCGTCGCCGACTACGTCGACGCCGGCTGCCAGCACGCGGTGCTGTCGTTCTATCAGCCGCCGGGCGATGCGTTGTTGCGCCGCTGCGCGGAGTTGCTGTAGCCGCGCGTCGGCGCCGCGCGCTGGCAAACCTGGGCTAACCGATCTTCGCGCCGGGCGCGCCTTCCTCCTCGACAGCTTCGGCCTCCATCGGCACCGGCCCGCGCCGCGAGCGCCGCATCCGGGCCTCCACCCACGTCGCGAACCACGACAGCGTGAAGTTGACGGTGATCATGATCACCGCGACGACCATCAACGCGGGAATGTAGTTGCCGTACGCCGCGCCGACCTGGGTGCCCTGGCGCACCAGCTCAACGAAGGTGATCACGAACCCGATCGAGGAGTCCTTGAGCACCACCACCAACTGCGAGATCAACACCGGCAGCATCGACGTGATCGCCTGGGGCAACAACACCGAGCGCATCGTCTGACCCCAGCTCAGCCCCAGCGCCCACGCGGCTTCCGTCTGCCCGCGCGGCAACGCCGCGACACCGGCCCGCACGATTTCGGCGATCACCGCGGCGTTGTACAGCGTCAGACCGGTGATCACACCGGCCAGTGCCAGGTATTCGCCAGGGAACACGCCGTAGAGCGCATACAGGAAGTACGCGAAGATCATCATGATCAGCACCGGCACTGCACGGAAGAACTCCACGACCACCGAGCACAGCCACCGCACCGGGAGTACCCGTGACAACCGGCCCACACCGAGCACTAGGCCAAGGGCCAGCGCAAGCACGATCGAGACGCCGGCAGCGGTCAGCGTGCCTTCGACGCCGGGCATGATGTAGGTGGTCCACAGATTCGCCGTCAGGAACGGCTCCCACTTCTCCGCGGTCAGCTGACCCTTGGCCTGCAACTGCGAATACACCACCCACAGCGCCAACAGCGCGATCACGACGGTGATCACCGTGATGATGTGGTTGCGTATCCGCGCCCGCGGGCCGGGGGCGTCGAACAGCACCGATCCGCTCATAGTGCCCCGTTCTTCGTGTAAGCGCTCATCGGGGCCTTCTGTTCTTCGCGCAAGCGCTCATCACCGCGCCACCGCCATTCGCTTACCAAGCCACCCGAACAACAGCCCCAGCGGCAACGTCAAGATGACGAACCCTGCGGCGAAAATGCTGCCGATGACCAGCAGCGCGGCCTCGTTCTCGATCATCTCCTTCATCAACAGCGCCGCTTCGGCCACACCGATCGCCGAAGCGATGGTGGTGTTCTTGGTCAACGCGATCAGCACCGAACCCAACGGGATGATCACGGCCCGAAACGCCTGTGGCAGCAGGATGATCCGCAGGTTCTGGCCGAATGACAGCCCAAGCGACCGGGCCGCCTCGGCCTGGCCGAGCGGCACGGTGTTGACGCCCGAACGCAACGTCTCGCAGACGAAAGAGGCGGTGTAGACGGTCAATCCGAGCACCGCCAGCCGAAAGTTACTGTCTTCGATCGACGTGAGCGATTGGGGATCCACCAGGGTGATGCCCAACGTCTGGGCTATCCCGAACGAACAGAACAGGATGATCAGCGTCAGCGGGGTGTTGCGCACCACGTTGACATAGGCCGCACCCAACCATTTGAGCACCGGCACCGGCGCCAGCCGCATCGCGGCCAACACCGTGCCGAGCACGAGCGCCCCGACGGCGGAGTAGATCGTCAGCTGGATCGTGGTCCAGAACGCCTCGAAGATCTGGGCCTGGTATCTGGTGAAGATCTCCACGTGCGGCGGTCGGCCCTAGGTCTGGTCGATCGTCGGCGGGTTGGGAGCCGGCAGTCCCGATGCGCCAAGGTTGTTGTCCCAGGCCGCCTTCCAGGCGCCGTCCTGCTCCATCTTCACCAGCGCGTCGTTGATCTGCGTCTGCAGTTCAGTGTCGTCCTTCTTCAGGCCGATGCCGTAACGCTCCTCAGAGAAGGTGTCTCCGACGATCTTGAACACCCCGGGGCTCTGGGCGGCGTAGCCCGCCAGAATGACCTCGTCGGTGGTCACGGCGTCGACCGCGCCGTTCTTGAGTGCCTCGATACACGCCGAATACGTGTCATACTGCTGCAACTGCACACCGGGGTACTGGTCCTTGATGCGTTGCGCCGGTGTCGAACCCGTCACCGAGCACAGCTTTTTGTTGTTCTCCAGCGACTCCGCGCCGACGATGTCGGTGTTGTCGCTGCGCACCAGCAGGCTCTGACCCGTGATGAGGTACGGCCCCGCGAACGACACCCGCTCCTTGCGCGAGTCGGTGATCGAATATGTCGCGACGATGAAATCGACCTGGCCGTTGGCGATCAGCGTCTCGCGTTGCGGCGACGGCGCTTCCTTCCACTCGATCTGGTCCTCGGTGTAACCGAGTTGCTGGGCCACATACCTGGCCACGTCCACGTCGAACCCGCTCATCGTGCCGTCGGGGTTCTTCAGACCGAGACCGGGCTGGTCGAACTTCGTCCCGATGACGACCTTGTCCCCGTCGCCACCACCGCCGCCACAAGCCGCCAGCGGTAACGCCACGGCGAGCGCGAGAGCGGCGACTACACGCCTCGGAATGGATCGCATTGGGGGTTCCTTTCCACTAGTGGTGCAGGATCTTGCCTAGGAAGTCTTTGGCCCGGTCGGTGGTGGGGTTGGTGAAGAACTCCGACGGCGGGGCCGACTCGACGATGGCCCCGTCGCACATGAATACCACTTTGTCGGCCGCGCCCCTGGCGAACCCCATCTCGTGGGTGACCACCAACATCGTCATGCCGTCGGCAGCCAGCGACGTCATCACGTTGAGCACCTCGGTGATCATCTCGGGGTCCAACGCGCTGGTCGGCTCGTCGAACAGCATCACCTTCGGGTTCATCGCCAACGAACGGGCGATCGCCACCCGCTGTTGCTGGCCGCCGGAGAGCTGAGCCGGAAACTTGTCGGCCTGGTTGGCCACGCCGACGCGCTCGAGCAGCGCCATCGCCTTCTCGCGCGCCGCATCCTTGGATGCCTTGCGCACTTTGCGGGGCGCCAGAGTCACGTTCTCCAGGATCGTCTTGTGCGCGAACAGGTTGAACGACTGGAAGACCATGCCGACATCGGAGCGCAGCTGGGCCAGCTTGCGGCCCTCCTCCGGGAGCACCTCACCGTCGATCGCGATGGTCCCCGAATCGATCGACTCCAGCCGGTTGATGGTGCGGCACAACGTCGACTTGCCCGAGCCCGACGGGCCGAGCACGACGATCACCTGGCCGCGGGCCACCTCAAGGTCGATGTCCTTGAGCACGTGCAGGTCGCCGAAGTACTTGTTGACCGCCTGCATCGAGATCATCGGTGCGTCGGATCGGGCCGGATCGACGTCTTTGACCTCCGACCCGGTGATTGCCATGGGAGCAGACCTTACCGAGGGATGGCCCAGCATGCCCGGAAGTCGTTAATCCACCCATGTCGCCACATTGGCCGGTCCGTACCATGGGGCCGTGACTCCGGTGGTAACGCAGCAGGCGCAGGCAACCGCGTCGACGCGCACGCGCACGGCGAACGCCGACCGCGACGTGCGCAGCTACCAGGTCCGCACCTACGGCTGTCAGATGAACGTGCACGATTCCGAGCGGCTCGCTGGTCTGCTGGAGGCCGCGGGCTACCGCAAGGCCGGCGACGGTGAGGACGCCGACGTTGTGGTGTTCAACACCTGTGCGGTCCGCGAGAACGCCGACAACAAGTTGTACGGAAACCTCAGCCACCTGGCCCCGCGCAAACAGTCCGATCCCAACATGCAGATCGCGGTCGGCGGGTGTCTGGCGCAAAAGGACCGCGACACGGTGCTGCAGCGGGCGCCGTGGGTTGACGTGGTGTTCGGCACCCACAACATCGGGTCGCTGCCGGCGCTGCTCGACCGGGCCCGCCACAACAGGGCCGCCCAGGTCGAGATCGTCGAGGCGCTCGAGGAGTTTCCCTCGGCGCTGCCGGCCGCACGCGAATCCGCCTACGCCGCTTGGGTATCGGTGAGCGTCGGGTGCAACAACACCTGCACGTTCTGCATCGTGCCCGCGTTGCGCGGTAAGGAGGTCGACCGCCGACCCGGCGACGTGCTCGCCGAGGTGCAGTCGCTGGTGGACCAGGGCGTGCTGGAGGTGACGCTGCTCGGGCAGAACGTCAACGCCTACGGTGTGTCGTTTGTTGACCCGGAACAACCGCGTGACCGCGGCGCATTCGCCAAGTTGCTGCGGGCGTGCGGACGCATCGACGGCCTGGAACGGGTGCGGTTCACCTCGCCGCACCCCGCCGAGTTCACCGACGACGTCATCGAGGCGATGGCGGAGACGCCCAACGTGTGCCCCACCTTGCACATGCCGTTGCAGTCCGGTTCGGACCGCGTGCTGCGCGCGATGCGCCGGTCCTACCGCGCCGAGCGGTATCTGGGCATCATCGACCGGGTCCGCGCGGCCATCCCGCACGCCGCGATCACCACCGACCTCATCGTCGGCTTCCCCGGCGAGACCGAGGACGACTTCCAGGCCACCCTCGACGTGGTGACGCAGGCCAGGTTCGCCAGCGCGTTCACCTTCCAGTACTCCAAACGACCCGGTACGCCCGCGGCGCAGTTCGACGATCAGATCCCGAAAGCCGTTGTCGGCGAACGCTATCAGCGGCTGATCGACCTTCAGGAGAAGATCTCACTCGAGGCGAACCGGGCGCAGGTGGGCCGTACCGTCGAGTTGCTGGTCGCCACCGGAGAGGGGCGCAAGGACGCCAGCACAGCGCGCATGTCCGGGCGGGCCCGCGACGGCCGGTTGGTGCACTTCAACCCGTCCGGCCGCGAGATTCGCCCCGGCGACGTCATCACCACGACGGTCACCGGCGCCGCGCCGCATCATCTGATCGCCGATGCGCCCGTCGGCACCCATCGGCGTACCAGGGCCGGCGACGCCCACGCCGCCGGGCAACGGCCCCGCACCGGCGTCGGCCTCGGGATGCCGGGGATCGGCGCGCCAACACAGCACGAAACGTCGACCGGGTGCGATCGATGAACGCCCCCGGCAACGGCAACTTCGACCAGTTCAAGGAAGAACTCGAAGCCGCCGAACGCCGCGTCGCCGGTGAAATCGATCCCGGCGCACGAGCTTTGATCATCGCCATCGGCGTTTTCGTGTTGTTGTTGTCCTTCTTGTTGCCGCACACCGGCGCCGCCAACGGCTGGGATGTGCTCGTCCACAGCCAGGACGCCACCGGCGCCGCCGTGTCGCTGCCGTCGCGGTTGTTCATCTGGCTCGCGCTCGTGTTCACCGTCGGGGTCTCGATGTTGGCGCTGTTGACGCGGCGCTGGGCGCTGGCCTGGATCGCGCTGGCAGGTTCCTCGGTAACGTGCGTGCTGGGGCTGCTGGCGGTGTGGTCCCGGCAGACGGCGGCCGAGCCGTACCCGGGACCCGGGATCGGGCTCATCCTCGCGTGGCTGACGGTGATCGTGGTGACCTACCACTGGGCGCGCGCGGTGTGGGCGCGCACCGCTGTGCAGCTCGCCGCCGAGGAGGCGCGTCGCCAGGAGGCCGCCAAGCGCCAGCGGCGGGGTTTGTTGGAGCGGTTCGACGACGACGATCCCGACAAGCCGACGGACTAGCCGCTCAGGACTGGGTCGGACACGCTTCAACCGGGACTTTCATCGTCAGATCGCCCTGCTTTTCGAAGCGGAAAGTGACATCCACCGATGTGCCCGGGCGTGCGGATTCGCGGAGCCCCTCGACACGCACCGATGTCGGTTCGTCGGGGCCGGCGTATCGGCCGACGTCCTCGATCGGTTGGCCCGCGGCGATCGACGTGCGGGGCGGAATCTCCAGCGTTGCGTTCGGAGCGATGCGGATGGCCTCGGCCGCGTCGGATTCGATGGCGAGCAGTGTCTCCGACTCGCC
The DNA here is from genome assembly GCF_053483935.1 of Mycolicibacterium sp. XJ879. Taxonomy (NCBI): domain Bacteria; kingdom Bacillati; phylum Actinomycetota; class Actinomycetes; order Mycobacteriales; family Mycobacteriaceae; genus Mycobacterium; species Mycolicibacterium sp. XJ879. The sequence goes on from NZ_JBEFTH010000001.1 coordinate 450,821, forward strand.
GGACCGGTTGTTGGTCGCGGTGAACGTGAGCGCTGCGTCCTCGCCGACCTGTATGGCACAGGATCCAGGTAGGAAACGCGGCACGATGTAGGCGTTCTCGACCGACGTCTGCGCTGTCTGCGTGTTGGCGCCGCGGTTGGACGAACCGATCTCCGAGCCGCCCCCGCAGCCCGCCGCCAGCAGCGCCAACACCGCTCCGGCCGTCACGCCGCGGTGGCGTATGGAAGCGAGTCGTTGCATATTGCGGGAGTTCCCAGTCGCCGTCGCGTTACACGCCGTAGTCCTGCTGACATCACTGCGAGTGTTCACGGCGCTTTATCAGGAGCAGCTCAGGTAATCGTCCGCGCGCGTCGATAACGTGAATGACAGACCGGTCTGCAGCCCTTGGACATGGGGGATTGCCGACCGGTCTTTGTCATAAGCGATACAGGGAGGTGGCTGTTTTGTCCGCCCTGCTGCAAACAGGCGAACGGATCGACCCCGCACAGCGCGACGACGACTACGCCGACGTGAGCCCCATGTGCAACGAACTGCGCAACACCTCAGACCACGCGAAGCGACGGCGGTTGCGCGCCCGCATCATTTCCCGATGTCTGCCCTTGGCCGACCATATTGCGCTGCGCTTTGCAGGACGCGGTGAATCGGCCGAGGACCTGGCACAAGTGGCCCGGCTGGGTCTGATCAAAGCTGTCGACCGCTACGAACCCGACCGCGGGCCGTTCCTGCCCTATGCCGTGCCGACCATCATGGGCGAGGTTCGACGCCACTTTCGCGACCACACCTGGGGCGTGCACGTTCCCCGCTCGATCAAGGATTTGCACCAGCGCGTGTCTGCCTCCATCGGCTTGCTCTCACAGCGGCTGGGTCGCGCGCCGACGGCCAGCGAGGTCGCTGCCGACCTCGACGTGGACCGCGAAGACGTCGTGCGGGCCGTGGACATGTCCGACGCGTATCGGCCACAGTCGCTGGATGCCGCACCGTCGGGCAGCCGCAAAGACCGACCGGCCGGGGCGGCTCACGGCGCCACCGACCCCCGCTACGACAGCGTGGAAGACGCGCTCACCGTCGCCGACCTAGTGGGCCGGCTGACTGAGCGGCAACGGTTGATTCTGAGGTTGCGGTTCTGTGATGATCTGCCGCAGAGCAAAATCGGAGAACGTCTCGGCGTCTCCCAGGTACAGGTCTCTCGACTGCTTGCCGCGACGTTGGAGCGGCTGCGCGAGTACATCCACGAGGACGACGCGGTGCCCCCTGCGCGCTGATCGCCGTTCGGGCCTGCACAACATGTATGAGTGCCCGCCGAGCCGGGTAGATTGCCGGATGTGAAACGCATCGGTGTCGCTGCGGCATTCGCAACTGTGCTCATCGCCGCATCCGGATGTTCCAATCAGGCCGATCAACCGTCGGAGGCGTCACCGCCGCCTGCGAGCCCCACCACCACAGCCGCACCGGCCAACGCTCCCAACGCGACACCTGACGTCGGCGCCGGCTTCGCCGATCTGGTCGAACGCGTCAGCCCCAGCGTGGTGACCGTTCAGCGCGACGGCGGCGCGGGCAGCGGGGTGGTGCTGCGGCCCGACGTCGTGGTGACGAACGCACATGTGGTCGGTGAATCCCGCGATGTGACAATACTTTTCGCTGACGGTGAGAGTTCTCCCGGCCAGGTGGTCGGCACCGACACGGTGACCGATCTGGCGGTGGTGCGCACCGAACGCCAAGACCTTCCGGTGCCCGAGTTCCGCACGGATCTGCCGCGCGCGGGGGAGATCGCGATGGCCATCGGCAGCCCGCTGGGGTTCCAGAACTCCGTCACCGCCGGCATCATCTCCGGGCTGCACCGCGACATCCCCGGCTCGGCGGCGCAGACCCAGTCGTTGGTCGATCTGATCCAGACCGACGCGCCGATCTCACCGGGCAACTCCGGCGGGGCCCTGCTCGACGCCAGCGGCCGCGTCGTCGGCATCAACGAGGCCTACATCCCACCCGCGGTGGGGGCGGTGTCGCTGGGCTTTGCGATCCCGGCGGCCACCGTGCTCGATGTCACCGAGCAGCTGCTCGCCGACGGCCAGGCCACCCACCCGTACCTGGGCATCTCCACCGGTCAGGTCACCGCCGCCATTCAGCGCATGCTCGGCGTCGATGCCGAACAGGGAGCGTTGGTCGTCGGCGTCGACCCCGGCGCGCCCGCGGCCACCGCCGGGTTACGGCCCGGCGACGTGATCGTCGAACTCGGCGGCGAGCCGGTCGAGACCGTGGAGGACCTGCTGAGCGTGCTGCGTCAGACCCAACCGGGCGCCGAGGAGAAGGTGGTATTTGTGCGCGGCAGCGACCGCCAGGAGACGACCGTGACGATCGGATCCCGCACCGGCTGAGCGACGTTCAGCAGGCCGTCAGCAGGCTATGGCGATCCGGAACCCCGTGGTCGTTGGTTCGTTCGGGGACTCGGCGAAATACCCGTAGGCCGTGCCGGTGAAGTTGAGCACCGAACCGTCGCGGCTGACATCCAGTTTCCCGCTGCCGCCTTGCCAGGCGCTGCCGGTGAACCCGCCCAAGTTGGCGATCTTGACGAACTTGGCCTCGGGGGTACCGCCCTTGCCGACCATCGCGGTGAAACCGCTCGCCTCGTCACCGCCGTCGATGGTCAGCAGCCACTGAATCTGGTTGCACCGCACGTACAGGCGCCCGCCGGTGTCTTTTCCGTCGATGGCGGCCGTCGCGGTGTTGGGCGGCATTGCCGGTGGCTCCGACGGCGGCGACCCTGTTGAGCAGCCCGAGACCACGCCCCCCAGTAATGCGGCGATTACGACGAGTCGAATCATGATCTGTCCTGCGCGGTCGGTGGGCCACGAGATACCCCTGACGTCTCGAGGTCATACCTGCAGCCGCGTATAGCGCCCGGCGTTCAGGGGAAACCCGCTACCAGGATCCATCGAGGTGGCAAAAATGCACAACCGAACCGCTATCACCGCAGCAGCCGTCCTGATGATCTGCACCGGCTGCTCATCGGGCGCCAATGCGCTCGGCGAGCATCTGCTGCATCTGCGCGTCAACGGAAACGACGTAGGCGCTTACCCCGTTCACTGCTCCCAGGTGCAGTGGCTGTGGCGCCTCGAGACCATGGAGCAGTCGCCCGGCGTGGTCGCGCAGGTGAACACGGAAGACTCCATCGAGGCGCGTTCGGTGCAGATCAACAACTTAGGTGGATTCACAGGTACCTACTGGGAAGGCACCACCGGCGAGGCCGACGCCAGCCTGGTGGACGGCAAGTTCACGATCACCGGCACGGCGGTCGGGTTCTTTCACGACGATCCCGGCGAGCGCACCAGCGCGCCGTTCGAGATCAACACCGAATGCTGAACCGCCGGTAGGTCCTAACGTCCCTTGCCCAGGGCCTCGACGGCCGCGTCAGCCCACTGGCGCCACTGCTCGGCGTTCGCGCGCGCCTCGGCGGCGTCCTTGTCCCGGCCCGCTGCCGCCGCCTTCTCCGCTTGACGCTCGAATTGCTCTGCGCGGACACGGAACTGGTCGGCGCGCGCCTGCGCCTCGGGGTCCACACCGCGCGTCGGCGCATCGCGGACCTTCTTCTCCACCGCGCGCAGTCGACGTTCCAGTTCAGCCGCGCGCTCACGCGGCACCTTGCCGATCGCCTCCCACTTGTCGCCGATCACACGCAACGCGGCCCTGGCCGCGTCGAGGTCGGAGGTGTCGAGCTTCTCCGCCTCGGCCAAAAGCGCCTCCTTGGCTTGCGCGTTGGCGCGGAACTCCGCGTCCCGCTCGGCGCTGGCGGCGTTGCGCGCCGCGAAGAAGACGTCCTGGGCAGCCTTGAACCGCTGCCACAGCGCGTCGTCGACGTCCTTGGCCGCCCGGCCCGCGGCCTTCCACTCGGCGAGCAGCTCACGGAACGCGGCGCTCGTCGGACCCCAGTCGGTGGAGCCCGACAGCGCCTCGGCGCGTTCGCACAGCGCTTCCTTGGCTTGGCGCGCGCCGGCCCGTTCGCGGTCGAGTTCGGCGAAATGCGATCCGCGCCTGCGGTTGAACGTCTCGCGGGCCGCCGAGTAGCGCTTCCACAGCATGTCGTCGGTCTTGCGGTCCAGCCCGGTGATCGTGCGCCATTCGTCGAGGATTTCGCGCAACCTGTCGCCGGCGACCTTCCACTGCGTCGAGTTGGCGGCCAGTTCCTCGGCCTCGGCGGCCAGCGCCTCCTTGCGGGCGGTCTGCGCGGCGCGGTACTCCTCACGCCTGGCCTTCTCGGCCTGGGCGGCCTGGTCTGCGTGGTCGATGATCGCGGTCAACCGGGCGGCCAGCGCGTCCACGTCGCCGAGCACATGAGCGGTCGGCAGTGACTCGGCCAAGGTGGCCGCGGCGGCCTTGATCTTGCGGGCGTCGCCGCTGCCGGACTCCAGCCGCGTCTCCATCAACGCGACCTCGGTGTGCAGGTCATCGAAGCGACGACCGAAATGTTCGAAGGCCGCCTCGGGGTCGCCCGCCTGCCATGAGCCGATCACCCGTTCGCCTGACCCGGTGATCAGCCACACCGTGCCGTCGGGGTCGACGCGGCCGAACCGGTGCGGATCACTGGCCGGTGGTGCGATGACCGCTGGGGCGGGTCGGCCGGGACGCGGAACGGGACGCGGTGCGCCGGGGCGTGGGGTGGGTTTGGGCGGGAGAGCACCCTGTGTGGGTTTGGGCGGGAGAGCACCCTGTGTGGGTTTGGGCGGGAGAGCACCCTGTGCGGGCTTGGGCGAGGGGCTCGGGCCCCCGGGCTGGCTGGTCGTCATGTCCGTTTCCTCGTACCTCCGCGCGTAACCGCGCACCTGCCGCGCAACGCGGCGCCTGTTCGCTGTTCAACGCTATTCAAACAGGTTGCCGCGCCGCATGCGCACGGCTTCGGGATGCACGCTCTAGCCTCTTCTGGACACATACGACAAGGAGGCCGATGGGCGGCGTCAACGAGGCGACAGATCTCGCCGCCCTGCTGGCCATCGGCGCTGCCGTGTTCGTCGCGATCGGCGACGTCATCCACCAGCGGCAAGCACATCAGGTCACCGACGAACCGGTCGGCCACGCCGCGTTGTTCATGCGGTTGCTGCGTGATCGCCGGTGGTGGCTGGGCAGCCTCGTGGCCGCCGCCGGGTTCGGGTTGCAGGCCGCCGCGCTCGGCCTGGGGTCAGTGCTTCTGGTGCAGGCGCTGCTGGTCACGTCGTTGTTGTTCGCGCTGCCGCTCTCCGCGCGGCTGGCGCGCCGCCGGGTGACGCGGTGGGAGTGGACCTGGGCGGTGCTGCTCGCGGTCTCGGTGGCCGTCATCATCACGGTCGGCAATCCGACCGCAGGACAGGCCCGCGGATCGTCGGAGACGTGGATCGCGGTGCTGGCGGTGCTGGTTCCCGCGTTGGCGCTGTGCGTGATCGGGGCCAGGATCCTGACCGGAGCCGCCAGCGCGGTGCTGCTGGCGTTGGCCTCCGGTGCGCTGTGGGGACTGTTCGCGGTGCTGACCAAAGGGGTCGTCGCCCAGCTGGACTTCAGCAGTTGGGCCGGCGTCGCGGCGCTGCTGCGCAGCCCGGAGCTGTACGCGTTGGTGGCGGTGGCGATCGGGGGCACCGTATGGCAGCAGGCGTCGTTTCGCGCCGGGGCGCTGACCGCGTCGCTGCCGACGATGACCGTCGCCGAGCCGGTGGTGGCCTCGGTGCTCAGCGTGGTCGTGCTGGGGGAGGCGTTGCGCCCCGACGACGCCGGTTGGCTGGCGCTGGTGGTCGCCGTGGTCGTCATGGTGGCTGCGACGGGCGCGCTGGCCCGGGGCGAGGCGGCCAGCGCCGGTCAACCCGCAGCATCGCATTAGCGTGGTGGCGTGCTGAGCGCCATTGCCATCGTCCCGTCGGCACCGGTTCTGGTTCCCGAACTCGCCGCCGGCGCCGCCGCGGAGCTGGCGGACCTGCATCAGGCGGTGCGCACCGCGGCCGCCGCGCTGCCCGCACGCTGGATCGCGGTCGGGGTGGAGCGCGCTGACGCCGTCGTCGCACCGGATCGGCTCGGCACCTTCGCCGGCTACGGCGCGGACGTCCGCGTCGCGCTGGCCCCGGGCGTCGACGGCGAACCCACGTGGCTGCCGTTGTGCGCGTTGGTCACCGGCTGGCTGCGCGGTCAGGTCAACCCCGAAGCGCGCGCCGAGGTGCGGGTGTACGCCGACGCCCACGGCGCCGATACCGCGCTGGCCCGCGGCCGGGCGCTGCGCGCCGAGGTCGACGAGGCGGTCGAACCGGTCGGCGTGCTCGTCGTCGCCGACGGTGCGCACACGCTGACCCCGAGCGCGCCCGGCGGCTACGAGCCGGATTCGATCCCCGCTCAGCACGCGCTCGACGACGCGCTGGCCGCCGGTGACGTCGCGGCCCTGGCCCGGCTGGCCGCCGGTGACGTCGCGGCCCTGGCCCGGCTGCCCGCCGGGGCCGTCGGTCGGGTGGGCTATCAGGTACTGGCTGGGCTCACCGAACCCGGGCCCGCAACGGCCACCGAGCTGTACCGCGGAGCGCCCTACGGGGTCGGCTATTTCGTCGGCGTCTGGAAGCCATGACGCGTCCGATCGCGGTCATCGGACCGACGGGCACCGGCAAGTCGGAGCTGGCACTCGGTCTGGCCGAACGCGTCGGCGGTGAGATTGTGAACGCCGACGCCATGCAGCTGTACCGGGGGATGGACATCGGCACCGCTAAGTTGACGGTCCCCGAGCGCCGTGGCATACCGCACCACCAGCTCGACGTGCTCGAGGTGACCGACACCGCCAGCGTGGCGCGCTACCAGCAGGCCGCCGCCGCCGACGTGGAGGCCATCGCGACCCGCGGTGCGGTGCCGATCGTGGTCGGCGGGTCGATGATGTACGTGCAGTCGCTGCTGGACGAGTGGACGTTCCCGGCCACCGACCCGGCGGTACGGGCCAAATGGGAACAGCGGCTCGCCGAGGTCGGTGTGGCCGCGCTGCACGCCGAACTGGCGCGGGCGGACGCCGACGCCGCGTCGTCGATTTTGTCGACCGACGGCCGGCGCATCGTGCGGGCACTGGAGGTGGTCGAGCTGACCGGACAGCCATTCGCCGCGTCGTTCCCCGAGATCGGCGCGCCGCGCTGGGACACCGCCATCATCGGATTAGACTGGGACACAACCGTTCTCGATGTGCGCCTGCGGCAACGCACAGACAAGATGTTCGTCGATGGGTTGGTCGACGAGGTGCTGGTGCTGCTGGGCCGGGGCCTGCGCGAGGGCGTCACCGCGTCGCGCGCGCTGGGATACGCCCAGGTGATCGCCGACCTGGACAGCGGCGGCGACGGTGCCGGGGCCCGCGAGCCGACGTTCGTCGGCACCCGCCGCTACGTGCGCAGGCAGCGGTCGTGGTTTCGCCGCGACCACCGCATCACCTGGCTCGACGGCGCCGGCGCAGACAACGTCGAGTCGGCTCTGCGGGTGTGGCGCGACGTATCCTGAGCAGGTGAGGTTCGCCAAGGGGCACGGCACGCAGAACGACTTCGTGCTGCTGCCCGATCCCGATGCGGGGTTGGTGCTGACACCGGCCGCCGTGGAGGTGCTGTGCGACCGCCGCGGCGGGCTGGGCGCCGACGGCGTGCTGCGGGTGACCCGGGCGGGCGCCGCGCAGCGCGCAGGTGTGCTCGACCGCCTGCCCGAGGGCGTCGACGCCGACGACTGGTACATGGACTACCGCAACGCCGACGGCTCGATCGCGCAGATGTGCGGCAACGGCGTGCGGGTGTTCGCGCACTTCCTGCGCGCCAGCGGGTTGGAAACCCGCGACGAGTTCGTCGTCGGATCGCTGGCCGGCCCCCGCCCGGTGGTGTTGCACGACTGCGACGCCACCACTGCCAACGTCACCGTGGATATGGGCAAGGCCAACCACTTCGGTACGGGGGAGGCGATCGTGGGCGGGCGGCCGTTCGCCGGGCTGGCGATCGACGTGGGCAACCCGCATCTGGCGTGCGTGGATCCCGACCTGACCCTTGATGAGTTGGCCGCGCTGGACGTCGCGGCGCCGGTGTCCTTCGACCGGGTGCAGTTCCCCGACGGGGTCAACGTCGAGGTGCTGACCGCGCCGGCTGACGGTGCGGTGTCGATGCGGGTACACGAACGCGGTGTCGGCGAAACACGTTCGTGCGGAACCGGAACCGTCGCCGCGGCCGTCGCCGCCCTGGCGTTCGCCGGCGCCACCACGGGCACGCTGGACGTGCGCGTACCCGGCGGCGAGGTCACCGTCACCGTCACCGACGCCAGCAGCTACCTGCGTGGTCCGTCGGTGCTGGTGGCCCACGGCGAGGTATCGGAGGAATGGTGGCGCGCTGCCCAGCGTTAATTGAGGTGCATGAAAAGTGATCTCCGTGCGAACCTTGATTCGCCTATGACGTATCCCGAGTTTCCCATCGACGGCACACCCAGCACGGGTGAGCTCGCTCTCGAAGACCGTACCGCGCTACGCCGTGTCGCCGGCCTGTCCACGGAGCTGGCCGACGTCTCCGAGGTCGAGTACCGCCAGCTGCGGCTGGAGCGCGTCGTGCTGGTGGGTGTGTGGACCGAAGGCAGCGCGGCCGACGCCGAGGCCAGCCTGGCCGAACTGGCCGCGCTGGCCGAGACAGCGGGCTCGGAGGTGCTCGAAGGGCTGATCCAGCGCCGCGACAAGCCCGATCCCGCGACCTATATCGGCTCCGGCAAGGCCCAGGAACTGCGCGAGGTGGTGCTGGCCACCGGCGCCGACACCGTCATCGCCGATGGTGAGCTCAGCCCCGCGCAGCTCACCGCGCTGGAAAAGGCGGTCAGGGTCAAGGTGATCGACCGGACCGCGCTGATCCTTGACATCTTCGCCCAGCACGCCACCAGCCGGGAAGGCAAGGCACAGGTATCGCTGGCGCAGATGGAGTACATGCTGCCGCGGCTGCGTGGCTGGGGCGAATCGATGTCGCGGCAGGCTGGTGGCCGTGCGGGCGGTGCCGGCGGCGGCGTGGGTCTGCGCGGACCCGGCGAGACCAAGATCGAAACCGACCGCCGCCGCATCCGCGAGCGGATGGCCAAGCTGCGCCGCGACATCAAGGACATGAAGAAGGTCCGCGACACCCAGCGCAGCGGGCGTCGGCGCAGCGAGATTTCCTCGATCGCAATCGTGGGCTACACCAACGCGGGCAAGTCCAGCCTGCTCAACGCGCTGACCGGCGCCGGGGTGCTGGTGGAGAACGCGTTGTTCGCCACGCTCGAGCCCACAACGCGGCGAGGACAATTCGACGACGGCCGGCCGTTCGTGCTGACCGACACCGTCGGGTTCGTGCGACACCTGCCCACCCAGCTGGTGGAGGCGTTCCGCTCCACCCTGGAGGAGGTCGGCGACGCCGACCTGCTGGTGCACGTCGTCGACGGATCTGACGGCAACCCGTTGGCCCAAATCAACGCCGTACGGGAAGTGATCAACGAGGTGATCGCCGAGCGCAACCTCCAGGCGGTCCCAGAGTTGTTGGTGGTCAACAAAATCGACGTCGCCAGCGATCTCGCGCTGGCACAGCTGCGCCGGGCGCTTCCGGATGCGGTGTTCGTCTCCGCACACACCGGTGACGGGCTGGATCGGCTGCAGTCGCGGATGGCTGAGATGATCACCCCGACCGACACGGCGGTGGACGTGACAATTCCGTATGACCGAGGCGATCTCGTCAACAAGCTGCACGCCGACGGGCGAATCGACGCCACTGAGCACACCGCCGATGGCACGAGAATCAAGGCGCGCGTGCCGATCCCGTTGGCGGCCAGCCTGCGCGCATACGCGACGTTCTAGCGTTACCTCTGCTCGGTTTCCTGTCGTTTCTCAGCGGTTTCGGCCGCGGCGCGGGCACTTTCGGCTTCGGCTTCCTTCTGCGCGGCGTTGCGCTGCGCATCGGCCTTGTCCTGCTGGGCCTTGCCCTCGCGGTACAGGTCGTCGCGGCCCGCTACCGCGCCAGCGACCTCTTTGGCCTTGCCCTTGACGCCTTCCACGACGCCCTTGATCCCTTCCTCGGGACCGCTTTTGTTGTCGTCCGACATCGCTGTTTCCTCCCTGGCGGGTTGGTGTGCTCCGCAGATTCCCCGAACGACTCCGTCGCTAAACCAGTCGTGGCCGACGTCACGGCGCTGCCCCACGCGCGCAGGCCGCCGACCATCCGGTTGGCTGGGGTAAATTTGCGGATTCATCGAATTTCCGACCGGAGGTTTCCCATGGCCGGCGTCGTCCAATACGAGCGCACCCTTTTCGAGCCCGAGCACGACCTGTTCCGCGAGTCGTACCGGGCGTTTCTGGACCGCCACGTCGCGTCGCACCACGAACAGTGGGAACAGGACAAGATCGTCGACCGCAACGTCTGGCTGGAAGCAGGCAAGCAGGGCTTCCTCGGGATGGCCGTGCCCGAGGAGTACGGCGGGGGCGGCAACCCCGACTACCGCTACAACGCAGTGGTGGTCGAGGAGACCACCGCGGGCGGCTACAGCGGACTGGGTTTCGGCCTGCACAACGATGTGGTGGCCCCGTACCTGATCAAGCTGGCTAACGAGGAGCAGAAGCAGCGGTGGCTGCCGAAGTTCTGCTCCGGCGAAACCATTACCGCGATCGCGATGACTGAACCGGGCACCGGCAGCGACCTACAGGGAATCAAGACCCGCGCCGTCAAAGACGGTGACCACTACATCCTCAACGGGGCCAAGACGTTCATCACCAACGGCATCCACGCCGACCTGGTGATCGTCGTCGCCTGCACCGACCCGGACAAGGGAGCGATGGGATTTTCGCTGTTGGTGGTCGAACGCGGCATGGCCGGATTCGAACGCGGCCGCAAACTCGACAAGATCGGGCTGGATGCCCAGGACACCGCCGAACTGTCGTTCACCGACGTGCGAGTGCCGGCCGAAAACCTACTCGGCGAGGAGGGTCAGGGCTTCGTCTACCTGATGCAGAACCTGCCGCAGGAGCGCATCGGCATTGCGGTGATCGCCGCGGCGGCAATGGAGTCGACGCTGGAGCTCACCCTGCAATATGCCAAGGAGCGCAAGGCTTTCGGCCGTCCGATCGGCAGCCAGCAGAACAGTCGGTTCCTGCTTGCCGAGCTCGCCACCGAAGCCACGGCGGTACGGATCATGGTCGATGAGTTCATCCGCCTGCACCTCGACGGGAAGCTAACCGCCGAGCAGGCCGCGATGGCGAAATGGTATTCGACGGAGAAGCAGGTGTATTTGATCGACCGGTGCCTGCAATTGCACGGCGGCTACGGTTATATGCGGGAATATCCGGTTGCCCGCGCCTATCTGGACGCTCGCGTACAGACCATTTACGGCGGCACGACCGAGATCATGAAGGAGATCGTCGGCCGTTCATTGGGTGTCTGACTGCGAAGAATCCAGCTGTGGCCTGGCCGAATAGCTCGGGCAGCATTTTCCGAAGACGTGAAATTCGACCGTTGTCGGCGGGCACGACTTGCCAGGTGTTCGAAACTTTCCCGCACCGGCCAGGTATTTTCTCTCCAAGGTCGGCGTGTTCCTCTCGTTGTTGACGCCATTTGACGGCACAGTTGACGGCGCGGTACCGAATCAGGAATCAGGCGCCGACCGCGGGAGGATCTGATGAGCGGGCATGGGACCCGGCGTAGGTGGCGGATCGGCCAGTTGGCCGTCGGCCTGTTGTCGGTGGCGGCGTTGGTCTTGACGGCGCCGGCCGCGTCGGCCCAGCCGGAGGTCGAAGCCAACACTGCGATCACGGCCGCCTGGGAGGCCAGCGGCGGCGACGGCGGCGTGCTCGGGCCCAGGCAGGGCGAGGTCTATGCCGTCGGCGAGGGCTTCGCCCAGGATTTCGCCGGCGGCAAGATGTTCTTCACCCCGGCCACCGGCGCGCACTTCATGACGGGCGCGATCCTGGATAAGTACGAATCGTTGGGCGGGGCCGCCGACGGCGACCTGGGATTCCCCAAAATTGACGAAAGCCCCGGACGCGCCCCCAACAGCCGCAACTCCACGTTCAGCGCCAGCGACAACCCGGTGATCTTCTGGACACCCGACACCGGCGCGCATGTCGTCCGCGGACCGATCAACGCGGCGTGGGACGAACTCGGCGGATCGTCGGGACCGCTGGGCGTGCCCACCGAGGATGAGCGCTACCAGGGCGACATCGTCAGCCAGAAATTCTCCGGCGGCGAGATCACCTACAACACCAAGACCAAAACCTTCACCACCGTGCCACCGGAGCTGGCCGCCCAATTGGAGGACTTGCAGATCCCGGAGGACCCGGTAGCCGCGATCAACGCCGCACGACGGGCTGCGGGCGGGCCGATGGGGCCGCTCGGCGCCGCCGAAGGCCCGCCGTATCCCATCGGCGCCGACGGCCTCGCCCAGAACTTCGCAGGCGGCAAGATCTTCTACTCACCGGACACCGGTGCGAACGTCCTGACCGGTCAGGTACTCGACAAGTACGAAAGCGTCGGAGGGCCCGAGGGCGATCTCGGATTCCCGGTCACCGGCGAGGTCGACGGCGGCATCACCAACAGCCGGATGAGCACGTTCGGCGCCGAGGACAAGCCGGTCATCTTCTGGACCCCCGACTACGGTGCGGTCATCGTGCGCGGCCCGATCAACGCGGCATGGGCCGAATTGGGCGGCGGCGAGGGCCCGCTCGGGGCTCCCACTGCCGATCAGTCCGAGGACGGCGACGTCATCACGCAGCGGTTCAGCGAGGGCGCCATCTCGTGGGACCGGTCGACGAACTCGTTTACCACCGAGCCGGCCAACCTGGCGCCGCAACTGGCCGGGATGGAGGTACCGGGCCAGACCGCGCCCGCCGCACCCCCGTCGGCGCAAGGCGTAAACGGTAACGACGGCAACGGTTTTCAGTGGAGCTGGTGGTGGCTGCTGGCCATCGTGCCCGCGCTGATACTGATCGGGTTGGTGGCCTTTGCGACGCTGCGCAACCGCCGCGGCGGCGATGACGACGAGTTCGCACTGGGCCGCGATGGGCTGGACGACGGCGGGTACGACCAGGAGCGGTTCGGCGCAGACGACGGCGCCGCACCTCTGTACAGCGCAGGCGACGACGACGTGGCATCCCTGTACAGCGCCGGGGACGACGACGTACCCGCCTACAGCGCAGCGGACGCCCCGGAACCCGGGGTGTTCGGCGACGACTACGACGCGGCGTTGTTCGGCGACCGCTACGCGCGTGAGGGCTTGGACTCGCTGTCATCGCCGACCGACGACGCTGCCACCCCAGAGCCGGTGTCGTCGAGCCCGTGGGAAGCGCCACCGCCCGTCGACGCAGAACCAGAACCCGAAGCCGCGGACGAACCGCCGGCGGCGGAGTTCGACGAGGAAGACCCCGACAACGTCGACACTGCGCCGACGCGGGTGCCCACGGAGGCCGAACGTAGCGCGCTGACCGACACGGGTCGGCACGCCCGCATCGAGCCCGAGGAGCCCGAGCCCGCACAGCCGGCGTTCCGCCTGCCCCTCGACGACTCCAACGACGCGCCGGAGGGTTATCCGATCAAGGCCGACACGCAGTCGGGCCGGTACTGGCTACCCGACACCGTGGGCTATGAGGATACGCGGGCCGAAATCTGGTTCACCAGCGAAGAATTCGCGCGCGCGAACGGCTTCGTCCGCGCCGACTAGGTGCCGACTAGACCTTACGGATCACGGTCACGACCTTGCCGAGCACGGCCGCCTCGTTGCCGGGGATCGGGTCGAACGCGGGATTGTGCGGCATCAGCCACACCTGGCCGCTGGTGCGTTTGAATGTCTTGACCGTTGCTTCACCGTCGATCATCGCCGCGACGATGTCACCGTTTTCGGCGACGTTCTGCTGACGGACGACCACCCAGTCCCCGTCGCAGATCGCGGCGTCCACCATCGATTCACCGACGACCTTGAGCAGGAACAACGACCCCTCGCCGACCAGCTCACGCGGCAGTGGGAACACATCCTCGACGGCCTCCTCGGCCAGGATCGGCCCACCCGCAGCGATGCGGCCGAGCACCGGCACGAAGGTCGGTTCAGGTAGCGCGTCGGAGCCTGCCACCTCGGTGACTGCCGGCATCACGTGGTCGTCGACCCCCCGGACGTCCACGGCCCTGGGCCGGTTGGGGTCGCGGCGCAGATAGCCCTTGCGCTCCAGCGTGCGCAGCTGATGAGCCACCGACGATGTCGACGTCAGGCCGACCGCATCACCGATTTCCCGGATGCTCGGCGGATATCCGCGGGTGCTGACCGAGGCGCGGATGACCTCGAGGATGGTGCGCTGACGCTCGGTCAGACCCGTGTCGGGCCGTCGGCGCGCACCGGTGTTGTCGGTATCGCCGGGGGAATCGCTGCTGGAATCCATGGCGCCGAATGTAACGCGCCGCCGACGATTAATCAAACATGTGTTCGACGCGTGTCGCGAGCAACCCGAGCGGCATTCGCGCGCCCGGATTTGTCAGACCGCCTCGCTATCGTTTGCAACAGTTCGATCACACGTTCTATTAATCGAACATGTGATCGACTATCTTCGAACACAGGAGCGAACGACGCGAGTGGGAGGCAGGCAGATGACGATCATCGAAACCCGGAAGAATTCGGCGGCACCCGCGGCCAGGCCGGGTGTCCGGCCGTCCGGCGCACGACGGAGGCGGCCGACCCGGCGGCCGGGCGGGGCGCCGATCAGGTATCGGGGGAGCGGTGTGGTGGTGTCGCGGGCACCGCATCGGCGCCGCCCGATCACCCCGGCCACCACGGTGGTTCTCGCGCTGATTGCAGCGGCGATCACGGTGTGGCTCGGACTGGTCGCGCAGTTCGGCGGGGTGGTCGGTAGCCCTGCCGCGGTGCCGGATCGGCTCGCGGTGGTGCAGGTGCACACCGGGGAAACGCTGAACCAGGTGGCTGCGCGGGTGGCGCCCGACGCGCCGGTCGGCGCGGTGGTGGAACGGATCCGTGAGCTCAACGAACTCGACTCCGCGGTGCTGGACGCGGGCCAGACGCTCATCACGCCGGTCGGCTGACGACATCGTGGGCGCTGAAAAGAGGTGCCGCACACCGGTGTTCGTCGACATTTCGGCCAGGTATGCCCGATTCGCCCCGGCGCTGGGCCATCGGGGTGCGGCGCAGGTACGCTCAGAGTCGTCCCAGGTAGTCGTGTGTTGGCGTGGCGAAGGAGCGGTGATGCACTGTCCGTTCTGTCGCCATCCCGATTCGCGGGTGGTCGATTCCCGCGAGACCGACGAAGGTCAGGCTATCCGCCGACGCCGCTCGTGTCCGGAGTGCGGCAAGCGGTTCACCACGGTGGAGACGGCGGTGCTCGCGGTGGTCAAGCGCAGCGGGGTCACCGAGCCGTTCAGCCGCGAAAAGGTCGTCGACGGTGTCCGGCGGGCCTGTCAGGGCCGCCAGGTTGACGATGACGCGTTGAACTTGCTCGCCCAGCAGGTCGAGGACACCGTGCGGGCGGCCGGCCCCGAGGTGCCCAGCCACGAGGTCGGGCTCGCCATTCTGGGCCCGCTGCGCGAGCTCGATGAGGTCGCCTATCTGAGGTTCGCCTCCGTGTACCGGGGTTTCAGCTCAGCGGAAGACTTCGAACGCGAGATCGAAGCGCTGCGGGCCCATCGTGAGGCTCCCCAGCCGTCCGCCGGCTGAGGCCGGATGCCGACGCTCAGTCGATGTGGCGGGCGCCGTCGCTGACCACGCGTCCCGAGATGCGCACCCAACCTTCGGCGCTCCACTGGGTGTAGATCTCGGAACCCTTGCCCTGCACGATGGTCAGGTCCCGGCTGAGGTAGTCGGTCATGCGTGCCGCCGCCGAGCCGGTGGCCTCGTCTTCGGGCACGCCTAGGTCGGTCGCGAACATCCGCGACCGCACCACCCCCTTGTCGCGGTCGAGCCACGTCCACAGGTAGTGGCTCACGTCGTCGGGATAGTCGGCGGGGTCGGCGTCCAGCAACTCCTCGGTCGAGGTGACGTCGTGGATCGCGAACTCCGGCGCCCACTCCGAACGTGCGCTGACCGCGGTCAGCTCGTCGGCGTAGCCCACCTGGACGATGCCGGCCGGCACCCGCAGCGTGTGGATCGGCGTGCCCTGTTCGCGCAACCACCACGCGGCGCCGACGGTCGGATGCCCGGCGAAGGGCATCTCGGTGCTCGGCGTGTAGATGCGGGCGTGCGCGGTGTTGGTTCCTGGCTGCGGACGTTCGACGAACACGGTTTCGCTGTAACCCAATTGGGTGGCGATCCGCTGCCGATCGTCAGGGTCCACGGTGCCGGCGTCGACGACGCCGAGCGGATTTCCGTGCTTGCCGCCGGGGTCGGTGAAAACCCGCAACACGGTCACGTCGATGGCCATGCGCCGATGCTACTTTGTGCCCGGCTGGCGTCGACCGGCCCCGAGGGTGAGGGGCTCTGGGCGCCTCGCACCGCTAGCGGGTGTCGTCGCCGTCCTGGAAGGGATCCGTGGACTTGTCATCGGACTGTTGAGCGAGGAACCGTTCGAACTCGGCGCCGAGCTCGTCGCCGCTGGGCAGCTCCTCATCACGCGCCAGCAGCGACCGGTTCTCCTGGGCCGCGACGAACGCGTCGTACTGGCGCTCCAGCGCGGTCACCACCTGGGCGACCTCGCTGCTGTCTTCGACCTGTTCGTTCACCTTCATCAGCACTTCGGCGCCCGCCTCGACCAGAGCGTCCAGCGGAAGCTGCAGTGACCCGCTCTTGGCGACCTCGGCCAGCAACGCTTCTGCGGCCGCGGGGTAGGCGGTCTGCGCCAGGTAGTGCGGGACGTGCACGGTAAACCCGACCACTTCGTGGCCGTGCTGGGCCATCCGGAACTCCAACAGGTTGGACACGCTGGCGGGCACCTGTACCTCGCCGACCCATGGTTGGTGGTCGGCGATCAGCTCTTTGTCGTTGGAATGCGCTGTGAGCGTGATCGGGCGCGTGTGGGGGACTGCCATCGGGATGGTGCCCAGCCCGATCACCCGGCGCACCCCGAGCCGTTCGGCCAGCAGCCGCACTGCGGTGATGAACCGCTCCCACCGCAGATCGGGCTCCATCCCGGCGAGGAGCAGGAACGGCGTCCCGACGCTGTCGCGCAGCGCGTAGAGGTTGAGTTCGGGGTCTTCGTAGTTGGTGAAGTGGTCGGTCTTGAAGGTCATCAGCGGACGCCGGGAGCGGTAGTCCAGCAGCTCGTCGATGGCGAACGACGCCACCAACTCGGTGTCGAGGGTGTCGCGCAGGTGCTGCGCGGCCAGCCGGATGGCGTGGCCGGCGTCGGAGAAGCCCTCGAGCGCGTGGATCATCACCGGTCCGCGGCCGTCTGCAGAGGACAGTTTGGGCGCCGGGAACTCGAGTTCGTACATGCCGGTCTGCTCCGGCTGGTACTGCTGTTCAGGACTGCCTGGACTATCGGTCATTTGTTTTCGTCTCCTCACCGCGGTGCCAAGACATTAGCGCTTCTATCGTTCCAACTGATTTCTGAGTCGTTGCGTTCCCGCTGGGCGAGCAAACATTCCTCAGGCGCGGAAGTGGTTCAACGCCCACAGTTTGTTCATCACGTCCAGCGCCGCGACCTTGTAGGCCTCGGAGAATGTCGGGTAGTTGAACACCGCGTCGACCAGGTACTCCACCGTGCCGCCGCAGCCCATTACGGCCTGGCCGATGTGCACCATCTCGGTGGCGCTGGTGCCGAAGATGTGCACGCCGAGCAGCTTGAGGTCGTCGGTGGACACCAGCAATTTGAGCATGCCGTAGGAGTCGCCGGCGATCTGCCCGCGGGCCAGTTCGCGGTAGCGTGCCACCCCGACTTCGTAGGGAACGGCGTTGCGGGTCAGTTCGACCTCGGTGGCGCCGACATAGGACACCTCCGGAATGCAGTAGATGCCGATCGGCTGCAGGTCGGTCATTCCCTTGGCGGGTTCGCCGAACGCGTGACAGGCCGCGAGCCTGCCCTGATCCATCGACGTGGCGGCCAGCGCGGGGAACCCGATCACGTCGCCGACGGCGTAGATGTGGTCGATCTTGGTCTGGTAGTTGCTGTCGACGGCGATGCGGCCGCGGTCATCGGTCTGCATCCCGGCGTTGCCCAGGTCGAGCTTGTCGGTCTGGCCCTGTCTGCCGGCCGAATACATCACGGTCTCGGCGGGAATCTGCTTGCCGCTGGCCAGTGTGGTGACCGTGCCCGCGGACCCGACGTCCACGGCGGTCACCTCCTCACCGAACCGGAACGTCACCGCGATGTCGCGCAGGTGAAACCGCAGTGCTTCCACGATCTCGGGGTCGCAGAAGTCCAGCATGCTGTCGCGCTTCTCGACGACGGTGACCTTGGTGCCGAGCGCGGCGAACATCGATGCGTACTCCAACCCGATTACCCCGGCACCGACGACCACCATCGTGGACGGCAGCGACTTGAGGTCGAGGATGCCGTCGGAGTCGAGCACCCGTTCCTCGTCGAACTCGACGCCGGCGGGGCGGGCCGGTTTGGTGCCCGTGGCGATCACGATGTAATCGCCGCTGACCGTGGTGCGCTCGCCGCGGGTCGGCTCCTCGACCAGCACGGTGTGGGCGTCGATGAACCGGCCGTGGCCCTGGATCAGGTCGATGCGGTTGCGCATCAACTGCGCGCGGACGACGTCTTGCTCCTTGCCGATCACATGGGTGGTGCGTGCCAGCAGGTCGGCCGGGGTGATCTTCTCCTTGACGCGGTAACTGCTTCCGTACAACTCGCGCTGGCTCAGGCCGGTGAGGTACACCACGGCCTCGCGCAGTGTCTTGGACGGGATGGTCCCGGTGTTGACGCAGACGCCACCGAGCATGCGGCCGCGTTCGACGACCGCGACCGTCTTGCCCAGCTTCGCCGCGGCGATCGCGGCCTTCTGCCCGCCCGGACCGGAACCGATGACCACGAGGTCGTACTCGAGCATGGAACCCATGCAAAAGGTGTACGCCAGTCGCACCCGTCATGCAGCGCGACTCGCATGACTGCATGCCGTCGTCTGCATGGGGCGCTGACGCGCGCCTGACCGCCACCCGGCCTGGGCGATGAGACGATGACCGCGATGGTGAACACGAGGTCGTGGTGGGCGTGTGGATGTGCGCTGGTCATGGCGTCGACGATGCTGTCGGGCTGCGCCCGGGTGGTCGCCGGGTCCGCCCGCGTCGCGGACTCCGCGCCGGTTCCGATCGCCCAGCTATTGATCGAACCGGCGCGCTTTCCGCCGCAGTATCCGGCCGCGGTGCTCGACGGCACCGCGGTGTATCGGGCGTTGCACGACATCGACGGCGTCGCAGCCGGGTCAGTGGTGACGCCGGCCGACTGCGCGCCGCCACCGGTCGCAGCCCACCAGAGCGTGGCCGCCGAAGGCATCGACAGCACGACGGC
Source organism: Mycolicibacterium sp. XJ879 (assembly GCF_053483935.1). Classification (NCBI taxonomy): domain Bacteria; kingdom Bacillati; phylum Actinomycetota; class Actinomycetes; order Mycobacteriales; family Mycobacteriaceae; genus Mycobacterium; species Mycolicibacterium sp. XJ879. Next base: position 470,199 of record NZ_JBEFTH010000001.1, read on the forward strand.
CAGCAGCCTGATCGTCACGGTGACCCGGCCCGCCCCGGCGCTGCGCAAGAGAAGTGAGCAATTGCGCCGGTGCGCGTCGTTCACCGCCGCGCACCACGGTGTCCCGTCCGATGTGACCGTGACGATGCTGCCCAAACCGCCGGTCGACGCCGACGACAGCCTGGCCGTCGACCAGACCGTCACCCCGCAAACGGGGCCCGCGCGCCGGACCTTGACCTTCGCCGCGCAGATCGGTGATACCCGGGTCAGCGCGACCTGGCTGCATCAAGGTGACGCCGAGGTGCCCGACACCACCTCGCTGCACACGCTGTTCAACGACGCGGTGTTGAAGGTGCGACGAAGCACCTAGGTCCGTCGGGTGCCTTTCATCCCCAACGGCGAATTCATCCACAGCCACCCCACCGCAGCGTTCCGAACCGGCTGAAACCGTCGGCTCCCTCGCGACGGTGGACACATGACCACATCGCAATCACCCGATTTCTATCTGAACCGTCCCGGCGTGCTGATCGCCGCCTTACCTGCCGTGCTCGGCTTCGTGCCGGAAAAATCTCTCGTGCTGGTCACCGTCGAACGCGGCGCGATGGGATGTGTGATGAGAGTCGACCTCTCAGATGACTTGCCCGACTGCCTCGACCACATCGCCGAGGTGGCGGCCGGGGCCAGGCCGGACTCCGCGATCGCCGTGATGGTCGACGAGGAAGGGGCCAACTGTCGGCTCTGCAACGACGACTACCGGCACCTCGCGGACGCGCTGACGATGTCGCTGGCCGAGCAGGGGATCGAACTGCTCGCCGCGCACGTCGTCGATCGGGTCGCCGCCGGCGGGCGTTGGCACTGCGCCGACGGTTGCGGCAGTGCCGGCACCGTCGAGGATCCGTCGGCGTCACCGCTGGCCGCGGCCGCCGTGCTGGACGGGCGCAGGCTCTACGCGCGGCGGGCCGAACTGCAGCAGGTCATCGCGGTCAGCGATCCGGGGCGCACCTCGGCGCTGGCCGCCGCGATCCGCGACGGCGGCAAACGCACCGATGCCCAGGCGCGACGCGATATCGAGGCCGTGATCGAGGCGGCCGCGCACGTGGCCGGCGGCGACGAACTGTCCGATGACACGTTGGCCCGGCTCGCCGATGCGCTGACCGACCCCACCGTGCGCGACACGCTGTATGCGTTGGCGGTCGGGGAGAACGCCGGGCAGGCCGAGTCGTTGTGGGCCGACTTGTGTCGGCGACTGCCCGAGCCGTGGCGGGTCGAGGCGCTGGTACTGCTGGCCTACTCGGCGTACGTGCGTGGCGACGGGCCGCTGGCCGGGGTGTCGCTGGAGGCCGCGCTGCGCTGCGACGGCACCCACCGGATGGCGGGCATGCTGGACACGGCGCTGCAGTCGGGGTTGCGGCCGGAACGGATCCGGGAGCTGGCGGCCACGGGGTTCCGGCTGGCCGACCGGTTGGGGGTGCAGTTGCCGCCCAGGCGCCTGTTCGGGCAGCGGGCGGGGTAGCTCTAGACCTTCTCGACCTTCACGGCGTGCGCCATCGGGTAGGGCAGCTCGACCTGCTCGTGGCCGGGGATGACGATCATGACCCCGCCGTTGTCGTTGATCTGCACGGTCACCCTCGCGTTGGGCACCACACCGGCGTCTTTGAGCCGGCCGATGAGCTCGGCGTCGCCCTGGACGTGCTCGGTGAGTTGCCGCACGACGACGGCGACGGGCATTCCGGCCGGAAGCTCGGTGAGCCGGACCAGGTTCATCTGGTCGGCGCCCAACGCCGAACCGGCCAGCCCGAGTTCGGACAGGCCGGGGATGGGGTTACCGAACGGGGAGGTGGTCGGGTTGTCGAGGACCTGCACCAGTCGGCGCTCGACGTCCTCGCTCATCACGTGCTCCCACCGGCACGCCTCCGCGTGCACTTCCTCCCACGGAAGGCCGATCACATCGACGAGCAACCGTTCGGCGAGCCGGTGCTTACGCATCACGGCCACGGCCAGCTGGCGACCCTTCGGGGTCAGCTCAAGATGCCGGTCGCCGGCGACATGCAGCAATCCGTCGCGCTCCATCCGCGAAACCGTCTGGCTCACGGTCGGACCGCTTTGATCGAGACGCTCAGCGATGCGCGCACGCAGTGGCACCACGCCCTCTTCCTCGAGGTCGTAGATGGTCCGCAGGTACATCTCAGTGGTATCGACAAGATCGTTCATGGCACCCTCCGTCACGGCGAGTCTACCGGCTTAGCTGGAGAAACTGGGGTCTAACGTGCCGCGATGGAGGCGTACTGCCCCCGACGCAAGACAAGCCCGCCGGTTTCTCGGCGGGCTTGTCTGTTGGTTGTTAACTGGCGTAGGAGCGCAACCGGTCGGCGCGTTCGCCGTTGCGCAGCTTGGCCATGACCTCACGTTCGATCTGGCGAACCCGCTCGCGCGATAGGCCGAACAGCTTGCCGATCTGGTCCAGCGTGCGCGGCTGACCGTCATCGAGGCCGAAGCGCAGCCGGATCACCTGCTGCTCGCGCTCGTCGAGGGTGGCCAGCACGTGCCGGATGTCGGTGTGCAGCAACTCGGAGATCACCGCGTTCTCGGCCGACATGGCCTCGGCGTCCTCGATGAAGTCGCCCAGCGGGGCTTCCTCGTCGCTGCCGACGGGCATGTCCAGGCTCACCGGGTCGCGGCTGTGCTCGAGCAGATCGGTGATCTTCTCCACCGGGATGCCCGACTCTTCGGCCAGTTCCTCGTCGGAGGCTTCGCGGCCCAACCGCTGATGCATCTCACGCTTGATACGGGCCAGCTTGTTGACCTGCTCCACGAGGTGAACCGGCAGCCGGATGGTGCGGCTCTGATCGGCCATGCCGCGGGTGATCGCCTGACGAATCCACCACGTGGCATACGTGGAGAACTTGAATCCCTTGGCGTAGTCGAACTTTTCCATCGCACGAATCAGACCGAGGTTGCCCTCCTGGATCAGGTCGAGCAACGGCATCCCGCGGCCGGTGTAGCGCTTCGCAAGCGACACCACGAGCCGGAGGTTGGCCTCCAGTAGATGCCGACGCGCCGCCTCACCGTCGCGGACGATGGTGGCAAGATCACGTTTGCGGTTCTCGCCCAATCGCTTTCGTGTCTCGAGAAGATGCTTGGCGTAGAGGCCTGCCTCAATGCGCTTCGCGAGCTCGACCTCATCGGCGGCATTGAGCAAGGCCGTTTTGCCGATGCCGTTGAGGTATACGCGCACGAGGTCCGCGGCCGGGCTCTGGGCGTCCAGGTCGTGGTCAACGCGGCTTGAGGTGGCATTTGCCATGACGGCCTCCTGATCGGGTCGAACTGTCATGAGCTACAACGCCCACGTGATCGAAAGAGTTCCCAGCGATCGGCCGGTTCACACACGTTGATCAGGGGTTTTTCGACGACGACCTGAGAATGTGCTGAGAATCAGCCCAGAACGTTCTCAGCTGGGAACATCACCTTTGGGCTCGTCCTCGTCCACTTGCCCCGCTGCGTTCGGCGCTACCGGTTCGCCGCTTTCGATGGCGGTTTGTTCGGCCGACTCGAACGCCTCGCGGTGGCGTTCGCCGTTGTACCGGCGGGGCTCATCGGCGCGGCGCGGGGGACGGTCGTTGGCGATCAACACCGCCATCCACGGCAGGGGAATGGAGACCACGATGATCGCCAACGAGATCAACCCGTTGTGCCAGATGCCGTACGCGATGGCCGCGAACACCAACGCCGGAATGCGAACCGACATGAGCGTGAGGTACTTACGTACCCGTTGGCGGTGCTGTTCCTCGTAGGCGGGCGCGGCGCGAGTGATCAAGACGGGCCGGCCGTCGTCGTCGAAACTCAGCTCGTGGCCGTGTTTCATACCTCCACTGTTCCACACTCGTCGTCTGCTGTACGGGTCGGATCCGGGGAATGCAGAATGGACATATGCGAACCCAGACCATCGAGCGCACCGACACCGACGAACGCGTCGACGACGGTACCGACGACGACGCCCCGAAGTTCTTCCACTACGTCAAGAAGGACAAGATCGCCGAGAGCGCGGTCATGGGTACACACGTCGTCGCGCTGTGCGGTGAGGTGTTCCCCGTGACGAAATCGGCCAAGCCCGGCTCCCCGGTGTGCCCGGAGTGCAAGCGCATCTACGAGAAGCTCAAGACGTAGGCGGGTCGGCGTTCGCCGCTGCCGGCTCCGGTGCCGCGCCGACGGCGGCGTCGACGCTGGCTGGGCTGCCCGCCGCCTGACCCGATCCGTTCAGCGACTCGGCCTTACCCGCCAGCCACCACCGGAAGCGTTTGGCATGGGTGGCCGGTGCCGGCCACTCCTCCTCGACGGCGGCGTTGAGTTCCGCACCGATCATGATCGCGAAACCGAGGAAGAACGCGAACAACAGGAACGCGATCGGCGTCGCCAGCGCACCGTACGTGTAGCCGGTCGCGGTGATCCAGGTCAGGTAGAACCGCAGGCCGAACGTGGCCAGCAGGAACACCACGGTCGCGAGCACCGATCCCAGCAGCAGCCGGTGCGACGGCAGCGGTTTGGGCAGCGACACTCGGTAGAGAAGGTTCACCCCGATGATCAGGCCGAGCACCAGCACGGGGTAGTAGCCGAACCGCAGCACATGGTCCCAGCTGTCGGGGATGAACTCGGCGATCTTGCGCGGGCCCAACGCGATGAACGGGGCCGTGATGATGGCCAGGACCAACATCACCACGTACAGGCCCAGCGCGAAGAACCGCTGGCGCACCGGATGGCGCAGCGGCGTCTGATCGTGGGCCTCGGTGATCGAGTCGACGAAGGCCGAGATGGCCGACGACCCGGCCCACAGCGAGATCACGAAACCGAGTGACACCACCTCGCCGCGCGCGCCCTGAACGATGTCGCGCACCGTCGGCTCGATGATCTCGACGACCACGTTCGACGAGAAGAACCTGCCCGCCGTGTCGATGATCTGGCTCTCGATCGTCGGCAGCGTCTCCGGGCCGAACAGCGGCGCCACGTAGGCCAGGCTGCCGAGCATTCCCAGCAGCAGCGGCGGCAGGGACAGCGCGGACCAGAATGCCGCCTGCGCGGACTCCGAGAAGATCGAGTCGTCCCAGCTTTTGGACAAGGTGCGCCGCACCATATGCCAGACGTGGTGGCGCGACGGTCTCGTAGCGGCGGGCTGGTCCTCGTTCATGACCAGTCCAGCATTCCTGACGACAGCTGCAGCCCCCCAGCACGGCGCGAGCCGTGTCGTGGAGTCAGACCTCCACCGGGCTCACTTCGAGCTTGGCGGCCAACTCGACCAGCTTCGTCTCGTGCTTGTTGGCGTGGTGCTGGCAGAACAGCAGTTCGCCGCCCGATGGAAGCTTGGCACGTACCCGCGCGGCGGCCCCACACCGATCGCAGCGGTCAGCCCGGGTCAACTCGGGACTGGTGAGCGTTGCGTTCATGGCGACCTCCGTATTGCTTCGCGTGCTTCCACTGTCTCAGACGTTTTGGCTTGAAGGCTTGTTCCCTGATCCTTACCGGTGTGTCGCGTCTCACCGTTACACAGCTTGGCCGAGACGGCAGGCTGACCATATGTCATCGCAGCCCGTTGCGTTGGTCCACCTCTGCGGCGCCGACGAGTGGCGCGCGGCCCAGGAAGTCGGTGAGCACCGGCCGGCCTCGCTGACGACGTCGGGGTTCGTCCACCTGTCGACACCCGAGCAGGTGCATCTGCCCGCCAACCGGCTCTACGGCGGCCGCGCCGATCTGGTGCTGCTGCGCATCGACCCCGCACGACTGTCCTCTCCGGTTCGCTGGGAACCCGGTGTGCCCGCTGATCCAATGGGGATGGAGTTCCCACATCTGTATGGACCATTGCCGATTTCGGCTGTGATCAGCGTCACGCCGTACCTGCCGGACGCCCACGGACGGTTTGCGCCGCCGCCGTCCTAACCTGTCCACGACAGGGCGCGGGTCCTACGTACACTTACAAATCGTGGGCATCTTGTTAGGTCTCGCACCGTGGATCGTCTACTGGGTCCTCGTCGGTAACGTGCCGTTCGTCGTCGCGGCGGTGGTCGCGCTGGCGGTGGCGGTCGCCGGTTTCGCGCTCGGCCAGGTGCGTGGTGGCCCGGGCCGTGTGCTTGAAATCGGCGGTTTGGCAACGTTTCTCGTGCTGCTCGTGTTGACGTTGGTGGTCAGCCAGACGTCCGTGGCGCAGTGGATGTTGCCGTTGAGCATTCTCGGGGTGCTGATCACCGCCCTTGTCGGCGTGCTCATCGGCAGACCGTTCGTGCGGGAGTTCGCCGAAGTAGGACAGCCCGACGCCATCGCCAGGAGCGATCTGTTCGCGCGGACCACCACGACGCTGACGTGGATCTGGGTCGGGGTGTTCGCCGGTATGGCGGTGTCGTCGGCCATCCCGCCGATCCTCGACGGTGAGGCCACCATCCGCGACACGGAGACACCGCTGGCCTACATCTGCTACTGGGTCGTTCCGGCTGTCCTGCTGGCCGGCGCGGCCTTCGCGACCCGGGTGCTGCCGGACCGGATCACCTCGGGCGCCGACGACATCGTCCGCAAGACCACGTTCGTCGCGTTCGCCGAAGCCGAAATCGACCAGTTGATCTACCTGGCCACCGAACACGCCAACCGCGAGGCCGGGCCGGGCAAAGAGGCCTACGACATCAAGATCGGCAGCAAGGGAACGCCGCTGACCGGCGACGAGACGCGGGAGTCGTGGCCTTCGACGTACAAGGTGCGTGACAAGAAGCGCTGAACAGGTCGGTCAGCGTCAGGCCGCCTCGGCCAGACCCCGCCTGATCCGGGCCAGGGCCTCGGCGTTGTCGGGGTGCACGAAGATGAAGTTGTTCACGTAGTCGGAAGAGCGGCCGCCGTCGACGGTTTTGGCGTTCTCGGCCCGCTGCAGGGTCGCCGCGTCGAACTCGTCGCCGTCGTGCAGCGCCCCGCGGTGCAGAAAGTAGCCGCGGTAGCCCAGATCGGCGAAGAATGCGAACGCCCGCGCGATGCCGCCGGTGTTGTGGCGCTCTTCGCACTCGACGATGCAGACCGGCTTCGCCGTGGCCAAGGTCTGCGCGGCGCCGCGCAGCACCTTCAGTTCGTGTCCTTCGACGTCGATCTTGATGACGCCGAGCCGGTCGAGCCCGAGGCGGTCGACGGTGGTGGTGGGCACCGGCACCGCCCGAAGGCTGAATCCAGGGTTGGCGTCGGCCTGCAGCGACGAGCGGGTCGTCACCTCCCGGCCGCGCCGCACCGGCACATGCAGGGTGGTCTCGCCCACCTCGTCGGACAGCGCGGTGGCGAGCACCTCGTTGGGGTCCTTGACGATGCGGCGTAGCGCGTTCACCAGACCGGGGTGGGCTTCCACGGCGAGCACCCTGCGGTAGTGGCCGAGCGCGAAATACGAGTAGACGCCGTCGTTGGCGCCGACGTCGAGGAAATCGCGCTGCAAATCGGCGAGCATCGGCACCAGTTTGAGTTCGGGTTCACCGTGGGCGAGTTCACGTTTGACGCGCTGACGGGCGCGAAGGGCGGTGACCAGACTCATCGGTCACACGCTAACACCGACGCCGAAACCGGTACCGGCAGCACGAAATAACGGACCGACGCGACCATTCGAGGCCACGGATCTAGTCCAGGTAGTCGCGCAGCACCTGCGAACGGCTCGGGTGGCGCAATTTGCTCATCGTCTTGGACTCGATCTGACGGATCCGCTCACGGGTCACGCCGTAGACCTGACCGATCTCGTCGAGCGTGCGGGGCTGGCCGTCGGTGAGGCCGAACCGCAACCGCACGACGCCCGCCTCGCGTTCGGACAACGTCTCCAGAACCGACTGCAGCTGATCCTGCAGCAGCGTGAAGCTGACCGCGTCGACGGCCACTACGGCCTCGGAGTCCTCGATGAAATCGCCCAGCTGCGAATCGCCTTCGTCGCCGATGGTCTGGTCCAGCGAGATCGGCTCCCGCGCGTACTGCTGGATCTCCAGCACCTTCTCCGGCGTGATGTCCATCTCTTTGGCCAGCTCTTCGGGCGTGGGCTCGCGGCCCAGGTCCTGCAGCAGCTCACGCTGGATGCGGCCGAGCTTGTTGATCACCTCGACCATGTGCACCGGGATACGGATGGTGCGGGCCTGATCGGCCATGGCGCGGGTGATCGCCTGACGGATCCACCACGTGGCGTAGGTGGAGAACTTGTAGCCCTTGGTGTAGTCGAACTTTTCGACGGCACGGATCAGGCCCAAGTTTCCTTCCTGGATCAGGTCGAGGAACGCCATACCGCGGCCCGTGTAGCGCTTGGCCAGCGACACCACCAGACGTAAGTTGGCTTCCAGCAGATGGTTTTTCGCGCGATCACCGTCGCGGCAGATCCACATCATGTCGCGGCGCTGCGCGGTGGTGAGCTTTTCGCCCTTCTCGGCGTACTCGGCCATCAGCTGTGTGGCGTACAAACCGGCCTCGATGCGCTTGGCGAGCTCAACCTCTTCTTCCGCGTTGAGCAGCGCGACCTTACCGATCTGCTTGAGGTACGCACGCACCGAGTCCGCCGAGGCGGTCAGCTCGGCGTCCTTGCGGGCCTGCCGCAGCGCCTCGGATTCCTCTTCGTCCCAGACGAAGTCACCGGAGGCCTTGTCCTTCTCGGAGGGCTCGGCGATCTCCTCGTCTTCGTCGTCGCCAGTGGCCACTACTTCGACGGCGGCGCTAGCCGGTCCGGCCTCTTCGGGTTCTTCGGCGTCGTCCTCGATGTCTTCGAGTTCGAGGTCGGCGGTGTCGACGTCGTCGGCGAGGTCCTCGCCGGGCTCGACGTCAAGGTCTTCGGTGGTCTCGACGTCGGTGGCGTCGTCGACTTTGGCCTCCGTCGCGGTGGCCTTCTTCGCGCGGCCACGAGGGGCCGCCCCGTCGGTCTTGGCCTTGGTGGCCGGCGACGCCGGCTTGGCCTTGGCGGCAGCGGCCTTGGCCGGAGCGGCTTTGGCCGGTTTGCTGGTCGCGCGGCTCTTGGACTTGGCGGCCTTCTTGGCCGGCGGCGCCCCGGTGGCAGACTTTGCGGCCCCGGTACTCGCAGACTTCGCCGCTGGAGCCTTCTTGGCGGGGGTCTTGGTAGCGGTGCGCTTAACCGGCTCGTCGGTTGCCGGGCTTGCCTTTGTCGCTGCCACGTACGCCCTTTCGTCTTTCATCTCTTCGTTGGCCGGTATCCACGCGAAGTGCGGGGAATGCATGCACCATCGAAGAGCGTTGGCTGTCGAATATTGGCGGTTGATCTCGCCGCTATCCGGGATGCGGCCGCCGTCGACCATTGTAACGACAGTGTGGGAGACGGCTGTCCTGAGCGGCAAATTCAAACCCGCCGGGCGCGCCTACTTGGCGGTAGCTGTGACGTCGACCTCAGCGGCCATCGCGGCACCGACGATTCCCGCGGTGTTGCGCAGCGAAGCCGCTACCACAGGGGTGCGGTTCTCGAGCAACGGGAGCCACTTGTCGGCCTTGCGGCTGATTCCGCCGCCGGCGATGAACAAGTCGGGCCAGATCGCGTTTTCGATCGCTACCAGCACTTTCGTCACCTCGCGGGTCCAGCGCTCGTAGCTCCAGCCCTTCTTTTCCTTCACCGAGGACGCGGCGCGATGCTCGGCTTCCTTGCCGCCGACCTCGAGGTGGCCGAACTCGGTGTTGGGCAGCAGCGCGCCGTTGTGGATCACCGCCGAACCGATCCCGGTGCCGAACGTCAGCAGCACGATCACCCCGGTGTTGTCGCGACCGGCGCCGAATTTTTCCTCGGCGAGTCCCGCGGCGTCGGCGTCGTTGAGGACGGTCACGCGCTGCCCGTCGAGATGGGCGCTGATGGCGTCGCGCACGTTGGTGCCGATCCAACCCTTGTCGACGTTGGCGGCCGTGTGGGCGACGCCGTCGACCACCACACCGGGGTAGGTGACCCCGAGCGACTCGGTCCAGGCGAACTCGCGAACCACCGCGGCGATGGTCTCGGCCACCGCGTCGGGAGTCGCGGGCTGCGGGGTGGCGAGCTTGAACCGTTCGCCGATCAGCGCGCCGGTGTCGAGGTCCACGATGCCGCCCTTGACGCCGCTTCCGCCGACGTCGACGCCGAAGCCGCGACGTTGCTTACCTCCGTTGGTCGACGGGTCGGCGGGAGAATCGGTCGCGGTCATTCGCGCTCCTCTACGAGGGCAGGCAGGTCATGCGCCCCACACCTTAGTAGTTCAGCGGGGTTCGGACGGGGCATCGACGCCCATTGTGCTGCGATAGGGATGTGAGCGAAATCAACTCCGATCCCGTGCAGTTGCGCAAGGTTGCCGAACAGCTCGCCGATGAGGCCGCGGCGTTCGTGACACGACGTCGCGGCGAGGTGTTCGGCGATACCGCCGCCGACCCGAACTCCGGGTCGGCCGTGCGGGCCAAGAGCACCCCGACCGATCCCGTCACCGTCGTGGATACCGAGACCGAACGGCTACTACGGGACCGGCTGGCGGCGCTACGTCCCGGCGAACCGGTACTCGGCGAGGAGGAGGGCGGATCGCCCGCCGTGGCCGACGGACAGCTCACCTGGGTGCTCGATCCCATCGATGGCACGGTGAACTTCGTCTACGGGATCGGCGCGTATGCGGTGTCGGTCGCGGTGCAGCGCGACGGCGCATCGGTGGCCGGTGCGGTCGCCGACGTGCCCACCGGTGCGCTGTACTCGGCCGCCGTCGGGCACGGCGCGCTGCTGCACCGGGCCGGACAGACGACCCCGCTGCGGTGCAGCACCGCCACTGAGCTGTCAATGTCGTTGGTAGGCACCGGATTTGGCTATGACGTCGAGCACCGCCGACGGCAGGCCGAGCTGCTGACCAAGGTCGTGCCCGCCGTGCGCGATATCCGGCGCATCGGCTCGTGCGCGCTCGATCTGTGCATGGTGGCCGCCGGACAACTCGACGGCTACTACGAAGAGGGCGTTGCGCTGTGGGACTGGGCCGCGGGTGCGCTGATTGCGGCCGAGGCCGGCGCGACAGTGCGGCTGCCGCCCGATGACCTTCCGACCGGCACGCCGGGAATGGTTCTGGCCGCCGCGCCCGGTATCGCCGACGCGCTCACCGCCGCGGTGGGCCTGGCCTAGCAGGCCGCGGTGTGGATCTCAGACAGCAGCCCCGGGTCGGGCGGCTGGGTGGCGTCTGGGCGCAGGCTGGCCAACATCGCCTCGATATCGTCGCCGCTGCTGAGCTCGGTGAACTCGGTGCCGAGCGCAAGATCGACGGTGTCGTCGGGGCGTTCGTCCTCGAACAGCTCCGTGCAGGGCGCGACCAGCCAGACGGCGGCCGCCGCGGCCCGCCCGGACGGACCGAACCGGATCTGGCCGTGGCACTCGAGCCTGGCGCTGACGTAGATCGCGTCGTTCTCGGCGGTCGGGTCGTTGAATCCCCGGTCACGCAGGGCGCTGGCCACCTCGGCGGCCTGACCACCCTGGCCGCTGGCGTTGAGGACGCGGATCTTGGTCTCGGCGAGCTTGGCGGGCATCACCTCGGTCATCTCCGCGCGCGACACCTGTTCGCCGAGCGGCGGCGGTGGCGGCGCGGCGGGATCCGTCGGCGCCGGCGGCGGGTTGCACACCGTAGCCTCGTGCACATCGGCCGGCCGGTTCAGGGCGATGACCCAGACCAACAGCGTCACGATCGCCAGTGCGACGAACATCACGGTTGCCGGTACGTAATGGCGCCGACGGAACGGGCGACCGTGTCTGTCGAACGCGGTTCCCTCGGTGATTTGCGCGACCACGGTTGCACTCTAGAGGCAGTGGTCTAGAGTCCCTCGGGCGGCGCCTACCCAGGTGTGACGTAAATCACAGTAGAACCTGTGCCAATACGGGCACGAATCATTTGGTGGATGCGTTCGACGCTGGTACAAAGCTCTGCTGCAACGTTTATCGGAGGGGACGAGGATGGCTACCGATTACGACGCCCCACGGCGAACTGAGACTGATGACGTCTCAGAAGACTCGCTGGAAGAACTGAAGGCGCGGCGCAACGAGGCCCAGGCTGCCGTCGTTGACGTCGACGAATCGGAGTCCGCGGAGTCTTTTGAGCTGCCAGGCGCCGACCTCTCCGGCGAGGAGCTGTCGGTGCGCGTCATTCCGAAGCAGGCTGACGAGTTCACCTGCTCCAGCTGCTTCCTGGTACACCACCGCAGCCGACTGGCCAGCGAAAAGAACGGTGTGATGCTCTGCAGCGACTGCGCGGCCTGACGGGTGCGGTTTGGGGGTCTGCTATTGCTGCGGGCCGCGCAACGCGGTCAGCACACGATCCGGGTGACGGCAACTGACCAGCCAGTACGGGGTGGGATCGTCGGGATCGTCGAGAACCAACAAAATCATGGGGCCCACCCATGCCCGGTGCATGACGTAAGCCGCCGGGTCGAGTTGGCGGCCCAACGCCGCGGACTTGGCGCTGCGCGGCACCTCCGCGGAGCGCGACACCACGCTCATCGGCAGGTGCGCCGCGCCCACCCACAGCTCGGTGTCGTCGGCGTCGCTGACCACCCGCACCTCGGTCCTGCCGAGCCACAGCAGTGTGATGGCGGCGACCGGCAGCAACACTGCATACGGCGCCCAGCCCGGCAGGCCGGGCGCCCCCTGGTTCACCTGGAATGCGAGCAGCGCGCCGAAGCCGAGGCCCGGCGGCCACCACCACCAGGGCACCCACAACCGTTCCCGGTAGCGCACGGTTTGGGACGTGGCACGCGTGTCTGACACGCGGCCAAGGGTAATCTCTGACGTCGTGTCCACCACTTTGGCGGTCGTGCGTCTGGACCCAGATCTGCCCATGCCCCACCGTGCGCATGAGGGCGACGCGGGCGTCGACCTCTACAGCGCGGTCGATGTCGAACTGGCCCCCGGCCAGCGGGCACTCGTTCCGACCGGCATCGCGGTCGCCATCCCACACGGGATGGTCGGGCTGATCCACCCCCGTTCGGGTTTGGCTGCCCGCGTTGGGCTTTCGATTGTGAATAGCCCGGGTACCATTGACGCCGGCTACCGTGGTGAGATCAAGGTGGCGCTGATCAACCTCGACCCCCAGGCGCCGATTCTCGTGCACCGCGGCGACCGGATCGCACAGTTGCTCGTGCAGCGCGTCGAACTGCCCGAGCTGGTGGAGGTGACGTCATTCGACGAGGCGGGCCTGGCTGACACATCCCGTGGCGACGGCGGCCACGGTTCCTCCGGCGGACATGCGAGTTTGTGATGGCATTCGGTAAACAAGACAACGACAACACCCCCGACGAGGTCGGCGCAGTCGACGATGAGCTCGAAGGTCCCTTCGACATCGACGATTTCGACGACCCGTCGGTGGCCGCGGTGGGCCGACTGGACCTGGGCTCGGTGCTGATCCCGCTGCCCGAGGGCGGGCAGGTGCAGGTGGAGGTGTCCCAGCAGGGCGTGCCCAGCGCGGTCTGGGTCGTCACGCCCAACGGCCGGTTCACCATCGCCGCCTACGCCGCGCCGAAGTCGACTGGGCTGTGGCGCGAGATCGCCACCGAACTGGCCGAGTCGCTGCGCAAGGACGTTCCGTCGGTGAGCATCCAGGACGGCCCGTGGGGCCGCGAGATCGTCGGGGTGGCCGCCGGCGACGCCAATCAGGCCGGTGTGGTGCGGTTCATCGGCGTCGACGGCTACCGCTGGATGATCCGCTGCGTCGTCAACGGCACCCAGCAGACCATCGACGCGCTGGCCGAAGAAGCACGAAATGCGTTGGCCGACACCGTGGTTCGCCGCGGCGACACTCCGATGCCGGTGCGCACCCCGCTAACCGTGGAGCTGCCCGAGCCGATGGCCGAACAACTGCGCGTCGCCGCCGAGCAGGCCGCCGCCCAGCAGGCACAGCAGGGCGGTCAGCAGCCGCCGCTGACCGAACCGGCCGCGCGGCGCAGCGTGCAGGGCTCGGCCATGCAGCAGCTGCGCACGATCACCGGCGGTTAGGGATTTCGGCGCGCTGATCACCCCTCAGCGGGCTTTAGCGCGCCGAAATCGCAGGCCCCAAGCGCTGCCACACACGCGGCGCCGACCACCGCTGGGTCGGCCCCCATCTCGTCGAGCGTGAAAGTGCGCAGCCCGGCCCGCGGCGCGGCTTGCGCCCACTGCCGTGCGACGTCGACGGGATGTACGGGGTCGTCGACTGCGGCGGCCACACCCATCGGGGCCGCGAGTCGGGTCAACTCGTCGCAGGTCGGTGCGACGTAGCCCGCGGCCTCCTCCATCGCGTCGGGCAGCGAGGGCCACTGCGCGGCCCATGAGCGGGCCAACTCGTCGGCCAGCCAGCGCGGGCTCGACGCCCGCATCGTCGCGGTGGCCGCGTCGAGCCCGTCATCGCGCAGCAACTGCGCGGAGTGGCGCGCAGCCATCGCGGCCGGCGCCGTTTCCGGGGATCCCGACCACGCCGGCAGCGCCGCGAGCACCGCCACGGTCTGCCCCGGATGCTCCAACGCCCACGCGGTGGCCACCGCCGCGCCGATCGACACCCCGCCGACCGCGATCGCGCCGTCGCGGCCGGCGTCGCGCAGCGCCTCGCGATAGCCCGCGACGAGCCGGTCGGGTTCCGGCGCCGGGGTGACCATCACCGCGCCCGCGTCCCACAGCGCGGCCGAGAATGCCCGATGAACGTAGTTGTCGTCGGACCCGGTGCCGGGCAGCAGCACCACGGTCACCCCACGCAGATTGACGGCCATTCGACGATCGTGCCAAGCCGCGAAATCGCCCGGCGTGGCGACTCCACCCCGCGTGGCATATCGGAACCAACAGGTCTACGGTGGCGTTGATTGGGTAGATCTATGGAAGATCTGCGAAAGGTCAGGAGAGGCCATGGCTACGGCCGAAGGGTATCTGCGCCGGCTCACGCGGCGGTTGACGGAGGACCCGGAGCAACTCGATGTCGAAGAGTTCAGCGACGAAGCCGCGAGTACCGGCGCACAGAAGGCGATCGACTGCGAACGCGGTCAGGAAGTGACGATGATCGGCACACTGCGCAGCGTGGAGTGCAACGGTAAGAGCAGCACCGGTGTCAAGGCCGAACTGTTCGACGGCACCGACTCCGTGATGCTGGTCTGGCTGGGCCAGCGCCGCATCCCCGGTATCGAGTCGGGCCGCACCCTCAAGGTGCACGGCCGAGTCGGCAAGCTCGACAACGGCTCCAAGGCCATCTACAACCCGCATTACGAGATTCAGAAGTGAGCGAGCCCGGAACCGTACCGGGTGAACCGAGCAACAAGATCAACGCCGTCCTCGCCCAGGTAGGCGGCATCAGCGGACTGATCTACTCATCGCTGCCGGTGCTGGTGTTCGTTCCGGCGTCATCGCTGTTCGGGCTGGTGCCCGCGGTCATATCGGCGCTGGCGGTGGCCGCGCTCATCCTGGTGTGGCGGCTGGCGCGCCGCGAGACCGCGCAGCCTGCGGTCTCCGGCTTCTTCGGTGTCGGCATCTGCGCGTTGATCGCCTATGCGATGGGGGAGTCGAAGGGCTACTTCCTGCTGGGCATCTGGACGTCGCTGCTGTGGGCGTCGGTGTTCGCGCTGTCGGTGCTGGTGCGCCGGCCCGTCGTCGGCTTTGTATGGGCATGGGTCAGCGGGCACGACCGCGGCTGGCGCGACGTGCGCAAGGCGGTGCGGGTGTTCGACGCGGCCACGCTGGTTTGGGTGCTGGTCTTCGCCTCGCGGTTCGTCGTGCAGCACCATCTGTACGACGCGGACCAGACCGGTTGGCTGGGCGCGGCGCGCATCGCGATGGGCTGGCCGCTGACCGCGGTCGCCGCGCTGGTCACCTATCTGGCGATCCGTTCGGCCCAGCGCGCCATCCGTGCCCACGAGGCTGAGCAGGCAGGCACTGCGGGCACCAACGTCGACGCCGCGCACACCGAGCGTGACGGCGTGGCCCAATCGGATGCCCACTGAAGCCACTGGTCGCCAGCCCGCCACCTTCTCTGGCGAGCAGTCGCGTAAACCCCTGAGCCCCCCAATTTGGGGTTGGCGTCTGCTCGCGCGTACCGGTGCCCGAGATCAGCGCGGCTGGCGGTTCAGCAGCAACGCCTTGAGGTCGTCCTCGGCTTCGGCGACGGCCACGAACAACAACTCGTCGCCGCCCTCCAGCGGTTCGTCGGACTCGGGCACGATCACCCGCGGACCGCGCAGAATCGTCACCAGCGCGCAGTCGCGGGGCAGTTCGAGGCGCTTGACCGGCCGTCCGCCCCACGGGGTGTCGTCGGGCAGCGTGATCTCGACCAGGTTGGCCTGGCCTTTGCGGAACTCCATGAGCCGCACCAGATCACCGACCGCGACGGCCTCCTCGACCAGGGAGGCCAGCATCCGCGGCGTCGATACCGCGACGTCGACGCCCCAGCTCTCGTCGAACAGCCATTCGTTGCGGGGGTCGTTGACCCGGGCCACCACCCGGGGCACCGCGAACTCGGTCTTGGCCAGCAGGCTCACCACGACGTTGACCTTGTCGTCGCCGGTGGCCGCGATCACCACGTCGAACCCCTCGAGCTTGATCGCCTCCAGCAGGGTGAGCTCGCAGGCGTCGCCGAGCCGCCACTGGGCGGCGGGGACCGCGTCGACGTCGATGTGGTCGGGGTTGCGTTCGAGCAGGGTCACGTCGTGGGTGTCGACGAGTTCGCGGGCAATGGAGCGGCCGACGGCGCCGGCACCGGCGATGGCGACTTTCATAGCGTCTCTCTAGCCCTCGATGTCCTCGCTGGGCGGCAACGCCGCGATCGCCAGCGCTTCGGCGATATGTCCGGCGATGGCGGCCATGAACACC
Source organism: Mycolicibacterium sp. XJ879 (assembly GCF_053483935.1). NCBI lineage: Bacteria > Bacillati > Actinomycetota > Actinomycetes > Mycobacteriales > Mycobacteriaceae > Mycobacterium > Mycolicibacterium sp. XJ879. Next base: position 486,958 of record NZ_JBEFTH010000001.1, read on the forward strand.
TGATCGCCGGCCTGGATGACGGTCTTCGTGTCGGGCAGCACGCCCTCACCGAACCGGATCAGAAACGCGACCCGCCCGCCCGTGGCGGTCTCCAGATCCGTCATCGGCCGTCCGACCCATTCCTCGTGCAAGGCCAGCTCGGTCACGCCGACGTTGCCGGTGGGGTCGCGCCATTTCGCGGTCTCGGTTTCGCGGGTGAGCACGTTGAGCAGCCGGTCGGTGGTCCACGGCACGGTCGCGACGGTCGGGATGCCCAGTCGCTCATACACCGCGGCGCGTTTGGCGTCGTAGATGCGGGCGACCACCCGCTCGACGCGAAACGTCTCGCGCGCCACCCGTGCCGAGATGATGTTGGAGTTGTCGCCGGAGGACACCGCGGCGAACGCGCCGGCCTCCTCGATGCCCGCCCGCAGCAGCACGTCGCGGTCGAATCCCATACCGAGCACCCGCTCCCCGGGGAACTCCGGGGACAGCCGGTGAAACGCGGTGCTGTCGCGGTCGATAACGGCCACATCGTGACCGATTCTGGCCAGGCTGTCTGACAGCGACGCCCCCACCCGGCCGCAGCCCATCACCACTACCCGCACTCCACGGTCCTTCCTGTTCGAACCCGCGCAGTCGGAACGCTACCGCTTTCCCGCGGTTATCGGCCGTCAGGCTTACCCTTGGCACTCGTGTCCAAGCTTTCGACCGTCGCACGACGGTTGGTTCTCGGCAGACCGTTCCGCAGCGACAAGATCTCGCGCACGCTGCTACCGAAGCGGATCGCGCTCCCGGTGTTCGCCTCCGATGCGTTGTCGTCGGTGGCCTATGCACCGGAGGAGATCTTCCTGGTTCTGTCGGTCGCGGGCCTCGCCGCGTACTCGATGACGCCCTGGATCGGGCTGGCCGTGGCCGCGGTCATGTTGATCGTCATCGCCAGCTACCGGCAGAACGTGCACGCCTACCCGTCGGGCGGCGGCGACTACGAGGTGGTCTCCACCAACCTGGGGCCGACCGCGGGGCTCACCGTGGCCAGTGCGCTGCTGGTCGACTACGTGCTGACCGTGGCGGTGTCGATGTCGTCGGCGATGTCGAACATCGGCTCCGCGGTGCCGTTCGTCAACCAGCACAAGGTGTCGTTCGTGGTGGTGGCGATCCTGTTTCTGGCGGCGATGAACCTGCGGGGTGTGCGCGAGTCGGGCACCGCGTTCGCGATCCCGACGTACCTGTTCCTCATCGGTATGTTCGTCATGCTCGGCTGGGGCTTCATCCAGCTCTACCTGCTCGGTCAGCCGTTGCAGGCGGAGTCGGCCGATTTCGAGATGGCGCCCGAGCACGGCGATGTCCTCGGGTTCGCGCTGGTTTTCTTGGTCGCGCGGGCGTTTTCGTCCGGCAGCGCGGCGCTGACCGGCGTCGAGGCGATCAGCAACGGGGTGCCGGCGTTTCAGAAACCGAAGTCGCGCAACGCGGCCACGACGCTGGCGCTGTTGGGTGCGCTGGCGGTCACGCTGTTCATGGGCACCATCATGTTGGCCAACGAGACGGGTGTGCAAATCGCCGAGCGCCCGCATGAGCAGCTGGTCGGGGCGCCGCCGGACTACCAACAGAAGACGTTGCTCGCCCAGCTGGCCGACGCGGTGTTCCACGATTTTTCTCTCGGGTTGCTGTTGATCACGACGGTCACGGCGCTGATCCTGGCGCTGGCGGCCAACACCGCCTTCAACGGGTTCCCCCTACTCGGGGACATCTTGGCCCAAGACCGTTACCTACCGCGCCAACTGCACACCCGCGGTGACCGGTTGGCGTTCTCCAACGGCATTCTGTTTCTGGCCTTGGCGGCCATCGCGTTCGTCGTCGCGTTCGGTGCGCAGGTGAGCTCGCTGATCCAGCTCTACATCGTCGGGGTTTTCGTCGCGTTCACGTTCAGCCAGACGGGCATGGTGCGGCACTGGACGCGGCTGCTGCGCACCGAGACCGACACCGCCGCACGCCGCAAGATGATGCGGTCCAGAGCGATCAACGCGGTCGGATTGGTATGCACGGGAACGGTCTTGGTCATCGTGGTGGTCAGTAAGTTCGTCGCGGGCGCCTGGATCGCGATCCTGGCGATGGCGGCCCTGTTCGGCATCATGCGGCTCATCCGGCGCCACTACGACACCGTCGCGCGCGAACTCGAGGAACAGGCGGGCGAAATCGGTGACCTGGTGCTGCCCAGCCGCAACCATGCGGTCGTGCTGGTGTCCAAACTGCATCTGCCGACCATGCGCGCGCTGGCCTATGCCAGGGCCACCCGTCCGGACGTGCTGGAGGCGATCACCGTCGGCGTCGACGACGCCGAGACGCGTGCGCTGCGGCACAAGTGGGAGAACAGCGACATCAGCGTGCCCCTCAAGGTGATCGCGTCCCCGTACCGGGAGGTCACCCGCCCGGTGATCGACTACGTCAAGCGGGTGTCCAAGGAGTCGCCGCGCACCGTGGTGACGGTGTTCATCCCGGAGTACGTCGTCGGTCACTGGTGGGAGCAGATCCTGCACAACCAAAGCGCACTGCGGCTGAAGGGAAGGCTGTTGTTCGAGCCGAACGTGATGGTGACATCGGTTCCGTGGCAGTTGAATTCCTCGGAGCGGCTCAAGACCATGCAGCCGCAGTCCGCACCGGGCGACGTGCGCAGGGGTTTCCTGGAGTGACCGAACCGCTCGACGCGACCCCGGCCGATCTCACGCTCACCACCGGGCCCGCGGCCAACGGGGGCAGCTGTGTGGCCCGCCATGACGGGCGCGTGGTGTTCGTCCGGCACGCGCTGCCCGGGGAGACGGTGCGGGTCCGCTTGAGGGAGGGTGCACCCGACCACGGAAAGTACTGGCACGCCGACACCGTCGAGGTGATCGAACCGTCGACCGACCGGGTCGCGTCCATCTGTCCGATCGCTGGCGTCGACGGCGCAGGATGTTGCGATATGGCGTTCGCCGCGCCGGAGGCGCTGCGACGGCTGAAGGGCTTCGTCGTCGCCAACCAACTGGCCCGGCTCGGCGGCTACCGCTGGCTCGACGAGGAACAGGCCACCGCCGAACCGGTGGGTGAGGGGAGTGCCACCGGATGGCGGACCAGGGTTCGGTTGCACACCTCGGCCGACGGTCACCTCGGCTTTCACCGCTATCACAGCTCGGAAGTGGTCACCGAACTCGGTTGTGCGCAACTGCCCGCAGGCATGCTGGACGGGCTCGACGAGCATTCCTGGCCGGTGGGCGCCCAGGTGCACGTCGCACTCGACGACGACGGCGTGCGCCACGTCGTGCAATCGGGGCCGCGCACTGGGCGCAGGGCCGCCACGCAGGTGATCGAGGGCAACTACGAAGCGCTGCAGCGGGTCGGGCGATGGACCTGGAAGGTGCCGGTCACGGGGTTCTGGCAGGCCCACCGGGATGCGGCGCAGACCTACAGCCAGCTGGTGGCCGGCTATGCGCAGCTGCAGCGGGGCATGACCGCGTGGGACTTGTACGGGGGCGCAGGAATTCTCGCCGCGGTGCTCGCCGAGGCCGTCGGCGAGACCGGCCGGGTCGTCACCGTCGACACGTCACGCACTTCGTCGCGCGCGGCACGTGCGACGCTGGCCGACATGGGCTCGGTGTCGGTGGTCACAGATTCCGTGCGCCGCGCATTGAAGGCCCAACGGCGGCGCGCAGACGTCGCAGTGCTCGACCCGCCGCGGTCGGGCGCCGGCCGCGAGGTGATCGAGCTGTTGGCCGATGCCGGGGTGCCTCGGGTGATCCACATCGGATGTGAGGCTGCGGCATTCGGGCGTGACGTCGGGCTGTATCTGGGTCACGGGTACACCGTCGAACAGGTGCGGGTCTTCGACTCGTTTCCGCTGACACACCACGTCGAGAGCGTCGCGGTGTTGACCCGCTGAGCAGCGACGAAACCACGTATTAGCAGGCTGGCTTTTATTTTTTTCTCGGGTATGGTCGGACCAAGTGATGGTTGCCACTGTGAAAAGGAGCAACGATGGCTAAACAATCTGCGAAAAAGCCCGGGAAGTCAATTAAAGAGCGTCGGGCAGAGAAACGAGCCAAGGTCGAAGCGACTGAGGAATTCCTTCCGAAGCGTAAGCGCTCGGGTTAGTTGTGACTGATCGGACCTGCAGAAATTATCGGCTCTGAGGCACGGTTTCAGAGCCGATATTTACTGTGCGGACATCGTTTTCTCGGTGCACAACTAAAAATCGCAGCGCGAACTCAAAGAAATTCTTGCCACGCCGGTTGCGTTGGAACTAATTGCGACACCGCAACGTGCAAACTCTTTGCTTTTAGAAAGTCGATAGTCAACGAGAAGGGACGTAGAACAAGTGGACGCCGTGATGAGGCGCACGGAACTGCCGGGGGAAGCGGCGACATCGGTCGATCGCACCGAGTTGGATGCACTGGAGGATGCGCTGGCCAAGGCAGGCGGCGCATCGACCGGTGAACGCAGCGCCGCGCACCGCAAGGGCTACACCGCGGCACTTCGATTCGCGCGCCTCTGTGTCCTCGATCAAATGGCAGTCGTTGCAATGGATTTCACGAACACTTCGCGCAACGAGGAGCGCTGGTCGCAACGTCTGCGCACCAGGACGTTGGCCGCGCTCCGCACGATCTCACAGCGTCTCTCTGAGGCGCTACGCGCGGAGTCTCACGACGATGTGGCAGCGGGCTACCGGGATGGAATCCGCGTAGCGCTGGAACTCACCAGAGAACAGGAGCGCGCTGTGCAACGAGAAGCTCAGTTGCGCAACGCTCAAGGGATAGCCGTCTAGTTACGGCGCAGGGGTGCTCGAGTCAGCACTCATGAGTCGAATGGAGTCTCAGTTGGCAGTCCGGGAGATCGGCTCGTCGCCGATTGTTTTCGGTCAGGCGACAGAGCTATACGAGTCCATGGCCGCGGAGTTCCGCCGCCATGGTGTCAGCGACGGCGAAAGCGCTGAGTCGATCATCGTCATCGTCGATGACGAGCTGATCGATTCGATTGTCGCAGATGGTCATTTCAGCCGCGCGAGACGCCAGGAGAGGGCCAGCGAGAACCAGATCTGCGACTTTGTCACCGACACCGCCATCTCCATCGGAGCCCAGCGGCTGCTGGTGGTCTGCGATGTGCGGTACACCCGCGACGGGAAGCGGGTCCGGGTGGTCGACTGGGTGCGGGACCTGGCGCTCCGGATCAGCTACGAGTGCTCGATGAACGGGGTTCAGGACTTCACCACATCGATGGCGCTCGTGCGTTCCGACGCCGAGGCCGATCGCACGTCACGCGCAGTCGTGGACTGGTACAAGGGGATTCGTCCCGCCGGCGGTTGGTTCTGAACCCCGCCGGTCGGCGTTGAGCCCGAAGTGAGTTTCGGTCCGCGCCATGTCGGGTACCTGGGGGCGTGCAGACGTTCCTGCCCTACTCGGGATTCGACGCGTCGGCGCGCGTGCTCGACCGACGCCGTCTCGGTAAGCAGCGGGTCGAGACCATCCAGATCCTGCGGGGCCTGACGGTGCCGGGCTACGGCTGGCGCCACCATCCGGCCGTTGCCATGTGGGCGGGATACGAGGAGGCCCTGGTGCGTTACGGGCTCGACATCTGCGCGGTGTGGTGCGAGACCGGTGCCTCCGACACATGTGCGTCGACCCTTGCCGCCGATCTGAAGCAGGGCACCGGCCTGACCGAGGTGCGGACCCAACAGGAGTTGGCCAGCGCCGCCGAATTGCCACCCTGGTTGGGCGATACGGAGTTTCATCGCAGCCACCAGTCCTCGCTGGTGCGTAAGGACCCGGACCACTACCGGGTGCACTTCGGCGACGTGCCCGACGATTTGCCGTACGTGTGGCCCAAGTCAGACCGGGAGCGCCGGATCCGCTGACCTGTTGCCGCCCGCGGCCGTGAGCGGGGACAGTGGGGCAAGCGGAGTGTTGGGTTTTCGCGACTTCCGCGCACGGTCCGCTAGCGCGAGTAGAGGAGCAGCTATGACGGCGAAGGTCGATTTCAGCGATGTGCCCTGGAAGTCGGTGGAGTGGACGAACCTATGCACGTTGTACCTGCGGGCATTCGAAAGCCGCTCCCCGCGACCGATTCTGGGGGATACCGCGGCTGCACAGGCGGTCGACCGAATCGATTACGATTGGACCCGAATACATCGTTACGTGCGGCCGGGGCTCAACCAGTACCTGGTTGCCCTGCGCGCCAAACGGCTCGATGACTGGAGCGCTGACTTTCTCGTTCGCCATCCGGATACGGTCGTGCTGCACCTCGGGTGCGGGATGGACACTCGGGCATTTCGGCTTCAACCGCCGGCAACCGTGCAGTGGTTCGACGTGGACCAGCCGCAGGTCATCGCATTGCGACGCAAGCTCTACGACGACGGCGACGGGTATCGAATGATCGGCTCATCGGTGACCGATGAGGGTTGGCTGGACCAGATACCGGCGGACCGACCGGTGCTGATGGTTGCCGAAGGCCTGCTCATGTTTCTGGCCGAAGTCGACGTGCGTGCGCTGCTGTGCCGTATCGCGGGGCGGTTCGACCGCGGCGGCGAGATGGTCTTCGACACGTTGTCACCGCTGGGCCCGCGGGTGTCGAAGCTTCTGCAGGCAGGCATCGTCAAATGGGGCATCCGGAACCCGCGCGAAATTCAGCGGTGGAATCGGCGGCTGCGCTTTGTCGAGCGGGCGTCCACGATCGCCGGATACGAGAAGATTCCGACAACTGGAGCGCGGCTGTCGTACAGGGTGCTGTCCGCGACACCGGTCCGCAATTACACCGTGGTGAACCGGTTCGCGTTCGAAGCCAAGCCGCTCACCGCGCCGTAAATCGTTGCTGCCACTGATCGAGCATGGCGGGAATCTCCTCCAGCAGGAACGTGTAGAAATCTCGCATCTGTGTGAGGCGTCGGCGGGCCGGGCTGCCGTCCTCGGTAGCGGCAATTCCGGCCTCCGCGGCCGCGAGAACCCCCGACAGCACCTCGTTCTGTTTGGTGTATTGCACAGCCCAGGCGTCGTCGCGCAGACGATAGTGATCGCGCCGACTGCCGGGCGCGGGCACGCGTTCCACGACGCCCACGCCGGTAAGCATTTTCAATGCCCCGGAGATACCGCCCGAACTCGCCTGCAGTTGCTCGGCGAGCTCGCCCATCGTCATCGTGGGTTGCTCGGTGAACACCAGCGCCGCAAGAACCCGCGCGGTCATGCGCTGCATCCCATGAGTGGACAGGACAAGGGCCAGCTCCTCGGCAATGGCGCGAGGGTCGGGCGGCTCAGCCACCATGCCTCCCAAAACAGCTTCAGTATTTTCTGAAGATTCAGTATAGTGCAATCGGCGCTCCGGGAAGTCTGGTCGGAACCTGGTTCCTGCTACCCCGGAAGGCATCGCATGCGATCCGTTCTGTCATCGAAACAGGGCAGTCCTACGGCGACTGAGGTGATCAGCGTGCGCGGGCTGACCTTCACGTATCCGAAGTCCGACATTTCGGCGGTCCGCGGAATGGAGTTCACCGTCGACCGGGGGGAGATCTTCGGGTTCCTCGGTCCGAGCGGTGCGGGCAAGTCCACGACGCAGAAGCTGCTCATCGGACTGCTCAGCGGTCACGGTGGCGAGGTGTCCGTGTGGGGGAGGGAGCCCGCAGCCTGGGGGCGCGACTATTACGAGCGCATCGGAGTGTCGTTCGAGTTGCCGAATCACTATCAGAAGCTCAGCGGGCTGGAGAACCTGCGGTTCTTCGCGTCCCTGTACGGCGTCGACACGCTCGACCCGATGCAACTTCTCGATGCGGTCGGGTTGGCCGACGACGCTGACGTTCGAGTCGGCAACTACTCAAAGGGCATGCAGATGCGGCTGACGTTCGCCCGCGCGCTGCTCAACGATCCCGAGTTGCTGTTCCTCGACGAGCCCACATCCGGCCTCGACCCCGTCAACGGGCGAAAAGTCAAAGACATCGTGCTCGACCTGAAGGCACGTGGTCGCACCATCTTTCTCACCACGCATGACATGCGCGTGGCCGACGAGCTCTGTGACCGGGTCGCGTTCGTGGTGGACGGTCGCATCGTTGCCATGGACACCCCGACCGAGCTCAAGATCGCCCGCAGCCAGCGTTGCGTGCGCGTCGAGTACCGGGGACAAGACGGGACGCTCGAGACCGCAGAGTTCGGGATGGACGGCCTGGCCGAGGATTCCGCGTTTCACGCCGTCTTACGAAACCATCATGTGGAGACCATCCACAGCCGGGAGGCGACACTCGACGACGTGTTCGTCGAAGCCACCGGAAGGCGGCTGACGTGACCCGGCTGGCGAGCGTGTTCCGTCTGGAGCTCACGCTGCAAGTCCGGCAGAAGTTCTTGCACGCGGGGGTGTTCAGCGGCCTCATCTGGCTGGCGGTCTTGCTGCCGTTGCCGCACCGGCTGCGACCGGTATTCGAGCCCTACATTCTGCTGGGCGACATCGCCATCGTCGGATTCTTCTTCATCGGCGGTTCGGTGTTCTTCGAGAAACAGGAGCGGACGGTGGGCGCCATCATCTCCACGCCGCTGCGATTCTGGGAATATCTGACTTCGAAAGTAGCGTTGCTAACCGGTCTTTCGCTGTCGGTGGCGGTGGTGGTGGTTTCGGTGGCACACGGTCTTGACTATCGGCCGATTCCCATGATCGTGGGCGTGATCCTGGGCACCGTTCTGATGCTGCTGGTCGGCTTCATCACCTGCCTACCGTTCTCCTCAGTCGGCGACTGGGTGATATTCGGCACGGTCCCGCTGGCCGTGATGATCGGTCTACCGGTGCTGAGCCTCTCTGGCGTGTGGGCGAATCCGGTGCTGTACGCGATCCCCACCCTCGGTCCGCTGCTACTGCTCGGCGACGCATTCGGACAGCTGACCGTTACGCCGTGGCAGGCGGTGTACGCGGTGGGGTACCCACTGGTGTCCGTGGCGGCGATGTGTGCGGCAGCGAAGTTCTTCTTCGGCAAGTACGTCGTGGCCAGGTCGGGAACATGACCAGCCGGTCCGTGTCGAGACGGGCGGTAGCAGCGTTCGCACGCAACGACATCCGCGGCACCTACCGCGATCCACTGCTGGTGATGGTGGTTGTCGCGCCGGTGATCTGGACCGTCAGCGTCGCCGTCCTCACCCCGATGTTCACCGGGTTGCTCACTGACCGCTACGACTTCGACCTCGTCCCGTACTACCCCTTGGTGCTGACCGCATTTCTGTTGCTGACCAGTGTGATCGTGGCCGGAGGTCTGGCCGCGCTACTGGTGCTCGACGAGGTCGACGCCGGCACCTTGGCCGCGCTTCGGGTGACTCCGGTGCCGTTGTCGATATTCTTCGGCTACCGTGCGGGCACCGTGCTGTTGGTGGCAACGCTCTACGTCGTGTTGACGCTGTCGTTCAGCGGATTGCTCGAACCCGGACTCGTGCCCGCCCTGGTGCCGATCGGACTGCTGGCGGGGCTGTCCGCGATCGTCACGACGCTGTTGATCCTTGCGTTGGCGGGCAACAAGATCCAGGGCATCGCAATGATCCGCGCACTCGGCATGCTAATCGCCGGCCTGCCATGCCTGCCCTGGTTCATCGACTCGGCGTGGGCACTGGCGTTCGGCGTCTTGCCGCCGTTCTGGGCGGCCAAGGCCTTCTGGTCAGCCAGCGAAGGGTCCCTCTGGTGGCCGTACCTTGTCTGCGGCCTCGCCTACAACGCTGCAATCGCCTGGCTGCTCTTCAAGCGCTTTGTCGCCAAGAACACGTGACGACTCTGGCGTCGAAACGCTGAAGCAAAGCGGTCAGGATGTCAGGTCCCGGCGCCGATATCCCGCCATCCCAACCGCAGCGAGGGCAACGGCGATGGTCACCAGCACCCCCAGCGCCGGCCAACCGGGCGCCACCAAAGGCACCGGGCGCACGTGTGCGAAGGGGGACGCCTCTTGTAGCCATCCCGGCGCGTGCATGCTTTCGGAGACGACGTCGAGCAGGAACCCACCGACCACTGGAACAGCGCCGATGGCGGTGACCGCAGATGGTGACCATCCGGTCGCGAGCACTGCCGCGCCCAGCGCCAGAGCAGCGATCGGCGCGGCGTTCAGCGCCCCGGCAAGCGCGTCGGAAAAGGCAAGGGGCGCACCCGTCGCCGCGGCCCCGACCATGATGCCGGCCGCCGCGGCGACGTGGAGAACAAGAACGCCGAATACCACTACCGCGACTTCTGCGCTCAATAGGCCCACGCGAGAAACGGGCGAGGCGAACAACAGCGTGGAGCGCCGTGCCTGCTCGTCGGCCACGAACGCCGAGATTCTGGTGGCGGCGTACATCCCAGTCGCGATGGCGCACAGCGCGAACAGCGCGGCGGCGAACCCCTCTGCAGAGCTAAGGCCGGCAAAGCCGGCGGCGGCGGCCAGTTCGGCGAATCGCGGGTTCTGTTCGAAGAATTCGAGAATGGACGCGATCGTGGCGCCGATCACCACGAAGTACGTCATGATCGCGGCGACCCAGCCCAGCGTTGACCGCAGGGTACGCCGCACTGCAAATCCCGCCACCGAGCCGAGCAGTCTCGTGCGCGGCGCACGGCTCAGCGACACTGACCACAGCCCGCGTCCCACGTCCCGCGATCGTGCGATGGCCATCGCTGTGGCCCCCAACACGATGGGGTAGCAGGCCAGCACCGCAAGCGGAGCGATTCTGTTGTCCGCGAACGGCGCTATTCGGGCGATGAGCCCGAAGGGACTGATCCAAGCCAGTCCGGACAATGCCGCGGACGCGTCGGTGGTCATTCGCACCAGGAGAGCGGCGCCGAGAAACCCCACTGCGGCGCCGACGGCCATCGGCTTGTTGGGCATCAGCTGGCCGGCCACGAATCCGGCCGCAGCGAAGGTCAGTGTCACCCCGAGAAATCCAGCGGCGTAGAGAGTTGCGCCCGATGGGGCGGTCCCGGCGGCCAGCATTGCGGCCCAAACGCCGACGCTGATCACCAGCGCGCCGCCGGCAAGTGTGAGAAAGGAGCTTCGCAGCGCGTCGGAGACACGAAGAGTGCCGGCCAGCAAAAGGTCCCAGTGTCCGGCATCCTCTTCGCCACGAGTGATGCGGACAGCGGCGAGCATGATCCACACGCCGGCCACCACCAGCAGCGGAGTGCCCGTTCGCCAGACAGTGAAGCCGCCCGCGTCGTCGAGTGCCATTGGTGTGCCGAAAAGCACTCGGATGGCCGGGTTTTCAGCCAGTGCACGGAGAGCTTCCGGGCCCAGCGCGTCCTGGAATGTCGACTTGTATTGTGCGGCAACAAGGAACGACATCCCGGCGCATACTGCGAACACGATCACAGTGCCGCGACGAACCTGCCGGATGGCGAGCCTGGTGGTCGCACTTCTCGGCGATGGCCGTGCGGGCGCGGCATGCCTGGCGGCGACCGTTCCCGTGGTCACCGCGACAGCTCGCCGTAGTAGTCGAGGAAGATCTCCTCGAGGTTCGGCTCGCGCATCGCGACGCTGGTGATCTCGACCGCAGCCAGGGCGCGCAGAGCAGAACTCGGCGAGCCGAACATATTGAACCTCAGCCGCTTGTCCCCGAGCCGCTCGACGTCGGTGACTCCCGGAACATCCGCCAGCTGTGGTTCGGCACGCTGATACGACACCTCTACGACGGTTCGGCGCAGTCGTCGAAGGTCGGCGATGGTGTCGATCTCGACGAGCCGGCCGAGGCGCAGGATGGCGACCCGATCACACACCGCCTCCACCTCGGCGAGCTGGTGAGAGCTCAGAAACACTGTCTGGTTCCGCTGTTTGGCCTCGCCGAGGCAGCGTCGAAACTCCCGTTCCATCAACGGATCCAGGCCGCTGGTCGGTTCGTCGAGGATCAGCAACGGGGCCCTGGTGGCGAACGCCGCGACTATCGCCACCTTCTGCCGATTACCGGTGGAATAGGCCTTGGCCGGCCGGTCGAGATCCAGCGCGAAGCGTTCGACCAGCTCGGCCCGGTACTCGAGGTCGACCGGCGGCCCCACGTTCGCCGCCAACTCCAGGATCTCCGCCCCGGTCAGGAACGGCCAGAGACTGACGTCGGCGGGCACATACGCGAGACATCCATGGGCGCGACGCACATCAGCGGCGTCGATGCCGAGCACGGTGACCCGTCCCGCGTCGGGGCGGATCAGGCCGAGCATCATGCGAATGGTCGTCGACTTTCCGGCCCCGTTCGGGCCGAGGAAGCCGAACACCTCACCCCGCTGCACGGTCAGGTCGAGGCCGTCCACCGCGACGATCCGGCCGAAACGTTTGGTCAGGCCCTCGAGCTGAACAGCTGGTTGAAGTTGCGTGCGTGCAGCCGCGGTCGGCAGATCGTGCATCCGGGTCCCTTTCGTGAGGTCAGCCAATCGACAGCCGACCAGGCTTCCCGGCGCACCTGGCGAGGAATCTACTCGTGAACGTGTCCCGGCGCCAGACAATGGTTCGGGCCGACGGCCTTCCGCGGTTCGGCGATGTCGGGTCGCAGGCGCTACGGGCTAGGGGAATCGATGGCGTCGACGGCGCTCTCCATCCGTTCGAGTGCAGCGCGGATCTCGGCCAACGCCTCGCGCAGTTCGGCGGCCGTCTCCGGGGACTCGCTGCCGGCACCCGGTGGGGTGACTGCATCGGGTGGTCGCTGCGGCGTGGGACCTTCGGCAGGGGGCGACGTGGCCGGCCGGTCCGGAGGCGGTGCCGCCGGCGCACTCGCCGCGTCACCTCCCGGTGCGGTGGCCGCACGTCCGGTTCCTGGCCCGAATACCTGATCGAGTGCCTCGGCGAGCGTCGGTGCATATCCGACGCGCACACCGCCGGCGCCCGGTTCCCGGAAGCTCACCAGTACCCGAGACAGTTGCGGAAACGTCGAGCTGTTGGGGTTGGTCGAAATCCGTTCGGTATACAGCGGTTCCACATATAACACACCGCCGTCGGCGATCGGTAAGGTGAGCAGGTTGCCGTAGTGGATGCGGTTGGAGCGTTCGAGCAGAGTACGTTCCGACGCCACCCGGGTGTCCGAAATCATGGAGTTCTGTATCTGCTGCGGTCCCTGGGTGAGGGTGTCGGTTGGCAACTGCAGCACCGTGATCTTGCCGTAGTTTTCCGGGTCGGAATCCGCCGAAATGTATGCGGACAAGAACTCGCGGTTGTAGCCGACCATCGCAGTGGCGAGTCGGAATGACGGTTGGGTCGTCTCCTCGTCGCCCACGAGAATGTAGAACGGCGGTTGGGTCGGGTTGGCGTCGTTGGTGGGATCGCTGGGAACTGACCAGAATGCATTGGTGGTGAAGAATTCTCGCGGTTCGTCTACGTGGTACTTCGCGAGCAGATCGCGTTGCACCTTGAACATGTCCTCGGGGTACCGGAAATGGGTACGCAGTGCATCTGGGATGTCGCGCTCGGGCGTGACAGTGTCCGGGAAAGCACGCATCCAGGTCTTGAGGACGGGGTCCTCGGTGTCGAACTCATATAGCGTCACGGTGCCGTCGTAGGCGTCGACGACGGCTTTGACCGAATTGCGCGCGTACGCAACTTGTTTGCCGGGACGGACGACCCCGGTGGCCGTGGTGACGGCTCCTTCCAGCGAACTACGCTGAGCGTAGGGATAGTCGTCGAGCGTGGTGTAGGCATCGACGATCCACACGATACGTCCGTCAACCACGGCCGGATAGGAATTCGAGTCGGTCGTCAGCCACGGCGCCACCCGTTGTACCCGTTGTTGCGGATCGCGATGGAAGATGACCTTCGACTCCGAACCGATGGCACGGGAGAACAAGATGTTGCGCTCGGCGAACTTCGCCGCGAATATCGTGCGATTCAGCCAGTTACCGATCGGCACCCCGCCGGCACCGGTGTAGGTGTAGGTCGAAGTGTCGGTGTCGTATTCGCGCGGCGCGGAATCGATGGCACCGCCGACGATCGCGTAGTCCGGCGCTGACCTAGCGATGACCTCACCGAAGTAGATCCGCGGTTGTTCGACGGGTATGACCTGATCGCCGGCGGCTTGCGTCGCGATGTCGCTGACCGCGTAAATCGGGTAACCGCTGTTACTTTCGGCCGCTTCAGCGGCGTCCCCGACCGCGGCGTTCACTCGATTCGCCGGGGCGGCGACGAACCCGTTGCCATGCGTATAGACGGTATGGCGGTTGATCCAGTCGGTCTGGTTCCCGGTCAGGCTGTCCGGCGAGAGCTCCCGAACTCCGACGATGTAGTCCTGGAGTTCACCGTCGATGCGGTAGCGGTCAATATCGAGTTCGTCGGCGAAACTGTAGAAGTTCTTGAGCTGCTGCTGCTGGGTGAAAGTCCGTGACAGTACGTTCGGGTCTAGTAGCCGCACGTTGGCGATGGTGGTGACGTCGGCGGGAATGTCACGTGGATTCTTGGTTCCCACGCCGGGGTACGGGCGGTATTCGAGCTGGTCGTCTTCGAGCTGAAAAGCCTGCCGAGTCGCTTCGATGTTGCGTTGGATGTACGGGCGCTCGACGTCGGCCGCGTTGGGGCGCACGGAGAACTGTTCCATCAACAGTGGCCAGCCTCCACCGACCAGCATCGACGACAGCACCAGCAGCGCGGCGGCCATCGCTGGTATCCGCATGTCGCGCAGGAAGATCGCGGCGAAGAAGGACGCGGCGCACAGCACCGCGATGGCCAACAGCACCAGCCTGGCGGGTAACACCGCATGAATGTCGGTATAACCGGCGCCTCGAAACGTCGGCTCCTTGCGCGAGGAGGTCAGTAAGTCATATCGGTCGAACCAGTAAGCGACGGCTTTGAGCAGGATGAGGATTCCCGCGGGCACTGCCAACTGGACGCGGGCTGCCGCGGTGAGCAAACCTTCGCCGGAGCCAAGCCGCACACCGCCGAACAGGTAGTGCGTCATCAGGTTCGCCGCCAGCGCTAGGCAGACGGCGACGAAAAGCCAGTTCAGCACCGAACGGTAAAACGGGAGGTCGAACACAAAAAACCCGATGTCATGGCCGAATTCGAGATCGGTGACGCCGAACGAACCACCGTGGAGAAACCGCTGAACGGTGGCCCAATTCGTCTGTGCGATCAAGCCTGATATCAGCCCGACGGCGCCGGCGACTCCGAACGCCACCCGCAGCCTCCGACTCATCACCAGGGTGCGATACGCCGCGATCGGGTCGTTCTCGCCTTTGACCGGCGCAAAGACCGGCCGCGACCGGTAGGCGACTGCCATAGCCAGAAGTACGCTGCCGCCCACCACGGCGGCGACCACAGCGAACGTCAGTAGGCGGGTCATCAACACGGTGATCCAGACCCCGCGATATCCCACCTCGCCGTACCACAGCCAGTCGACGTAGAGATCCACAAACCGTGGCCCTACCAGCAAGACGACGACCAGAGCAGCGATACCGATCACCACGAACCGTGAGCGTCTGCTCAGCTGTGGCGGTTTGCGGGGTGGGCGCTTGCCGGACGGGGAATCGCCGGTCGACATCGGCCCCATCGGTACTCCAAACCGAGTGCGTTGTCCGTATTCCAACGGACGGCTTGAACCATCGTGGCCGTATCCGACCGATGATTTCAAGGGCACCGCCCCGCGTCACCGTAATGTCCGGCCTGTGTTGGTCGGTCGGTGGGTGGTTGGCACCTACTGCTGGTGCTAACCGCCCTGCCGGTACGGCGGGGTGCCCGTCGGGCGGCGCATGGTCAGGCGGAGGCTGCTGCGCGCCCAACGCATCGCCGAGCGCTGGGGCGGATAGATCTCGGCGGCTAAGGCGGCTTTACTGCCGCGGTGCAGCATAACCGCTTCGGGGGAGAAGCCACCGTCACGAACTGGGGCGGGCGGCAAGGCCGCCGAGTCCGCGGTCTGCCAACGTGATCCCGCCTCGATGAGCGACTGATGCTTGTTCGGGTAGTAGTCGGCGCGTCCGGACAGGGCCAACCCGCTGGCTCCGGCCGCCGCGGCCAACAGATGCGGGTGAAACCGGGTACTGACCCACATCTGGTTCGCATTGGCAGGCAGGCCGTCGTTCCAGACCGTCGTGAACGGGACGAAGATGGCGCCCGGCAACAGGTGTGCCACCCGGTCGAACACGATGCGGTCCGCGCCGGGAATGCCCTCGATGACCGCGACGTCGTGGCCCGCCACGCCCCAGTTCTCGATGAGCCCGGTGATCGCACGAGCGAGCCCGGCCACGCCCTGGCCGTCTGCAAAATCGTCCATGAGATCGGATTGCAGGCAGAATACGATGGGCCGCCGCGCGGCCTCTGACACGGCGTCGTACACATCGTCCTCGCCGATTCCCAACCATGCGTCGTCGCCGGTGAATGTGTGCGAACCACTCGAACCCGCAAGCGAATCGGCTGACAGCGCGTCACGGACGTCGAACATCGCGAACCGGGACTGCAACTCGCGAAGCAGGTCCAGCCGCTCGCTTTCCCCGACCGGCACCAGCCCTTGACCGGTGGCCAGCGCCCGCCCTCCGGACCGATCGGCCGCCGCGGCGGCCGCGGCCAACAGCGCTACGTGATGCGGCCACACCGTGTTGATATAGCCGCCGCCGACAAGGTGCACGGTGTGGGCGCGGGCGAGTAGCTCGATACCCGAGACGATCCGCGGCATCCGGCCCGGATTCTTGATGACGTCCTGCGCTACGGCAGCGGCTTCGGAAGGAGCAAGGTGGGCGGTCTCGAAGCAGATCCGCCATATCGTGTCGACGAACGTCATCCGCGGATGACTGCCCTGTAAAAGGACGCCGGCTTGGCCGGGGGTGTGGCAGTCGACTACGACATCGGCGTGCGGGCGAACGACGGCAAGGTGGCGCAGCCACGCGCGTAGGATGAACTCATCGCCATAGTTCGGATTGCCGCCCGGCGCAACGAGATAGATCAGTTCTTGGCGATTGCGCGGGCGCGCTGGCGTCACACCTGGCTGAGATGTGGCTGCGCGCACCGGCGACCTCTTCAGTCGAAAACATCATGAATCGAGTGACCCATTTCGTAGCTGGGGCAGATCGATGCCGACCAGACTTCCCGGCGCGCCGCCACAGATGCTAGACGATTGAGTTCAAGCCCACTTGCACAATGAGTGCCCCGGCCAATGCAATAAGGTTGAGGCAGGTGTGCCGGGAAGTCTGGTCGGCGATCATTCGTTGACCCTCGCCAGAGATCGGATTCATCGTGACCGCCAACGCGCCACACCGGCCTCCGCGGCCGACGCTGCTCTCACGCGGGTCGTGGGCGGAAACCAAGCGCATTGCGTCGATCCTGCGCAAGGAGACGGTCGGCGGGGCGATCCTGTTGGTCGCGGCTGCGGTCGCTCTCGTCTGGGCCAACTCGCCGTGGTCGGAGAGCTACTTCGCGCTGCGGGATCTCAAGATCGGTGGCGAACCGTTCGGCCTGCACCTGGACCTCACCGTCGGCACCTGGGCCGCCGATGGATTGCTCGCGCTGTTCTTCTTCGTAGTCGGATTGGAGCTCAAACGCGAGTTCGTGGCCGGCGACCTGCGTGACCCCGCCCGGGCGGCGATGCCGATCGCGGCCGCCGTCGGCGGGATGGTGGCGCCGGCGTTGATCTTCGTCGCGGTGACCGCCCACGTGGGCGACGGCGCCACCCGGGGCTGGGCGATCCCGACCGCAACCGACATCGCCTTTGCCGTCGCAGTGCTGGCGGTCATCTCCACGCATCTGCCGGCGGCGCTCCGCACGTTCCTGTTGACCCTCGCGGTCGTCGACGACCTGCTCGCGGTGTCGGTGATCGCCGTGTTCTACACCGAGAGCATCAACTGGTTGGCGCTAGCGGCGGCTGCGGTACCGCTGGTGTTGTTCGCGGTGTGCGTGCAGCGCCGGATCCGGTCGTGGTGGCTGCTGGTGCCGCTCGCGCTGGCGACCTGGGTGTTGATGCACGAATCGGGCGTGCACGCCACGGTGGCCGGCGTACTGCTGGGCTTCACCGTGCCGGCGATGCGTTCGGCGGCGGGTGGAGGACCCCAGGCCGGGCCCGGTCTCGCCGAGCACTTCGAGCACCGCCTGCGCCCGCTGTCGGCAGGGTTCGCAATTCCGGTATTCGCATTCTTCGCCGCCGGGGTGTACATCGGGGGTGTCGAGGGATTCACCCGGGCGCTGACGGATCCCATCACGCTCGGCATCGTGCTGGGTCTGGTGGTCGGCAAGCCCGTCGGCATCTTCTTGACGACGCGGGTGCTGGCCTCGGTCACCCGAGCCAACCTCGACGAGGCCATCAGGTGGATCGACGTGGTCGGCATCGCCTTGCTGGCCGGCATCGGGTTCACCGTGTCGCTGCTGATCGGGGACCTCGCCTACGGCCTCGGGTCCGAACGTGACGAATTCGTCAAAATCGGCGTCCTGACCGGATCGGTGTGCGCGGCGGTGCTGGCAGCGGTTCTACTGCGGCTGCGCAACCGCCATTACCGGGCTGTGCACGAACAGGAGACCGCCGACGCCGACCACGACGGTGTGCCCGACATCTACCAGGCTCGACAGGACTGATCCCGGCCCCTCTGCGTACACTGACGGAATGCTTGAACAGATCCGCGGTCCCGCTGATCTGCAGCACCTTTCGCAAGCGCAACTAAGCGATCTAGCGCAGGAGATCCGCGATTTCCTGATCCACAAGGTGGCTGCAACCGGCGGGCATCTCGGCCCCAATCTCGGCGTGGTGGAGCTCACCCTGGCCCTGCATCGGGTGTTCGATTCGCCTCATGACCCCATCGTCTTTGACACCGGACATCAGTCCTATGTGCACAAGATGCTGACCGGTCGCAGCCGTGACTTCGAGACGCTGCGCAAGAAGGGCGGGTTGTCGGGCTATCCGTCCCGCGCGGAAAGCGAACACGACTGGGTCGAGTCCAGCCACGCCAGTGCGGCGCTGTCTTACGCCGACGGGTTGGCCAAGGCGTTCGAGATCTCCGGCTACCGCAATCGGCGCGTCGTCGCCGTCGTCGGGGACGGCGCGCTGACCGGCGGGATGTGCTGGGAGGCGCTGAACAACATCGCCGCGGCCCAGCGCCCGATCGTGATCGTCGTCAACGACAACGGCCGCAGCTACGCCCCGACCATCGGCGGCTTCGCTGAGCATCTAGCCCGGCTGCGCCTGCAGCCCGGCTACGAGCGGATGCTCGAGGAGGGCCGCAACGCGGTGCGCCGGGTGCCGGTCATCGGCGAGTTGTGCTATCAGGGCATGCACAGCATCAAGGCGGGGATCAAGGACGCGCTGTCGCCGCAGGAGATGTTCACCGACCTGGGGCTCAAGTACGTCGGTCCGATCGACGGCCATGACGAGAACGCGGTGGAACGGGCGCTGCGCAGCGCGCGGGGCTTCAACGCGCCGGTGGTCGTGCACGTCGTCACCCGCAAGGGCATGGGATATGCGCCCGCGGAGAACGACGAGGCCGACCAGATGCACGCCTGCGGTGTCATCGACCCCGAGACCGGGCTGGCCACGTCGGTGTCCGGACCCGGATGGACCTCGGTGTTTTCCGAAGCCCTGATCGGTTATGCCAGCCGGCACCGCGACATCGTGGCCATCACCGCCGCGATGCCGGGGCCCACGGGGCTGACCCCGTTCCGGCAACGCTTCCCGGACCGGTTCTTCGACGTCGGCATCGCCGAACAGCATGCGATGACCTCGGCCGCCGGTCTGGCGATGGGCGGTATGCACCCGGTGGTCGCGATCTATTCGACGTTCCTGAACCGCGCGTTCGACCAGGTCATGATGGACGTGGCGTTGCACAAGCTGCCGGTGACCATGGTGCTGGACCGCTCCGGGGTCACCGGGGCCGACGGCGCCAGCCACAACGGCATGTGGGATCTGTCCATGCTGGGCATCGTGCCGGGCATCCGGGTGGCCGCGCCGCGCGACGGCACCCGGCTGCGCGAAGAGCTGGGCGAGGCGCTGGACGTCAAGGACGGCCCCACCGCCATTCGCTTTCCCAAAGGTGATGTGGGCGAGGACATTCCGGCGCTCAAGCGGCGTGACGGCGTGGATATTCTCGCGGTGCCCGCCGACGGCCTGGCCGAGGATGTGCTGCTGGTGGCCGTCGGGCCGTTCGCGGCGATGGCGCTGAAGGTCGCCGAGCTGCTGCGTAGCCAGGGCATCGGGGTGACGGTGGTGGATCCGCGCTGGGTGCTGCCGGTGCCCGAGATCATCGCCGAGCTGGCCACCGCGCACAAGCTGGTGGTCACCGTCGAGGACAACGGCGTGCGGGGCGGAATCGGTTCGGCGGTATCGGCGGCGCTACGTCGCGCCGAGGTCGACGTGCCCTGCCGTGACGTCGGCTTGCCGCAGGAGTTCTTCGAACAGGCGTCGCGCGGCGAGGTGCTCGCCGACGTCGGGCTGACCGACCGCAACATCGCCAGGCAGATCACCGGATGGGTGGCCGCCCAGGGCAGCGCCGTAGCCGAGCACGAGGTCAGCGAGCAGAGCTAGGCCGTTAGCGGGCCGTATCGCGCGAGCGTGCGCGTCTGCACCCGACACCCGAGCATTTGGCCGATTTTGCGCACGCTCGGCGAGCTAGTACCCGCTTCCGACGTCGTCGGGCGCACGTCGTTGCAGGCGCGGCACGAAGACGGACAGCGCGACGAGGCTCACCCGAAAAAGCGCAGCTGGTGAGTGTCTCGACTGATAAAGCCGTACCCGCGCGCTGCGCGGATACGGCTTCAGTTCATGCCGTGACTACGTCAGATTGCTCGAACGCGGCTGGCCTGAGGGCCCTTGGCGCCCTGGGTGACCTCGAACTCCACCTGCTGGTTCTCCTCGAGGCTCCGGAAGCCACCACCGTCGATCTCGGAGTAGTGGACGAAGACGTCGGGGCCGTCAGTGCGTGCGATGAAGCCGAAACCCTTCTCGGCGTTGAACCACTTCACAGTTCCCTGTGTCATTTCTTCTCCTTGTCAGGATTCCAGACCGCGCTGTGCGGTCCGGTGGCCGATTGACCAGACGGCTACTTCTCGGCTTGACCTGCAAGAGAAAAGAGACGCCCGCGCCAACGTTCTGCGCGAGCGTGCATGAAACACGAACACTTAAAACTTCGACCTAGAGAATTCAACCACACAGTGGCGAGTCTTGTTCCCGCGCTATCTCCGACGGCCTCCAAGCCGGGATGTCGGCCAGCTCGTAACATCCAGCGCGCTACGGGGCGGCGGTAAGCGCCGCGGTCAACACCGGCACGACGAGGTGCCGCTGCCAGGGCCGGGCCTGCGCGTCGCGCAGGAACGCGTCGACGACGGCAGCGGTGTCGTCGGGGTTCTCGGGAGGTCGCCAGTCCCAGCACAGTCGGCGCACCACGTCGGGGGTGAGCAGGTTCTCGGCCGGCACCGACAACCGTTGCGACAGGTCGGTCAGTCCAGCGCGCACCGTTTCGAGCCGGGCCGCGGCCTCGGGCTTGCGCCGTGACCACCGCGACGCCGGCGGCGGACCGTTCGACGGCTCGTGCGCGTCCGGCGGCTCCTCGGTGGTGCGGGCGCGCGCCAGCGCGTCCAGCCAGACCTGTGCGCTTCGGCGTTGCCGTGAGCCACCGAAAATTGGTAACGCGGTGAGCTTTTCGACGGTGTCGGGGTCAGCGGTGGCGGCGTTGATGATCGCGGAGTCGGGCAGGATGCGGCCTGGTGCGATGTCGCGACGCTGGGCGATGCGGTCGCGGGTGATCCACATCTCGCGCACGGCGGCCAGCGCACGGGGATCGCGCACCTTGTGGATGCCCGACGTCCGACGCCAACGGTCGCGCCGTGTCGGGGACGCCTCGTACTTGCGTAGATGTTCGAATTCCTCAGCGGCCCAGTCGCTTTTGTGCTGCTCGTCGAGCAACTCTGCGATGGCGTAACGCAAGTCGAGCAACACCTCGACATCCAGTGCGGCGTAGTTGAGCCACTCGGGCGGCAGCGGCCGCTTCGACCAGTCCGCCGCACCGTGCCCCTTCATCAGCTGGACTTTCAGCAGGCGCTGCACCATCGCCGCGAGGTTTACCTTGTCGAAACCGGCCAACCGGCCCGCCAACTCGGTGTCGTACAGCGCTGGGGGTTTCATGCCGATCTCGGCCAGACATGGCAGGTCCTGATCGGCGGCGTGCAACACCCACTCGTCGGTGCCGAGCACCTCGGCCACCGGCGCCAGCGTGCTCACCGGGTCACCGCCGTGGTTGACCGGGTCGATAAGCACGGTGCCGGCCCCGGCGCGACGGATCTGCACCAGATAGGCGCGGTTGGAATACCGAAAGCCGGACGCACGCTCGGCATCGACCGCAAACGGCCCGGTGCCGGAGTCCAGAAGCTCAGCTGCCCTAGTGATTTCGCTGCGGCTGACGGCTAGCTGCGGGACACCGTCGCGCGGTTCCAGCAGCGGCGTGGCCTCTGGTTCCTGCTCCGGGTCTGCTTCTTGCGGCTCGGTCATCGTCACGCGCGGGTGCGTGAGTTCAGGTCGGTCACCCCCGCCGGAGGTAGGCCGGCGGCGTGCTCGAGCACTTCACAGAACGCCTCGACGTGTGGCCTCAGATCCAGGGTGGTCGCGGTCCACGACGCCCGCAGTTCGAGTTGATGCGCGCGCGGCGGCCCGGAGATGTCGCCGTAGCGCACCGACGTGGTCGCGGTGACCGTGCCGCCCAGCGCGGTGACGTGCTCCTCACGCGCCGCCAACGCGTCGAGAAGCCAGCTCCACGCCACCTCGGGCAGCAGCGGGTCGACGGCCTCGCTGGGGTCCAGATCGGCCTGGATGTAGGCGACCATCCGCATCGTGCCGTCCCAGGCGTCGGCGCCCTCGGGATCGTGCAGCAGGATCAGCCGGCCGAACGCATCGCCCTCGGAGCGCTCTGGAACGATTGCGGTCTCGGGATGGCGGACCTCCGCGCCCAGCGCATAGCTGAACGGCGCCAGCCGTTGCGGCGGGCGGATCGGGCCCAGCTCGATTTCCGAGCGGACGGTGGTGGCGTTCATCGCCGCCACCGCTTCGCGGAACTGGGCCGGTTCGGCGGTGGTCACTTTCTCGACGCTAGCCCATTCGGCCAGCTCTGTGCGCAGGCGCGCCGATCTTGACCAGCAGGGACGGCAGGGTGAGTGCACACGCGACGGTGCGACGGCCCGAACGCACTGGTCAGGCCGCCGCACCGGGTTACGTCGGAGGTCAGTTCGACGGCGGCATCAGCACGGTGTCGATCATGTACACCTGCGCATTTGCCGTGTCGACGCCGCCGCAGACCACGCCGGCGTCGTTGACCCGCAGATCGTTGCCGGAGCCGGTCACGGTCAACTCGGCACCCTGGACGGTGGCGTGGGTGCCGACCACCTGGTCAGGGGCCGCCTGACCGGGCACCACGTGGTAGGTGAGGATGCTCGTCAGCAGGTTGGCGTCGGTCTTGAGCGTTTCCACCGTCTCGGGCGGCAGCTTGGCGAACGCCGCGTCGGTGGGGGTGAAGACCGTGAACTCGGCGCTGTTGAGGGTGTCCACCAGGTTCACGTCGGGGTTGAGTTGGCCCGACACCGCCTGGGTGAGCGTCTTGAGCATCGGGTTGTTCGACGCCGCGACCGTCACCGGGTCCATCGCCATGCCGTCGACCGAACCGGGTCCGCTGGGCACCTGTTCCGCATAGGCGGTGCATTCGGGTCCGACGAGGTTGGCAGCCGGTGTGGCTTGATTGGTCGTGGCGACCGACGTCGCCTGTGGGGTGGCGGCCGGCGACATCGTCTCCGAGGCGGTGCTGCTGTTGTCCGAACACCCTGACAGGGCCAGAACCGCGGCCACCGACAAACCCGCGATGGCGCCGGTGCCGTAGTGAACAGTGCGCATGGCATATCTCCTTGTGTAGGACGGCCTGACGGTCGTCGCTGAACTCGATCACCAGGAATTCGGAGCTGGGTTGTCCTTGGATGGGATGGTCGCCAAAAGATTCAAATAGCGGTGAAGACGATCGAGTGCCAGCCGGTGGCGCCGTCGGGTGTCGGCCCGGGCGTGATTGACCCCGAGCCGGTCCTGGGCCTGCAGGTTTCCCTGTGCGTCGACGGCGCGGCACGTCAGCGTGTGCTGACCGGGCGGCAGCGCCCTGCTGAGCCGAAACATCCGCCACGGCGCCCCGGCCGCGCGATGAGCCCGATTTCGTTGCCCACCGCGAGGAACGGGGAGGCGTCCGGGATCGACAGTAGACCGGCCACCAGATGCCCGACCGACAGCGCAGTGGCGACCGCCAAGATCCCGCTGGCGGTGGCCGCAACCGAGTGTTTTGACATGAGCGGTTCGTCGCCTACCGCGGTCTGGATGGTGTCGAACCCACTCCGATCGCGGCGCGGCTCCGAATAACAGGTGTGGAAACTCGTGTGCTCGTGCCGCCGGTGGTTAGGCTGACGGCCGTGGTGGCTGACCTCGGCGAACTGTTGCGCCAGGTGGCGCGGCAGGACGCCGAGGCGTTCGCCGCCTTTTACGACCTGACGCGGGCCAGGGTGTTCGGCCTCGTCACCCGGGTATTGCGCGACACCGGTTACAGCGAGGAGACCATGCAGGAGATCTATCTGCAGGTCTGGCGCAGCGCCGACAGCTATGACCCCGCCGCAGGCTCTCCGCTGGCCTGGCTGATGACGCTGGCGCACCGTCGTGCCGTCGACCGGGTACGCTCTGAGCAGTCCGGGAGCCAGCGCGAATCACGTTACGGCGTCGCCACTTTCGAGGTGCCGTCGGATTCCGTCGCCGATTCCGTCATTTCGAGCGACGAACGCCGTCAGGTCGCCGACTGCCTGGGCTCGCTGACCGACGCGCAGCGCGAGTGCATCCAGCTCGCCTACTACGACGGGCTGACATACGCTCAAGTGTCCGAACAATTGTCGGCGAACCTCGCGACGATCAAATCGCGGATGCGTGACGCCATCCGCGGCCTTCGCAAGTGCCTGGGGATCGCATGACCGAACCAACCGACTCCGAACTCATCGCGCTGGCGACGCCCTACGCGCTGCACGCGCTGTCAGAGGCCGAAACCGCCGACGTGGAGGGGCGCCTCGCCGCCGCCCCCGCAGCGGTCGCCAACGCATTCGCCGACGAGGTCCGCACGGTCCGCGAGACTATGGCGGTGATGTCGGCGGGCACCGCCGTCGACCCGCCGGATCACCTGCGCGAGCGTGTCCTCGCCGATATCGCCGCCGATCCGGTGCGGCTGCAGTCCCGCAGGCGGCGTTGGCAGACCGCGGTGTTGGGTGCCGCGGCGGCGGTGGTGATCGGGTTCGGCGCGCTCGGCGTGGGTCTGGCGCTGCGCCCGGCCGCCGCCCCGTCGACCGTCGAGCAGGTGTTCGCCGCCCCCGACGTGCGCACCGTGTCGGGGCCGATTCCGACCGGCGGCACGGCGACCGTGGTGTTCTCCCGGGAGCGCAACGCGGGGGTGCTGGTGATGAACAACGTCGCACCACCGGAGCCCGACACCGTCTACCAGATGTGGCTGATCGACGACGAGGGTCCGCATCCGGCGGGCACCATGGCCAGCGTCGCGCCGTCGACCACGGCGCTGCTGCCTGACCTGGGCGCCTCCGAGGCGCTGGCCTTCACCGTGGAACCGCCCGGCGGTTCGGAGCAACCGACCACACCGGCGTTCGCCGAGTTACCGCTGACCTAGGGTCTGCGCCGTCGAGCGATTGGGGTCCGAGTGACGGCTCTGGCAGCATTGGGGGCGATGACTACCCGTCGTGAGCTGCCCGAGTCGCCGTATCTGGCCGCCGTGTCCGGCCGCAAACCGAACCGCGTGCCCGTGTGGTTCATGAGGCAGGCCGGGCGTTCGCTGCCCGAGTATCGGGCGTTGCGCGCGAAGAACACGATGATGCAGGCATGCTTTGACACCGAGCTGATCACCGAGATCACGCTGCAGCCGGTGCGCAGGCACGGCGTGGACGCCGCGATCCTGTTCTCCGATATCGTGGTGCCGCTGCGCGCGTCGGGTATCGCGCTGGACATCGTGCCCGATGTCGGCCCGGTGATCGACCATCCGATCCGCACCACCGCCGACGTCAACGCGATGAAACCGCTTGAACCGCAACAGGTCACCGCCGTCACCGACGCGGTGCGGCTGCTGGTCAAGGAGTTGGGCGAGGTGGCGCTGATCGGGTTCGCCGGCGCCCCGTTCACGCTGGCCTCCTACCTCATCGAAGGCGGTCCGAGCCGCCAGCATGAACACACCAAGGCGATGATGTTCGGCGAAACCGACACCTGGCACGCCCTGATGGAAACGTTGACCGACCTGACCATCGCGTTCCTGCAAGCCCAGGTCGGCGCCGGTGTGGACGCCATCCAGGTGTTCGACTCCTGGGCCGGCACCCTGTCGCTGGCCGACTACCGCAACTATGTGCTGCCGCACAGCACCCGGGTGTTCGCCACGCTGGCCGACGCCGGTGTGCCGATGACCCACTTCGGGGTCGGCACCGCCGAACTGCTGGGCGCCATGTCGGAGGCCGTATCCCACGGCGGTCCCGCCGTCGTCGGCGTCGACTGGCGCACCTCGCTGACCGACGCCGCCGCCCGGGTGAAGCCGGGCACGGCGCTTCAGGGAAACCTCGACCCCGTAGTCATGCTGACGGGCTGGCCGGTGGTCGAACGGGCTGTGCGCGCTGTCGTCGAGGACGGCCGCCGCGCGATCGACGCCGGCGTTGCCGGGCACGTGTTCAACCTGGGCCACGGTGTGCTGCCCGCCACCGACCCGGGGGTGATCACCGATGTGGTGGAGTTGGTACACACGCTGTGAGCCGTTCGTATTGCGTTGTCGGCGGTGGCATTTCGGGTCTGGTCGCCGCGTACCGGTTGCGGGTGGCGGCCGGGCCGGATGCGTCGATAACGCTGTTCGACCCCGCCGACCGGCTCGGCGGTGCCCTGCGCACCGAACGGGTCGGCGGGCAGCCGATGGACGTCGGCGCCGAAGCTTTCGTCACCCGGCGACCCGAGATGCCCGCGCTGCTGACCGAGCTGGGACTGGCCGGCCGCCAGGTCGGCACCACCGGCGTGCGGCCGCTGATCTACAGCCAGGCCCGCCTGCACCCCTTGCCGACCAACACCCTGCAGGGCGTGCCCACCGACCCGTCGACCATGCGGGGTCTGGTGGACGACGCCACCGTCGCGCGCATCGCCGACGAACGCGCCCGGCCGCTGCGGTGGCGGCCCGGGGCCGATCCTTCGGTCGCCGAACTGGTCGGCGACCGGTTCGGCGAGCAGGTGGTGGCCCGCTCCGTGGACCCGCTGCTGGCTGGGGTGTATGCGGGGTCGGCGGCCACCATCGGGGTGCGTTCGGCGCTTCCGGCGCTGGCTGCGCAGTTGGACCGGGGTGCGCGCAGCCTGACCGACGCCGCCCGGGACGCGCTGGCGGCGTCGACGGTTCCGCGTGACGCGCCGATCTTCGGTGCGGTGGATGGCGGCTATGCGGTGCTGGTCGACGAGCTCGTCCGCCGCGCAGCCGCGCACTGGCTGCAGGTCGGCGTCGAGGCGGTGCACCGGTCACCGCACGGCTGGGAAGTGGCCGACGACGAGGGCACCCGCCACCACGCCGACGCCGTCGTGCTGGCGGTCCCGGCGCCGCAGCTGGCGCGGCTGGTCGCCGAGGTCGCGCCGCGCACCGCGGCCGCCGCCCGGCGCATCGCGGTGGCGTCGACGGCCCTGGTGGCCCTGGCGCTGCCGGGCGGCACACCGCTGCCGCAGCACTCCGGTGTGCTGGTGGCCAGCGGGGAACGGTTGCGCGCCAAGGCGATCACGTTGACCACCCGCAAATGGGGCCCACGGGGAAACGTCGAGCTGGTGCGGTTCTCCTATGGCCGGTTCGGCGACGACCTGGCCCGCAACGTCGGCGACGAGGAGCTGCTGTCGTGGGCGGCGTTGGACCTGCACGCGGTGTTCGGCATCCACGCCGAGCCGGTGGATCATCATGTGCAGCGGTGGATCGACGCGATGCCGCAGTACGGGCCGGGCCACCCCGAGCTGATCGCCGACCTGCGCGCGGGCCTGCCGCCGGGGTTGGCGGTGGCGGGCGGCTATCTGGACGGTATCGGCGTGCCGGCCTGTGTGGCGTCGGCCACTAGGGCGGCGGCGTCCCTGGTGACCGCCCGCGTGGCACGATAGGGGCATGGCCAAGCTCGATTACGACGCGCTCAACTCCACCCTTCGCTACCTGATGTTTTCGGTGTTCTCGGTGCAACCGGGGGCGCTTGGAGAAGAGCGCGCGGGCGTGATCGACGAGTTCTCGACGTTCCTCAAACAGCAGGAGGAGCGCGGGGTGGTGGTGCGCGGCATCTACGACATCGCGGGCATGCGCGCCGACGCCGACTTCATGTTCTGGACGCACGCCGAAAACCTCGAGGCGCTGCAGGCCACCTACGCGGACTTCCGCCGCACCACCGCGTTGGGGCGGGCCAGCACGCCGGTGTGGAGCAACGTCGCGCTACACCGCCCGGCGGAGTTCAACAAAAGCCACATCCCGGCGTTTCTGGCCGGGGAGGAACCGGGCAACTACATCTGCGTGTATCCGTTCGTCCGGTCCTACGACTGGTACCTGCTGCCCGACGAGGAGCGCCGCCGGATGCTGTCCGAGCACGGGATGGCCGCCCGCGGATACAAGGATGTGCGGGCCAACACGGTGCCGGCGTTCGCGTTGGGCGACTACGAGTGGATCCTGGCGTTCGAGGCGCCGGAGTTGCACCGCATCGTCGATTTGATGCGCGATCTGCGCGCCACCGACGCACGGTTGCATGTCCGCGAGGAGACGCCGT
Organism: Mycolicibacterium sp. XJ879; assembly: GCF_053483935.1. Taxonomy (NCBI): domain Bacteria; kingdom Bacillati; phylum Actinomycetota; class Actinomycetes; order Mycobacteriales; family Mycobacteriaceae; genus Mycobacterium; species Mycolicibacterium sp. XJ879. The sequence continues at coordinate 515,618 of NZ_JBEFTH010000001.1, forward strand.
TCTTCACCGGCCCGCGGGTGAGCCCGGAGCAGTTGGTCACCGCGCTGCCGTAAGTCCTGTCGCCGAGATCTACGCTGAAATCGCGACCTCACCGCAGTTTCGGCGTCATCATGTGTGGATGAGAACGAGGGCATGGGTGGGCGCGACGTTGTTGGTGGCCGCGTTCGCGACGGCGCCGACCGGGCTTGCGCAGGGCAACAACGGCGAACAATGCCCTGCGCGTGACGGGTACGGCATCGTCATCCACGCCGGCGACATCGACTGCGTCACGGCGGCCGATTTCGCGGTGCAGTATGACGTCAACGGCGACAAGTACCAGACGATCGGCCCGTTCACCTGCTACTCCGCGACCGCGGCCACGGCCCCGCTGCTGTTCCAGTGCGTCGCCGACACCGAAGACCGTGCCGAGTTCGCGGTCTACCCTGCGTAATCCCTGCGTCAGGCTTTGGGTACCAGCCGCAGCGAGATCGAGTTGATGCAGTAACGCTGGTCGGTGGGCGTCGGATAGCCCTCGCCCTCGAAGACGTGGCCGAGGTGGCTGTGGCAGTTGGCGCAGAGCACCTCGACGCGGCGCATACCGAGCGAGTCGTCGGGGCGCAGGATCACCGCATCGGAGTCGGCCGGATCGAAGAACGACGGCCAGCCGCAGTGCGATTCGAACTTCTCGGTGCTGCGGAATAGTTCAACGCCGCAGGCCCGGCACTGGTAGACGCCTTCGGTCTTGGTGTCGGTGTACTCGCCGGTGAACGGGCGCTCGGTGCCGGCCTGGCGGAGGACGTGGAATTCCTCGGGGCTGAGCTTCTGGCGCCACTCGTCGTCGGTGAGCTGCAGCTTGGGAGCTGGTGTGGTCATAGCTCCAGGCTAGCGACTCTGGGCGAATTTGTAGTGAGGGCTGTGGTCGGCGGCCTATGCGCAGAATTAGGCGCGCGCAGGTTCCGCCCGGACCTCTTTCATCCACAGCGGATCGATACCGTCGTCGAGCCGGTCCTCGGACTTGGCGTCCAGATAGCGGAAGTAGAGCACCGAGAACACCACGATCACCACCAGCGACCAGCCGTAGGTGATCTTCAGGTACTCCAGCGCGCGCCCGGTCGTCGGCCAGTGGCCCAACAGCCAGCGGTCCATCGTCATGAAGCCGTAAATGCCCAGCCACGCAGGCCAGTTGCGCAGCACCGAGTTCGGCAGCACCACCGTCATCAGGAACGGGAACAGCATCATCGAGTAGTAGCCCTGGCCCAGCGACAGCACCAGCCACGACGTAATGAGCAGCACGCCAGAGGATGTCAGCATCCAGAACAGCGGGTCGCGGGTGCGGTAGTAGCGGTACAGCAGCCACAGGCTCGCCGCGCCCAACACCACAAACGCGATGCGCAACACCATGATCAGCCACATTGGCAAGCCGTAGTACACGCCGTTGCCCAAGATCGAGCTGTTGAAGTAGTCGCGGGTCGACAGGATGTAGGGCAGCGTGCGGGTGACGAAGCTCATCGGGTCGCTGATCAACGGCCACGCCGCGATGTTCAACACCACCGGCACCGCGAACGCCGTCACCAAAGATCGCCACTGGCGGTTGAGCAGCGGCAGCAACAGCAGCGGCGCCAGTAGGGGTTTGACCACCAGCGTCAACCCGATCGCGACGCCGGCCCACCATTCGTGGCTTCGCACCCCGCTGAGCAGCCACCGGAAGAACAGCACCTCCAGCAGCAGCAGAACACCGTTGATGTTGCCGAAAACCAAGGTGTTGGTGACGCTTTCGGTGCAGAACATCGCCAGCAGCAGCGCGGGCGCGGCCACCGAGGCCAACGTGAACTTGAACAGCCGCAGCAGGAAGTAGGCGGCCAGCACGATCGCCAGCGTGTTGAAGAAGATGAACCAGTACCGCGACGCGTCAACCGGAAGATAGCCGAACGGCGCCATGATCAGCGTGCCGCCCGGCGGGTACAGGTAGTGCGGGTCGACGTGGTCGAACTGGGCGTTGTAGATGTCCTGGCCCATCTTGAAGGCCACCATGGCGCGGTACACGGGACCGAAGTCGTCGGTGATGTAGCCGTTGGTGGCCAGGACGTAGCTGCGGTGGATGACCGCCATGATCGCTATCGGCCACAGGATCGACCGCAACACCGTGGCCGTGCCCGGCGGGGAGGTGCGGGGTCGGAAGGCCGTCAGGACAAGATCGCGCACGTGCGCACCGTACACCGAGGCCGCCGATACGAGCCGTCAGGCCGGGCAGAACGTGTCGGTTTCGGGCAGCTGACCGGTGTCGAGGTAGCCGATCACCGGCGGAAGCGCGCACGGCGAGTAGATCGACGCGCCGTGTCCGATGCCCTGCCACATCACCCGCCGGTTGGGGGAGCCGGCGTTGATCACCGTGGCCGCGACGGCCGCGACGCCCTCGTTGCCGACGATCGGGTCGTTCTGGGTACCGAGCAGCAACACGGGCAGCTTGAGGTTCTGGGGCTCGTTCGGTGTCGCGCTGCTCGGCCAGGAAAGGCACTGCACCAGCGCAAGCGCGCCCACCCGGCCGAACTGCGGATACAGCTTGTCCCACTCGACGACCAGCTCACGCACGCGATCGGGGGTGGGCCGGCTCAGCGAATCGCTGCAGTCGTTGACGAACTGCCCGTCGGTGTCGCGCATAGATTCGGCCCGGGTGATCAGGCTCGACATCGGCCCGGAGTCCCCGGCGCGGGCCGCGGCCACCGCCGTGGCCAACGTGTTGCCGGCGGCCACCCGGTCGCCGCGCGGATACCCCAGCGCGGTCGAGATCGCGTTGGTCACCGCTGCCACCGACGCTCCGGCCGGGCCGCGTCCTTGCCGGGCGTCGCTGAGCAGCGCGTCGACGGCGCCCTTCGGGTTGGGGCCCAGCGGGCAGTTGGCCGCCGCGCACTGCGCCGCCCACGCGTCGAGCGCGGCCTGCTCACCCTTGACGCGCTGCTCCATCGCCGCTTCGGCGGCGATGCCGAGCGGCAGTGGTGAGTCGAGCACCAGCCGGCCGACCTTGTTGGGATGGCTTCCCGCATACGCCAGCGCCACCTGGGCGCCGTTGCCGATGCCGAGCAGCGCCAGCGTCGGCACATCCCAGGTGCTGCGCAACCGCTCGAGGTCCTCGGCGGCATGCGCATTGGAGTAGGCCGAGTCGCCGGGTGCAATGGTGTCGGTGCAGTTGGTGGTGGCCGTCTGGGTGATCTCGCGCAGGTTGGCGACCGGATCGTCGCCGGGCTCGAACTGGGCTTGATCGGCCATCTGTTGGCGGTCGTAGAGGTCGCGGCACTCCAGCGCGCCCGACATGCCCATACCGCGTCGGTCGACGGCCACGATCGGGTGGCTCTTGAGCAGATCGGTGCCCGCCCGCGACAACCACACCGGCAGTTGCTGCGACGTCGGCAGGTTCGAGCCGGTCGTCATCACCAGCGGGCCGGCGTCCTCGGGGGTGTCCGTGCCGGTGGCGCGCACGACCCCGACGCTCAGCGTGCCCGCTGCCCCGTTGATCGGATCCAGGTCGGCGTCATAGCTCGCGCAGTCCAGCGTGACTCCCGGGGCGGCCGGGACGCCGGCTTCGCTGAACACCCGCGACGTGCATTCGCGCCAGGCCAACTCGTTCTTCGGAGCCTCGATCGGCGGCGGACCCTGCGGCGCCTGGGTGGTCTCGGGCTGGCCCTGCGGGCCGGCGCCGGAATCGGTGGCAAAACGCGGGTTGGCGGCCAGCCCGGGGGCACAACCGGCGATGACCGCGGCGACGGTTGCCAGGCTCAGGGTCCCGACCAGCTGGTTACGCCGATGCATGCCGACCACAGTACTGACGCGTCGCCTCAATCTGCGCGCACGTAGCGCGTGTAGAGGTAGCCGCCGTCGTCGCAGAGCAGGTGCGCCGGGCGCATGCGGGTGTGCACCTCACCGGACCCGGTGGCGATCCGTGGGGCCAGCCCGCCGAGCAAGATCGGCGCCACGGTCAGGCACAGTTCGTCGAGCTGGTCGTTCTCGATGAACATGCCCAGCACCTGCGGCCCGCCTTCGCTGAGCACCCGGTACAGCCCGCGCTCGGCCAGGATCCTCAGCAGCATCGTGGCGTCGACGCGGTCGGCTCGGCTGCCCGAGGCGTCGATCACGTCGGCGACCCCGCTGAGCCTGTTGTGCGTGGTGCCGAACGCGTCGGTGCAGGTGAGGATCATCGGCCGGGTCTCGGTGTGGGTGAAGAATCGGGCGTCGGGGTCGAGATTTCCGGATTTGGTGACGACGGCTAGCGGGGGCACCTCGGCCTGGCCGCGGCGCTGCCGGGCGCTGCGGTGCGCGACGGGCACCTGTGCGCCGGAGTAGTTCTCGACGCGCACGGTGGCCGCGCCGACGACGATGACGTCGGCCGCGTAGCGCATCAGCCGGAACAGCGCCCGGTCGCCGGCCTCGGCCATCCCGCCGGCCTTGCCGTCTGCGGTGGCGCCGCCGTCGATGCTGGCGATCATGTTGGCGCGCACCCAGGGGCGCTGCAGGCCGTCGGGGTAGGCGTAGAACTCGGATACGCGGCTGTCGTCGACACTGTCGGTGGGTCCGAGGACGCTGAATTGCATCCCGGCGGCGGTATCGGACATGAACACGATCGAAGCACGCCGATAGGGTGCCTGCATGCACGGGTCCAGCGGTCTGCGACATCTGGTCGACCGGCACCCCGACGTCACCCCGGAGCGGCTGATCGCCCAACTCACCCCGCCGCCCACCTTCGCCGACGTCAGCTTCGACACCTACCTGCCCGACCCGGCCGAGCCGTCGCAGGCCCAGGCCGTGCAGTCGTGTCTGCGGTTCTGCGCGCAGGCCGTGCAGCGGCGGACCGGCAAGAAGAAGATGTTCGGCCGGCGTGAGGTGCTGCCGGGGGTCGGGCTCTATCTCGATGGCGGGTTCGGCGTCGGCAAGACGCACCTGCTGGCGTCGTCCTACTATCGCCTGCCCGGGCCGAAAGCGTTCGCCACCTTCGGCGAATTGACGCAATTGGCAGGGGTTTTCGGCTTCAGCGAATGTATCGACCTGCTGGCCGACTACGTGGTGGTGTGTATCGACGAATTCGAGCTGGACGACCCGGGCAACACCACGCTGATCTCCCGGTTGCTGTCGGCGCTCGTCGAACGCGGCGTCTCGGTAGCGGCCACCTCCAACACCCTGCCCGAGCAACTCGGTGCGGGCCGTTTCGCTGCCCAGGACTTTCTGCGGGAGATCAACACGCTTGCAACGATTTTCGACACCGTGCGCATCGACGGTCCTGACTACCGGCACCGCGGTCTGCCGCCCGCGCCCGAGCCGCTCACCGACGACGAGGTGGCACGGCAGGCGCAGCAGGTTGCCGGTGCGACGCTCGATGAGTTCGATGCGCTGTGCGCGCACCTGGCCACCATGCATCCGTCGCGCTACCTCGCGCTGATCGAGGATGTGCCCGCGGTGTTCATCACCGGCGTGCATCCAATCGACGACCAGAACGTCGCGCTGCGGCTGGTGTCGCTGACCGACCGGCTCTACGACGCCGGCGTTCCGGTGGTCGCCTCGGGCGCCAAGCTCGACACCATCTTCAGCGACGATATGCTCGCCGGCGGTTTCCGCAAGAAGTACCTGCGCGCGACGTCGCGGCTGCTGGCACTGTCCCGCGCCCTTTGACGCTTCGCCGCCGAACGTGGGTTACCCGCACGCTCTTTGCGCGCGAAGTGTGCAACAACCCCACACTCGGCGGCGTCAGATCGCGCGCACCATCACGTAGTCGTCCTCGATGTCGCTGCCGAGTTGAAACGTCTTGGTGCCCCTGATGTTGAACCCGTGTTTGGTGTAAAACCGTTGGGCGCGTCGGTTTTGTTGGTTGACGCCGAGCCACACGCAGGCGGCGCCGTGTTCGGCGGCGGTGCCCAACGCCGCCGACATCAACGCCGCCGACACGCCTGCGCCGTGGCTGTCGGCCAGCACATACATCTTCGACACCTCGACGGCGGGACGCAGCGTGACCGCGCGCTGCACATCGTCGTCATCGGGCACGCCCCGAATCAGCATGGCATAGCCCAGCATTCGGCCGTCCACCCGTGCCACGAGCAGGTCGCGGTCGGGGTCAGCGAGGTATTCGCGGAACCGACTCTGCGAGAGGTTCTCGGCGATGAACGCGGCGATATCCTGCGGTGACGCCGACGGGGGACAGGCCAGCGGAAACGTCCGGGCCGCCACGTCGGCGAGGTCGACAAGATCGGCTTCGGTAGCCGCCGCGACGTCAATACCCAATCGTCAGGACACGTTCCACTGCGCCAGGTGCTGACCGGTGACCCGATCGATGAGCACCACGTTGGAGATCAGATCGCGGTAGCAGTCCCACCACACGCCGCCGCTGACCGTCGATCCCGCGGGTCCGTTGTTCAGCGCGCGCTGCAGCGAATCCGGCGCGTCGGTGTTGCGCGGTTCGTAGGCGTCGCCCGTCGGTGTGACGCCGCGGAATTGGTAGGTGATGGCCTGGGCGTAGGGCGTGGGCACGGCGATGGGGTGGACGCTGATCTGGCCGCGCCAGACCTCGTGGCGCGGCGGCCGCGGGGGATAGCCGAAGCCGGGGGGAATAGGTGAGGGCGCGATGCTGTGCACGGTGATGTCGGCGACCAGGCCCTTGAAGTCCACCCGCAGCGTCTCGCCGAGCCGCCCGATGGGTGTCGTCGCGGCGGAGGCGGGGGCCGCCACGACGGCGGCGGCAGCCGACAGTGCTGCGATGAGGACCACGAACCAGCGACGCATGGCGCAAATGATTCCACAAACTGAAACGTGTTACAGCCGCTTCTCCGGTGCGGGTGGTGCGTCAGCCTTGGGTGAACGGTTCCAGCGCGGTGGCGAGGTCGGCCTCGAAGCGGTCGCGGTCGACGCCCAGACCGTGCAGGACGCCGTCGCCGTCTTCGGCTTCCAACAGCGCCAGCAGGATGTGTTCGGTGCCAATATAGTTGTGCCCCAACCGAAGCGCCTGTCGGAAGGTGAGTTCGAGCGCCTTCTTGGCTGCGCTGTTGAACGGTGTCAGCGCGGGCACGTCACCCTCGGTACACGGCGGAAGTTCGACAGCCTGGGTGACGGTGGCGGCGTTCACCCCCTGGCCGGCGAGCAGCTTGACCGCCAGCCCCTCGGGATCCTCGAACAATCCGAGCAACAGGTGGTCGGGAGTGATCTCGGTGTTGCCCGCTTCCTGCGCCTTGTTCTGCGCGACCACCATGACGTTGCGTGCCCGCGGGGTGAACCGGTTGAAGCCGTCGTTGGGATCGAGCGCGTCGGCCTTGGGGACGAAGCGCTTCTGGGCGGCCTGCTTGGTGACGCCCATGCACTTGCCGATCTCGGTCCAGGAGGCCCCTGACCTGCGTGCTTGGTCGACGAAGTGGCCGATCAGGTGGTCGGCGATGTCGCCGAGGGCTTCGGCGGCCAGCACCGCGTCGGTGAGTTGGTCGAGTGGTTCGCTGTGTACGTCCTTGATGACGTCGATGAGGTCGTCGAGGCGGACGGGGTTACGGATCTTGGCCGGCTGCGTCATGGCGTCAACTCTAGGTTGACGCCGCAGATTCGTCAACTAGGAGTTGACGGCTACGGGCCGCGAAAACGCGGAGTCGTTTTTGCTCGCGCCGTGGCGGGTACTCGACGCGCCGTTATGGGAAACAAGGTTAAAGGTCCGAGCACGCAGTCGGCGCTGCTACGACGCGCGATCACCTTCATTCACGAGAACGCCGACCATGACATCACACTCAACGATATTGCCGCCGCCGTCAACGTCACCCCGCGCTCGGTGCAGTACACCTTCCGACGCCACATGGACACCACACCGTTGGAATACCTACGCCGAGTGAGGCTTTGCCGTGCGCACCGCGAGTTGCGCAACGCCGACCCGTCGGTCGACACGGTGATGGCCATCGCCGGTCGGTGGGGATTCGCTCACGCGGGTCGGTTCAGCAGCCTCTACAAGCAGACGTTCGGGCAGCCGCCGAGTCGCACGCTGCGGGAAGCGTGAGCGCTATCTCGGGAAGAAGCCCGCGCGGGTGAAGAAGCCGGGCTGCCAGCCTTCGGGTCCCCGGCACAGCAGGGGACGCCCGTCGGGCGCCTGGGCGGCCGACTGCGGCTTCGGGCACGGTGAGCCGATTTCCTGGACGCCGTAGAGCTGGTAGGCCGCGACCCAGAATCCGGTGTAGACCGGAGGCCACTGGTTCTCGATCCAGCGGCATTGCAGGACCTCGCCGCCGGGACCGCGGCCGAACGTGAAGCGCTCCATATTGGTGCAGGGCCCGGCGAGGTGGGCGTCGTAGCTCATGCCCGGAACGTCGCTGGCGTAGCGGCCTGGGCTGTCGTGATACATCAGATCGTCGTCGGCGGTTGCGGCGGGAGCCGTGCTGACAGCCAGGCCGGCGACCGCCGCGGCGGCGAGGAATTCGCGAATCATCTCCACCCTTACGTTGTTCCGCCCGGTTGATCTAGACAGAGACTAGTAGGTCAGAGCGCGGTCGACGGGTGCTTTGTCGGTTGTCACGGCCGCGCTTGACGGACCGCCAGCGGGACGTCGATGCGCTCGTGCCGCCCATCGATCCGGAACCGGTAGGTGTGGTAGCCGCCGCCGGGAACGATGGGCAACACCAGCGAGGGCATGCACATGAACTTCATCGGCGCCTCGACGGTGAAGTCCGACCTGTGCGACTGCAGGCGTTGTTCGTTGGGCCCGTCGGCGTCGATGATCAGCGAAAAGCTTTCGCCGATATTGTCGGGCTCGACGTCGCAGAGCACCACGACGTCACACTGGAACGCGGTGGCGTTGGGCGCGACGGTGGTGCTGGCCCAGAAGCCCCCTTCGAGGTTGAGCATGCCGTCGACGACCTCGACGCGATTGGCGAAAAATGCCGCGGTCAGGCGCATGGACTCAACCTAGTGGATGATGCAGCCCGGTTGGCTGGCGTGTCAGCGTTCGCATGCGACGCCGTCGTTGTCGCCGTCGAGGCCGGAACGGTAGCCGGGCTGGCCGGCGAGGATGGGTGCCGCGCCGGCCGCGCGCGCGGCCGCGCAGTTGGGGTAGTAGGCCGAGTTCGACGACGGCGGCGGGGTGGCCGGTTCGTAGAAAGACTGCGGTGGCGCCGCCGCGGCGGGGGCGGTGTCAGCCGCTGAGGTGGCGCCGTTGCAGGGCGGGCCCCACAGTCCGCGGCGGGCGTCGCGGGCTTCGCGTTCGGCGGCGGCGATCGCGTCGTGGCGGCTGACAGGCCGGCCGCCGTAGACGTAGCTGCGCGCGGTGCCGGCGCGGGCGGCCTCGACGGCGTAGTCGAAGCCGTCGGCGCGAACGAGGTAGGCCAGGGTGCGGTTAACTGCAGTTGGATGATCCACGTGGTGCGGCTGTGCAGGCTCAACTTGTCGGCCGGTGCGTTTAGTCTCCACGCAGATTGAACTTCCGGACCAGGGGCTGTGATGGATGACGGGATCGAACCGAGACTTGTGGAGGTTCTCGATGTCCCGAGGCTTGGTGCGGTCGTTCGCGGCAATGCGGGCTCGTTGCCGTGGCGTTTGGTCGACGAGTCGGGTGCCGGCGTAAACCACGTCAATCTGTGGTTGGCCGACCTGTTCGCGTGCGACAACTCGCCTGCGACGCTGCGCGCCTATGCGTACGACCTACTGAGCTGGAGTCGTTTCCTCGGCGCACTGCAGGTTTCGTGGACTCAGGCAACGCGGGGCGAAGTCCGGGACTGGGTGAGGTGGTACCGGTGTCGCGCGAACCCGCAACGACGCCGCGGATCGAGTGCGGATACTCATCGGCCGACCCCAGGTTCTGTGAACGAGCGGACGGGCAAGGCCTACCTGGAGTCTTCCTACGCGCGGTCGTCGATGAATCGCAGACTGTCGTCGCTCAGTGGCTTCTACGAGTTCGCCCTGGAGTCGGATCTCGGGCCGCTCATCAACCCGGTACCGAAATCGCGCGACGATCTCACTCGACTCGACGTGCACCGCCAGCACTTCGATAACCCGCGCCCCCAAAAGCGCGCGCCTTATCGGCAGAAGCTAGTGGAACGTGCGCCGCGCGCGCTCAGCGACGACCTGTACGAGGAGGTATTTGCATCGCTGAGAACAAACCGCGACCGTGCCATTGTCGCTACGGCGATCTCCTCTGGTTTACGCGCCAGTGAACTGCTCAGCATGCGGCGGGGGATGCTCCATGCCGCCGACCAAACCGCCGATGTAATACCCAAGGGCGGGAATGGAAGTCGTGTCATGGTCCGTATCAGTCCCACTGCGTATCTCTGGATCGCCCGGTACCTTGCTGAGCGCCCCGTGGGTCCGCCTGAAGAGCCAGTCTGGCTGACATTGCGCGGCACACCGCGGCCGCTGAGCTATTGGGCAATGCGACAGATCCTTGAACGCAGCAACGCGCTGCTGGGCTCCAACGTCACGATGCATGACTTCCGGCACACCTTCTGCATGCGTCTCGCCCAGGACGAGAACATGACCATCGCGGAAATGCAGGAGCTGATGCGGCACGCGTCGATCGCCAGCACCACACGCTACCTGCGACTCACCGTAGCCGAACTCGTCGACAAACTTGATCAGCACTGGAATAGACCCCCGTCACCGCAGCCCACGCCGGCGAAAGGCTATGCGGCAGAAGATCTCCAAGTTCTTTTCGGTCGGGCATTCTGATGGCGCGGGTGCTCACGCGTGCCCAGTCGCTGGCGAGTTCGTCTGCGTTTGCCAACCATCCAGTCGAAGTACTGCCTTCGCTGTCCCCGACGCCCGAGGACCATCCGTGGTTCGGAAACACTGTCACCTGCGCCGAACGTGAACGCATCATCACTGCGGGACTTCCGCTCGTGATGGCACGGATGAGTGAGAAGTACCGCAGCGAGGCAGTAGCCCGCAGCGGTGCACGGCTCTGGCTGAGTCGCCTATTGGACTGGCTGGATGGCTTTGTCGGCGACAGTTATCAAGACCGTTGGATCGCCAGCGATTCCGATCGCCAGCCGAAGGCGTGGTGCCCAGCCTTATCAACCGGATCGCATACACGGCTTGGGGCAAGGCTGTCGATCAACGCACTCATAATGCTGGGGGTCATTCGTCCCGGCCATGACTGGTTGATCGAGAACAAGCAGGCGCGGTTCTACCGTGACTGGACGACCACGCACGAACCGAAGGCGTGGGATCGCTACTTCGCCGCCGCGGAGCACGAGGGCGCACCGGAAGTGAAGAAATGGCGAACCGCCACCCACCTGGTACGTATCAGCATCTGCAACGGGCTGCCAATCACCGAGCTGCACAGCCAGCATGTGTTGGCCTACCGAGACTTTCTCGTCTCGACCGGCAGGATGCCGGGGGATCTTCTCGCCATGTGGCACTACGGACGCCGCGGCGGACTGTTCGCCGGTGAAGCCGACGACCTGCGGCACTACCTCATCGCCAAACGTCTCAGTCCCACCGAACTGGTCGACCGCTTCAATGTGCGAGCTCCCAGCGTGCGAGGACTGTTGATCGCCTACCTCGCCGAGATCGCCGTCGGTCAGGACTACGCCAGCCTGGACGGAACCAGCCGAAACCTGGTGAAGCTGTTCTGGAAACCGATCGAAGACGCCAACCCCGGCATCGACACAATCAGTTTGACGAAGGCCCAGGCATCCGCCTGGAAAGAGTGGTTGCGCACCAAACCGGATGGGACTCCGCGCCGGCACGCCGAGAGCATTCTGGGAGCGGTCCGCAGCTTCTACCTCGACGTGGCTGCCTGGTCCCACGAGGATCCCTCGACGTGGGCCCATTGGGCTGTCTCATGCCCGGTCAGCATCCGCGACGTCCGAGGCCAGCAGAAGCGCCGGGCCCAGCGGGCACACCGCATGCATGCCCGCACCCGCACCCTCACCCCGCACGTCGATGCACTCGTCGCTGCAGCCCGGCGGGCGTACGTGCAAGCAGCAGAGCTGCAAGCGGTCGCGACGACAGCGCCGTTCGGTGAACCGTTCGCCGTGCACGGGAGCACCTACATCAAGCACACACCGGGCAAGCGGGCCGACCGAGTGCGCATCCATGTTCTGCAGGATGGATCGGAGAAGCGGGTTGACATCCACTACACCGTGACACGGGCCTTCATGACCTGGACGATCATCGAGGTGTTGCGCCACACCGGTATCCGGATCGAAGAGATGCTGGAGCTGACCCATCTGAGCATCAAGCAGTACCGCAAACCCGATGGCACCGTGATACCGCTCCTGCAGATCGCACCGAGCAAGACCGATCAGGAGCGGATATTTCCCTGCAGCCCGGAGTTGACCACCACCTTGGCGCGACTGGTCGAGTTCGTCAGCATCGATGGCCGCGTTCCGCTGTGCTGCCGAATCGACACACAGGAACGCCAGGTGTCGGCGCCGATGCCGCATCTGATCCAGATCCGAGAGGGTGGACGGTCGCGGGTAATCAACCAGTGCACGGTCCGAAAGTGGTTATCAGAGCTGGCCAACAGCATGGCCTTGAAGGACGCTGACGGTACTTCGCTGCATTTCACGCCACACGACTTTCGCCGGATCTTCATCACCGACATCGTCAACGCCGGGTTCCCGATCCATTTGGCCGCAAAGATGGTGGGCCACAACAATATCGAAGTCACGCGCGGCTACACCGCGGTGTATCAGAAAGATGTCTTCGAGGCATATGACCGGTTCATCGACAACCGTAGACAGGCACGGCCATCGGCCGAATACCGTGAGCCCACCCAAGCCGAATGGGACGAGTTCGTCGAACACTTCGGCCAGCGCCGGATCGCGCTCGGCAATTGCCACCGCCCCTATGGATCTGACTGTTCCCATGAACATGCCTGCATCCGGTGCGATTTCTGCGAGGTTGAACCGGCCCAGGCCGCAAGGCTCGATGAGATCCGTGACAACCTTCGCCTCCAGGTGGTCGAGGCCCAAAAGAACCGGTGGCTGGGCGACGTTAACCAATTACGCCTCACCATTGAGCACGCCGACCGCAAGGCGGCGAGGCTGGCAGCCCTCACCGAGGCGGCCCCGGTACTCCTTGCCGCGCACACGTCCTGACGCGAGCAGTAAGGGACCGTCCTTCTGACAGCTAGGTGCAGCAGTTGGGGTCGAGGACGACGCAGAGTGCCTGCAGGGCTTCGGGTTTGACGCGGTGAAAGACGTTCATGCCGCGCCGGTCGGAGATCACCAGCCCGGCTTTGCGGAGCTGGCCCAGGTGGTGGCTGACGGTGGATTCACTCAGGTCGAGCACCGCGGCCAGATCGCCGCTGGTCTCTTCGCCGGGGCGTGAGCTGAACAGCAGCGACATCATCTTGACCCGCACCGGGTCGGCGAGCGCCTTGAGCCGCATCGCGACCTGCAGGGCATCGGCGTCGCTGATCGGGCCCGCGGCGACCGGGGCGCAGCACACCGGGGCGGACATGTCGATCACGGGCAGCGCTTTGGGCATGACCCCATCCTGCCACCTGTCTTGACATATATCAAAAAGGTGGCATCCTGAGGTCGACGCGCCAGTTCGATATATGTCTCATCCCTAGTGGGAGGTCCATCATGTCCCGTATGCAACTCGCCCTCAACGTCGATGACCTCGACGAGGCGATCACGTTCTACACCAAACTGTTCGGCGTCGACCCCGCCAAGGTCAAGCCCGGCTATGCCAACTTCGCCGTCGCCGAGCCGCCGCTGAAGCTGGTGCTGCTGGAAAATCCCGGTAAGGGCGGCACCATCAACCACCTCGGCGTCGAGGTCCAATCCAGCGACAAGGTGCACGCCGAGATCGCCCGCCTGACCGGCGAGGGGCTGTTCACCGATGAGGAGATCGGCACCACGTGTTGCTTCGCCACCCAGGACAAGGTCTGGGTGACCGGGCCGGCCGGAGAGAAATGGGAGGTCTACACGGTGCTGGCCGACTCCGACACCTTCGGCACCAGCCCACAGCACCTCGACGATTCCGCCGACGGCGAGGGTGGGGTGTGTTGCGGCGGAGCCTCCAAGGAGGCTGACCCCGCCGCAGCGTCCTGTTGCTAGCCGATCGCACCTGCCGCGGCCGTGGTCACATGGCCGCGGCAGGCGCATGATCGGGGCATGGACCGCGATGCCATCGCTGCCGATCTGGAGCGCGCGCGTGTCACGTTCCACCAGCTACTGGCGGCCGCCGGCCCCGACGACTGGGATGCGCCGACGCGCGGAACCCGGTGGACCAACGAACAATTGCTGTTCCACATGGTGTTCGGCTACGTGGTCGTGCAGCGGCTGCTGCCCCTGGTGCGGGTGATGGGCCGACTACCTGACCGCGTCAGCGGGGCATACGCCCGGTTGCTCAACGCCGCGACCACGCCGTTTCATCAAATCAACTACTACGGATCATGCGCCGCCGCCATGGTCTACAACCGGCGCAGGATGGGCGCCAAACTCGACCGGGTCATCGACTCACTGCAACACCGGCTCGCCCGCGAGACCGACGACACCCTGCGGCGCGGCATGCATTTCCCGCCGGGATGGGATCCGTTCTTCTCCGACTACATGACGCTGGAAGACGTCTACCGCTACCCCGGGCGCCACTTCGACTTCCACGCCGCCCAACTCACCTTCACCTGACGTTTCATTTGCCAACAACTTCGATATCCGTCAATATTGATGTATGTCGAAGTCGCAGGAGTCGTTGACCGACGGGGACGCGTGCTGCCCACCCGGGGCGCTGCTGCGCGAACCCCTTACCGCCGCGGACGCGGCGGACATGGCGGTCAAACTCAAAGCGCTGGCCGATCCGGTACGCCTGCAGCTGTTCTCCGCGATCGCCAGCCACGCCGGTGGTGAGGCCTGCGTCTGCGACATCTCCGCCGACATCGAGGTGTCACAACCGACCATCAGCCACCACCTCAAAGTGCTGCGCGACGCCGGGCTACTGACCTCACAGCGCCGGGCCTCCTGGGTGTACTACGCCGTGGTGCCCGACGCGCTGGCCAGCCTCGCCGTCCTGTTCGGCATTGACGCAGCCGCCGGGGTGTCGGCATGACCGACACCACCACCCCGGCCCCAGCGGTCGTGGGCAAGCTCTCCACCCTGGATCGGTTCCTGCCGCTGTGGATCGGCGCGGCGATGGTCGCCGGGTTGCTGCTGGGCCGCTGGGTTCCCGGCTTGAACACCGCGCTGGAAAGCGTTCAGCTGGACGGGATTTCACTACCCATCGCTCTTGGCCTGCTCATCATGATGTACCCGGTGCTGGCCAAGGTCCGCTACGACCGCCTCGACACCGTCACCGGCGACCGCAAGCTGCTGCTGTCCTCACTGGTCCTGAACTGGGTGCTCGGCCCCGCGCTGATGTTCGCGCTCGCGTGGCTGCTGCTGCCCGACCTGCCCGAATACCGGACCGGCCTGATCATCGTCGGCCTGGCCCGCTGCATCGCCATGGTCATCATCTGGAACGACCTGGCCTGCGGCGACCGGGAAGCCGCCGCCGTCCTCGTGGCGCTCAACTCGATCTTCCAGGTCATCATGTTCGCCCTGCTGGGCTGGTTCTATCTGTCGGTGCTGCCCGGCTGGCTCGGCCTGGAACAGACCACCATCGACACCTCCCCGTGGCAGATCGCCAAGTCCGTGCTCATATTTCTGGGCATCCCGCTGCTGGCCGGCTACCTGTCGCGCCGGCTCGGCGAGAAAACCAAGGGCCGTGACTGGTACGAGGCCAAGTTCCTGCCCCGGATCGGGCCGTGGGCGCTCTACGGGCTGCTGTTCACTATCGTGATTCTCTTTGCGCTGCAAGGCGACCAGATCACCCACCAACCGTTCGACGTCGCCCGCATCGCCCTGCCGCTACTAGCGTACTTCGCGATCATGTGGGGCGGAGGCTACCTGCTCGGCACCATGCTCGATCTCGGTTATGAGCGCACCACCACCCTGGCGTTCACCGCCGCGGGCAACAACTTCGAACTCGCCATCGCCGTCGCGATCGCCACCTACGGCGCCACCTCCGGCCAAGCCCTGGCCGGCGTCGTCGGCCCGTTGATCGAAGTCCCGGTCCTGGTCGGGTTGGTCTACGTGTCCTTGGCGTTGCGCAACCGGTTCCACCACCACACCTCCCAACACCTTCCTGCCGACGGCTCGACGACGAGAACGGAACCCAATCCATGACTGACAGCCCCGTCACCCACGAGCTTCGCCACGATCTGTCCATCGACCAGCAACTCGCCCTGAAAACCGCGGCGACCCGGCTGGGCGGTGAGTTCGATGGCACCTTCGGTACCGAAACCATCGAACGGTTCTTGCATTCGTCCTACGACCAGTTCGCCGGCCGGGCCACCATTCCGAACTTCCTGCCGCTGTTGGCCGAACGGTTCGCCCGCCAACGCCTGCACGCCCTGGCGAGAGTGGAAGGAAAGATCAGCGACGGCAAACCGACCGTGTTGTTCCTGTGCACCCACAACGCCGGCCGCTCGCAGATGGCGCTGGGCTACTTCACCCACCTGGCCGGTGACCGGGCCGTCGCCTGGTCCGGTGGATCCGAACCCGGCAACGAGATCAACCCCGCCGCGATCGCTGCCATGCACGAAGTCGGTATCGACATCACTGGCGAATACCCCAAACCCTGGACCGACGAAATTGTGCAGGCGGCCGACGTCGTCATCACCATGGGCTGCGGGGACGCCTGCCCGATCTTCCCCGGGAAACGCTACGAGAACTGGGAACTGCCCGACCCCGCCGGCCAGGGCCTCGACGCCGTCCGCCCGATCCGCGACGACATCGAAGAACGCGTCCACCGTTTGTTGGCCGACCTGAACGTGCCCGTCACCCGGTAGCCGCGAAAACCTCAAGGGAACACACCGAATATGGCTGACACATCAGTGTTGTTCGTCTGCGTCAGTAACGCCGGAAAATCGGTCCTGGCCGCCGGGCTCATGCGCCAGATCGCCGGACCGACCATCCACGTCAGCTCGGCGGGCACCCGCGCCAAGACCGCCGTCAACGACCTCTCGGTACAAGCCTTGGCAGAAGTCGGCGTCGACATCAGCGACCATCAGCCCGCCCAACTCACCGCGCAGATGCTCGACGACGCCGACCTGGTCGTCATCGTCGGCAGCCAAGCCCACCTCGACGAGTACTGTCCCGGCGTCACCATCCAGCGGTGGGATACCGACGAACCCTCCTTGCGCGGCATCGACGGAATCGACCGCATGCGAATCATCCGCGACGACATCACCACGCGCGTCCAGGCCTTGGCCGCCAACCTTTCCACCGCGATCACACCACCCACCGGCCAGCCATCCCGATCCAACGCGCGTATTGAGCGAAGCTAGATGTATGCGTGTGGAACTTCTCACGAGCCCGGGATGTCCGAATGCAGCGGCGGCTCGGCGCTTGCTCGCCGAGTGTCTGTCTGAGGTTGATATCGCTGAAGATGTGGTGGTGGAAAGGGTCGGTGGATATCCATCGCCAACAGTGCTCGTTGATGGTATGGATGTCATGAAGCCGGGCACTGAGCTGGCAGCTGATGCGTGCCGATTGGACCTTCCGACCAGGGATCGCGTGCTGGCGGCGCTTCGGAGTGCGACGCCGTTGACGTGATCGATCCGGGGTCTTACCCCGATGTTGCGGCCCCGAGTTCAGCTGGCTGCCGTGGTCTTCTGGTTGCGGGTGTGGGCCAGCCGGTGGGAGTCGGTTCCGGTTTCGATGATGGTGCCCCCGAGGGGCTTGGTGCGTCCGGCGCGCACGCCGTTGGCGATGACGACGATTTCGGCGAGTTCGTGCACCGCGACGACCGCGGCCAGCCCGAGGACACCGGTGAGGGCGAGCGGAATGAGCACCGTAATCAATGCCAGTGAGAGGCCGACGTTTTGCAGCATGATCCGCCTCGCGCGCCGCGCGTGGGCCAGTGCTTGGGTGAGGTGGCGCAGGTCTTCACCCATCAGCGCGACGTCGGCGGTTTCGATGGCCACGTCGGTGCCCATCGCGCCCATGGCGATACCCAAATCGGCAGTGGCCAGGGCCGGGGCGTCGTTGACGCCGTCACCGACCATGGCCGTCGAGGAACGTTGGCGCATTTGACCAATTAGCGCGGCTTTGTCTTCGGGCCGCAGATCGGCATGCACGACCTCGATGCCCACCTGCTTGGCCAATGCGTGGGCGGTCGCTTGGTTGTCACCGGTGAGCATGGCCACCTGATACCCGCCGCGGCGCAGCTGGGCGACGACGTGGGCGGCTTCGGGCCGCAGCTCATCGCGCACCGCGACTGCCCCGATGATCTGGTCGTTGTCTTCGATGAGCACGGCGGTGGCGCCGGCGGCCTGCATGGCCGCGACCTGGCCGGCCAGCGGGCCGGGGTCAAGCCAGCCGGGGCGGCCCAGCCGCAATCGACGGCCATCCCGCGCGCCGGTCAACCCGGCACCGGTGACCGCCTGCACGTCATCAGCCGGTTGCACGGGGCCCTGCGCGGCGGCGAGAATCGCTGCCGCGAGGGGGTGTTCGCTGCGGGCCTCCAACGCCGCCGCCACATCCAGCACGTGCTCGCGGGTGGCGCCGTTGGTGGTGGCGACGTCGATGACGGTGGGTGCGTTGGCGGTCAGGGTGCCTGTCTTGTCCAGCGCGATCGTGCGGACCGCGCCCAGGGCTTCCAGCGCCGCCCCGCCCTTGACCAAGACACCGAGCTTGCTAGCCGCGCCGATCGCGGCGACCACCGTGACCGGCACCGAGATCGCCAGCGCGCAAGGAGAGGCCGCCACCAACACCACCAGGGCACGTTCGATCCACACCAGCGGATCGCCCAACACGCTGCCGATGGCGGCGATGAGGACCGCGGCGATCATGATCGCGGGGACCAGGGGTTTGGCGATGCGGTCGGCCAGGCGCTGGGCTTCGCCCTTGCGGGACTGCTCGGCCTCCACGATCGCCACGATGCGGGCCAACGAGTTGTCAGCAGCAGTGGACGTGACCTCAACCTCCAGCACGCTGGTGCCGTTGATCGACCCGGCGAACACCTCATCACCGGGCCCGGCCTCTACCGGCACGGATTCGCCGGTGATGGCCGAAACATCCAGCGCCGTGCGCCCCGACACGATCGTGCCGTCGGTGGCGACGCGTTCGCCGGGCTTGACCAGCATCCGGTCACCCACCGCCAACTCTGCTGGGGCGATGGTGGTTTCGGTACCGTCGCGGAGCACGGTGGCCTCATCGGGCACCAGCGACAACAACGCCCGCAGACCTCGGCGGGTGCGGGCGAGGGAGTATTCTTCGAGGCCCTCGCTGATGGAGAACAGGAACGCCAGCATGGCGGCCTCGCCGACCTCGCCGAGGATCACCGCGCCGACCGCGGCGATCGTCATCAGCGTGCCGACCCCGATCTTGCCCTGCGCCAGCCGGCGCAGCGTCGAAGGCACGAACGTGTAGGCACCGATCACCAAGGCGAGCGCATACAGGCCGATTTCGACCGCATGGGGGCCGCCGGACCAGCCGACCACATAGCCGGCCAAAAGCACCACGCCCGCCACCGCGGCGGCGCGCAGTTCGGTGATCTCCCAAAGCCGTTCGGGTTCCTGCTCGTCCTCGCCGGGGCGGTCGTCGCTGCCGCAGCCGCACGCCTCACTCATCGCGCAACCTTCTTCCGCTCAGTCGGGTGGCCGTAGTTGGGGCACAACGCCACCGCGTTGCCGGTGGCCTCCAAGACAGCTTCGGCGGCCCGCAACATGTCCAGTAGTTCCGGGCGGGCCAGCCGATACACCGAGGCGCGGCCCTGCGGCCGGAAATCCACCAGCCCGCAGTCGCGCAGGCACGCCAGATGCGCCGACACCGTCGACTGCGCCAACCCCAACTCGCCGGTCAGATCCACCACCCGCGCCTCACCGACCGCCAGCCGGCGCAGGATCGCCAACCGGGTGCCATCCGAGAGGCTGTGAAACAACGCCGTCGCCGCATCCACATTCCCGCACATCGCGGGATCGACCGAACCACTTTTCATCGCCACACGACGATGATAGCGTCCAACACTATTGATCGGTCAACCCCGCCAACATCGATACAACCCGATGGATGAGGACGCAGGGCGGGGACGGGCCGACCGGGAAGGAGCAGGCGATGGCACTGACTGCACTGGGCCTGTTCGCGATGTTGATGCTGGTGATCGGGGCCTGTCGGCGCCGGATCCAGCTGGCCCGCATCGGCGACAGCGGCAACCGGCGGGGTTGGCGGCCCGACGGCACCCTGGAATGGTGGGCGCTCGCGCTCGCCGACGTGGGCTATCTGCTGGTCGGCGTCGGCGCCCCAGCGGCGGCCCTGGCCGGGCTCGCCCCACTGCGTTTCGCCGACCATCTGCTGGTTCATGCGACTGGGATCGCGGTTGCGGTGGTGGGCATCGGGCTGACCTTGCAGGCCCAGCTGGGGTTGGGGGCCTCGTGGCGGATCGGGGTTGATGAGACCGAACGCACCGAGCTGGTCACCGGCGGCCCGTTCGCGATTGTGCGCAACCCGATCTTCACCACACTGCTGCTCACCCTGACCGGCCTGACGCTGATGGTGCCCAACCCGATAGCGATCGCCGGCCTGCTGATCGCGATCGCCGGCATCCAGCTGCAGGTGCGCGAAGTGGAAGAGCCCTACCTGCGCCGCGTCCACGGCCACACCTACCGCGACTACACCACCCGAGTGGGGCGCTTCCTACCGTGGCTCGGCCGCACCAGAGATGAGACCAATGATGCTGCCCGACACTACACCTGACTTCGACACGGTCGAGGCGACGGCGGCGTTTGTCGACCTGGCCGGCTACAGCATCCTCACCGAAATCTGCGGCGACCACGAAGCCGCCCAGCTCGCCGCGCGGCTTGCCGACCTGGCACAGGCTGCACTACAACCGGGCGTGAGGCTGGTGAAGACGATCGGGGACGCGGTCATGTTGACCGCCGACACACCCACCCAGATGCTGGCCACCCTCACCGACCTGGCAGAGCAGGTCGCCGGCGAGGACGGGTTCCTGGCGCTGCGCGCCGGAATCCATCACGGACCCGTCATCGCCCGCGGCGGCGACGTGTTCGGCCACACCGTCAACATCGCCGCCCGCATCACCGCACTCGCCGGGGCCGGCCACGCCGTGATCACCGACCCGATCGCGGCTGCCGCTACCCGACAAGGCCTGTCCACCCCAGCGATCGGTGCTCCGCCGCTGCGCAGCATCACCACCCCGATTCCGCTACACACGCTGGCCCTGACCGAGGCCCGCTACCCCCGCGACCCGGTCTGCGGCATGCGGATCAACCCGGAAACCGCCCGGGCGCGACGCCGCTACCAGGACCGGGATTGGTGGTTCTGCTCGACCGACTGCGCCCACCAATTCACCACCACCCCAAGCACTTACACATCGACACTCCCGGTCACCGCCAGTGAACGGCAGCCGACATGAGCCGCCCCTGGGGCCGCAACCGGCTCAAATTCGCCCTGGCCGGACCGCTGTTCGAAGCCGGCAACCGGTTCATCCCCGGCCGACCCCATGACCGGCTCGCCCAGCTCGTCGCCGACCAGAAACCGAAACGAGTGCTCGAACTGTGCGGCGGCACCGGCTACGCCGCCCGCCTGCTCGCCCGCAAATCCCCGAGCACACGAGTGGATTGCCTCGACATCTCCCCGGAAATGCTGGCCGTCGGCCGCCGCTACCTCACCCGCGCCGGGATCGGTACCGTGGCGCTGCATGAAGGTGACGCCGCCGCACTGCCGTTCGGCAATGACACCTTCGACGTGGTGATGAGCGTGTTCGGCTGGCACGAACTGCCCACCGACATCCGCCACCGCGCCATCGACGAAGCCATCCGCGTTCTACGTCTCGCCGGCCAGGTCATCGCCATCGACCTCGACCCACCACCCACCGCCCGCACCATCTTCGAGACCTACATGCGGCTCGCCGAACGACCCCACGCCCGCGACGTCCTGGGCACCGGCCTGGCCGACGCATTCACCGCACACGGACTGGCCGTCACCACCCATCTGCCCGCGCGCAGCTGGGCCGCCCCGTTCCAGATCGTCCACGCCCACAAAAGAGGTATCTGAATGGCGCGCACCAGCCGCATCCTGCTCACCGCGTTCGTCATCGCCGCCATGGCGATCGGGGCGCTGGTCTACCTGTCAGTGCGCGACCGCGACTCGACCACCACGGCACAGCCCGATACCGGCGAGGCCGGGCAGGTGGTGCGCGAGAACAGCCACCGACTCAACACGGTGCCCGACAGCACGGTGACGTTCGTGGAGTTTCTCGACTTCGAATGCGAGGGCTGCCGCGCGGTCTACCCAGAGATCGAAAAAGCGCGGGCCGAATACGGCGACCGGGTGAATTTCGTGATCCGCTACTTCCCGCTGCAAGCCCACGTCAACGCCGAGCGGGCCGCCCGCGCGGTGGAAGCCGCCGCCCAGCAAGGCCAACTGGAGGCGATGTATCGCAAAATGTATGACACCCAAGCCCAGTGGGGTGAAAAGCAAACCCCAGCCGATGACGTATTCCGCGGATTCGCAACAGAACTCGGCCTGGACATGGCCGAGTTCGACGCGGCCTACGCCAATCCCGCCACCCTCGAACGCATCCAACTCGACATGGCCGACGGCCGCGCCTTGGGCGTGCAGGGCACCCCGACCTTCTTCCTCAACGACACCCGCATCCAGCCACACAGCTATGAAGACCTAGCCCAGGCCTTCGATCAAGCGCTCGCCGAGAACTAGGCGCGGCCTGCCGCATCCATCGGCTTGACCGCCCCTCTCCACATCGACACTCATCTCAGTCCGGCCAGGAGGTTCACCCATGCCCGCCACCGCGCTCGTTCTCTACCTGGTCTTTGCCGTCTTAGGGTTCGGCTGGCGCAGCTGGACCCAGCACCGCCGCACCGGCTCGACCGGGTTTCGCGGCATCCACGGCCGGCCTGGCTCGCTGGAATGGTTCGCCGGCGCCGGATTCATCGCTGCCATCCTCGCCGGGGCGGCCGCACCGCTGCTGCAACTGCTCGGCATCCTCACCCCGATCGCGCTCCTGCAGGCGCCGTGGATTCAGGTGGGCGGGACGGTGCTGGCGGTGGCGGGTATCGCGGCCACCCTCTACGCCCAGCGCGACATGGGCGAGTCCTGGCGGATTGGCGTCGACCCCAGTGAGACCACCACATTGGTGCTCCGTGGTGTGTTCGGGCTGGTGCGCAACCCCATCTTCACCGCGATGCTGATCTTCGCCGCCGGCATCACCCTGATGACCCCCAACCCGCTCGCCCTGGTCGCGTTCGTCGTGCTGCTGGCCACCATCGAGCTGCAGGTCCGCGTCGTCGAAGAGCCCTATCTCAACGCTATCCACGGCCAGGCCTACCGGGACTACTGTGAGACGGTCGGCCGGTTTGTTCCCCACATCGGACGCACCCGAATCGTCTGACTGGCCGACTCGAATCGAGGTGAACCATGGCCACCGGTGATCGCACCGCCCGATGGAACCGATACTGGGACAAGAAATCCCGTACCTACGACCGCGAAATCGGATTCTTTGACCGCCACCTGTTCGGCGACTCCCGCCAATGGGTCTGCAGCCAAGCGGCCGGCACCACCCTGGAAGTCGCCGTCGGCACCGGCCTCAACCTCGAGTTCTACCCCGACACCGTCACGCTGACCGGGATCGACTGGAGCGAACAGATGCTCGACCTGGCTCGTCAACGTGCCGCCGACCTCGGCCACCCCGCCACGCTGCAACAAGCCGACGCCCACCACCTACCGTTCGACGACGCCACCTTCGACACCGTCGTCTGCACCTTCGGGCTCTGCGCCATCCCCGACCACACCAAAGCCCTCAACGAAATGACCCGCGTCCTGCGCCCCGGCGGACAACTCATCCTGGTCGATCACATCCGCAGCAGCGTCGCCCCCGCCCGAGCCGTGCAACGCTTCCTCGAACTGTTCACCGTTCCCCTCGGCGGCGAACACTTCCTGCGCCGCCCCCTCAACCACATCCGCAACGACCCCAACCTCGACATCGAACGCGTCGAACGCTTCAAACTCGGCCTCGTCGAACGCCTCACCGCCCGCAAACCCACGTAACCCGAGGCGAACTCACCGACCATCCAGCTAGAGCTGTCCCACATCAACAGCTCAGCCGCGCCCTCGAAGGCTCCAAAGACTCCGACTGATGACCGGCCCCGGTGAACGGATTGACTAGTGCAGATAAGTGCGGCCGTAGCGGTCGGTGCGGTCCTGGGTCGGGTCGGTCACCAGCGCGACGCGCTGGCCGAGCATGGTCGAGGTCGCGAACTCGGTGGCTTCGGGTCCCCAGCATTCGACGGGGGAGTTGGGCTTCTTCGTTTCGGGGGTGTCGATGCCGAGGATGCGCACGCGCAGCCGGCCGCGAACTTCGTCGCGGATGTCGATGGTGTCGCCGTCGACGACGCGGAGCACGACGGCGGTGGCGTCGACGGGTTGTGCGTGGATGGTCGGGGCGGGGATGGCGAGGGCTGCGGCCGCGGCGACGACGGCGGCGACGAGACGGTAGATCACGGTGCGCACAGGGCCCAAGCTAGTCAGGGTTTCGATATGGGTCGATGTCTAATCGCTTCCCAATTGGCCCTGCCGCGGTCGGCGAATGGCCTTGCCCGCCTTGGTCTGGAGGAACGATGAGCCTTATGACCACTCTTCGTCTTTCTCGTACGACCCGGTCGGAGTAGGCGAGTGAGATGGGATCGAACCGACGCGAATCATCCAGAGACCGATCTTTGCGCGTTGGTCAGCCGCCTGACGAAATTGAACACGGTGTGCGTGAAGCCGGGATGTGCTGTTTGCTGGTGACATAGCATTCTTATTGCTCACTTGGCTTGGTTTGTGACGCAGGAGTCCTGTACTAGGTGGTGCCTCGTCTAGGAGAGCGATGATGGCTCGGCTTAATCTGTTCGCGCACCCAGCCTTTGCTGTGCTACCGACGGTGGCGGTCCTGGTGGTGTCTTGTGGAGCCGCTCCGTCGTCGGAAGGCCCTCCTTCGAGCTGCTCGCCAGCGGCGTGCGCGGTTGTAGAAAGTCTGAGCCGCCTGCGTCCTGCGCCGCCCCCTCAACCTGTTTCCCCTCAGCAGCAGTTACCGGCGAGCGACTGGGGCGATAGGGATGACGACGGCGATGGCATCCGTAACTCCATCGATGGGCCGGACTATCGAGATGCAGACAATGACGGGTTGGAGGACCGCTTTGATCCTTGCAGAACCGACCGTGATTGCGATGGCGATGGGCACGGAGACAATTGGGATTCCGATCCAACCGATCCGTCGGAGAAGTAGGGCCTGGTAAGACGCCCAGTGCTCTCTCGACAGCGAATGTGACCGCACACCTTCGCCGCCGAACTATGCCGCGGTTTCAGTCCAGGTGGCGGTTCGGGGTTTCGGGTCGCCAGCACTCGACGAGGGGGAGTTGGCTTCTTGGTTTCGGCAGTTTCTGTGCTCATTGGGGCGGCTTAGGCAAACGGCGGCATGACGACGGATTCGGTGCGGTGGTCTTTGTCCGGGAAAAACCGTGGGAGGCAAAGAGGTGTCAGCGACGGACAACAGGTGTGTGACACAGATCGCATATGCTCGTTGAGCTCGGTTGATACTGCGTTGAGTCGCAACTTAGCTTTGCGAAGTGGTTTCATTTCACGGTCAACCGGCAACAAAAGTGTCGCAAGTTGAGTGATCCGGAAAAACTCTGGACCTCAGTGCCGACTGGAGCGACCTGGTCTGCAGCCCACCAGGCACCTTGCCGGATATTGACCCGCCTTATCGAGGAGTGAAGATGAAGAAGCCACTAGTTGTCGGAGCCACCACGTTGACCCTGCTGTTCGGCGGAGCCGGCGTCGCGACTGCATCGACGTTCGAAGCGCCCGCGGCGACGACCACCACGGTGGCGCAGCAGGTCGAGGACGATGACAGCGGCGACAACGGCCTGTGGGGCCTGCTGGGTCTGCTGGGTCTGGCCGGTCTGATCGGTCTCAAGCGGCGCAAGGATGCTGACTACCCCGCCACCCGTGGCGGCGGCACGGTCAACAACCCGCGCGCATAAGCGCTAACTGACGAAGAGTTCCCCGCCGGTCCGACGGGGAACTCTTTGTTCTTCAACGGTCAGTTCTCGCACGGACGGTGGCCAGGATCGGCTCTGCAGCGACGGTGGTGAACGGCGCGACTATCGGGAAATCCGGGTTCATGGAATGGATTTCGGTTCCACGGATGATTGTGGCGAGCGCGAGGGTGGCTTCAAGCATGGCGAAGTGATCGCCGACGCAGGAGCGTGGTCCCGCGCCGAAAGGCAGATGTTGCCAGCGGTCGCGGCCTTCGGAGTTTTGCGGATTGAAGCGGTCGGGGTCGAATTCCAGCGGGCGGCCGGCATCGACGCGGTAGCCGTCGACTTCGACGTCGTGCATCGCCATTCGCGCCGTTGCCGCTCCCGGCGGGCATAGCCGTAGTGCTTCGTGTAGCGCCTGAACGGTGTATCGAAGGGCGGGCACGTCGTCGGGCGTCAGCTCGCGTTCGCCGACCGCCACAGCCTCGGCGCGGACCTTGTCTTGCATGGCGGGGTGGTGTCCCAGCGCCCACATGGCGTAGGTCAGCGTGGTGGCCGTGGTGTCATGGCCGGCCAGCATGAAAGCGATGAGCTCGTCGCGGATCTCGTCGTCGGACAGCGCCCGTCCCGTATCGGGATCAGTGGCCGCGATCAGCGCATGCACCAGCGGTGCGTTCCGGGTCGGATCGGCACGACATGCCTGAAGGATGTCGTCGGCGAGTCGGTGCAGTGTCTCGCTGGCGGTGCGGGCCCGCCGGCGCGCGCGGGTGGGCAGCCAGCGCGGGGTGTTGATGGGCCGCATCGCCCGATCGGCAATGTATTTGAGAGCCACTCGCAGCGAATCGGCGATGGCTTCTGAGTGTGCGTCCGGGGGTGACCAGATCGGCTGCCGGGGCGGTGGATTGCGAATGGCCAGGTGAGCGCCGTTTGCCCTTTAGCCCACGTTTAGCCCACGAAGCGTGCTTTGATCTTGAAAACAGCACTTGAGCTGCGAACAAGCTGGTGCGCGATACTGGGATTGAACCAGTGACCTCTTCCGTGTCAGGGAAGCGCTCTCCCGCTGAGCTAATCGCGCCGGGGTCCTTCGTTGAGGTGGAGACGGGAATCGAACCCGTGTGCACGGCTTTGCAGGCCGTTGCCTCACCACTCGGCCACTCCACCGCTGGGCTTTGATGCCACCGCACCTTCGAGCGGATGACGGGATTCGAACCCGCGACCCTCACCTTGGCAAGGTGATGCGCTACCAACTGCGCTACATCCGCGCGCCACGAACGACACGTCGCCCGTCGCGAAGCACGACCTTAGTCGACGCAAGCGTACCTGCACAAATCCCGAGACGGCGTCGTCGCGTCGGCACTCGGGTCGCCCACCAGCCTAGCCGTTCTACGTCGCGCGAAGCCGAGAAACGGTGCCCCGTACCGCCATCCCCGCCCGTTGCGCCGTCGCCAGCGCGCCGCAGAAGCCACCCGCGTACCCCCAATCAAAACAGCGCCGGCGATTCGGGCCGGTACCCTCGAACATGCTAGTCTTCGACGTCGTTCGGCCCTCGGGGTCGGGCTTGCCGGTCTCGTAGCTCAGCGGGAGAGCGTCCGCCTCACACGCGGAAGGTCACTGGTTCGATCCCAGTCGGGACCACCCTCCATTTCCGGCCCGCTCCTAGCGCCGTCGCCTCCACACCACGATTCCCGCCAGCAGCGCGAGCGCCACTATCGCGGCGATCGGAACCGTGCGCGACGGGTTGTCGGTGGCGGTGTGCTTGAGCGTGTCCGCCCTTTCGGCGACCCGCTCCTTGGTGTCGGCAACCTTCTCTTTGGTGCGTTCCTTGACGTCGAGCTTCGATGACAGCGCTGCGACGGTCTGCCCGAGCTCGTCGCGGGTCTGCTCGATGTCGGCCTCGATGTCGGAGATGTCGGCCGAGGGGCCCGGCTCGGGGCGACCGGGATCAGGTGTGGTCATGAGCGGGCACCTTTCAGCTCTTCGATGTCGGCCTTCACCGTCTCGACGGTTCGCGGCGCCGCTGGCGTGACCTCGTCGGTCTGTTTGCGTCCGATCAGCGCGGCAATCCCCGCCGCGATGAACAACACCGCGCCGACGATCAACGCCGACGCCCAGACCGGCAGCACCAGCGCGAGCGCCGCGATGCCGGCCGTGATGAACGTCGCCACACCGAAGAACGCGAGCAGGCCAGCCACGCTGAACAGGCCAGCGCCGATCCCGGCGTGCTTGGCCGACTCCTGGAACTCTTTCTGCGCTAGCCGCATCTCGTCGCGGATCAGCCGCGACGTTTGTGTCGACAACTGGCCCATCAACTCGCCGATCGACGCGTCGGCGCTGGGCTTGGATTCCACAGCCATCACTTACCAACCCCTGACTCGGTTGCTCTGCCGTAACAGAAATGCCCCCGTGCGGCCGAACCAAACGTCGAGCGGTCCCAGGCGTACCAAAAGGCACAGTTTCGCCTCGCCGTCGATGACGATTGCGACTCGGGTTCGCATCGGTTGGGTAAACCAAAAGCGCTGCGGCCAAGCGAATTCCGTCGCATAAAGCAGTCTGGGAACCCGGCAGTCGGGCGGAAGGACACTCTGCCCTTCCATACGGGTCACCATTTGGAAACGGTGCGGTGCGGCGTGGCGCGTCGGCGTCGTTTCGGTGCTGATAATTTACGCGGTCGCATAACCGCGACTCCGGTACGGCATGCAGGTCTGCTGCATGAGTGAGTGCGGATATCTGAAGTAAATGAAGGGATCGACGTCGATGACGGTCTTTGATCGAGTCAACATCACAGCCGTTGTTGGGGCTGGGTTGTGCGGGGTAGCCATGGCGTTGAGCCCGACAGCGTCGGCTGGCGGCTACGAGTGTGTCGAGACGGCGGCTGGGGAGGCTCCGGCGCCGGCGGGCGCGTGTCTGCCGCTTACCGACATGGCTGGCGTTCCGATGGCGTTACCGGGACCGGTTCCGGTGGTTCCGCCCCCGGTCGTCCCGCCGCCACTAGTTCCGCCAGTGGTTCCGCCGCCGCTGGTGCCGCCGCTGGTTCCGCCGCCGGTGGTGCCGCCGTTGGTGCCGCCGCCAGTGGTTCCGCCGCCGGCTGCCGCTCCGATAG
The DNA here is from genome assembly GCF_053483935.1 of Mycolicibacterium sp. XJ879. Taxonomy (NCBI): domain Bacteria; kingdom Bacillati; phylum Actinomycetota; class Actinomycetes; order Mycobacteriales; family Mycobacteriaceae; genus Mycobacterium; species Mycolicibacterium sp. XJ879. Next base: position 544,684 of record NZ_JBEFTH010000001.1, read on the forward strand.
CGGTGGCGGGTGCGCCGCTCGCTCCGGTGGCGCCGATCACCGAGATGGGTGGCGCAGGCGGAAAGGGACAGGTCACTGGACCGGCCCCTGAGGGCGCTCCGGTGCCCGGCCAGCCGATCATGCCTGGCCCTGCGGGCTGATCACGCACAACTAACCCACTACCGGCTTTGGCCCGGCGGCGAGTATCGACTCACCGCCGGGCCAAATTCATTGCACAGCAAGTAATCAACGCTGTGCGCGCCAGCGCAACCGGCAGACCGGGGTGGGGTACAGGGCGCAAGCGCGAGACTCCGTCAGCCGGAAACGATCCGTGGTACCTCGACGGGAGCCTTCGGCTCCACCGGGCGAGGGATCTCAACGCTGTTCTGCTGCACGATAACCGGATCCCCCTCCTTGACGACGTCGAAGTACCACTCGGCGTCCTGGGGGCTCAAGCCGATGCAGCCGTGGCTGGTGTTCTCATATCCCATCGAGTTCACCGCCCACGGAGCGGAGTGCACGAATATGCCGCGGGTGGTCAGACGCACCGCGTGATCGACGGTGAGTAGATAGCCGTCCTCGGCGCTGACGGGAATGCCGACGCTGCTCGAATCCATAACCACATCACGCTTTTTGGAAAGCACGGGGAAGGTGCCGACCGGTGTCGGATATTCCTCCCTGCCCATGGACGCCGGGAAGACGCCGGGCTCGCCGAAGTGCGGGCGGTGGTGCGGTGCCGGCAGCATCGGCGGCGGTCCGGCCTCGGTACCGTCGATGGTCACGGTAAACGTGTGCTCTTCGATGTTGGCCACGGCGACGACGGCAGCGCCCGTAACGATCCGTGTCGGCGCGCCGCCCACCGAAAGCGACACCGTGCTGTGCGCTGGCCAGAACTCATCGGGCGTCCACTGCACAACCTGGCTGTCGAGCCATTCATACTTACCCGTCATCGCAGGTGAGGAGGTGATATTGAGGGTCCGTTCCGCGGCGCGCTTGTCGATGATCGGCGCGCTGAACGTCACCACCACAGGGTGTGCCACGCCGACGACCTGATCCGGAGACGGCAAGACGGACGTGATGACGCTTGTCAGCGAACGGTTCGCCGCGGCCAGGCTGGTATCAGCCGGGCCGGCGACCGCGCTGGTAGCGACTACGACGGCAGCAAGAACACACCGAACAACGCCACGCACGGAATTTGGCTCCCTTGAAATTTCTCGAGTGTCAATTCGATGCTATGGGTGCGTTCTCGATGGATGGGTAAGGGCGCGTGAGCGATTCGGTTAAGTCTCAGTCACGGTTCGGCCACGGCCCGTCAATCAGCGGTCAGCGGCTACTTCGACGGCTCCGGTGACTGCGCCTTTTCGACGAGTTCTTCGGCGACTTGCACCAGCGGCACGTTGGATTCCTGAGAAATCTTGCGTAACAAGTCGAAAGCCCGTACGGCATCAACACCGTAACGTTCCATGATCATGCCCTTGGCCTGACCGATGGTGTCGCGGCTGGCCAGCGCCCGCTTGAACTGTTCGTCGCGGCGCGCCGAATTCCACACCACCGAGGAATGGGTCGCAAAGATCAGGCCGAGCTTTTTGGCCTCTTCGCCGAACACATTTGGTAACTCGGCGTAGACGTTCAACGCCCCCATCGTTTCACCGGCAATGAACAGCTGAAACGCCATAATCGAACGAATCGGTGTCTCTGCCAACGCATCCCGACGGTAGAGCGGGAACCGGTCCTCGGTCTCGAGGTCGGCGACGTGGACGACCTTTTCCTCCCACGCCGCGCTCAGGCACGGGCCTTCCCGATGACGCTGCTGGATTCTGTCCAACAGCACCGGCCACAAATGGGTCGCCGCGGTGGTGTCGATGTGCTTGGCGTTGCGTGTGACGGTGATGCCGGCGTACTGGGCGCCGGGAATCTCGACGACGGCGTGCTCGGCCAACTCGGCGATCACGGTGGCCGAATCGGTGTCGGGCCGGCTGTAGAGGCTTTGCACGATCTCCGCGATGCGAAGATGCGCGTCCTGCGCGCCCTTGGATCCGTCAACCGTCTCCATTGGACCGTCCTCCGTCAGCTATCACAGGTTGTGCGCACCGGAGGTCAAAGAGCCTGCAGATACCGCTCTGTGACGATCCGCTGCACCAACGAGGTGACCGGTGATGCCAGCCGGCTCCACCAGGTGGCATGCCGGGAGAATGCCGTCACCTCCGCGAACACTTCGTCGGTGTCGGGATCGTAGCGGACCAGGAACAGCTCCTCACCGGATTCGGCGTGACCGGGCAGGGTGCCGTAGGCGAAGCCCCGCCGATCGGCTTCGTCGACCACGTAGACCACCCGGCATGGCGCGCCCACCGGTCCGAGATGGACGATCGCCTCCGCGCCCACCTGCGCGACCTCCGTCGTCGCCTCGACCCGGACACCGGCGCCGCGCAGCATGCCCCAGCGCATCCCCGCAGCTGCGGCCTCCTCGAAACGCGCACGGCCCGCGCCGATGACGGCGCTTTTCTGCACATGGTGGTAACCCGCCGGCAACGGTCCTGCGGTGGCGCCCACCTCGGCGTAGGTCAACGGCAGTGCCGCGAGCTTACTGAGTCTCACCAGACCAGACGCTACCGTCGAACACACTTCGTTCGCCGAGTGTGGAGTTGTGTCACGCCTGACGGCGCGAACCCGTGACACAACCCCACATTCGGCGCGGTGGGGTGGGGCACCGCAGCGTACGTTCGTCTACATGAGCACCAAGAGCATCGCGCAGGCATCGGGAACGTTCACCCTCGGCGGCGATCTGGTCGTCAACCGGCTCGGCTACGGCGCCATGCGGCTGACCGGGCCGGGCACCTGGGGCCCGCCCGCCGACCGCGACGAATGCCTCCGCGTGCTGCGGCGCGCGGTCGAGCTCGGCGTCAACTTCATCGACACCGCCAACTCCTACGGCCCCTACATCTCCGAGGAACTGATCCGCGAAGCGCTGCACCCCTACCAGGGGGTTGTCGTCGCGACCAAGGCCGGTCTGCTGCGCACCGGCCCCGACGTATGGCCGGTGCTGGGTTATCCGGCGTATTTGCGTCAGGAGTGCGAGATGAGCCTGCGCCGCCTCGGAGTCGACACCATCGACCTGTTTCAGCTGCACCGCATCGACGACAAGTTCCCGGCCGAAGACCAGCTCGGCGAGCTCGTCGCGTTGCAGCAGGAAGGCAAGATCCGCCACATCGGGCTGTCGGAGGTCACCGTCGAACAGCTCGAGGCCGCCCGCAAAGTCGCCGACATCGTGACGGTGCAGAACATGTACAACCTCACCACGCGCACCGCCGAACCGGTGCTGGAGGCCTGCGAAGCCCAAGGCGTCGGGTTCATCCCGTGGTTTCCGCTGGCCGCGGGGCCGTTGGCGGCCCCCGACGGCCCGCTGCAGCGCATCGCCGCCGACCACGACGCGTCGCCGTCGCAGCTGGCGCTGGCGTGGCTGCTCAAGCGCTCCCCGGTGATGCTGCCCATACCCGGCACCTCCAAGGTCGCCCATCTCGAGGAGAACGTCGCCGCGGCGGCGATCGAGCTGTCCGACGCCGAGTTCGAAACGCTGAGCAAAGCCGGTTCCGCCGGGTAACGCGCCAGGCAATACGGTAAGCGGGTGAGCATCGACGCACATCCCGGCGGTGGGTTCAATCCGCCGCAGCCGACCACCAAGGGCGGGCCGGACTACGGCCGGTTTGTCGAAGGGGTCCGCACCCTTCAGGACCACGCCCGCGCGGTCGACGCTCCCGACCAGGTGATCACCGAAGCCGCCGACCTGCTAGACAAGGTCTCCCAGCTGCTGGGCCCCTACGAGGTCGACGAGTGGACGTCACCGTCGGGCCGACGAATGGACCTACCCAACCGCGGCAGCGTGCTCGGCGTCCCGGGGGAGTACCACAAGACCGACGACGGCCGGATCGGCGGCTTCGTGCGCTTCCGCCGATTCCACCTCGGCCGCAACGGCGCCGTGCACGGCGGTTGCATTGCGCAGATGTTCGACTCCGTGCTCGGCTACACCGCATTCCGGTTGACCGAAGGCCACAAACAGCGCACCGCGTACCTGCACGTCAACTACCGCCAGATCGTGCCGATCGAGAAGGAGTTGACGGTCGACGCCGGCGTCGAACGCGTCGATGGACGAAAGATCTTCATCGAGGGCCGCGTGCTCGACGGCGACACCGTGCTCGCCGACGCCGAGGCGCTGTTCGTCAAGCTCAAACCCGGCCAACCGTGACCGAGCAGACCGACCGCGAGGCACCGCGCTGGCTGCGGTGGCGCGAACGGCTGCGCGGACGTCGCCGGGTCGAGTTCGCGTACCGCATCATCGTCGGGGCCATCGGCCTGATGGTGCTGACCGTCGGGATCATCGCCATCCCGTATCCCGGGCCGGGCTGGGCCATCGTGTTCGTCGGCCTGGGCATCCTGTCCACCGAGTTCGTGTGGGCCCGGAACCTCCTTCTCGTCGTGCGCAGACGCTACGACGAGGTGATGGCCTGGTTTCACCAGCAGCACTGGGCCGTGCAGGCGCTCGGCGGGCTGTTCACCGCGCTGATCGTGTGGGTGACGCTGTGGCTGCTGGGTGCGCTGTCGTGGGGCGCCGGGCTAGTCGGTATCGAGTGGACCTGGCTGAACAGCCCCATTGGCTTGGGATCCTGAGCGCTCGCCTAGATAGCATGGTCGCGTCTTGAGTTGTGTGGAGCACTTCCCCCGAGAGCTTGGAGAGTCACCGATGAGCGCCGCCGTCAACCACGCCCCCGCAGCCCCGATCCGGGTCGCTGCCGGGACCACCGCGGGGGCGGCGGTGCGGGAAGCCGGGCTACCCAGCCGCGGCGCCGTCGACGCGATCGTCGTCGTCCGCGACTCAGCGGGCCGGCTGCGTGACCTGTCGTGGACGCCGGACGCCGACGTCGAGGTGACGCCGGTGCCCGCCAACAGCGAGGACGGCCGTAGCGTGCTGCGCCACTCCACCGCACACGTGCTCGCCCAGGCCGTCCAGGATCTGTTCCCGGAGGCCAAGCTGGGCATCGGCCCGCCGATCGCCGACGGCTTCTACTACGACTTCGACGTCGAGCGCGCGTTCACCCCGGAGGATCTGGAGGCGCTCGAGAAGCGGATGCGCCAAATCGTCAAGGAAGGCCAGCTGTTCGCGCGCCGGGTCTATGAGTCCAAAGACCAAGCGCGCGAAGAACTTGCCAATGAGCCGTACAAACTCGAACTCGTCGACGACAAGTCCGGAGACCCCGACGTGATGGAAGTCGGCGGCGACGAGCTGACCGCCTACGACAACCTCAATCCCCGCACCAAGGAACGGGAGTGGGGCGATCTGTGCCGCGGCCCGCACATCCCGACGACTCGCTTCATCCCGGCGTTCAAACTCACCCGCAGCTCGGCCGCCTACTGGCGTGGCAACCAGGACAACCCGAGCCTGCAGCGGATCTACGGCACCGCCTGGGAGTCCCAGGAAGCCCTCGGCCGCCACCTCGAGCTGATCGAGGAAGCCCAGCGCCGCGACCACCGCAAGCTCGGTGCCGAACTCGACCTGTTCAGCTTTCCCGACGAAATCGGTTCGGGCTTAGCGGTTTTCCACCCCAAGGGCGGTATCATCCGCCGCGAACTCGAGGACTACTCGCGGCGCAAGCACAGCGAAGCGGGCTACCAGTTCGTCAACAGCCCCCACATCACCAAGGCCGAGCTGTTCAAGATCTCCGGGCACCTGGACTGGTACGCCGACGGCATGTTCCCGCCGATGCATCTGGACGCCGAGTACAACGAGGACGGCACGGTGCGCAAACCGGGCCAGGACTACTACCTCAAACCGATGAACTGTCCGATGCACTGCCTGATCTTCCGGTCGCGCGGGCGGTCCTACCGCGAACTTCCGTTGCGGCTCTTCGAGTTCGGCACCGTCTACCGCTATGAGCTCTCCGGGGTCGTGCACGGGCTGACCCGGGTGCGCGGCCTGACGATGGACGACGCGCACATCTACTGCAGCCGCGACCAGATGCGCGACGAGCTGACCTCGCTGCTGAGGTTCGTGCTGGATCTGCTCGCCGACTACGGCCTGACCGACTTCTACCTCGAGCTCTCCACCAAGGACCCCGACAAGTTCGTCGGCTCCGACGACCTCTGGGAGGAAGCCACCAACGTGCTCGCCGAGGTCGGCGCCGCATCGGGTCTGGAGCTCGTCCCCGACCCTGGCGGCGCCGCGTTCTACGGTCCCAAGATCTCGGTGCAGGTCAAGGACGCGTTGGGGCGCAGCTGGCAGATGTCGACCATCCAGCTGGACTTCAACTTCCCCGAGCGCTTCGAGTTGGAGTACACCGCCGCCGACGGCTCGCGTCAGCGTCCGGTGATGATCCACCGCGCACTGTTCGGATCGATCGAGCGGTTCTTCGGCATCCTCACCGAGCACTACGCCGGGGCCTTCCCGGCGTGGCTGGCGCCCGTGCAGGTGGTCGGCATCCCCGTCTCCGACGACCACATCGCCTACCTCAACGACGTTGCCGCGCAACTGAAACTGCGCGGCATCCGCGCCGAGGTCGACAGCAGCGACGACCGGATGGCCAAGAAAATCGTCAACCACACCAACCAGAAGGTGCCGTTCATGCTCGTGGCGGGGGACCGCGACGTGGACGCCGGGGCGGTCAGCTTCCGCTTCGGTGACCGCACCCAGGTCAACGGGGTGCCCCGCGATGACGCCGTGGAGGCCATCGTCAACTGGGTTACCAGCCGCGAGAATGCCGCTCCCACCGCCGATCTGCTCAAGGTGGGCGACCACTCGTGACCAGTGACGAAAACCTGCGCGACGGACCCGAGGACCGCACGATCGTCGACCAGGGCGCCGGTGAACCCGACCACCTGCAGCGGCTGTGGACACCGCACCGCATGAGCTACATCGCCGAAGCTCCGATGCGGCGCGAAAACACCAGGGAATCCAGGCCGTTCACCGAGATCCCGACGCTCTCGGACGAGGACGGCCTGATGGTGGCGCGTGGCCAGCAGGTGTACGTGGTGCTGAACCTGTACCCCTACAACCCGGGCCATCTCATGGTGGTGCCCTACCGTCGGGTCTCGGAGCTGGAGGACCTCACCGAGGCCGAGAGCGCCGAGCTGATGGCGTTCACCCAGAAGGCGATCCGGGTCATCAAGAGTGTGTCCAACCCGATGGGCTTCAACGTCGGGCTCAACCTCGGTCAGGTGTCGGGTGGTTCGCTGGCCGAGCACCTGCACATGCACGTGGTGCCGCGCTGGATCGGCGATGCCAACTTCATCACGATCATCGGCGGGGCCAAAGTGGTGCCGCAGTTGTTGCGCGAGACCCGGCAACTGCTGGCAACGGAGTGGGCAAGGCAGCAGTGAGCAACTTCTACCTGATGACCCGCGCGGCCTACGAGAAGCTCAGCAAGCCGATCGCCAAAGGCGTGCTGCGGGTGGGTTTCACGCCCGACACCATCACCATCCTGGGCACGGCGGGCTCCGTGCTGGGCGCGCTCACGCTGTTTCCCATCGGGCAGCTGTGGTGGGGCGCGGTGGCCGTGTTCTTCTTCGTGCTCGCCGACATGCTCGACGGGGCGATGGCGCGCGAACGCGGCGGCGGCACCCGCTTCGGTGCGGTGCTCGACGCCACCTGCGACCGCATCGGCGACGGCGCGATCTTCTGCGGGCTGCTGTGGTGGGCCGCCTTCGGGCTGCACAGCACATCGCTGGTGGTGGCCACCGCGATCTGCCTGGTGACCTCGCAGGTCATCTCCTACATCAAGGCCCGCGCCGAGGCCAGCGGGCTCTCCGCGGAGGGCGGTTTGATCGAGCGGCCGGAGCGGTTGATCATCGTGCTGGCCGGCGCGGGCCTATCCGGCCTTTTCGCGGTGCCGTGGCTGCTGCACGTGGCCATGTGGGTGCTTGCAATCACCAGCCTCATCACGCTCGGGCAGCGGGTGCACAGCGTGCGCACCTCGCCCGGCGCAATGGATCTGCTGACCAAACCCGACACCAAACAACACCACCCCCCAGGGGATCAGGGGGAGGAGAACGCGTGACGAGCACCCAGCCGGAACCGCGGACGGGCAACCCGTTGAGTGGACGGTTGTCGGACTGGGGCTACGCGGCCGGTTGGCGGCTGGTCCGCGCCATGCCGGAGTTCGCGGCGCGCAACGCTTTCAACGCAGGCGCACACTACGCCGCGCGGGGCGCCGGGCCACAACAGCTGCGCAAGAACCTGGCCCGGGTACTCGGCGTGACGCCCGACCGGGTGCCCGACGGGCTGATCCGGGCATCGGTGGCCTCCTACGCCCGGTACTGGCGTGAGGCGTTCCGGCTGCCAACCATGGACCACGAAGCTGTCGGACGTGAGCTCTTCGTGCATGACGTTGACCGGGTGTGGGCGGGGCTGGAGGCGGGCCGCGGTGTGGTGGTTGCCCTTCCGCACAGCGGTAACTGGGACATGGCCGGAGTGTGGCTGGTGCAGAACCACGGCTCGTTCACCACCGTCGCCGAACGCCTCAAGCCTGAATCGCTCTACAACCGGTTCGTCGCCTACCGGGAGAGCCTGGGTTTCGAGGTGCTGCCGTCCTCCGGCGGCCCGCGGCCACCGTACGAGATCCTGCGTGAACGCCTGCGCGACAACCACATCGTGTGCCTGATGGCCGAGCGCGACCTCAGCCGCAACGGCGTCACGGTCGATTTCTTCGGCGAGCCCACCCGCATGCCCGCCGGTCCGGCGAAGCTGGCGATCGAAACCGGTGCGACGCTGCTGCCCGCGCACTGCTGGTTCGAGGGTGACGGCTGGGGCATGGGGGTGTATCCGGCGGTGGACACCTCCTCCGGTGACGTCACCGCCATCACCCAGGCGCTGGCCGACCGGTTCGCCCGCAACATCGCCGCGCACCCGGCAGACTGGCACATGATGCAGCCGCAATGGCTGGCCGACCTGCCCGCCGAGCGGCGCGCCAAGCTGGGAGCGACCTGATGCGCATCGGGATGGTGTGTCCGTATTCGTTCGACGTGCCCGGGGGCGTGCAGTCCCATGTGCTGCAACTGGCCGAGGTGATGCGCGCCCGCGGCAACGACGTCAGCGTGCTGGCGCCGTTCTCACCGCATGTGACGCTGCCCGACTACGTGGTCTCGGGCGGCCGCGCGGTACCCATCCCGTACAACGGTTCGGTGGCGCGACTGCGATTCGGGCCGGCCACCCACCGGCTGGTCAAACGCTGGCTGGCCGACGGCAACTTCGACGTGCTGCACCTGCACGAACCCAACGCACCCAGCCTGTCCATGCTGGCGCTCAACATCGCCGAAGGCCCGATCGTCGCGACCTTTCATACATCGACGACAAAATCGTTGACGCTCAGTGTGTTTGAACCGATCCTGCGGCCCATGCACGAGAAGATCGTCGGCCGCATCGCGGTGTCGGATTTGGCGCGGCGCTGGCAGATGGAGGCGCTGGGCAGCGACGCGGTCGAGATCCCCAACGGCGTCGACGTCGGCGCGTTCGCCTCGGCGCCGCTCCTGGAGGGCTACCCGCGGCCGGGCAAGTCGGTGCTGTTCCTCGGCAGGTACGACGAACCGCGCAAGGGCATGGCCGTGCTGCTGCGGGCGCTACCGGCGCTGGTCGAGCGGTTCGAGGACATCGAGATCCTCGTGGTGGGCCGCGGCGACGCCGACGAACTGCGCCAAGACGCCGGCAAGCTAGCCGGTCACCTGCGGTTTCTCGGTCAGGTCGACGACGATGAAAAGGCGTCGGCGATGCGCAGCGCCGACGTGTACTGCGCACCCCACACCGGCGGCGAGAGCTTCGGCATCGTGCTCGTGGAGGCGATGGCGGCCGGGACCCCGGTGGTGGCCAGCGACCTGGATGCGTTTCGGCGGGTGCTGATGGACGGTGCGGTCGGCCGGTTGGTGCCGATCGACGACGACGCCGCGCTCGCCAAGGGCCTGATCGAGGTGCTGGAGAACGACAGCGTGCGCGAGCGCTACATCGAGGCGGGCGCGGACGCGGTGCGGCGCTACGACTGGTCGGTGGTGGCGCGCCAGATCATGCGGGTCTACGAGACGGTGGCGGGGGCCGGCATCAAGGTGCAGGTGGCTGGTACGCGGGCCGGGGTCCACGCGCAGCAGGGGAGAACGTAGTGACCGGGGGTTTTAATTGACCACCTGGATCGTGGTGATCGCGCTCGCGGTGCTGCTCACCGCGTTGCTGGCGATCGGCGGTTGGGCGATCCAGACGGCCAACCGGCTCGACCGCCTGCACGTGCGCTACGACCTGTCCTGGCAGTCCCTGGACAGTGCGCTGGCCCGGCGCGCCGTCGTCGCCAGGGCGGTGGCCGCCGACGCCTACGGCGGCGGACCGCAGGGCAAACGGCTGGCCGCGTTGGCCGACGCGGCCGAACGCGCCCCCCGGTGGTCGCGCGAGGCCGCCGAGAACGAACTGTCCGCGGCGCTGGCGATGGTCGATCCGGCGGCGCTGCCCGTCGCACTGGTCGCCGAACTCGCCGACGCCGAGGCGCGGGTGCTATTGGCGCGTCGCTTCCACAACGACGCCGTCCGCGACACCCTCGCGCTGCGGGAGCGCCCCGTCGTACGGGCGCTGCGGCTGGGCGGAACAGCCGCGCTGCCAACGTATTTCGAGATCGCCGAGCGGGCAGAAACCACCCCGGCGGTCAGCCGCCGGGTGTCGGCGCGGGTGGTGTTGTTGGACGAGACCGGGGCGGTGCTGCTGTTGAGCGGATCCGATCCGGCGATCACCGACGCCGCCGAGGGCCCAGCGCCGCGCTGGTGGTTCACGGTCGGCGGCGCCGTGCAACATGGGGAGACGCTTCAGGAGACCGCCGCGCGTGAAGTGGATGAGGAGACCGGCCTGCGGGTCGATGCCGAGCAGATGATCGGGCCGGTGTGGCGCCGCGATGCGGTGATCGACTTCAACGGGTCGGTGATCCGCAGCCAGGAGATGTTCTTCGTGCACCGCACCCGCCGTTTCGAACCGTCGCCGGACGGCCGCACGGGGCTGGAGCGGTCCTACATTCACGGTTACCGCTGGTGCGATGAGACAATGATCCAAGAGCTGGTCGCCAGCGGGGAAGCGGTGTACCCCGTGCAGCTCGGCGAGCTGCTGGTCGAAGCCAACGCGCTGGCCGACGCGCGGGACGGCATGCCGCGGCGACAGCTGCAATCGATCCGCTGATGCTGCGGAATAACCGGTTTTGCGGCCGCATTAGAGTGGATCAGTAGCGACTTGGAGGAGATAGCAGTGGAAACCGCGGCCAACGAGGGGTCCGTGTCGCAGACCGGAACCGCACGAGTCAAGCGCGGCATGGCCGAAATGCTCAAGGGCGGCGTGATCATGGACGTGGTCACCCCCGAGCAGGCGCGCATCGCCGAGGGGGCGGGCGCAGTGGCCGTGATGGCCCTGGAACGCGTGCCAGCCGACATCCGCACCCAGGGCGGGGTCGCCCGGATGAGTGATCCTGATCTCATCGAGGGCATCATCTCGGCGGTCACCATCCCGGTGATGGCCAAGGTCCGCATCGGCCATTTCGTCGAAGCGCAGATCCTGCAGAGCCTCGGTGTCGACTACGTCGACGAGTCCGAGGTGCTCACACCGGCCGACTACACTCACCACATCGACAAGTGGAAGTTCACCGTGCCGTTCGTGTGCGGTGCGACCAACCTCGGCGAGGCGCTGCGCCGCATCACCGAGGGGGCGGCGATGATCCGCTCCAAGGGCGAAGCCGGCACCGGCGACGTGTCCAACGCGACCACCCACATGCGTCAGATCGGCGGCGAGATCCGGCGTCTGACGTCGATGTCTGAAGACGAGTTGTACGTTGCGGCAAAGGAATTGCAGGCGCCCTACGATCTGGTGGTCGAGGTGGCCCGGGCCGGGAAGCTGCCGGTGACGCTGTTCACCGCGGGCGGTATCGCCTCCCCGGCCGATGCGGCGATGATGATGCAGCTGGGCGCCGAGGGTGTCTTCGTCGGCTCCGGCATCTTCAAATCCGGCGATCCGGCGGCGCGTGCCGCTGCGATCGTCAAGGCCACCACCTTCTACGACGACCCCGACGTGCTGGCGAAGGTCTCGCGAGGGCTGGGGGAGCCGATGGTCGGCCTCAACGTGGAGGGTGTTGCGGCCCCGCACCGGCTCGCTGATCGCGGCTGGTAGATACGTCTCGTGGCGATCGAACAAATACTTGATCTCGAGCAGCTTGAGGTCAACATCTACCGCGGCGGTGTGTTCAGTCCCGAATCCGGTTATTTTCAGCGCACTTTCGGCGGTCATGTAGCGGGCCAGTCGCTGGTGTCGGCGGTGCGCACAGTGGACCCATCGTTTCAGGTGCACTCGCTGCACGGATACTTCCTGCGTCCCGGTGACGCCCGCGCCCCGTCGGTGTACATCGTCGAACGGCTGCGCGACGGCGGATCGTTCGTCACCCGCCGCGTCAACGCCATCCAGCACGGCGAGACCATCTTCTCGATGTCGGCGTCCTTCCAGACCGACCAGAGCGGTATCGAGCACCAGGACACCGCGCCCACTGCGCCGCCGCCCGACGACCTGCCGAGCTTCATCTCCAAGGGCGGGGCGTTCGATGACGCGGGGTTTGCGCAGTTCGCGGAGTGGGATGTGCGGCTGGTACCGCGCGATCAACTCACGCTGCTGCCCGGCAAGGCGTCCCAGCAGCAGGTGTGGTTTCGGCACCGCGATCCGCTGCCCGACGACCACGTGCTGCACATCTGCGCGCTGGCCTACATGAGCGACCTCACGCTGCTGGGTTCGGCGCAGGTGAACTACCCCGAGGTGCGTAGGCACCTGCAGGTCGCGTCGCTGGACCACGCCATGTGGTTCATGCGGCCGTTCAGGGCCGACGAGTGGCTGCTTTACGACCAGTCCTCGCCGTCGGCCTCGGGTGGGCGCTCGTTGTGCCAGGGCAAGATCTTCAACCAGTACGGGGAGATGGTGGCGGCGGTGATGCAGGAGGGCCTGACCCGCTACCAGCGCGACTACCAGCGATGAGCGCGCCGCACGTCGGTGTGTTGGCGCTGCAGGGCGACACCCGGGAGCATCTCGCGGCGCTGCGTGAAGCCGGGGCTGAGGCGTCGACGGTTCGACGGTTGCGCGAGCTGCAAAGCGTGGATGCGCTGGTGATCCCGGGTGGGGAGTCCACCACGATGAGCCATTTGCTCGCCGAACTCGAGCTGCTCGAGCCGCTGCGCGCCCGGCTGGCCGAGGGGATGCCCGCCTACGGATCGTGTGCCGGCATGATCCTGTTGGCGTCGGAGATCCTGGACGCCGGAGCGGCCGGACGCGAGGCCACACCGTTGAAGGCGATCGATATGACCGTGCGGCGCAACGCTTTCGGTCGTCAGGTCGATTCGTTCGAGGGTGACATCGCGTTCGACGGGCTGGATGAGCCGGTGCACGCGGTGTTCATCCGGGCGCCGTGGGTGGAACGTGTCGGATCGGGCGTACAGGTGCTCGCCGAGGCGGCGGGCCACGTCGTCGCGGTGCGGCAGGGCCGGGTGTTCGCGACGGCGTTTCATCCCGAGATGACCGGCGACCGCCGCATCCACAAGCTGTTCGTCGACGCGCTCTGACTGGGATTTCGGCGCGCTCATGCCCGCTGACGGGTCGTCAGCGCGCCGAAATCACCTGTTAGCGCAGTGGTAGGCCGGTGACCGCGCGGCCGATCACCAGGCGCTGAATTTCGCTGGTGCCCTCGAAGATCGTGAAGATCTTCGCGTCGCGGTGCATCCGCTCGACCGGATACTCGCGGGTGTAGCCGTTGCCGCCGAGGATCTGGATCGCCTCGTCGGTGACATAGACCGCGGTTTCGCTGGCGACGAGTTTGGCCATCGACCCCTCGGCGCTGTCGAACGACTTGCCGTTGCGGGCCATCCACCCGGCGCGCCACACCAGAAGACGCGCGGCGTCGATACGGGCCTTCATATCGGCCAATTTAAAGGCGATGGCTTGAAATTCGGCGATCTTGCGGCCGAACTGCTCGCGTTGCAGGGCGTAGTCCAGCGCGTACTCGTAGGCGGCGCGCGCGACGCCGACGGCCATCGCTCCGACCGTGGGCCGGGTGCGTTCGAACGTGGCCAGCGCCGCCTGGCTCTTGGCGCTCTTGCCCTCGCGGATGTGCGCGATGCGCTCCTCGAACTTCTCGCGTCCGCCGACGATCAGGCGACCGGGGATGCGGACGTCCTCGAGCACCACCTCGGCGGTGTGCGACGCCCGGATGCCGTGCTTGAGGAACTTCTGGCCCTGCCGGAACCCTGGGGTGTCGGGAGGGATGATGAAGGTGGCCTGTCCGCGGGTGCCCAGTTCGGGGTACACCGAGGCCACAACGACGTGCACCTCGGCGATGCCGCCGTTGGTGGCCCAGGTCTTGGTGCCGTTGAGCACCCACTCGTCGGTGGCCTCGTCGTAGCGGGCACGGGTCAGGATGGCGCCGACGTCGGACCCGGCGCCGGGTTCCGACGAACAGAACGCGGCGACCTTGGGCTCGTTGACCGTGCCGAACATCTGCGGCACCCATTCACCGACCTGCTCGGGGGTGCCGTTGGCGGCCAGTGAGGCCGCCGCCAGGCCGGTGCCCAGGATGGCCAGCGCGATTCCGGCGTCGCCCCAGAACATCTCCTCGAACGCGGTCAGCATCCCCAGCCCGGACGGCTCGGCCGACTGCTCGGCGAAGAACTCCATGGAGTAGATGCCGACCTTGGCGGCCTCCTGGATGATCGGCCACGGCGTCTCTTCCCGCTCGTCCCATTCGGCGGCGGCGGGTCGGATCACGTCGGCGGCAAAGTCATGCACCCAGTCCCGGACGTGGATGAGATCGGGAGAAAGTTCCAACGAGAACGACATGGCCGGTATCTTACTGCGGAGTAAGTTCGATGTGAAATTGTGCCGTCAAACCAGCACGGGCAGCAGCAATCGCGATGAGGACCGAACCGTATTGAGGCTGCTGGTGCCGACGCTGGCATGCCGGAAGTTCATGATCGCCGGCGCCTGCGGGTCCTGGTCGTCACTGGTCAAGACGATGCGTATGCGGTGCCCGCGGCCGAAGCGACGTGCGTTGGGCACCAACGGGATTCGGTACTCGACATCCTGTCCGACGGGCACCGCGACGGCGTCGGTGCACGGCAGCACGGGCGCCCCGTCACGGCTTGCCGCGTCGTCGACCGTCCGTAGGCTCGCGCGCAGCCATCCGGCGGTCACGTCGGTGACTTCGCCGTCGGGCGCGACGTCCTGCAACGTGGCCAGCCATGCGGTGTCCGACGCTGTGGCAGTCGCGGTCAGGCGCAACTCGATGTCGCCGACGACGTCGAGCGCGGCCGGCAGGGGAGCAGTGGCCCACGTCAGCGCGGACGGCGGATCGATCGTGCTGGGCCTGGCGCGGTTGAGGCCGGCGCCCAGCGCCAGGTAGTCGCGTGCGCCGGGTTCGCCGTCATCCTCGGACAGTGCGCCGTCGGCGCGCAGGGCAAACGCACGATAGGTGACGGGCGGTGGCCACGACTCGGCGGTGTGCCAGCCGTCGGCGCCGGGCAGCACGTAGCGGACTGGCGGGCCGTCCATGATCCCGGTGTCGGCGCCCTTGAGCCAGTGGTCGTACCAGGCCAGCGCCTCGTGGTGCAGGCTCTCCCACGGCCAGGTAAGACCGAACTGGCCCAGCATGCCCATGCGCACATCAGCGTTGTCCGCCAACGCGTTCCACGCGGTGAACGTCGAAGGCAGATGCAGGGGAACATTCTCCCAGTCGCAGCCCAGATACACCGGGATGTCGACGTCCTTGAGTAGCGGCAGCAGATTGCGCTCCTGCCACCACTGGTCGCGGTGCGGATGTTTGACGACGACGTGGAGGAACAGGTCGTCCCACGGGTGCGGGCTGTGCGGCAGCTTGAGCAGCTGGCGCATCATCGTGACCGCCGACTCGCCGTTCATCGTGGCGAACCTGCGGTGCAGGCGGGGGTTGGCCAGGATCCGGCGCGCCAGCGCGATCACCGGGTTGCGCCGCCAGAACGCGTCGCTGCGGTCAGACGTGAGCCCCATCATCGACAGGAACGGGGTGATGAACGACGTGCTGGCCAACCCGTGGTGTGAGGCGCCCTCGTACAGATCGGCCGTCGCGGCGACCGGGAAGATCGCCTTGAGGTGCGGTGGCCGCTCGACCGCCGCCTCCAACTGCGTCATCGCGAAGTAGCTGATGCCGATCATGCCGACGTTGCCGTCACACCACGGCTGCGCGGCCGCCCACTCGACGAGGTCGAACATGTCGCGGCGTTCCTGCGGGTCGAAGAACCCGAACGTTCCACCGGACCCGCCCGTCCCGCGGACGTTGGCGATCACGTGGACATAGCCGCGCGGCACCCAGAAGTCCGTCGCACCCGCTTCGATGAACCCGGCCGGCGCCCCGAGGTTCTGCATCTGGCGGGGGTAGGGCGACGCCGCGACCAGCGCCGGATACCTGCCCTTCTCGGCGGGGCGGTGGACGTCGGCGAGCAGCGTGACGCCGTCGCGCATCAACACGGCGACGTTGGCGTCGCGCCGGATCCCGAACTGCGGCCGGCTCAAGTTGCGGTAGGTGCGGCCGGTGGTTTGCGGACCGTTGAGGACGCGTTCCGATGCGGGCATAGTTTCACGCTACGATGAAACTAGTCTCAACGCAACGTGAAATACGAGCTAGAATCGGTACATGTCGAAGAAGCCGGCGGCTCCGGGTCCGCGCGATGAACGCGGCGTGCTGGCGGCGCGGATCCTGGCCGCGGCGCGCGAAGCGTTCGCTGAGACCGGCTGGGCGGGCACGACGATCAGGTCGGTGGCGCGCGCGGCCGACGTCGATCCCGCGCTGGTCTACCACTACTTCAAATCCAAGGAGGGGTTGCTCGACGCGGCGACAAATCCGCCGCAGGGGTGGCTGGACGACGTCGCCAGAGCGTGGACCACGCCGGTGGACCAACTCGGCGCCGCGTTGCTGCGTCTGATGCTGGGCGCCTGGGCCGACGAGGAGGTCGGTCCGGTGCTGCGGTCGGTGCTGCAGACCGCAGCGCACGATCAGGGCACCCGCGAAAAGCTGCGGGGGATCGTCGAAAGCAGCCTGATCGGCGTAGCGCAGCTGGGCGTCGACGATCGCGACCGCAAGGTGCGCAGCGGCCTGATCTCGTCGCAGATCATGGGATTGGCGATGATGCGCTACATCTGGAAAATTGAGCCGATCGCGTCGATGAGCCCGGAGGAGATCGTCGTTGCGGTTGCGCCCAATCTGCAGCATTACATTTCCGGACCCATCCGCTCGCCGTCGGTTATCGCATCGATGCACGTAGACTCGTCGGCCGGACGTTGAGTACGACTTTTTAGAGAGCGAGTACCACCTGAATGAGCGGCCATTCCAAGTGGGCCACCACCAAGCACAAGAAGGCCATCGTCGACGCCCGCCGCGGCAAGATGTTCGCCAAGCTGATCAAGAACGTCGAGGTGGCCGCGCGCGTCGGTGGTGGCGACCCGGCCGGCAACCCCACGCTGTATGACGCCATTCAGAAGGCCAAGAAGAACTCGGTGCCCAACGACAACATCGAGCGCGCGCGTCGCCGCGGCGCCGGTGAGGAAGCCGGCGGCGCGGAGTACCAGAACATCACCTACGAGGGCTACGGCCCCAACGGCGTCGCTGTGTTGGTCGAGTGCCTGACCGACAACCGCAACCGCGCGGCCGGCGACGTGCGGGTGGCGATGACGCGCAACGGCGGCAACATGGCCGATCCCGGTTCGGTGGCCTATCTGTTCTCCCGCAAGGGCGTGGTGACGCTAGACAAGGACGGGCTCAGCGAAGACGACGTACTGACCGCGGTGCTCGAGGCCGGCGCCGAAGAGGTCAACGATCTCGGCGACAGCTTCCAGGTGATCTCCGAGCCCAGCGATCTGGTGGCGGTGCGCACCGCGTTGCAGGACGCCGGCATCGACTACGACTCGGCCGAGGCGGGTTTCGAGCCGTCGGTGACCGTGCCCGTCGACCTCGAGGGTGCGCGCAAGATCATGAAGTTGGTCGACGCGCTCGAGGACCTCGACGACGTGCAGGACGTCTACACCAACATCGACATCCCCGACGACGTCGCGGCCCAACTCGACGACGAGGACTAGCTGCGCGTTTTCCCCGCCGCATAGCCCCAACCCCGCCGCGATCGACGTTTTGGCGCGGTCTACTCGTACTTTCCGGCCCGGCTGTCCCTTTCGGTGAGCAAGAAGGTGGCCAGCGCGGCGGCGGTGGCTTCGGGGTTGTCGAGCATGACGAGCACGTAGGCGTCGTCGACATATCGCAACTGCGCCTTCGGTAACAGCGCGGCCAGCCGCTCGCCGTGCGCGACGGGCATGACGGGGTTGCGGCTCCACAGCACCAGGGCGTCGCCGTCAAAGTCCGCGAGCCGGTTGGTCGCACGGATCAACTCCCGGTCGTCGAACTTGGTGCGGCAGTACTTCAGCAGATCGCGCCGAATGCGCTTGTCGGCCAGGGCGGCATTGGTCCAGTTCTCGGCAATATTCTGGGGCACAGGCTTTTTCGTCATCTGGCCGAGCATGAAGAACTGCCGTCGCAGCCAGCCGATCCTGAGCTGGCGCTGCGCCAGTGCCACCGTGCCGGTGGTGCGGCTGGCCAGCCAGACCATCTTGCCCGGAAAGCCCGGCGGAAAGTTGTCGAACGCCTCCGACGGGCAGATCACCAGCCGCGCCACGCGTTTGTCGCGGCCCATGTCGGTGAGAAACAGCGGCCCACCCCAGTCGCTGACCACGAGTGTGACGTCGGCGAGGTCGAGGGCGTCGAGGAAGTCCGCGACGATGTTGACCATTCCAGGCATCGTCAGGTCGGCGTCGTCGCGCATCGGGACGCGGTGCCCACCCAGCGGCAGCACCGGCAGCAGGTAACGAAATCCCCGCGGCAGAAGCGGCAGCGCCAAATCCCACTGCGTGTCGTTGAACAACACCCCGTGCAGCAGCACCACCGGCGGGCCGTCCGGATCGCCCTCCTGCCGGTACTCGATGGTGCCTGCGGTGACGTCGACGGAGCTCATGGCGGCCTCTTCTGATTAGAACGTTGATTCTAGAACGTATACTCTAGTCTGTAGGAAGGGGGCGAGAATGGCAAGGTCCACCCGGGAGGCGATTCTGACGGCGGCCGCCGAGCTGATGCGCCGCAAGGGCTACGGCGCGGTCGGCATGAAGGACATCGCCGAGGCCGCGGGTGCGCCCATCGGCTCGCTGTACCACCATTTCCGCGGCGGCAAGGTGCAGATCGCCCGGGAGGCGCTGATCAATGCCGGGGCCGCCTACGCGCTGCTCATCCCGTCGATCGTCGACGAGCACACCGACCTCGGGGAGGCGATCGAGGCCGTCTACACGCAGGCCGCCGAGCACATGGCGGGCACCGGTTTTGCCAACATGTGCCCGGTCGGCACCGTCGCCGCCGAGGTCGCCGACACGGTCGAGGAGCTCCGCGCCACGTCAGCCTCGGTGTTTGACGCGTGGATCGACGGCGGCACCGCCTACTTCGTCGGGCGGGGTCTGGACGCACCGCAGGCCCGCGGCGTGACGCTGGCCCTGGTGGGCGCGTTGGAAGGCGCGTTCATCCTCGCGCGCACGCTGCGCAGCACCGAACCGCTGCTGGCGGCGGGGCGCGCACTGGCCCCGCAGTACCGCGGCACGCCACTGCGGCCGTTGGACCGCGCGGAGGCGCGCTCGTAGCGGCCCGGCCCCGAGCGTGTCTGCCCGAGAGTGTCGGGTTCTCCCGTTAAGCTCTCGAACGGGTGTTCACAGAAGGAGCGGCCGTGCGGGTGATGGGTGTCGACCCCGGGTTGACGCGCTGTGGCCTCTCGGTCATCGAGAGCGGTACGGGCCGGCAGGTCATCGCGCTGGATGTGGACGTGGTACGCACCCCGTCGGATCAGGCTCTGCACCACCGACTACTCGTCATCAGCGACGCTGTTGAACACTGGATGGACACCCACCACCCTGATGTCATCGCGATCGAGCGGGTGTTCTCCCAGCACAACGTGTCGACCGTGATGGGCACCGCGCAGGCCGGCGGCGTCATCGCGCTGGCCGCGGCCAAACGCGACATCGACGTGCACTTCCACACGCCCAGCGAGGTCAAGGCCGCGGTCACCGGCAACGGTAACGCTGATAAGGCGCAGGTCACCGCGATGGTCACCAGAATCCTTGCGCTGCAGACCAAGCCGACGCCCGCCGATGCCGCCGACGCGTTGGCGCTGGCGATCTGTCACTGCTGGCGCGCCCCGATGATCGCGCGGATGGCCGCCGCAGAGGCGCTGGCCGCCGAGCAGAAGCGCAAGTACCAGGCGAAGTTGAAGACCCAGCAGGCCAGAGTGAAAGCAGCACGATGATCGCATCCATACGCGGCGAGGTTCTCGACGTCGCGCTCGACCACGTCGTCATCGAGGCGGCCGGGGTGGGTTACAAGGTGATGGCGACACCGTCCGCGCTGGCCACGTTGCGCCGCGGCAGCGAGGCCCGGCTGATCACCGCGATGATCGTGCGTGAGGACTCGATGACGCTGTACGGCTTTCCCGACGGCAATGCGCGCGACCTGTTTCTCACGCTGCTCGGGGTCTCCGGTATCGGGCCGAGCATCGCGCTGGGTGCGCTGGCCATGTACGACGGCCCCACCCTGCGCCAGGCCATCGCCGAAAGCGACATCACGGCGCTGACGCGAATCCCCAAGGTGGGCAAGAAAACCGCCGAACTCATGGTGCTCAGCCTGCGCGACAAGATGGGCGCGGTCACCCCGTCGGGTGACACCGCGCTCAACGGGCACTCGGTGCGCGGCCCGGTGGTGGAAGCCCTTGTCGGCCTTGGCTTTGCGGCCAAACAGGCCGAGGAGGCCACCGACAAGGTGCTGGCCAACGACCCCGAGGCCACCCAGTCGACCGCGCTGCGGGCGGCGCTGTCCATGTTGGGTAAGAAGTGAGCCGCTTCGACGACCCCGAGCAGGATCCCGACGACCGCGAGGTGTCGCCGGCGCTGACCGTCGGAGAAGGCGACATCGACGCCAGCCTGCGACCACGCTCCCTCGGCGAGTTCATCGGCCAACCCCGGGTGCGTGAACAGCTTCAGTTGGTCATCGAGGGCGCCAAGAACCGCGGCGGCACACCCGATCACATCCTGCTGTCGGGTCCGCCCGGACTGGGTAAGACGTCGCTGGCGATGATCATCGCCGCCGAACTCGGGTCGTCGCTGCGGGTCACCTCCGGGCCCGCGCTGGAACGCGCGGGCGACCTGGCCGCGATGCTGTCCAACCTCGTCGAGCACGACGTGTTGTTCATTGACGAGATCCACCGCATCGCCCGCCCGGCCGAGGAAATGCTGTATCTGGCGATGGAAGACTTCCGCGTCGACGTGGTCGTCGGGAAAGGCCCTGGGGCGACGTCCATTCCGTTGGAGGTCGCGCCGTTCACGCTCGTCGGCGCCACCACCCGCTCCGGTGCGCTGACCGGGCCGCTGCGCGACCGGTTCGGCTTCACCGCGCACATGGACTTCTACGAGCCGGCCGAGCTCGAACTGGTGCTCAAGCGTTCCGCGGGCATCCTGGGCATCGAACTGGGCGCCGACGCCGGGACCGAGATCGCCCGCCGCTCCCGCGGCACCCCGCGCATCGCCAACCGGCTGCTGCGCCGGGTCCGCGACTACGCCGAGGTGCGAGCCGACGGCATCATCACCAGGGATATCGCCAAGGCGGCGCTGGAGGTCTACGACGTTGACGAGCTCGGCCTGGACCGACTCGACCGGGCCGTACTGTCCGCGTTGACAAGGAGTTTCGGCGGTGGCCCGGTCGGGGTGTCCACGCTGGCCGTCGCGGTCGGGGAGGAGGCCGCCACGGTCGAGGAGGTGTGCGAGCCGTTTCTGGTACGCGCCGGGATGATCGCGCGCACGCCGCGGGGCCGGGTGGCCACCGCGGCGGCGTGGACGCACCTGGGCATAACCCCACCCAGTGGCGTCAACGGCTTGGGCCAGCCCGGCCTATTCGAATAGCGGGAGTTCTTCGATGGGAAGCGGAACCATCCGGGTCGGCGGGCTGTGCGGTATCGCGTCAGCGGCGGCGATCGTGCCCGCCTACCTCGTCGGTTCTCCGGAAACGCCCGACGATCCCGGCCGCGTGCAGACCTACTTCGGCAGCGCCGCATCGTTTCTCACCGCCAACGGCACCCTGCCGCTGCTGCACGTCATATTCGGCATGTTGTTCCTGGGGGTGCTGACCGCGACGCTACGGTCGGCCGCCGGGCCCACCGGGGCGGTGTACACCGCGATCATCGGCGGCACGGTGTTCCTCGCATTGATGGCCGCGGGCCTGGCCGCCGAGGTGGCGGTGCCAGCGGCGATCGTGCAATTCGACGACGTGACCGTGACGGAGTTCGCGCAGCCGTTCCTCGGGCTGTCGATATGGCTGTACCACTACAGCCAACTAGGCGCAGCCGCAATGGTTTTCGCGACCGCCTACGTCGTCTGGCGAACCGCCGTGCTGCCGAAATGGTCAGCGGTGTTCGCCGTGCTCGGCGTGCCTGCGCTGCTGCACACCTGGATCGGGCTGCCCGCCGCCTACACCACCGCCGCGTGGATCGCGCTGACGGGCGTGTTCATGCTGGCCCTGCCGCCGGTCGTGCGAGTGGAAAGCGTGGGGGTGTGATGCTCTGGTGCTGTTGGGCGTCGCCGTCACGCTGTAGCGTCGCTGTGTGAGGCGAATCCAGGCTGCGCTGCTGGCGGTTCTCGTCGTTGCCGGGTGCGCTCACAGCTCCGCCGATCCCGTCCCGTCGGGCTCAGTCGGCATCGGCGACCACCGGTCGCTGTATCTGGACTGCCAGGGCGCCGGTACGCCGACGGTGTTCGTCATCCCCGGCAAGGGCAGCTACGCAGAAGCGTGGAACTATATTGTGCCACAGGATGATCCGATCCGGCGGTCACCGTACGACATCATCACACAGGCCCAACTGGTGCCCAGTACCGGCGCGGTGCAGCCGAGCGTCGCAAAGGTGAGCCGGACATGTGTCTATGACCGGCCGAACACCCGGCCCGATGGTGCCGACCGGTCGACCGACGTGGCGCAACCTCATACCGTCCAACAGGACGTCGATGACGTGCTCGCCCTGCTCGGGGCGGCACAGTTGCCGGGGCCGTTCGTGTTCGTCGCGCATTCCTACGGCGGCCTCGTGCTCGACCTGCTGGCGAGGACACACCCGCAGTTGGTGGCGGGCATCGTGATGGTCGACGCGGTGTCGGAGTTCCTGCCCTCCCTCGGCACCCCCGCGCAGAACGCCGCATTCGAACGCGACATCATGGCGCCGGCCGAACCCGGCGGAGAGGGCATATTGGGCGGCGACGCGTTCGCCCGAATCGAGTCCGCGCCGCCGCTGCCGCGCGTTCCGGCGATCGTGCTGAGCGCCGGTAAGTTCGTGCCGCCCGAGACGCTCACACCCGACAACTACACGCTGGCCCAAATCCACCAAGCCAACACCAAATTGGCCGAGGCGCTCGGCACCACCAACGTCATCGCTGCCGGCAGCGGCCACAACCTGATGCTCTACGAGCCGAAGTTCGTCGCCGACAACATCATCGGCGTCGTCGACCGGGTCCGCGCCGGTGCGTGACCCGGGCGGGACACCGAAGTCAGCGAATCGCGGGCAGCGCCGTGTGCAAGGCGGCGCGTCCGGCGAGCACCTCGACCGCGGCCGTGGCATCCGGCACGGCGATCAGCAGATCGCGGGTGGCCGTCAGCGCCTCGGGTGACGGTTCGACGCCGCCGACCGCCGGTGGCGAGGTCGAGCAGATGCACGGTGGCTTCCATCAGCGCGTCCCAGCGATGACCCCGGCCGTCGTGCTGCATACCGCCCAACGTGGTAATGCCCGGTTACCGGGCCCAGCGCGTGGGTATTCAGCCAGGGACCACCAAGGAGGCATCATGACCGAGACGCGTGTACCGACCAAAGGCGGCCGTTTGCACATGCCCCGCAGTCGGGGCGCGGCAAGCGGGTTGCTGTTGATTCTGTTAGGCGCGTGGGGTGCGCTGATTCCGTTCATCGGGCCGCTGTTCAACTTCGCGTTCAGCCCTGACCAGGCCTGGACTTGGACCACCGGACGCGGCTGGCTGCAGGTGCTACCCGGTGTGGTCACCGTGATCGGCGGTCTGCTGTTGCTAGTGTCGCGCAACCGTGCCACAGCCATGCTCGGCGGCTGGCTTGCCGTCGCGGGTGGTGCCTGGTTCGTGATCGGCCGCGCCTTGGCCGGTCCATTGGCCATCGGCGACGCCGGCGTGCCCGTCGCGGCCACGGAGGCCAAGCGGGTGGCGTTGGAGCTGACCTACTTCTACGGCCTGGGTGCGCTGATCGTGTTCCTGGGTGCCGCCGCGCTGGGCCGCATCTCGGTGCGCAGCGTGCGCGACGTCGAATGGGCGGACCACCATTCGACGACGGCTGCCGCCGTCGCCGCGCCCACCACCACGGACCGCGTCGACACCACGGACCGCGTCGACGAGCCCGCGCCGGCCACGGCGGATCAGCACACCGAGGTCATCGGGCCCACCGCGGACACCGCGCAACCACGCAAGCGGGGTCTGATGGACCGGTTCCGCTCGCGCGGCCACCGTGGCGGGCACCTCGCGCACCGGTAATCGACTCTCGGAAAACGCGACAGCGGCGCAAAGTGCCCACGGGCGCTTTGCGCCGTTTCGTGTGCGGGTGACGTGGATCGCAGCGCCGCTCTGGATGGGACGAGGTTCACCCGCCTCATGTGATCTGCGTGACGGTGACCCGGATATCCGGAAGATAGCCTGCCTATCTAAAGGTTATACCGATAGTTCTAGTCGCGTTTTCCAAGGAGTCCACCTATGCCTGACAGGCCTGGCGTCACCAGTTCTGTTGTTGCACGCCAGAATTCGGCTACCGCGCTGTGCGAGGCGTTCGGCTTTCCCGAAGAGGACTGGCCGATGTTCGCCCGCTGGGCTTCGGCTCCGATGGCGCCGCGAGATGAAGAAGCCCTCTTCCAGTACGTCGATGTAAAGATCGCCGAGCGGTGCTGGAAGCCCACCGACGACCTGTTGTCGGAGCTGATCGACTTCGAGGCCGACGGCGTGGAACTCACCGCCGAGGAGATCTACCGCTTCGTCGCCACCCTGATGGCCGACGGCGTCTTCTAAGAACCCGCGATTTGTGGAGCCGCACCCGCGTTCAGCGCGGCTCCCGCTCCGCAAGCCGTCACAAGATCAGCCCGAAGCCACCGATTCGGCCATAAAACAGGGGGCCGGGCGACGGCATCACTGCCTGTATGCGGGATCGGGAACGGATTTCGTCGTACCGGGGAGGGCGACAGGTGCGTCCATCGGCGTCACCCGGCACAATGGCACACTGGTCACTTACGAGGCGCTTTGGCCTGCCGTCTGCGCGCCGTGACCACAAGACCTACACGAAAGACAGTTACCTTCATGGACCTCGTCATCTTCCTGCCTCTGCTCATCGTGCTGGGCGCGTTCATGTTCTTCGCGTCGCGGCGCCAGAAGAAGGCGATGCAGGCCACCATCGACCTGCACAATTCGCTCCAAATCGGGGACCGGATCCACACCACGTCGGGTCTGCAGGGCACCATCACCGCGATCTCCGACGACACCATCGACCTGGAGATCGCCCCCGGCGTCGTCACAACCTGGATGAAGCTGGCCGTACGCGACCGCATCGAGGACGACCTCGACGACGACTACGAGGACACCGACAGCGCCTCCGAGCTCACCGAGAGCCCCAACAACAAAGACTGACAACTGAGGACTCAGCAAGAGCACGTACGCTCTGCGGTGCTGACGAACTGACCTCTAGGAGACCCTGAAACGTGGCATCGTCTTCGGCGCCGGTGCACCCCTACCGCTATCTGACGCTTTTTCTGGCGTTGCTCATCGGCGCCTTCTCCCTTGTCTTCCTGACGGGGGACAAACAGGCTCAGCCGAAACTCGGCATCGACCTGCAGGGCGGCACCCGGGTGACCCTTACCGCGCGCACACCCGACGGCTCACCGCCGACCCGCGAGGCGCTCAACCAAGCCCAGCAGATCATCAACGACCGCGTCAACGGTCTTGGCGTCTCGGGCTCTGAGGTCATCATCGACGGCAACAACCTGGTCATCACCGTGCCGGGCAGCGACACCAGCGACGCGCGCAACCTCGGCCAGACCGCCAGGCTCTACATCCGTCCGGTCATCCACGCCATTCCCGCGATGGAGCAGCCGCCGGCGGGAGCGCCCGAGGGCTCGCCGTTCGGTATGCCCGGCGCGCCGGGAGCGCCCCCCGGCGCACCCGGAATGCCCGGGACCCCGCCGATCGCGCCGGCTGAACCGGGCGCTCCGGCGGCGCCCGCGCCCGAGGGGGAGGGGCAGGCACCCGCGCCACAGCCGCGCCCGTACCCGCAGGAACCGCCGGCTCAACCTGCGCCGACGCCGACGCCCAGCCCGGCGCCCAGCCCAGCGCCACCGGCGCCGTCACCCAGCCCGACGCCGACCTCCCCGGAGGACGTGCCCCTGGAGCAGCGCATCGCCGATGAGAAGCAGCTACGGCAGAGCAACGACCAGCAGATCCAGATTCTGGCGCTGCAGTTCCAGGCCACCCGCTGCGATGAAGACGATGTGCTGGCCGGCCACGACGACCCGAACCTGCCGCTGATCACCTGTTCCACCGACGGCGACGAGGTCTACCTGCTGGCGCCGTCGATCATCAACGGTGAGCAGATCGAGAACGCCGACTCGGGCCTGGACCAGCAGCGCGGCGAATACGTCGTCGATCTGCAGTTCAAGAGCGAAGCCTCCAGGACCTGGGCCGACTTCACTGCCGCCAACGTCGGCACGCAGACCGCGTTCGTGCTCGACACCAAGGTGGTCAGCGCACCGGCGATCCAGGAGGCGATTCCGGGCGGCCGCACCCAGATCACCGGTCAGTTCAACCAGCAATCGGCGCGCGAACTGGCCAACGTCCTGAAATACGGTTCGTTGCCGCTGTCGTTTGAGTCCTCAGAAGCCGAAACGGTCTCGGCCACACTGGGATTGTCCTCGCTGCGGGCAGGTCTGATCGCCGGCGCGGTCGGGTTGGCGGCGGTGTTGCTGTACTCGCTGCTGTTCTACCGACTGCTGGGAGTTCTGGTAGCGCTGTCGCTGGTCGCTTCCGGCGCAATGGTTTACGCGATACTGGTGCTGCTCGGCCGGTGGATCGGTTACACGCTGGACCTCGCAGGCATCGCGGGTCTGGTCATCGGTATCGGTATGACGGCCGACTCGTTCGTGGTGTTCTTTGAACGCATCAAAGATGAGATACGCGAAGGCCGTTCGTTCCGGTCCGCAGTACCACGCGGTTGGGCCAGGGCCCGCAAGACGATTGTGTCCGGAAACGCCGTGACGCTGCTGGCCGCGGTGGTGTTGTACATCCTGGCGGTCGGACAGGTGAAGGGGTTCGCGTTCACCCTGGGCCTGACGACGGTGCTCGACGTCACCGTCGTCTTCCTGGTGACCTGGCCGCTGGTGTACCTGGCGTCGAAGTCGACGACGTTCGCCAAGCCGGCGTTCAACGGCCTCGGTGCAGTGCAGCAGATCGCCCGGGAACGACGAGTGGCGGCGCACGCGACGGGACGGGACTGACATATGGCCGCTAAGCATTCACCCGAATCGGCCGCCGTGGAGGCGCCGAGCCTGGAATCCGGGACGCCGAAGCACAACTTCTTCGTCCGCCTCTACACCGGCACCGGCGCGTTCGAGGTCGTCGGCAGGCGCAAGCTGTGGTTCACGATCAGCGGCGTCATCGTCGCGGTGTGCATCGCCAGCATGCTGTTGCGCGGGTTCACGCTGGGCATCGACTTCGAGGGCGGCACCAAGGTCGCCGTCCCCGCGGCGACCGAGACGGGCACCATCTCGGTGCAGCAGGTCGAAAACGTGTTCACCGAGACGCTGGACAAGGTCCCCGAATCCGTGGTCCTCGTCGGCAGCGGCGGATCGGCCACCGTGCAGATCCGCTCCGAGCACCTCACCAACGAGGAGACCGAAGAACTGCGCACCGCGCTGTTCGACGCCTTCAAACCGCTCAATGCCGACGGCGTTCCGAGCAGGCTGGCCATCAGCGATTCGGCGGTCTCGGAAACCTGGGGCGGTCAGATCACCCAGAAGGCGCTGATCGCCTTGGTGGTGTTCATCGTTCTGGCGACCATCTACATCACCGTGCGCTACGAGCGCTACATGTCAATCGCGGCGATGGCCGCGCTCGCATTCGACCTCATCGTCACCGCGGGCGTGTACTCGATCGTCGGGTTCGAGGTGACCCCGGCGATGGTGATCGGCCTGCTGACGATCCTGGGCTTCTCGCTCTACGACACCGTCATCGTGTTCGACAAGGTCGAGGAGAACACCCACGGTTTCGAACACACCACCCGGCGCACCTTCGCCGAACAGGCCAACCTGGCCGTCAACCAGACCTTCATGCGGTCGATCAACACCAGCGTGATCTCGGTGCTGCCGATCGTGGCGCTGATGGTGATCGCGGTGTGGCTGCTGGGCGTCGGCACGTTGATGGACCTGGCGCTGGTGCAGCTGGTCGGTGTGATCGTCGGAACCTATTCGTCGATCTTCTTCGCCACCCCGCTGCTGGTGACCATGCGTGAGCGCACCGAGCTGGTGCGCAACCACACCCGCCGGGTGATGAACCGCCGCAAAGGCGTCGAGGCCAAGGCCGCCGCCGCCAATACCGACACCGACACCGACAGCGGCACCGAGGAGCAGCCGGAGACCGTCGCGGCGGCATCGGTGGCCACCAGCACCCCCGCACCGGACAAGCCGGCACCGGGCGCCCGTCCGGTACGGCCGACAAGCAGCCGAACGGGGCGACCGTCGGGTAAGCGCAACACGCGGCGGCGGTAGCCGGAGATGACTGGCCGGTGCCGGCGCGGTGGTGTCCTGGCGGCTGTGCTGTTGCTGGCCGCGGGATTGGCGTCGTGTTCGCGCAGCCCCGCCGACAGCGTCGACTACGCCGTCGACGGACCGTTGACCACGTTCAACACCAACACCGTCGAGGGGGCCGCGTCGGCGGCTCCGCAGGCCTTCGCCCGTGTACTGACCGGCTTCAGCTATCACGGACCGGACGGCCAGATCGTCGGCGATCAGGACTTCGGCTCGGTTTCCGTGGTCGGACGCAGCCCGCTGCTGCTCGACTACGAGATCAACGCCGATGCGGTCTACTCCGACGGAAAGCCCGTCACCTGCGACGACATGGTGCTGGCGTGGGCGTCGCAGTCCGGGCGCTTTCCAGGCTTCGACGCGGCCAGCCGCGCCGGCTACAGCGACATCGCCGGTGTCGAGTGCACACCCGGGCAGAAGAAGGCCCGGGTGTCGTTCGTTCCGGAGCGCGGGTTCGTCGACTACGGCCAGTTGTTCAGCGCGACGTCGATGATGCCGTCGCACGTCATCGCCGACGTGCTCGGCCTGCCGGACGGCGGGGTGGCCACCGCGATCGCCGACAACGACGGACCGACGATCGAACGCATCGCGCAGGTCTGGAACAGCACCTGGGAGCTCACCCCCGATCTGGACCTCAAGAAGTTCCCCTCATCGGGTCCGTACAAGCTCGACTCGGTGACCGAGGACGGCGCCGTCGTGCTCGTCGCCAACGAGAAGTGGTGGGGCGCAACGCCGGTCACCAAGAAAGTCACCGTGCATCCTCATCCCGACGCGATGCAGGACCGGGTCAACGAAGGCGCCTACGACGTCGTCGACATCGCGACCGGGTCATCGGGCACGCTGAACCCGCCCGACGACTATGTGCGCACCGAGTCGCCGTCGGCGTCGATCGAGCAGCTGATCTTCGCCCCCGAGGGCCCGCTGGCCGCCACCCCGGCACGCCGAGCCCTGGCCCATTGCACCCCGCGCGACGCGATCGCCCGCAACGCCGGGGTGCCCATCATCAACGCGCGGCTCAACCCGGCCACCGAAGACGCCTACAGCGCCGTCGAAGGCGCCGCCGAGGGCAGCGGGTTCGTCGCCGCCAATCCCGACGCCGCGCGCGCCGCGATCGACGGCCAACCGCTGACCGTGCGCATCGGCTACCTGAGCCCGAACCCGCGGCTGGCCGCGGCGGTCGGCGCCATCGCCCAGGCATGTGCGCCGGCGGGCATCACGGTGCAGGACGTCGCTACAGAGACGACGGGACCGATGACATTGCGCAACAACGAAATCGACGTGCTGATCGCCACCACCGGAGGGGCGCCGGGCAGCGGGTCGAGCGGATCGTCTGCCGTGGACGCCTACGCCCTGCATTCGGCCAACGGCAACAACCTGTCGCGTTACGCCAACCCGCGCGTCGACGAGATCATCGCGACGCTGGCGGTGACGGCCGACCCCAAGGAAGCCGCCCGGCTACTCGGTGAGGGCGGAGCCATCCTGTGGGGAGACATGCCCACCCTTCCGCTGTACCGGCAGCAGCGCACCGTGTTGACGTCGAACAAGATGTTCGCCGTGGAGAGCAATCCCACGCGCTGGGGTGCGGGGTGGAATATGGACCGTTGGACGCTGTCGCGATGACCGAATCCGGTGTCCAGGACGTCTCGGCGCTGATCGCGTCGATGTTGCGCGAGGTGCCCGACTTCCCCGAGGAGGGCATCCAGTTCAAGGATCTGACGCCGCTGCTGGCCGACGCGCACGGCCTTGCGGTGGTCACCGATGCGCTGGCCCAGCTGGCGGGCGGCGTCGAACTGGTGGCCGGGATCGACGCACGTGGCTTCCTGCTGGCGGCGGCGGTCGCGATCCGGCTGGGCACCGGGGTGCTGGCGGTGCGCAAGGGCGGCAAGCTTCCGCCGCCGGTGTGCAGCGAAACCTATGCGCTGGAGTACGGCACGGCGGTGCTGGAGATCCCCGCCGAGGGCATCGAGCTCACCGGCCGTTCGGTGTTCATCATCGACGATGTGCTGGCCACCGGAGGAACCGCGGCCGCGACGGTGAAACTGCTGCAACATGCGGGTGCGACGGTGACCGGCGCCGCGATGGTGCTCGAACTGACGGCGCTCGACGGCCGCGCCGCGCTGCCGGGACTCACGGTGACGTCCCTGCACACCGTGTGAACGATATCCTCGAAGTCTGGACGTTCTCGCCGGACAGGAGGTGACGATGGCTTCCAGCGGAGATCCTTCCCGCACGGGTCAGGCTGTGCAGTCGCCTCCCGAGGCGGAGTCGCCCGAAACCCAGCCGATGGAGGTGCCCAAGACCGACACCTCCAAGACGGCGACCAGCGCGTCGCGGCGGGTGCGGGCCCGGCTGGCCCGCCGGATGACGGCACAGCGCAGCGCCGTCAACCCGGTACTCGAACCGCTGGTCGCGGTGCACAAGGAGTTCTACCCGAAGGCCAACCTGCAGTTGCTGCAGCGGGCCTACGCGGTGGCCGAGGAGCGCCACGCCGACCAGATGCGCCGCTCCGGTGACCCCTACATCACCCACCCGTTGGCGGTGGCCAACATCCTGGCCGAACTCGGCATGGATACCACCACGCTGATCGCCGCGCTGCTGCACGACACCGTCGAGGACACCGGTTACACGCTGGCGGCGTTGACCGAGGAGTTCGGCACCGAGGTGGGCCACCTCGTCGACGGCGTCACCAAGCTGGACCAGGTCGCGCTGGGCACAGCGGCCGAGGGCGAAACCATCCGCAAGATGATCATCGCGATGGCCCGCGATGCGCGCGTCTTGGTCATCAAGGTCGCCGACCGGCTGCACAACATGCGGACCATGCGTTTCCTGCCACCGGAGAAACAGGCCCGCAAGGCCCGCGAAACGCTGGAAGTCATTGCGCCGCTGGCTCATCGACTCGGTATGGCCACGGTCAAGTGGGAGCTCGAGGACCTGTCGTTCGCGATCCTGCATCCCAAGAAGTATGACGAGATCGTGCGGCTGGTCGCCGACCGTGCGCCGTCGCGCGACACCTATCTGGCCAAGGTGCGCGACGAGATCATCGCCACGCTCAACGCCTCGAAGATCAACGCGGTGGTGGAGGGCCGGCCCAAGCACTATTGGTCGATTTACCAAAAGATGATCGTCAAGGGCCGCGACTTCGACGACATCCACGACCTGGTCGGGGTGCGGATCCTGTGCGACGAGATCCGCGACTGTTACGCCGCGCTCGGCGTAGTGCACTCGTTGTGGCAGCCGATGGCCGGCCGGTTCAAGGACTACATCGCCCAGCCGCGCTACGGGGTGTATCAGTCGCTGCACACCACCGTCGTCGGCTCCGAAGGCAAGCCGCTGGAAATCCAGATCCGCACCCACGACATGCACAAGACCGCCGAGTGGGGGATCGCCGCGCACTGGCGCTACAAGGAGTCCAAGGGCCGCAACGGTGTCCCGCATCCGCACGCCGCCGCCGAGATCGACGACATGGCGTGGATGCGCCAACTGCTCGACTGGCAGCGGGAGGCCGCCGATCCCGGCGAGTTCCTCGAGTCGCTGCGCTACGACCTCGCCGTACAAGAGATCTTCGTGTTCACCCCGAAGGGCGACGTGATCACGCTGCCGACGGGGTCGACGCCGGTGGACTTCGCCTACGCCGTGCACACCGAAGTCGGCCACCGCTGTATCGGCGCGCGGGTCAACGGCCGGCTGGTCGCACTGGAACGCAAACTCGAAAACGGGGAAGTCGTCGAGGTTTTCACGTCCAAGGCACCCAACGCCGGGCCGTCACGCGACTGGCAGACGTTCGTGGTGTCGCCGCGCGCGAAGGCCAAGATCCGGCAGTGGTTCGCCAAGGAGCGACGCGAGGAGGCGCTGGAGGCCGGGAAGGACGCGATCGCGCGGGAGGTACGCCGAGGCGGACTTCCGTTGCAGCGCTTGGTCAGTGCCGAGTCGATGTCCGGTCTGGCCAGAGATCTGCGATACGCCGACGTGTCGGCGCTGTACACCGCGATCGGCGAGGGCCACGTGTCGGCACGTCACATCGTGCAGCGGCTGCTGGCCCAGTTCGGCGGCGACGAGGAAGCCGTCGACGAACTCGCCGAGCGGTCCACCCCGGCCACCATGCCGGTGCGCCAGCGCAGTTCCGAGGACGTCGGTGTTTCGGTGCCCGGCGCGCCGGGCGTGTTGACCAAGCTGGCCAAGTGCTGCACACCGGTGCCCGGTGACAACATCATGGGTTTCGTCACCCGCGGCGGCGGGGTCAGCGTGCACCGCACCGACTGCACAAACGCCGCATCGCTGCAACAACAGTCCGAACGCATCATCGAGGTGCTGTGGGCGCCGTCGCCGTCGTCGGTGTTTCTGGTCGCTATCCAGGTCGAGGCGCTGGACCGCCACCGGCTGTTGTCGGATGTGACCCGGGTGCTCGCCGACGAGAAGGTCAACATCCTGTCGGCGTCGGTGACGACCTCCAACGATCGAGTGGCGATCAGCCGGTTCACCTTCGAGATGGGCGACCCAAAACATCTGGGGCACGTGCTCAACGTGGTGCGCAACGTCGAGGGCGTCTACGACGTCTACCGGGTGACCTCGGCGGCCTAGTTTCTTGCCCGCTCGGCACGGTCTGGTTCGCGCCTAACGCCGCTCCAGCACCGCTTTGAGAAACGCGCGGGTGCGGTCGTTTTCCGGGTCGGTGAACAACTTGTCCGGCGGCGCGTCCTCCACGATGCGGCCGTGATCGAGCATGATCACCCGATCGGAGACGTCGCGGGCGAAGTCCATCTCATGCGTCACACACAAAAATGTGATGTCGGTGGTGGCGGCGATGTCTCGCAGCAGCGCCAGAACGCCTGCTACCAGTTCGGGGTCCAGCGCCGAGGTGACCTCGTCGAGCAGCAGCACGTCGGGCTGCATGGCCAGCGCGCGGGCGATGGCCACCCGCTGCTGCTGGCCACCGGACAGTTGGTAGGGCCGTGCGCTGACCCTGTCGGCCAGCCCGACCATCTCCAGCAGTTCCCGGGCCCTGTCCTCGGCCTCGGCGCGCGACAAACCGAGCGAGCGGATTGGCGCCTCGGTGATGTTCTCCAGCACCCGCATATTGGGAAACAGGTTGAACTGTTGAAACACCATGCCGATGCGTTTGCGTACCTGCCGCTGGTGCTTCTCGTCGGCCGGCACCTCATTGCCGCGGCGGGTCATGTGGGTCAGACACTGCCCGCCGACGACGATGCGTCCCGACGTGACGCGCTCCAACGTCATCAGCAGCCGAAGGATCGTCGTCTTGCCCGAACCGCTGGGCCCGATGAGCGCGACGAACTGACTGTGCGGCACCGAAAAACTCAGGTGGTCGATCACGGCGGCGTCGCTGGTGTCGCCGAAGCGCTTCACGACGTCGTCGAAGCGGATCATCTCAGCCGGTGTATTGGACACGCCGCTCCATCCATCGCACCAGTAGGGATGCCGAGTAACTCAGCACGAGGAACAGCACGCCGGCGATCGTGATCGGCTCGACGTAGCGAAACGCGCGCGAGCCCACTTGGTTTGCCACACCGACGATGTCGAGCACGCCGATCATCAACAGTAGCGGTGTCTCCTTCAGCATCGAGATCGTGTAGTTGCCGAGTGCCGGAAGCACCCGCGGGATGGCCTGCGGAAGGATCACCGCGGTCCAGACGCGGTGGCGGGGCAGGTTGAGCGCGACGGCGGCCTCCCATTGCCCGGCTGGCACCGCCTCGATCCCGGCCCGGTACACCTCGGCGGTGTAGGTGGAGTAGTGCAGTCCGATCGCGATGATGCCGGTGGTCAACGGGTCGAACATCAACCCGAAGTCGGGCAACACGAAGAAGAAAAAGAAAATCTGCACCAAAAGAGGTGTGCTGCGCACGAATTCGATGAAGGCCCAGGCGGCGGTGCTGACGACGCGGATGGGTGAGCGTCGCAGCAGCGCCAGCACCAGCCCCAGGGTGTAGGCCAGGATCGAGCCGGCGACCGTAGCGACGATCGTGATGCGCAGCCCGTCGACGACGATCTTCGGGAGCACCTCCCACGCGAATTCCCAGTCCCACAGCACAGCTCAGCCCGCCCGCCGAGTCGCCAGCGTCGCCATCAGGCCGCGGCGC
This sequence comes from Mycolicibacterium sp. XJ879, assembly GCF_053483935.1. Lineage (NCBI taxonomy): Bacteria > Bacillati > Actinomycetota > Actinomycetes > Mycobacteriales > Mycobacteriaceae > Mycobacterium > Mycolicibacterium sp. XJ879. The sequence goes on from NZ_JBEFTH010000001.1 coordinate 579,712, forward strand.
TGCGGTGGTCTGCGCCCCGCCAGCTTGGCAGTCCAGCGTTCGAGCACCCGCATGCCGAGGGTGATGAGCACGGCTAGCGCCAGGTAGAACAGCAACACGATGGTCCAGATGGTGGCCGCTTGCGAGATGAACCGGTCGATCAGCACCTCGCGGGCTTGATACGTCATCTCGTGCACGGTGATGATCGTCAGCAGCGAGCTGTTCTTGAGCAGCTGGATGAAAAGGTTGTTGAACGGCGGCACCATTTCGACCAGGGCCTGGGGCAGGATGACGCGCAACATCCGTTGCGTGCGGGTGAAATTCAGTGCGACCGCCCCTTCGTACTGCTCCTTGGGCACCGACGAGATGGCACCCCGCACGATCTCGGCACCATAGGCGCCGTGGTTGAGCCCGAGCACGATGATGCCGGCGGCCAGCGGAATGATCTGGAACCCGACGAGCACCGGCAACACGAAGTAGATCCACATCAGCTGGACCACCTCGGAGGTGCCGCGCCAGATCTCCACGTACATCCGGGCGAACGCGCGCACCACCCGGTTACCCGACAGCATCGCCAGCCCGAACCCGAACGACAACACCGTCGCGATGAGGATGCCGCCGGCCGTCGCCGCAACGGTGAGCAGCAGCCCCGAGGAGATTGTCTCGACGAACAGTCCGATGTTGTCGGGCATCAAGAACGCCTCAGGCCGCCTCGCACAACTGCTCGGTGGTCAGGTCCTCCGGCGGCAGGTTGTCCTCGGTGAACCCGAACGGCTCCACGATCTCGAGCCACTGACCGCTGCTGTGCAGCTTTTTCAGCTCGGTGTTGAATTCCTCGACCAACGCGTCGTCGCCTTGGCGGAAGACGAAGCCACCGGCCTGAATCTGCTTCTCGCCGTTGACAACCGGCACGAAGCCTTCGGTGACCTCCAGCGGTGCGTTCGGGTTGTCGGTCAGCATCCGGCGCAGCGAGATGTCGGTCAACGCGCCGGCGTAGGCGCGCCCGTCCAGCAGCGCCTGCAGCATCTCGGGCTGGCCCGCGTACGGTTGGATGTCGCCTGCGGGGATGCCCAGATCGTGGGCGACCGCCTCTTCAACGGTGCCCGACAGCACCGCGAGCTTGACACCTTTTGCCTTGACATCGTCAAAGTTGTTGACCTGCTCCGGGTTTCCCTGCGGCACCAGCATCGCCGTCGGGGTCACGTAGTCGACCGCGGAGAACTGCGCGTTGTTGCAGCGCGCCGGCAGGATCGCCATCCCCGCGGCGACCATATCGAATTGGCCTGCATTCAGCGCCGGGATCAACTGGCTGAACTCGACCTGGGTGGCGTCGACGTTCTCGATACCCATCGCGGCGAACACCGCTTTGGCCACTTCTGGTGCCTCGCCGGTGACCTCACCGTCGGCGGTGTAGCCGTAGGGCACCTCGCCCGCGATGCCGATCTTGATCGAGTTGTCGTCCTTGACCCGTTGCAGGGTGCCGCCTTCACCGCCCTCCGGCACCCGCGAGCAGCCGGTGAGCACGAGCAACGCGCTGAGCGCGAGCACCCCGGTTGCCTTTCCGATCCTCGAGAAGTTCCGCCGTGTCGAGTTCACCATGGATATCCTTTTCGCATTCACACGTTCACGTTCGTATCAACCGGGGTGATCTGAACGTAGGCGTATCGTCTGAACGGGTCAAAGAGTGGCGTTCTTGGACGATTGACAATGGTTGACATCACCGAACTGCACCACGCGCTGATCGCCCGCGTTCTCGGCGACGGGGGACAGGCGCCGTCGGCGCTGCGCCGCGCCGCGTTCGATAACGCGGGCCTACCCGAACCGCTGCGCACTCTGACCGAGAAGGTGGCCCATCGCGCCCACGCGGTGACCGACGACGACATCGCCGACGCGCGGATCGCCGGCCTGAGCGAGGATCAGATCTTCGAAATCGTGGTGGCCGCCGCCGTGGGGCAGGCGAGCCGTCAGTACGAAACCGCGTTGGCGGCGCTGGCCGCGGCGACCCAGGGTCGCGAGCGATGAGGCTCACCGTTCTCGAGCGGGGCCACCGCCTGCGCACCAAAGCCTTGTTCGCGCTCGTGCGATTGGTGTCGCGGCAGCCGGTCGTCGACGCGGTGAAGCTGGCGATGTACCGCCCGGAGTTCTACGGCGCCGGTGACCTCACCCATGAGGCGATGCGCGGACCCTCGGCCTGGTCGGTCGGCGACCGTGAGCTGATGGCGGCCTACGTGTCGCAGGTCAACCAAACCCAGTTCTGCATCGCCGCACACTCGGCCACGTCGGGGCTGTGGTACGGCGACGACGAGAAGGTCGCGGCCACGCTGGCCGATCTATCGACCGCACCGATCGACGACGGGCTGCGGGCCACCCTCGGCCTTCTCGGAAAGCTGACGCGCGAACACCACGTCGATGCCGATGACGTGTGTTCCGTACTGGCCCAAGGAGTTTCACCCGAGCAGATCAGCGACGCGTTGGCGGTGTGTCTGGCGTTCAACATCACCGACCGACTGGCCGACGCCTTCGGCTTCGACCTGGCCAGCGCCGAGGCCATGACCGCCGGTGCGCGGTACCTGTTGAAGCGCGGGTACCGATAGAACCTAGTCGACCTGCACCGACTCGATCGTCACGTCGATCGCCGGCCTGCCGTCGTCGCCGCCGCCGGCGACACCCTGCGCGCCGATCTTCTCCAGCACGGCCAGCCCGGCGGCATCCACGGTGCCGAACACCGTGTATTTGGGCGGCATCGGCGAATCGTCGAAGATCAACAGAAATTGGCTGCCGTTGGTGCCCAGCCCGCTGTTGGCCATCGCCAACGTGCCGCGCGGATATCGGACCGGAAGCCGCAGCGCCGGGTCGTTGAGCCGGTACTGGTTGGTGGGGTATTCGTTGGGGAACTGGTAGCCGGGTCCGCCGGTGCCCTTGCCGGTCGGATCTCCGCACCGCAATGCGTGCAGCGACGCGGTGGCGGTCAGCGCGTGACAGGTCGTGTCGTCGAAGAATCCTTGCCGGGCCAGGCTGGTGAAGTTGTGCACGGTGCACGGGGCCTCGGCGTTGTGCAGCTGCACCCCGATGTCGCCCTGGTTCGTCACGACCGTGGCGTCGACGCGGGCCGGATTCGTCGCCACCCGACCCACGCTCGGCGGTTCCACGGGCTTGCTGGCGCGCTCGATGGTGGCCGGGTACTGGCAGTTGGACCCCAGCGTCGCGGGCGGGTCGAACGCGGGCAGCTCGGCGGGCGGTGCCACCGTGTAGCGGGGCGAATCCGGATACAGGTCGACGTCTTCGAGGGCGCTGGCGAAGAACAGGACGAACAGCACGCTCACGACGATCACCATCACCGTCACCGCCGTGATCAGGTAGCCGATGACCAGACCCGCGATGGCGAGGTTGCGGCCCTCTTCGCCGGTCCTCTTGATCTGCGACAGCGACAGGTGCCCGAACACGATGCCCAGCGGCGCGAACAGCAACGCGCACACCAGCGACGCGACCGCCAGCCCGTTGGTGCCTCTGGGCGGGGGATAGCCAGGGGGGTGGCCGTAGCCAGACCCGTAGCCGAATTGCTCCGGCGGGTAGCCACCCGGCGGCGGATAGCCAACCGGCGGGCCGGTCACCGCATCACCGCATCAGTCCAGCAGAATCGACGTCACCTGGACGTCTTGCGCCGGCGGACCGTCCTCAGCGCCGCCGGCGACCCCGGCCGCGGCGATCTTGTCGAGCGTTTCCAACCCCGTCTCGTCGATGGTGCCGAACACCGTGTAGTTCGGCGGCAGCTTCGAGTCCTGGTACACGAGGAAGAACTGGCTGCCGTTGGTGTTGGCGCCGGCGTTGGCCATCGCCAGCGTGCCGCGCGGATAGGTCACCGGCTCCATCAGGTTGGGATCGTCGGGCTGGTACTGATTGGTCGGGTACTCGTTGGCGAACTGGTAGCCCGGGCCGCCGTTGCCCTGCCCGGTGGGGTCGCCGCACTGCAGCACCGACAGGGACGGGCTGGTGGTCAGCCGGTGACACGGGGTGTCGTTGAAGTAGCCCTGCTGCGCCAGGCTGACGAAGCTGTTGACCGTGCACGGCGACTTGCCGTTGTCGAGCATCAACCCGAGGTTGCCCTGGTTGGTCGACATGCTGGCGCTGACTTGCGCCGGCTCGGTCGGCACCTTGCCGCTGCGCGGGGGATCGACCTCCTTGGCGGCCGGCGTCGGCGCCGCCGGGTACTGGCAGTTCTCGCCGAGACCGGCCGGCGCGGCGAACGGCGGTAGGCCGCCGGGACCGGTCGCCGCCGGCGCCGAGGTGGTCGGCGCCGGGCTGGTGGTGTCCGATGCGGTTTCGGTGCCGGAGTCGCGGTTGGTGATGACCACGGTCGCGACGATGGCGGCGACGACGACGACCGCCGCGGCGGCCCCGCCGACGATCGTCAAGATGCGGCGCCTGCGGTCCTTTTCTGCCCGGCGCTCCAGTTGCCGCTCGAGCTTGCGCTTCGCCGTGGCACGACGCTGTTCGTTGGTCGGCACCGCCTGTGTCCTCCTCGTGTCGCTTTGGGTCCGAAACGAGTGTGCCAGGCGTTGCTGTGAGTGGCGCTGCGGCCCACGTCGTGGCGGGATGGAAAACTGGAGGTCGTGTTGATCACCGGCTTTCCGGCGGGCATGTTGGCGTGCAACTGCTACGTGCTGGCCCCGCGGGCCGGGGCCGACGCCATCGTCGTCGACCCGGGCCAGCGCGCGATGGCGTCGCTGCGCCGGATCCTCGACGAGAACCACCTCACCCCGGCGGCGGTGTTGTTGACCCACGGGCACATCGACCACATCTGGTCGGCGCAGAAGGTGGCCGACATGTACGGCTGCCCGGCCTACATCCACCCCGAGGACCGCTACATGCTGACCGACCCGATCAAGGACTTCGGGCCGGGCATATTTTCGGGGCTGGCCCGCTCTGCGTTCGGTGCGCTGTTCCGCGAACCCAGACAACTCGTCGAACTGGACCGCGACGGGGACAAACTCGAACTCGGCGGCATCACGGTCACCGTCGACCACACCCCCGGCCACACCCGCGGATCGGTGGTCTTCCGCACCGCAGAGGGGCCGCAGGAGGTGGTCTTCACCGGCGACACGCTGTTCCGCGGATCGGTCGGCCGCACCGACCTGCCGGGTAGCAGCGGCCGTGACCTGCTCGGCTCGATCGTGACAAAACTATTGGTGCTCGACGACGACACCGTGGTACTACCTGGGCACGGTGAGAAGTCCACGATCGGTTTCGAACGCCGCAACAACCCGTTTCTCGAAGGCTTGAGCCAGTGACTGAATTTCAGGCGCCCAAGGGCGTCCCGGACTACCTTCCGCCCGAATCGGCGCGGTTCGTCACCGTGCGCGACGGTCTGCTCGAGGCCGCCCGCCGCGCCGGATACGGCGACGTTGAGCTGCCGATCTTCGAAGACACCGCGCTGTTCGCGCGCGGCGTGGGGGAGTCCACCGACGTGGTGTCCAAGGAGATGTACACCTTCGCCGACCGTGGTGACCGCTCGGTGACGCTGCGCCCGGAGGGCACCGCGGGGGTGATCCGCGCGGTCATCGAACACGGCCTGGACCGCGGGCCGCTGCCGGTCAAGCTGTGCTACGCCGGGCCGTTCTTCCGCTACGAGCGACCCCAGGCCGGCCGCTACCGGCAGCTGCAGCAGGTGGGGGTCGAGGCGATCGGTGTCGACGACCCCGCGCTCGACGCCGAGGTGATCGCGATCGCCGACGCCGGGTTCCGGTCGCTGGGCCTCGACGGTTTCCGGTTGGAGATCACCTCGCTGGGCGACGACAGCTGCCGCCCGCAGTACCGCGAACTGCTGCAGGACTTCCTGTTCAAGCTCGACCTCGACGAGGAAACGCGCCGTCGCGCGCAGATCAACCCGCTGCGCGTTCTCGACGACAAACGCCCCGCGATCCGGGAGATGACCGCTGAGGCGCCGGTCATGCTCGACCATCTCTCCGACGTCGCCAAACAGCATTTCGACAGCGTGCTGGCGCACCTGGACGCGCTCTCGGTGCCCTACGTGATCAACCCGCGGATGGTGCGCGGGCTGGACTACTACACCAAGACGACGTTCGAGTTCGTGCACGACGGCCTCGGCGCCCAGTCGGGTATCGGTGGCGGCGGCCGCTACGACGGGCTGATGAGCCAGCTCGGCGGAAAAGACCTGTCGGGCATCGGTTTCGGGCTCGGTGTCGACCGCACTATGTTGGCGCTGGCGGCCGAGGGCAAGACCGTCGTCGGCACCGTGCGGGTCGACGTGTACGCGGTGCCGCTCGGCGCCGACGCCAAGGTGCGCTTGGCGGTGCTGGCCGCCCGGTTGCGCGCGGCCGGTGTGCGCGTCGACATGGCCTACGGCGACCGCAGCCTCAAGGCTGCGATGAAGGGCGCCGACCGCTCGGGTGCGGCGATCGCCCTGGTGGCCGGGGAGCGCGACATCGAGGCGGGCACCATCGGGCTGAAGAGCATGGCCACCGGCGAGCAGGTCGACGTGCCCGCGGACGACGTGCTCACCGAAGTGCTGGCGCGCCTCGGCCGAACCTAAAGTCCCGCGAGTCTCGCCTTCTCCCGCGAGCCTCGCCTTCTCCGGCGAGCGTGCGTGTCTGCAGAAGACACGCCGCGAAATTTCCGCATTCTGCGCACGCTCGCGCCAGGGTCACTGTGCGGTTGCCGAACCGCACAGAAAACTCGGCTTCATTTGCCACTCCGGCGCCACCGCGCAGCTCACGGTCATCGTGCCGATCTACGCGATCAACACGCGCCCGTGATCACCGGCTTCGGCGGCCTCGCGTGCGCCTTCTGGACCTGCACGGTGGGCACGATGACCGTTAGCGACGCCGACGGCGACAGCATTCCGAACTCGAATGTCACCCCTGGGACAGGCGCAGGGCGCACCGTCGCCACCGGATCTGTCACGGTCTGGGGCTACGGCGTAACGACGATCGCGTGGGGCGCCGGCGGCAGCTTCGGTACCACGCCGACCGCCAACACCTTCACCGTCGACGACGGCCATTGGACCGTCACCAACGGTGTGGTCAACGTGGGCGATTCGGCAAAGTTCTGGGCGAACTGGGCCGACGGCTCTGGCACCAGAACCACTGGAACTAGCGCTGATGCCCTGCGTCCGAGCTCTGGGCCACGGCGGTGAGGATCTCGTCGATGCTGCCGACGCCGCCGTCGAACGGGTTTCCGCGCTTGAGTACCTTCGTGCCACCGGGCGTCACCGCAACCAATTTCGGTGAGCTCGAACCGATTTGGAGTCGACGCGCGAAGCGCACCTGATCCAGCTGCACGATCGCGCCGCCCCGGTAGCTGAACAAACCGAGCTTGCGGTCGATCACCGCCACGGGCCGGCATTCGTTGAGCGGACGCCCCCGGTTGCGCCGGATCCTGCGCACCACGACGACGGCGGACACCGCCAACACGACAGCGGCCGCCACCAACGCCGCGCCCAGCGCCGCCGATGGCGTGCCCGTCACCAGCGCGACGACGCCGAAGCCGCCGGCGACGAGCACGAGCACGCCCAGCACGAAGGCCAGCACCGCCGACGGCCCGGTCCCGCGGTCGATGACCAGGACGCGGCGTCCGTCGTCAGTGACGACGAGGCCGCCGGTGTCAGCGATTACCCGGGGTTGCGATGACGTGTCCACGCCTGCAGCGTGCCACCTCGCTTATTGCGAGCGTGCGTGAAATCGCCCAGATCGTCGGCGTGTCGGCCGCAAACACGCACGCTCGCCGGAAAAGGCGAGGGGTGTAACGATTCGGTATGGTGCGGCGATGTGAGGGACATGCGAACTGCGACAATTCGGGTCGGGGCAGCGCTCGCGCTGGCGGCCGCATCCATCGGAGTCAGTCAGGCCACCGCGAACGCGGAGCCGACCACCCACCAGGTCCGCTACACGCTGACGTCACCGGGTAACACCGCGGACTACAAACTCAACTACCTGATCGCGCAGCCGGCGAGCAAAGAGGCCTACAACGCCGACGCGTATGCGTACCTCAAGAGCGAGCAGATCGATCTGGGCCCGGGTGCGCCGTGGGTGTTCGAAACCACGCTCGAGGACCCGCAGTGGGCGATTCTGACCGCGAGCACCGGCGTGCACGCCATGCAGGGCGCACCGAACCCGCACTGCGAGATCGCCGTCGACGGTGAGGTCGTCGTCTCGAACACCGGCCCCTACACCGCGCATTGCCAGCTCGGAAACTGGTGACGCAAACCTAATCGTTTGCCGCGCGCAGCGCGCGCGCGAACGCGGCGAGGGCGTTACCGATCTCGTCGGGGCTGTCCTCCTGGATGAAGTGCGTGCCCGCGACGGTGACCTCGGTCTGATTCGGCCAGGTGCGCCCGAAGTCCCGCACCCGCCCGCGGGTGATCGCGCCGGGCGCGGCGTTGACGAACAGCTTCGGCACGTCGCTGCCGGCCAGCCACCGGCCGTACTCGTCGACGATCGCGACGACGTCGGCGGGCTCACCCTCGATCGGGATGTTGCGCGGCCACGACAGCGTCGGGCGTCGGTCTTCACCGGCGGTGAGGTACGGCGCGCGGTAGTGGTTCATCTCCTCGTCGGTGAGCGGGCGTTGCACGGCGCCGGGCAGGACGGCTTCGACGAACAGGTTCTGCTCCAGGATCATCGCTTCGCCGTCGGGTGAGCGGAACCCTTCGAACAACGGTCGTACCGGGTCGGGAAAGTCGGCCCAATCTATCGGCATGGCAATGGCTTCCATGTAGGCGATGCCCGCCACCCGGTCGCGGTGTCGGTTGGCCCAGTCGAAACCCAGCGCCGAACCCCAGTCGTGCAGCACCAACACCACGCGGTCACCGAGGTCGAGCGCGTCCCACAGCGCGAACAGGTAGTCGCGCTGCTCGGTGTAGTGGTAGCGGTCCGGTCCGGAGTCCTCGAGCTTGTCGGAGGCGCCCATCCCGATCAGATCGCAGGCCACCAGCCGGCCCAGACCCTCGAGGTGCGGCATCACGTTGCGCCACAGGTACGAGGAGGTGGGGTTGCCGTGCTGAAAGACGATCGTGCAGCCGTCGACCGCGACGCCCTCGTCGACGTAGGCCATCCGCCTACCGTGGATCTCCTGGTACCGCAGTTGTCCGTAGGGTTCGGCTCCGGCCATGGTGCGCATCTTGCCAAACCGTGGCGGCGACCGTGAGCCGTTACGTCAACTGCTGGTTACCCGCGGCGGCGAGCGTGTCGAGGCCGCTCAGCGCCGACGGCAGCGCGGCGGTGTGCAGCACGCCGAGGCGTTGGGTGGCGCGGGTCAGCGCGACGTAGAGTTCGGCCGCGCCGCGCTGGCCGTCGTCGAGGATACGGTGCGGTTCCGCCACCAGGACGGCGTCGAACTCCAATCCCTTCGTCTCGGCCGGGGTCACCGCACCCGGAACGCCCGGCGGCCCGATCACCACGCTGGTGCCGTCGCGGCCGGCCTCTTCGCGCATGAACGCGTCGATGGCGCCGGGCAGGTCCTCGGCGCTGACCTGTCGTGACCACGGCCGGGTTCCGCACGAGCGCACCGACTCCGGCGGCTGCACGCCGGGGGCGAACTCGGCGAGCAGCGCGGCGGCCACGTCCATGATCTCTGCGGGCGTGCGGTAGTTGACCGTCAACGACCGGTATACCCAGCGGTCGGGCACATACCGCTCCAGCATCGCGTCCCACGACGTCGCTCCGGCCGCCGACCGGCGCTGGGCCAGATCGCCGACCACCGTGAACGACCGGCTGGGGCAACGCCGGAACAGCACCCGCCAGTCCATCTCGGACAGCTCCTGGGCTTCGTCGACGACGATGTGCCCGTACGTCCAGTCCCGGTCCGCCGCAGCGCGTTCGGCGACGTCGCGGGTGTCGCGCTCGACGAACCGTTCGGCGAGATCCTCGCTGGCCAGCAGATCCTGCGCCATCAGACGGTCCTCGTCCTCCATCATGTCTTCGCGCGCGACCATTAGCTCCAGCACGCCTGCGGCGTAGTCGGCCCGGGCCCTGCGTTCGCGCTCGGCGGCCCGGTCCGCGGCCTTGTCGCGGCCCAGCAGGTCCACCAGTTCGTCGAGCAGCGGCACGTCGGACACCGTCCAGGCCTGGCCGTCGGCGCGATGCAGCGCAGGGTCCGCACCTGCTGTGGCGAGCCGCTCCGGTGATGAATACAGCTGGGACAGCACACGTTCGGGCGTCAGCAGCGGCCACAGCTCGTCGAGCGCAGCGGTGAACGCCTGGTTTTCGCGAAGCTCTTCGATCAGGTCGGCGCGAAGCTCTTCCCACGCGTTGCGGTCGTCGCGGGTCAACCAGCCCCGCCCGATGCGTGCGATCGCCCGCTCGGTCACCACGTAGGTGACGATCTCGGTGAACACCGCGCGGGCCGCGTTGTGTGGCCTGCCGCTGTCGCGCGCCTCCTGCCGCGCCCACTCGGCGGTCGCGCCGTCGATCTGCACGGTGACGTCGGAAAGTTCGATCGGCAGCGGATTCTGCGGCAGCCGTTGATGATCGGCGACCGCGGCAGCCAGCACGTCGAGCATCTTCAGCGATCCCTTGGCCGCCGCGACGCGCGGATCATCCTGTGCGGTGAGGTGCAGGCCGGGCACCAGGTCGCCGGCGGTCATGAACACGACGTTGGTCTCGCCCAGTGACGGCAGCACCCGGCCGACGTAGTCCAGGAACGCCGGGTTGGGCCCGATCACCAGGACGCCGTGGCTTTCCATCCGCTTGCGGTGGGTGTAGAGCAGGTAGGCCACCCGGTGCAGCGCCACCACGGTCTTCCCGGTGCCCGGGCCGCCCTCGATCACCAACACCCCGGGGTGGTCGAGGCGGATGATCTCGTCCTGCTCAGCCTGGATCGTGGCGACGATGTCGCGCATCCCCGGGCCGCGGGGCGCGTTGACCGCCGCGAGCAGCGCGGAATCACCCGCGAAGGCGGTGTCGTCGTCGGTGGCTTCGCCCGGCCCGACGAACACCTCGTCGGTGAAGTCGGTGATCCGGCGCCCCAGGGTGCGGAACTGGCGGCGCCGACGCATGTTCTCCGGGTTGGCCGCGGTGGCGACGTAGAAGGGGCGTGCCGCGGGTGCGCGCCAGTCGACCAGCAGCGGCTCGTAGTCGTGGGTCTCGTCGAACAGCCCGAGACGTCCGACGTAGGTGCGTTCTCCGGTGCGATCGTCCAGCCGGCCGAAGCACAGCCCGTGGTCGGCGACGTTGAGTCGGTCCAGCTGCCCGGCCAACCCCCGCACCGCGGCGTCGCGGTCGACGAGCGTGCCGCCGTCCTGGGCGTCGATGGGGGCGCGCAACGCGGCGTCGTACTTGTCCTTGAGCCGGGCGCGTTCGGCGTCCAGCCGCGCGTAGAGACCGGCCACATAATTCTGCTCGGCTTGCAGTTCCTTCGATTTACGGGTTGTCACATGCCTCATTTCGTGAGTTTGCGCTTCGGCCAACGAGTTTGACGCATCACCCCGGTCTTGCCGCAAGCCCCCTGCCGCGCGCTATCTTGGAGTGGGAACGGTCGAGCGCTGCCAACAAGCTTACCGACGCGCCCGCGACCACCTTGACATCGGCTCGAACGTCAGTTCGAATGGTGGATATGCGGTGGGAAGGTCAGGGCGTCAGCGTCGACGACGGCGCGCTGCCGGGCCTGCAGCGCATCGGCTTCGTGCGCAGCGTGCGCACCCCGGAGTTCGACGGCATCACGTTTCACGAGGTGTTGTGCAAATCAGCGCTCAACAAGGTGCCGAAGGCCTCGCAACTGCCGTTTCGCTACACGGTCAACGGCTACCGCGGCTGCTCGCATGCCTGCCGCTACTGCTTCGCCCGGCCCACCCACGAGTACCTCGACCTGAACTGCGGGGCCGACTTCGACAGCCAGGTCGTCGTCAAGACCAACGTGGCCGAGGTGCTGCGCCGCGAACTGTCGCGACCCTCGTGGTCGCATGAGACCGTCGCGCTGGGCACCAACACCGACCCGTATCAGCGCGCCGAAGGACGCTACGCGTTGATGCCCGGAATCATTGCCGCGCTGGCTGATTCGCGCACCCCGTTTTCGATCCTGACCAAGGGCACGCTGCTGCGGCGGGACCTGCCGCAGATCACCGATGCCGCCCGCCGGGTCGATGTCAGCGTCGCGGTGTCGCTCGCGGTGGCCGACCCCGACGTGCACCGGGACGTCGAGCCGGGCACGCCGACGCCGCAGGCACGCCTCGGGCTGATCTCCGCGGTGCGCGAGGCCGGCCTGGACTGCCACGTCATGGTGGCTCCGGTGCTGCCGTATCTGACCGATTCGGCCGAGCACCTCGACACCCTGCTGGCCCAGATCGCCGCCGCCGGGGCCACCGGGGTGACGGCGTTCGGGCTGCATCTGCGGGGCTCGACGCGTGGCTGGTTCATGGGCTGGCTCGCGCGGGCGCATCCGGAACTCGTCGCGCCCTACCGAGACCTGTACCGGCGCGGGGCGTACCTGCCGCAGGACTACCGCAAGATGCTGCACGAGCGGGTGACCCCGCTGATCGCCAAGCACGGCCTGGCGCCGGACCGGCGCTCGTTTCGCACGACGGCGACGCCGGCCGTCGAGCCTGCCCAACCGCTGCAACCGACGCTGTTCTGACCGCTTTCTCCGGCGAGCAGACACGGAAGGGGCCCCGCGGCACCCGAATACGCAACATTCTGCGTCTGTTCGCCGACCTTGCGGCTCAGCCCTTGTTGCGCTTGACCTCTTTGAACGGCACCCCGCGGTCGGCGGCATGCTCCCGGGGGAAGCCCAGCACCCGCTCACCGATGATGTTGCGCGCAATCTCGGTGGTGCCGCCGCCGAGCGCGGCGGCCTGGCGGGACAGGTAGCGCTCGCCGTGGCGGATCAGATCGTCGCCGGCGTCCACGACGCCACCGCTGGCCGCGATCGACAGTACGGTGTCGAACTCCAGATGGTGGATGTCGGCGTGCGCGATGCGGATGATCGAACCGGCCGCCGGCGGCAGCGAACCGTCGAGCACACCGTGGTAGACGTGCTCGATGAGCTGCTCGCGTACGGCGCGGTGCACCAGCGCGCGGCCGGCCATCTCCTGGGCGCGTTCGCTGTCGGCCTGGCCGGTCGCCTCCAGCAGTGCCACGTAGTCGGTGGGCACATCGGATTTGCCCTCGGCGCCGACGCCGCTGGCGAACTCCGAGCCGCCTCCGACCGCGCGCCGCTCGTGGTAGAGCTGCCGCGACGCCACCTGCCAGCCGCCGTTGACCTCCCCGACGACGGCGTCGTCGCCGAGTTCGAGGTTGTCGAAGAACTCTTCGCAAAACTCGACCGAACCGTTCACCTGCTTGATGCGGCGCAGCGTGATGCCCGGGCTGTTGATCGGCACCAGAAACATGGTCAGGCCCTCGTGCTTGGGGACATCCCAGTCGGTGCGGGCCAGCATCAACCCGTAGTCCGCGGCGAACGCGCTGGTGCTCCACGTCTTGGCGCCGTTGATCACCCACTTGTCGCCCTGGCGGTCGGCGCGGGTGATGACGCCGGCGAGGTCGGAGCCGCCGCTGGGCTCAGAAAGCAGCTGGACGAGGACCTCGTCGCCACGCAGCACCGCCGAAATGTGCTGGCGCTTCTGCTCTTCGCTGCCGGTGTCCAGGATGGTGGCCGCGCAGATCGTGAAGGTCGGCGTGTTGAGGATGACCGGAAGCTCGTAGCAGCGGGAGACCGCGTCGAACGCCTTCTGGTAGGCGATCGGGAGACCGAGGCCGCCGTACTCCCTGGGAAAGCAGATGCCGGCGAATCCGCCGTCGGCGAGCCTCTTCTGCAGCTCACGGGCGCGCAGCCACGGTTCCTCTTCACCCCGGTCGTGCTCGGGCGGGTTGTTCGGGTCGATCGAGGGCATGTTCTCTGCCAGCCACGCTTGGGCACGCGCGGCGAACTCCTCGACCGACTCCGTGGTTTCTGTTGGCGCCGCAGCAGTTTCGGTCATCCGGCGTGCTCCAATTCCCGGCCCTCTTTGGTCAGTGCGTAGACGCGTAGGTTGTGTTCTTCGGGGGTGCCGAACATCGAGCGGTACAACGTGGCGCGACGCAGGTACAGGTGCAGGTCGTGCTCCCAAGTCACGCCGATGCCGCCGTGTAACTGAATGCAGTCCTGCAACATCCCGGGAGCGTGTTCTGCGCAATAGGATTTCGCGACGCTGACCGCCATCTCCGCACCCGGCGAACGTGCCGCCACCTCGGCCACCGCCGCATTGGTGGCCGCCCGGCACGCCTCGAACCAGATCTTCAGGTCGGCGTACTTGTGCTTGAGCGCCTGATACGAGCCGATCGGGCGGCCGAACGAATGCCGGTCGAATCCCCACTGAATGGTGAAGCCCAACACCGTGTTCAGGATGCCGACGATCTCGGCGCACTGGAGCACCACGGCGATCTGGTTCTGCCGCGCGATGATCGCGGGAGTCTGCTCGGCCGACCCGACCAGCGCTGAGCCGTCGACCTCGACGCCGTCGAAATGCACACGGGCGTAGGTCTTCACCATGTCGATCGAGCGCTGCGGTTCCACGCGCACGCCCGCCGCGTCGGCGGGTACCAGGAATTGGCGCACGGCACCGTCGCATTCGGCGACCACCAGCAGGACGGCGCTGTCGGCGCCGGCTTCGACGCGATCCTTCACGCCGTCGACACGGAAGCCGCTGCCGGTTGCGGTGGCGGTGACCGAGGGCGTCATCGGTGACCACGGTTTCCCGGGCTCGTAGACCGCCCACGACGCGACCGCATCACCGGATACCAGTGATTCGATTGTGTCGCCGTGGTTTTCGGGCACCTCGGCCAGCGCAGCCAGCACCGTGCTGACCGGATGCAGGGGGCCGGGCGCGACGACCTTGCCGACGAGTTCGGCAACCAGCGCCAGGTCCTTCACCCCGTCTCCGGACACGCTGCCGCCGCCGACGTCCTCGGGTACGAGCAGGCTGGTCCAGCCCAGTTCGGCGGCCCGACGCCACCAGCCGGTGTCGAACGATGTGCCGGCGTCGTGCAGTTCGCGCAGTCGGCTCAGCGACGCCTCCTTTTCGAGGAAGGACTGCGTGGTCGAGGCGAAAAGCAGGACCTCGGGGTTTGCGGCGTCGGTCATGGAGTCGGTTTTACCTCTTCGAGGGTCAGGCGGGGATGACGAGAGGCGGCACGTCCGGGTTGTGGACAATCTCGTTGGGGACCTTGAACAAATCGATCATGTTGCCGCCCATGATCTTTCGCTGGCCCTCCTCGTCGAGCGCCTGCAGGTCGTCGATCAGGTGGGTGGGTTCGGCCAGGCCCTCGGGATGCGGCCAGTCCGAACCGAAGATCACCCGGTCGATGCCGAGCAGGTCGGCCATCTGCGCGAAGTCGTCCTCCCAGAACGGCGCGACGTAGACCCCGCGCTTGAACGCCTCGATCGGATCCTCCGGGAACTCCTGCGGCATCTTCTTGTAGGTGCCCTCGAACTGCTTGAACAGGTAGGGAACCCAGTCCGCACCGTTCTCGATCGACAGGATTCGCAGATCGGGGTTGCGGGTCAGCGCGCCGTGGCACACCAGCGCGGCCATCGAGTCCTCGATCGGCCGCTTGCCCATCGACACCATCCGGAACGCTGTCGGTTTGAACGGCAGGAACTCGTCGGCAGGCTCCCAGTCGTTGAGGTATTCGGCGTATCCGGAGTCGGAGGCGTGCATCGAGACCGGGATGCCGGCCTTGACGCAGGCGTCCCAGAACGGGTCGAACTCGGGCAACCCGAACGAGCGGGTGCCGCGCAGGCCGGGCACCGGTGCGGGCCGCACGAGCACGGTCTTGGCGCCACGCTCGAGGCACCACTCGAGTTCCTCGAGCGCGCGGTCGACGATGCCGAGGTTGATCACCGGGGTGGAGAAGATGCGGTCCTCGTAGTTGAACTGCCAGGTCTCATACATCCACACGTTGAGCGCATGGATGACGTCGAGAATGAGTTCGGGGTCGTCCTTCATCCGTTCCTCGACCAGGCTCGCCAGGGTCGGGAACATCAGCGAGTAGTCCAGCCCCAGCCCGTCCATCACCTCCAGGCGCGCGGCGGGTTCGCGGAACGCCGGGATCGCCTTCATCGGCTTGCCCATCACCTCGCGGAAGCTCTTGCCGCCGCTGCCGTGCTTGAAGTACTCCTCCTGCGCGCCGGGTCGGGCGACGACCTCGAACGTCGGGTTGGGGATGTAGTCGCTGACCTGGTTGCGCACCATGATCTTGGTCCGGCCGCGGACCTCGATGTAGTCGATGACGTTCTTGCGGTGATCCGGCAGGAACTGCGTCAGCGCCTCTTTGGGCTCGTAGAAGTGGTTGTCGGCGTCGAACACCGGATACGGGAGCTTGCGGGCCATTTCCGCCTCCTGGAGAGTCTGGTTCTGCAATGCTGGTAATGACATTACCACGTCTGGACCAGCGTAAACACCACCCCCGGTCCGGTGGCGTCGGGGCCGGTGCCGCGCAGGTCAGGTGGCGTCGTCGGGTGCCGATTGCAGGCCGCCGACACAGAATTGGTAGATGTGGTCGGCGTCGACGGGCACGCCGTTGAGTTCGGCGCCCAACACCTGAAGCCGCATTGCGCCCAGCGCGGACTGCATGATCAGCGCGGCCGTGGCGTCGACGTCGAGGCCGGGCCGAAACACCCCCTCGGCGATGCCGCGCTCGATGATGTCTTTGATCAGCTCGTGCAGCGGGGAGAGCACGCGGGCGTACTCGCGCGGCAGGGTTTCGGCGAGGTGGTCGTTGTAGTACGTCAGACCTCGGTTGACCTTGTCCTGGGTGGTGGATTCGGCCGGGGTGCAGATGCGGTCGATGAGCACGCGCAGGGCCTTACGGCTCGGCAGGCCCGCGGTTTCGTCGCGCCACCTGCGGGTGGACTCCGACATGATCTTGTCGATCAAGGCCAGCAGCAACTCGTCCTTTGTGGAGAAGTGCTGGTAGAAGGAGCGTAGTGAGGTCTTGGAGCGCTCGACCACCTCGAGCACCGTGAAGTCGGTACGTCCGGTTTCGCCGAGAATCGCCAGCGCGGACTTCATGAAGCGCTTGGAGCGCGACTCCTGGTCGACGACGGCAGCACCGGTGGTGGACGCCGACCGGGCGGCGCCGGCCGAGCGGCCGGTGCTCTTCGGCATGCTGGACAACCTTCCGGGGCTCGCGATGACTGGCTGGTAATGACGTTACCGCTTTTGCGGATGCCCGGGTTAGTGTTCGGTCCCATGACGACAGATTCAGTGCATCCATCCGTGGCAGCTCAGTGGACCGTTGAAGGACTGCTCGACCTGTTCGACGTGGAGCCCGACGGACAAGACCGTTTCATCGCCCAGACGGGGCCCGCAGGCGAAGACGCCCGACAGGTCGTCGAGGGTACGCAGGTGCTCGCGCAGGCGATTGTCGCTGCGGCCAAAAGGTTTTCGGACAAGTCGGTGCGCTCGGCGTACGCGGTGTTCTCCCGGGCGGTCATGGTCGGTGCAGGCCCGGTGGAGCTGGAAATCGACGTCGTCGCCGAAGGACGTTCCACCGCAACGGCTGTCGTGGCGGCCAAACAGAACGGCAAGCGCTGCATCACGGTGACCGTGCTTGCCGACGTGCCCACCGCAGACGTCATCCGGCACCACGTGCCCCGCCCCGATGTGGCGGCGCCTGCCGACGCGAACGTTTCGGAGATGCCGATGGTCGGGCGGCAGGTCCGGTTGGTCGATGTGGTCGACGTCAACAGCCCCGACGAGGTGGGACCGCCGGAGTTGTACGCCTGGCTGCACTACGAGCCGATCCCGACGCGCGATGACCTGGGTAAGGCGTTGATCGCTTATTTCACGGGGCACCTGGGCATTTCGACGACGATGCGGGCGCATGCGGGTATCGGTACCGCACAGTCGCACATCACCGTGTCGACCGCGCCGATGACGGTGTCGGTGAGCTTTCACGAGCCGTTCACCTGGGACGGCTGGATCCTCTACAGCCATGAGAGCACGCAAGTGGGCGCCGGCATGTCGTATGTGCGCGGGACGGTGCACACCGAAGCAGGTGAGCTGATCGCCTCGTTCGCCCAGGACGCGTTGATCCGGCCGCTGCGCACCACCGACACCGCGATCAAGGAACAGTCGCGTCTCTAGAACTTTTCCAAGCGCGAGCAGACGCAAAGTGAGCTCTTGACGCCTCGATTAGCAACACTTTGCGTCTGCTCGCGCAACGGGGTCAGATCTTCAGATAGCCCTTGTCCGCGGGGATCTGGGCCGCGGTCAGCAGCGACGACGCGTCGCTGGCCAGCCAGAGCACGATGTCGGAGATCAGGTCGGGGTCGGCCAGCGAGTCGGTCGGCAGCGCGCCGGGCGAGAAACTGTGGATGTAGGTCTGATGGTCGGCGAAGGTCTGCCACATCGAGGTGTCGTTACCCATCGGGGTGTCGGTGCCGTACGGATGCACCGAGTTGACCCGGATGCCGTACTCGCCGAGTTCGACCGCCAGCGAGTTGGTCAACGCGACGACACCGAACTTGCTGGCGCAGTAGTGCCCGCAACCCGGAACGGCTTTGATGCCGGCGGCTGAACTGATCGTGATGATCGATCCGCCGTTGCCCGCCTCGATCATCGGCGGCACCACGGCCTTGATCGTGTTCCACACACCGGTCAGGTTGACGTCGAGCACGTCCTGCCACTGCTTGGCCGAGATCTCCCACAGCCGGCCCCAATTCATCACCCCGGCGTTGGCGACGACGATGTCGAGGCGGCCGAACTGTGCGATCGCGTCGGACACCACCCGCTGCTGTCCGGCAGCGTCGCGGACGTCGACCCGGTCGGCGACGATCTTGCGGCCCTCACCTTCGACCAGGCTCACGGTCTCGGCGAGGTCCTCGGGCAGCGCGGGGGGATAGCCGTTGTGCTCGGCGACCGGGCCGCACGCGTCGATCGCGACGATGTCGGCGCCCGCGCGGGCCAGTCGGACACAGTGCGAGCGGCCCTGTCCGCGGGCCGCACCCGTGACGTAGGCGACCTTGCCGGCCAGCGGGGCGGCGGGGTTTGTCATCGGTGGGATCTCCTGTCAGTCGGCGCCGGCGGCGAGCCAGTCATCGAACGTGGTCGGCTCGATGCGAGCATTCTCACCCGGCAGCAATGCATTTCCGGCCATCGCAACCCCGAACATGCCCGACCACGTCGGCACCAGCTTGACCCGACGGCCCCGGGCATCGAGCGTGCGCCGGGCCATGTCGACCAGATCCTGGGTCTCCGGGCCGGCCACATCGACATAGCGGCCTCGGGGCTCGCCCGTGACTACCTCGGCCAGCACCCGGGCGATGTCGTCCGGTGCGATCGGCTGCACCAACAGGGGAGCGATCGTCGAGACCCCGTCCTGTTCGGTCCACCCGGCGACCATCGCGGCGAAGTCGTGAAATTGCGTGGCGGGCACGATCGTCCACGGCACGGGCCCTTCGGTGACCAGCCGTTCCTGTTCGCGCTTGCCCGCATAGTGCGGGTTGCCCTCGATGTCGTGGATTCCGACGATCGACAGCAAGACGTGGTGGCGCACCCCGGCGCGCTGCTCGGCCGCGAGCAGATTGCCTGTGGTGGTGCCGAAGTAAGTCTGCGTCTGCTCACGGTCGGTGGGCGGCGCGCTGATCGCGTCGAGGACCGCGTCGACGCCGGTGAGCGCCTCGTCCAGACCGTCGCCGCTGACCAGGTCCACGCCGAGGGAGCGGCTGATGCGGACCACGTCGTGGCCTTCGTGCTCGAGGATGCTGACCGTGCGGGCGCCGATGTTGCCCGTCGCGCCCGCGACGCCGATACGCATGGTGTGACCTCCTCGACTACAGGGCCGCCGCGGCTGCACGGATCCGTGAGCCGGCAGACGACGCTATCGGGTCACCGTGCCCGAAGCAGGCGGTTTCGACATCGAGGCCCGCCAACCGCTGAAACGAGGCGACAGTGCGGTCACGGTCCTGGTTGAAAGTGCCGAGCATGACGGCGCCGACGTTGGCGACGGTGTCGCCGGTGAAGAGCACCCGGTGCCGCGGCAGGTGGATGGCGATGCTGCCTTCGGTGTGGCCGGGCACCGACAGGATCTCGGCGCCGCCGCCGAAGTCGAGCACGTCGCCGTCGACCAGTTCCTGATCGACGGCCACCGGCGGCGCTGCCTCGGGTAGGCCCGCCGAAACACGTTGGTGGATCGGCACTTCCCAGTCTTCGAACACCGGTGGCGGAAGGGCGGTGCCGGTGCGGATCGCGTCCGCATCGCCTGCGCCGGCGAACACGGCGGCGCCCGTCGTGCTGCGCAGTTCGGCGGCGGATCCGACGTGGTCGACGTGCCCGTGCGTCAACACGATTCGGTCGACGCCGGGCACCGCGGCCGCGATGTCTACACCGGATCCGGGCGCGCCGGTGTCGATCAGCGTCACCGACTCCCCGTCGGTCCAGACATAGACCTGCCAGCCGTGCACGCGCAGCATGGTGAGGTGGGGCGTGACGGTCACGGTGTCCATGACCATGACGCTAGAGCTCGGCGGGCGCCGAGCACAGCGGATCAGCTCGTCGCGAAATCGCTCATCAGCGCCGATCTGAGCACGTCCAACGGTAAACCACCCAGATCCAGCGCGCGGCTGTGGAACTCCTTGAGCGAAACGCCGCAGCTGAGGGCTTCATGGCGCAGCTGCTGCCAGATCCGCTGCCCGATCGCATATGACGGGGCCTGACCCGGCCAGCCCAGGTAGCGGTCCAGTTCGAACTGCAGATGTTCGTCGTTCATCGCGCTGTGGGTACGCAGGAAATCCCATGCCCGCTCGGCATCCCACACCCCGCCGTCGGGCGCGGTCATTCCACCGTGCACCCCGATGTCGATACACACCCGGGCGGCCCGGAAGCGCTGAGCATCAAGCATTCCCAACCGTTTACCGGCATCGTCGAGCCAGCCCAACTCCGCCATCAGCCGCTCGGCGTACAACGCCCAGCCCTCACCGTGACCCGATACCCAGCAGCCCAGTCGACGCCACCGGTTCAGCCGGTCGGCCAACACCACGGCACGCCCGATCTGCAGATGATGGCCGGGCACACCCTCGTGGTACACGGTTGTGGTTTCGCGCCAGGTGTGAAACGTGTCGACGCCGTGCGGTACCGACCACCACATCCGGCCCGGCCGCGTCAGGTCTTCCGACGGGCCGGTGTAGTAGATGCCGCCGGTGTGCGTGGGCGCGATCCGGCACTCCAACCGCCGCAGGGGGGCGGCGATATCGAAGTGGGTGTCGGCCAACGCTTCGACGGCCCGGTCGGAGAGGTCCTGCATCCAGGCCTGCAGCGCGTCGACCCCGTGCACGAGGTAGCGCTCCTCTTCGTCGAGGCTCAGCAGCGCATCGGCCACAGTGGCTTCCGGGTAGAGCTGGTGTGCGAGGGACTGCTGTTCGGCGACAATGTCTTCCAGCTGCTCGAGACCCCACTGGTAGGTCTCCTCGAGATCGACCGTCGCGCCCAGAAACGAGCGTGACCACAGCCGGTACTCGTCGACGCCGACGGCGTCGTCGACCCGCGCGTACGGGGCGACCTCGTCGCCCAGAGTTCTGGCCAGTTCACGGTAGGCATAGGCGGCGTTGGCCGCGTGCAGATGCAGATCCTCCTGCAGCGCCGCGTTATCGGGGACGGCGTCGACGACCATGTCGACGAAGAACTGCTGGATGCCGGTGGCCTGCTCGATGCCGCGCGCGACCTGGCGCACCGCAGGTGCCCGCCCGGCCGCCACCGCGGCGCGCAACGCGTCGGTATAGCCGCCGACGCGGTCGGGCAGCCGAGACAGTCGCACGGCGATCAGCGCCCAGTCGTCCTCGGTTTCGGTGGGCATCAGGTCGAAGACGTTGCGCATCGACTGCAGTGGTGAGGCGATCACGTTCAACGTCCCGACGTCGAGGCCGGCGTCGTTCAGTTCGATTGCCACTCCGAGCCGCTCGCGCATCGCGGCGATCGTGACCTGGTCCACATCGTCGGCCGGTTGTGTGCCGTCGAGTTCGCGCAACGCGCTTCGGGCCGCCTCGGCGCGCGCGGCGACACCGTCGGGGGAGTAGTCGGTGATGTCGTCGTCATGGCCGGTGATGCCCAACTTGCTTGCTGCACAAGGATCAAGCGCAGCACTACGCTCCAGGTAGCGTTCAGCGACGGCATCGACCGCCGAAGGTGTCCTAACCAAGATCGCTCGTGGCGAAGGTGTCGCAGCTGTTCGGGTCGCCGGTGCGGTAACCCTCGGTGAACCACTTCTGCCGTTGCGCGGCCGAGCCGTGCGTCCACGCCTCAGGGTTGACCTGACCGGTGGCCTTCTTCTGAATGCGGTCATCACCCACCGCCGCCGCGGCCGACAGCGCGTCGTTGATGTCTTTGTCGCTCAACGGTTCCAGGAACGGCACGCCGGTGCCTTCTTGTGTGGTGATGGCCGCGTGGTGCGCCCACACGCCGGCGTAGCAGTCGGCCTGCAGTTCGGTGCGCACGCCGCCGCCGGTGGCACCCTGGGCTCCGGCACCGTGCGCACGGGCCAGCGTGCCCTGCAGGTTCTGGATGTGGTGGCCGAATTCGTGGGCGACCACGTATTCCTGCGCCAACGGGCCGCCGCTGGAATCGAACTGGTTCTTCAGGACGTCGAAGAAGTCGACGTCGAAGTAGGCGGTCTGATCGGCCGGGCAGTAAAACGGCCCGACCTCGCTGGTGGCTGGGCCACAACGAGTGTCGACGCTGCCGGTGAAGAGGCGAACGTGCGGCCGCTCATAGCCCGGCATCAGCTGAGACCACACCCCGTCAAGTGAGTTGCCGGTGGCGACCACGCGGCATTCGACCATCTCGTTGGCGTCCGCGCCGGTCTGGCACTGGCTCAGATCGAAACCCGGCGCATCGACAGCTCCGGTGCCGATCTGCTGCTGGGGCACGACGGTGCTGGGATCCACACCGAGGAACAGCGCCACCACCAGGACCAGGAGGCCGCCGACACCCCCGCCGATCGCGATACCTCGGCCAGGACCGCGCCCGCCGCCGCTGCTCGATGTGGTGCTGGTGTCGATGCGCATGCCCTCGTTGAAGGTCATGCCGACCAGCTTTGCACACCCTCGCGGCGGAGCGGGTGGATCAAGAGACCTGGTAGCGCTTGTTCGAGTAGTCGCGCAGGTTGTACAGGAATTTCTGGAACATCCAGCCCATCACCGGCCGCCCCAGCGACATGCCGAGGCGGGCCGCGACGCCGTTGGGCTTCATCGCCATCACCCAAGTCAGATGGCAACCGCCCGGGGTCTTCACCACCCGGTAGTCCTCGGCGAACGCCGCGATGCTATTCGTCGAGGCTTCGTTGAACCGAAAGGCCATGTGGCTGTAGGGCTGCCAGGCGAGAAATTCCTCGTCGCCGACGATGCCGCCGCGCATGTGCACGGTGCGGGTGGTGCGGACACCACGCGGCTCCGGGCTGGTCCAGGTGACCTTGGTGATCACGCTGGCCCACTGCGGCCAGGATTCGGCGTCGGCGAGCACCTCGAACAACTGCTCAGGGGTGATCGCCAGGTCGACGGTGCTGACGAACCGAAACGGTGCGTCGTCGATGAAGTCCAGGCCGACGCGCTCGCATACGTGCATGGCCATACACCCTAGGCGACCATGTCTAGCCGGGGCCGTTCCAGGCAGGTGCGCCGAACCGACGCTTTGGCTGGTTTTCGGGCGGGTGAATCGACCATTTCGTCGGTTTCGGTGTCTAGTCCATCGCACGAGCGATCGCGATATGGCCCTCCATGCCGACCTCCTCCGCACGGACACGGTAGCGCTCACGGAGGTCGGCATAGGTAGCGTCGTCACCGCGCGCCTGCGCCAGCATTGCCCTCATCCGCAGCAGGGGTAGCTCGTGGTAGAGGTAAACGGGTTCGGTCGGCATGGCGGCCAACCGATCTACGGCCGCTTGGGCCTGTTCGAGATCTCCCGGGCCTCGACGCCGAAGCAGCGCGTCAACAAGCACCGTGGTGGTCCATCCTCGATTCATCATCTCGCCCCCGCGGACCTGCTCCTCGAGGACGCCGCGGCACAGGTCGATCGCCGTATCGAAGTCACCCGTACGTATCTTCTCCGCGGCGACGTCAAGGTCGGCGCACCATGCTGCGATGACCGTGAAGCGGTGGTCTAGTGCCACCTTCCGACACCTGGCGAGTAGTTCGAACCCGTGTTCGCGATCAGTGTCGTCGCGCCGCACCAACACCGTGCCACGCACGAATTCGCAAGTCGTCAGCGAGAAGTCGTCGCCGAATTGCTGCGCGACTGCCAATGCCTCAGCGGTGTCGCGCATTGCCGCGTCATCGGGAAGCAACGCCCAATTCTCAACCGCGATGTACTTGAACATCACCGTGGCGCAGAAGGTGAACCTGTCCACCGCACGGGCCAGCTCGATGGCTCGATCGTAACCCTGCTTCCACCCGTCGATTCCGAGGATGGATGCCGCTGACGCGCGGAGTACGAGGGCAAATGCAAGCGGCGAACCGATGATCATGTTGCCCATACAAGGGTCGCCGTTGGAGAGTTCGATGGCGCGTTCTGCCAGTCTCAAGGCTTCGGCCATTTCGCCCGCGTCCCACTTCGCAATGATCGGGATGGACATCAGTGCCACGGTAATTTCGGGATCGTCGATAGATTCCAGCAGGTCGACGAACTCAGTGGCCAGCAGCGACGCTTCGGAATATTTACCGTAGAAGTTGAGCATCTGCACCAGCCCCGTCATCCCGAGCGCCAACGATCGCTTGTCATCTGCCGCTGTCGCGAGCTCGCGCAGCTCTTCGAAGCCCACGTCGGCAAGGCTCCCGCCGACGCGCCAGATGGTGGCGCACAACAAGGTTCGCGGGGCAATACGCATTGACAACCGGTCGGGATCGTCTCCGGGCAGCATTTCTGCCACCGCACGCGCCCGCTCCCAGCTCATCCGCGCGGCGGCAATATTGCGGTGCACTGACCAGGTCCCGGCCCGCATGTGCCAATCGAAGGCCCCGTGAAGGTCGCCCGCTGCCTCGAGGTGCGTCGCGATCAGGGCGGCATTCTTGTCCACTGACGACGGATCCTGATGTTCGACGGCGGCCGCGACCTGCCGGTGCAGCTGTGAACGGCTCGACCTGAGCTGCGACTCGTAGGCGACCGCGCGGATCAACGGATGTCGGAATGCGTACTCCGACATCGACACAGGTTCGACGAGCTCGGCATCGATCAGCTCGGCCACCTCGGTGACATCGAGTGCACTCAGCAGCCGAACCCCGAACGACGAACCGATCACCGATGCCGCGTTGAGCGTTCGCTTGGCGGCCGCGCCGAGGCGATCGATGCGGGCGGCGATGGTGGCCTGGACGGTCGGCGGAACGCTGACCTCACCGTCGCCGCGGTAGACGTAGGCGCCGCGCCCGCCGTCAAGAATCCCGCGCTCAGCCAGATCACGCACGATCTCCTCGATGAAGAACGGGTTGCCTGCGCCGCGGTCGGCTACGCGCTCGGCGATCTGTGCGACGGACGGATCCGACCCCAACAACTCGGCCAACAGGGTCGATGTCTGCGAGCGGTCCAGCGGGCTCAGCGGGATCACGTCAGCGGCCACACCTGTTTCGCCTGTCCGGCTCAGCACGCCGCGATACTCGGGGCGGTACGTGATCAGAACCAGCGCAGCCGTTTTCGGAACCGTGGAGAGGAAATCGGTGAGTAGCGATTCGCTTACGGCATCGATCCACTGAACATCGTCGATCACATACAGAGCGGGTTCAGTGCGTGCCAGCAGAGCCGCGGCGAGCAATCTGGCGAGCCGACGCCTGCGCGCGTCCGGGTCGATACCACTGCCTGCGCCGTGGTTACCGATACCGAGCAGATCGTGAAGGAGGTCGAGATCCTCGGGATCAGCTTTGGGCACCTTGGTTCGGACCCTGAGCGCGGCATCAGCCGGGTCCAACCCGTCCACACCGAAGAAGGAGCGCAGTAGCTCGGCGGCGGCGAAGAATGGAATTTGGCTGGAATGCGATTCGCAGTACGCCGAATAGACGTCGAGGCCGCGGTTCGCAGCTCTTGCCACAGCTTCCTGGGTAATCCGGCTCTTGCCGATCCCGGGTGCGCCCTTGATTCCGATGACGCGCCCGCGGCCGCTGATCGCCTCCTCGAACGCGGCCGCTATCACGCTCATTTCTCGACCTCGGCCCACCAGCGGGGTCGTGCGCTGCCTGGCGCGGCGATGGTCGCCGACGGCCAGGAGCCGGCGTGCGGTCACCGGCTCGGATGCCCCTTTGATCCGCACGAACAGTCGCTCGCTGAGCCGTGTGTCGCCGTCGACCAACCTGGCCGTCGTTTCGCTGAGCATCACGCCACCGGGGGGCGCGACCGATTCCATCCGTTGGGCCATTCCGACGTGCTCACCCATCGCCGTGTAGGCGAGAGCCTCGGGACCGATGTCGCCGGCGACAACCATGCCGGAGTTGAGCCCGATCCGCAGCTGCAGTGAGATCCCGTCACTGCGAGCGGTCTCCGCGGCCAGCGCACGAACCTCCTTCTGGACGTCGAGCGCGGCCAGACATGCCCGACGAGCGTGATCCTCCAATGCTCGCGGAGCGCCGAACAGCGCCATGATTCCGTCGCCGGTGAATTGGTTCACGGTGCCGTCGTAGCTGCGGATGACGGTTGTGGCGCGGAACACGAGCTCCGTCATGACTTCCCGCAGCCGTTCCGGGCCTAGCGCCGCGGCGATGTCCATCGACCGGACCACGTCGGCGAACAGCACCGTCACCTGCTTGTACTCGGCGATGTGAGGCTGGTCTAGCGGTGTTCCGCACCTGTCGCAGAACCGGGCGCCGACACGCGCTTCGGTAGCGCAGGTGGGGCAGCGCGCCGGTGCTTTCATCCGCCGCCTCCGGGAGGCCGTCGCTCGATCGTGCCGGAAAACGATATCGCCGTTCGGCGCGGCCTGTGAGGTTATCCGGGCCCGTCGCTCGCGGCGGCCAGCAGCGGCACGATCACGTCGCTGATCGGGGTGGCGAGGCCGTACTCGTCCGCTTTGCGCAGGATCACGCCGTTGCGGATGTCCCACTCCAACTGCCGCCCAGCCTGGCGGTCGGTGAGCATCGACGTGGTGATGTCATCCGGCGACTTGGCGAGCAGGTTGACGACCTGTTCGATCACCTCCTCGCCCAACTTCGCGCCGTCGGCGCGCGCCACGGCCAGGCACTCGGCGAGATAGCGGCGCGCCAGGCTGGCCACGTCGTCGCGGCGGAACATGCCGGCCCGGCGCCCGGTCAGCACCATGAACCCCACAACCGCGTTGACGAGAAGTTTGTGCCACGCCGCGCTGAGGAAGTTCGGATCGATCTCGACGGCGACCGCGCTGCCCTCGAACAGGTCGACGATCGTGTGCGCGGCGGGGAGCTCGGGCAGCACCAGCCGCGCCGCTGTGCGCAACCGGATGTGGCCCCGCGGTGCCGGTTCTGCCGAAATCCACACGGCCACAGGCACGACCGTCGACGCGGGGCAGTAACGTCCGACACGCTCGACTTGTTCGACGCCGTTCTGCAGCGCGGCGACCACGGTGCGTTCGTCGCACAACCTGGCCAGCCAGGGCGCCGCGCCGGCGTTCTGGGTGTCCTTGACCGCCAGCAGCACCACGTCGACCGGGCGGTCGACGCGCGCCGGGTCGGTCAGTACGGGCCCGGGCACCACGATCGGCGCGCCGTTCTCCGGCCTCACCTCGATCGCGGCACGCGGTGTGCGCCCGCACAACATCACCTGGTGGCCGGCCGCATGCAGCAGCGCCGCCACGGTGGAGCCGATCGCGCCGGGGCCGACGACGGCGATGGTGGTGCGCACGCAGGCCAAGCTACCGGCCAAAACGACACCTTTACACTTGGGCAGTTGTCCCATCAGCCGATTTCCTCAGGAGTTTCAGTGCTGCGCAGTTCCGCCGCCGGGTCGTTGCGGCCCGCCGACGCCGGTCAGAAGGTGACGTTGGCCGGCTGGGTGGCACGCCGCCGCGACCATGGCGGGGTCATCTTCATCGATCTGCGCGACGCATCCGGGGTGTCGCAAGTGGTGTTCCGCGAACCCGAGGTGCTTGAGGTGGCCCACCGGCTGCGCGCGGAGTTCTGCATCGCCGTCGACGGCGTCGTCGAGATCCGGCCCGAGGGCAACGCGAACCCCGAGATTCCCACCGGCGAGATCGAGGTCAACGCGACGTCGCTGACGGTGCTGGGAGAGAGCGCACCGCTGCCGTTCCAACTCGACGAGCAGCCCGGCGAGGAGACCCGCCTCAAGTACCGCTACCTCGACCTGCGGCGGGAGGGACCCGGCAGCGCAATCCGGTTGCGCTCCAAGGTGAATGCGGCGGCGCGTGAGGTGCTCGCGCGCCATGACTTCGTTGAGATCGAGACGCCGACGATGACGCGGTCGACGCCGGAGGGGGCGCGCGACTTCCTGGTGCCCGCGCGGCTGCAGCCCGGGACGTTCTATGCGCTGCCGCAGAGCCCGCAGCTGTTCAAGCAGTTGCTGATGGTGGCGGGCATGGAGCGCTACTACCAGATCGCGCGGTGCTACCGCGACGAGGACTTCCGCGCCGACCGCCAGCCGGAGTTCACCCAGCTCGACATGGAGATGAGCTTCGTCGACACCGAGGACGTCATCGCGATCTCCGAGGAGATCGTGACCGCGCTGTGGGCGTTGATCGGCTATCACGTGCCCACGCCGCTACCGCGGATGACCTACGCCGAGGCGATGCGCCGGTTCGGCACCGACAAACCCGATCTGCGGTTCGGCCTCGAACTCGTCGAGCTGACCGACTATTTCAAGGACACCCCGTTCCGGGTGTTCCAGGCGCCCTACGTCGGCGCTGTCGTGATGCCGGGTGGGGCGTCGCAGCCGCGGCGCACACTTGACGCCTGGCAGGAATGGGCCAAACAGCGCGGCCACCGTGGACTGGCCTATGTGCTGGTCAACGAGGACGGCACGCTGGGCGGCCCAGTGGCCAAGAACCTCTCCGAAGCCGAACGCGAAGGGCTGGCCGGGGCCGTCGGCGCGTCACCGGGGGACTGCGTGTTCTTCTCGGCCGGACCGGCCAAGTCCTCACGCGCGCTGCTGGGCGCGGCCCGCGTCGAGATCGCCAAGCGGCTGGACATGATCGACACAGCTGCCTGGGCGTTCGTCTGGGTGGTCGACTTCCCGATGTTCGAGCCGGCGGACGAAGCGGCCGCGCACGGTGACGTCGCGGTCGGATCCGGCGCGTGGACGGCACTGCACCACGCGTTCACCGCGCCGAAGCCCGAGTGCGTCGACCTCCTCGACACCGACCCGGGCAGTGTGCTGTCCGAGGCCTACGACCTGGTGTGCAACGGCAACGAGATCGGCGGCGGGTCGATTCGTATCCACCGCCGTGACATCCAGGAGCGCGCGTTCAAGGCGATGGGCATTGGCGCGGACGAAGCGCAGGAGAAGTTCGGATTCCTCTTAGACGCCTTGACCTTTGGCGCACCGCCGCACGGCGGGATCGCGTTCGGCTGGGACCGGATCACCGCGTTGCTCGCGGGCACCGACTCGATCCGCGACGTGATCGCGTTCCCCAAGTCCGGCGGCGGCCTCGACCCGTTGACCGGTGCGCCTGCGCCGATCACGCCGCAGCAGCGCAAGGAGTCCGGTATCGACGCCAAGCCGAAACCCGACTAGTCCCAGTCACATCCGGTGAGTTTGACTGATGCATCCCACAATTGGCGCGACATCGCCCGGTCGCGTGCCTTCGGCCGTAACCGGGTCACCTTGGGCGGGCCGATCTGGTTGAACCGCGGCGCCAGATAGGTGCCGCTGGGCAGGTCGGTCGTCACCGCCTGCAGGCTGGCCCGTGCGCCCTGGGCCGGGGTGTGCAACAGCCGCCGCATCCGTTGATGCTCACCCATCCCGAGTGATCGGGTGATGTCGGTGTCGGTGGCGCCGGGGTCGGTGGCGTATGCGCGCACACCGCGGGCGGCCAGCTCGGTGACGAACAGCAGGTTGGCCAGCTTGGATTCGCCGTATGCGCTCCACTTCGCGTATTTGCGGTGATGCCAGTTGAGGTCGTCGAGGTGAAGGCGGGTGAACAGGTACGTGGCACTGGCCACCGAGATCACCCGGTCGCTGATCTTCGCGCCGAGCAGACACGTCAGCGCGAAGTGCCCGAGGTGGTTGATGCCGAAATGGGATTCGAACCCGTCGGCGGTGCGCGTCAACGGCATACCCATCACGCCGGCGTTGTTCACCAGCACGTCAACGCTTTCCACCGAGTCGGCGAACGCCCGCACACTGGCCAAGTCGGCCAGGTCGAGGTGGCGCACCTCGACGTCACCGCCCATCTCGGCGGCGGCCTGCTCACCTTTGGCGATCGTCCGGCACGCGATGACGACGCTGTGTCCCTGCGCGGCCAGCGCCGCCGCCGTCGCCTTGCCGACGCCGCTGTTGGCGCCCGTGATAATCACCCGCATCCGCTCATTATGGAGCCTGGGGAATAACACCGAGCCGTTGCGCGCTCAACACCGCGTGACCGAAATTCCCGACTTGAAAGCGTTCAATGCCGGCATCGTCGACGAGTTCCGCGCCAACAACGGCAAGGTCGGCGGCCCGTTTGAAGGCGGCCACCTCCTGCTGCTGCACACCATCGGTGCGAGATCCGGTCAGCCGCGGCTGTCGCCGCTGGCCTACTTCACCGTCGAGGACAAGATGTTCATCGTGGGGTCGTACGCGGGCGCGGACAAGGATCCCGCCTGGGTGCATAACCTCCGGACTAACCCCCGGGTGCGCATCGAGGTGGGCACCACCGAGTACGACGCCGTCGCTCGTGAGCTACCCCGGCTCGAGCGCGATGAGCTCTACCCGAAGCTCATCGAGCTGGCACCGGTGTTCGCCGAATACCAAGCCAAGACGAGGCGGGTCATCCCGGTCTTCGAGCTCCAGAGAGCGTGATTTCCCCGACTAGAGCCGCTCGATGATCGTGGCGTTGGCCATGCCGCCGCCCTCACACATCGTCTGCAACGCGTACCGGCCGCCGCGCTGCTCCAGCGCGTTGACCAGCGTGGTCATCAGGCGTGCGCCGCTGGCGCCCAACGGGTGACCGATCGCGACCGCGCCGCCGTGCACGTTGGTCTTGGCCAGGTCGGCGCCGACGTCGCGGGCCCACGCCAGCACCACCGGGGCGAAGGCTTCGTTGACCTCGAACAGATCGATGTCCTCGAGCGTCAAACCTGCACGCTGCAGCACCTTTTCGGTCGCGGGAATGACGCCGGTCAGCATGTACAGCGGATCGGAGCCTACGACGGTCATCGAGTGGATGCGGGCGAGCGGTTGCAGGCCCAGCCGCGCGGCCACCTCGCTGCTGGCGATCAGCACCGCTGCGCTGCCGTCCGACAGCGGTGACGAGTTACCCGGGGTGATCTGCCAGCCGATCTGCGGGAACCGCTGCTCATACGCCGGGTTGTAGAACGCGGGCTGCAACGTGGCGAGGGTGTCCACCGTCGTGCCCGGGCGGATGATCTCGTCGGTGACCAGCCCGGCGATCGGGGTCAGCTCATTGTCGAAGCGGCCTTCTTTCGTAGCGGCGGCGGCTTTCTCGTGGCTGCTCGCGGCGAACTCATCGAGTTGCTGACGGGACAGGCCCCACTTGGCGGCGATCAGCTCGGCGCTGATGCCCTGCGGCACAAGGCCTTCAGGATAGCGGTGCGCCATCGCCCCGAACGGGTCGCTGCCGGGTAGCACGCTGGATCCCATCGGCGTCCGCGACATCGACTCGACACCTGCGGCCACCACGATGTCGTAGGCGCCGGAGAGCACCCCCTGCGCGGCGAAGTGGATCGCCTGTTGGCTGCTGCCGCACTGCCTGTCGATGGTGGTGGCGGGCACCGTCTCCGGAAATCCTGCGGCCAGCACGGCGTTGCGGGCAATGTTGGCCGCTTGATCGCCGACCTGGGTGACGGCGCCGGCGATGACGTCGTCGATCTGGCCCGGGTCTATTCCGGTGCGCGCCACCAGTTCCTTGAGGCTGTGGGCGAGGAGGTCGACGGGCAGCGCGTCGTGCAGCGCTCCGTTGGCCTTGCCCTTTCCGATCGGTGTGCGTACCGCGTCGACGATGACCGCGTCGCGGCCCGAATGTCCCGTCATGGCTTTCTCCTCACTCCACGCTGAGTAATGCCTCCTATACTCAGCTATACACTCTGGGTATAGTAAGAACAACCCAGAGGTAGGGTGACTTCCATGACAGTGCTGGAGGGGCGGTTGGCCGACCGGGACGCCTGGTCGGCGGTGGGTGAGTGTCCGATCGAAAAGACGATGGCGGTGCTCGGGACGAAGTCGGCGATGCTCGTCATGCGCGAGGCCTACTACGGCACCACCAGGTTCGACGACTTCTGGCGGCGCGTCGGGATCACCAAAGCCGCGGCCGCCGCACGGTTGAACGACCTGGTCGAGGCGGGTCTGCTGGTCCGGCGGCCCTATCGGGAGCCCGGGCAGCGCAGCCGCGACGAGTATGTGCTCACCGACGCGGGCCGCGAGTTCATGCCGGTGGTGTGGGCGATGTTCGAGTGGGGGCGACGGCATCTGCCCAATCGCACCCCGCTGCGCCTGGCGCACAAGGGATGCGGTGCCGAGGCGACGGTGCAGATCCGGTGCGCCGCCGGCCACGTCGTCCCCCCCGACGAGCTTTCCGTCCGGATCGGCAGGCGGCGGACGTAGCGTCGCCGCGGCGAATGTGCGGCCTCATACGCCGCCACCGGCGTGTCGCGGGTGACTCCGCACATTCGGCAGGCGTCGATGACCCTACGATCACCCGGTGGCTGATCGCTATGGTTCCGACATCCTGGCCAACAACCCGCATCCCGGCAGGCTGCGCTCCACCGAGCAGCCGGTGGAGATGGGTCTGGTGGTCGAGGATGCCCAGACCGGATACGTCGGCGCGGTAGTCCGGATCGAGTACGGCCGAATGGAACTCGAGGATCGTCGCGGACGCAGAAAGCCGTTCCCGATCGGGCCGGGTTACCTCATCGACGGCCGGCCCGTCATCCTCACCGCGCCCAAGCGGGCCGCACCGAAGACCACCCGCACGGCTTCGGGTTCGGTGGCCGTGCCGGGCGCGCGAGCCAAAGTTGCCCGCGCCAGCCGCATCTACGTCGAAGGCCGCCACGACGCCGAACTCGTCGAACAAGTCTGGGGCGACGATCTGCGCATCGAGGGCGTCGTCGTCGAACACCTCGGCGGCGTCGACGATCTCGCGGCCATCGTCGAGGACTTCGAGCCGGCGCCGCACCGCCGGCTCGGTGTGCTCGTCGACCATCTTGTCGCCGGTTCGAAGGAGGCCCGCATCGCCAGCCAGATCGAGCAGGCGGTCCGCCGCGGGCCCGGCGGCGACCACACGCTGGTGGTCGGGCACCCGTTCATCGACATCTGGCAGGCGGTCAAACCGGCCCGGCTGGGCATCTCGGCGTGGCCGGTGATCCCCAAAGGCGTCGACTGGAAGCGGGGGGTGTGCCGGGCGCTGGGATGGCCGCACACCGAGCAGGCCGACGTCGCCCGGGCGTGGCAGCGCATCCGGGGCCGAGTGCGCGACTGGAACGACCTCGAACCGGCGCTCATCGGGCGCGTCGAGGAGCTGATCGACTTCGTGACAGCCGCGCCGCCGTCGTAGCGGCGTGGTAAGCAGGGATCGTGTCCGACGGTCTGTTCGACGTCCCCGGTGAGCCGAGCGTCACCGCGGGCGGCCCGGTCGGGGCGTCGACGCCGTTGGCGGTGCGGATGCGCCCGGCCACCCTCGACGAAGTGGTCGGCCAGGACCACCTGCTGCAACCGGGCTCGCCGCTGCGCAGGCTCGCCGAGGGCTCCGGCGCCGCCTCGGTCATCTTGTACGGCCCGCCGGGCACGGGGAAGACGACGCTTGCCGCGCTGATCTCGGGGGCCACCGGCCGTCGGTTCGAGGCGCTTTCGGCGCTGTCTTCGGGCGTCAAGGAAGTGCGCGCGGTCATCGACGTCGCACGGCGCGCGGCCGCCCACGGCGAGCAGACCGTGCTGTTCATCGACGAGGTGCACCGGTTCTCCAAGACCCAGCAGGATGCGCTGCTGTCGGCGGTGGAGAACCGCGTCGTGCTGCTGGTCGCGGCCACCACCGAGAACCCGTCGTTCTCGGTGGTCGCGCCGCTGTTGTCGCGGTCGCTGATCCTGCAGCTGCAGCCGCTGGACGCCGACGCGGTAGGCACCGTGGTGCGCCGCGCCATCGCGGATCCTCGAGGGCTCGGCGGCAAGGTCAAGGTCACCGACGAGGCCGTCGACCTGCTGGTGCAGCTGTCGGCCGGTGATGCGCGACGCGCGTTGACCGCGCTCGAGGTGGCATCGGAAACCGAGCAGGAGGTGACCGTCGCGACCATCGAGCAGTCGCTGGACCAGGCCGCGGTGCGCTATGACCGCGACGGTGACCAGCACTACGACGTCATCAGCGCGTTCATCAAATCGGTCCGCGGATCCGACGTCGACGCGGCGCTGCACTACCTGGCCCGGATGCTGGTGGCGGGGGAGGACCCGCGCTTTGTCGCCCGGCGGTTGATGATCCTGGCCAGCGAAGACGTCGGCATGGCCGATCCGACCGCGTTGCAGACCGCCGTCGCCGCCGCGCAGACGGTGCAGTTGATCGGCATGCCCGAGGCGCAGCTGACCCTGGCGCACGCCACTGTGCATCTGGCCACGGCGCCGAAATCCAACGCGGTCACCACGGCGCTGGGTGCCGCGATGAGCGACGTGCGTGCGGGCAAGGCCGGGCTGGTGCCGACCCATCTGCGCGACGGGCACTACTCCGGCGCCGAGAAGTTGGGCAACGCGATCGGCTACAAATACAGCCACGACGACCCCGACGGTGTTGTCGCACAGCAGTACCCGCCCGACGAACTGGTTGGCGTCGACTACTACCGGCCGACCAACCACGGCGTCGAACGTGAGATCTCCGCCCGCCTGGAGAAGCTACGGGCGATCATCCGCCGCAAGCGCTGACGTACTTACTTCCGCCGAGACCAACGTTTCGGTGGATTTCTCTCGCACGTTCCCGCCGGTTTGTCCCTTTCGGCGTCATACAACGGCAAAATGGGTTGCCGCCGGGGCGGCGCGGTGACCGAGGGACGCGCTGGGGGGACGCGCTCCACCCCGATCCGCCGACCCCGACGGCAACGTACACCCCGACTTTGGCGGCTACCGCCGCAGCATTCCGCCGCGGCGCGTGCCCACCACACCGGTGTTCCTCCGGCCCATCAGCGCGGCTACCAGCGCCACGCCGATCGCCGCGACGACCACCTGGACAAGCAGTTCCAACCAGTCGATACCGCTCGTCGCGGTCGGAATACCGAGCGCCCTGGCGAGCGCGGTGCCGATGAACGCAGCGACGATGCCGACCAGGATGGTAACTAGAAAGCCGATCGGTTGGCGGCCCGGCAAGACCAGGCGGCCCAGTACACCCACCACGATGCCGATGAGTATTGCCGTGATGACTCCGGTGATGGTCATATGTCCTCCAAGTCGGGCGTGGGAGTGCGATACCCGGCGCCCTCGCCGAATAAACGCGGGCGTCAATGCTCGGCGGCCTCGTAGGCTCGAAGGCGTGGACTCCGACGTGCTGACCATCGACACGACCCGAGACCGCATCGTCGACCTCACCGACGCGGTGCGCGACTTCTGCGGTTCCCGCGGTGACGGCCTGTGCAATGTGTTTGTCCCGCACGCCACCGCCGGCCTGGCGATCATCGAAACGGGATCGGGCTCCGACCACGACCTCGTCGACACGCTGGAGCGGCTGCTGCCCCGCGACGATCGCTACCGACACGCCCACGGCTCACCCGGTCACGGCGCCGACCACGTGCTGCCCGGGCTGGTGTCACCGTCGGTGACGCTGCCGGTGCAGGGCGGTGAGCCGCTGCTCGGAACGTGGCAGAGCGTCGTGCTCGTCGATTTGAACCGGGACAACCCGCGGCGTTCGGTGCGGTTGAGCTTCGTCGCCGGAGCCGCGGAGTCGGCGACATCCAATCGAGCCTGAGGCGGCACTGCCAGCCGCGCCCGTTCGTTGACCTTTCAGGACCGCCAACCGCGACCGGTACTGTAGTGCGGTCGCATAGTCGCAGGTACCTGCAGAACAACACACGACGGCGAGGACAGTAGCAACGTGCAGACACACGAGATCAGGAAGCGTTTCCTCGATCATTTCGTGAACGCGGGCCACGTCGAGGTGCCCAGCGCATCGGTGATCCTCGACGACCCCAACCTGCTGTTCGTCAACGCCGGCATGGTGCAGTTCGTCCCCTACTTCCTCGGCCAGCGCACCCCGCCGTGGAAGCGTGCGGTCAGCGTGCAGAAGTGCATCCGCACCCCCGATATCGACGAGGTCGGGGTCACCACCCGGCACAACACCTTCTTCCAGATGGCCGGCAACTTCTCGTTCGGCGACTACTTCAAGCAGGGCGCGATCGAATTTGCCTGGACGCTGCTGACCAACCCGGTCGAGGACGGCGGCTACGGTTTTGACCCCGAGCGGCTGTGGGCCACCGTCTACGTCGACGACGACGAGGCCGTCGCGCTGTGGCAGGAGGTCGCGGGCCTACCCGGCGAGCGGATCCAGCGTCGCGGCATGGCCGACAACTACTGGTCGATGGGCATCCCCGGACCGTGCGGACCGTCCTCGGAGATCTACTACGACCGCGGCCCGCAATACGGCATCGAGGGTGGGCCGGAAGCCAACGAGGACCGCTACATCGAGATCTGGAATCTCGTGTTCATGCAGAACGAGCGCGGCGAGGGCACCTCCAAGGAGGACTTCGAGATCCTCGGGCCGCTGCCGCGCAAGAACATCGACACCGGTATGGGCGTGGAACGGGTGGCGTGTCTGCTGCAGGGTGTCGACAACGTCTACGAGACCGATCTCGTGCGCCCGGTCATCGACCTGGTCGCCGGCCTCGCCCCGCGCGGGTACGGCCAGGGCAACCACGATGACGACGTGCGCTACCGGATCATCGCCGACCACAGCCGCACCGCGGCAATCATCATCGCTGACGGGGTGAGCCCCGGCAACGACGGCCGCGGCTACGTGCTGCGCCGGCTGCTGCGCCGCATCATCCGGTCGGCGAAGCTGCTGGGCATCGAAGACCCGATCGTCGCCGACCTGATGGCCACGGTGCGCGACGCGATGGGCCCGTCTTATCCGGAACTGGTCAGCGACTTCGACCGCATCCAACGCATCGCGGTGGCCGAGGAGACCGCGTTCAACCGCACGCTGGCCTCGGGATCGCGGTTGTTCGAGGAGGCCGCCGGCGCGACGAAGGCTTCCGGCGCGACGGTGCTGTCCGGTGCGGACGCGTTCACGTTGCACGACACCTATGGCTTTCCGCTCGAGCTGACCCTCGAGATGGCCGCGGAGGCGGGCCTGTCCGTCGACGAGGAGGGGTTCCGCGGTCTGATGGCCGAGCAGCGCGCGCGGGCCAAGGCCGACGCGGCCGCGCGCAAGCAGGCCCACATGGACCTGTCGGCCTACCGCGATCTGGTCGACACCGGGCCCACCGAGTTCACCGGGTTCGACGAGTTGGTCTCTGAGGCAACGATTCTCGGGATCTTCGTCGACGGGCGACGGGTTCCCGTCGTCAACCGCGAAACCTCGGCCGGCTCCGAGCACGTCGAGCTGATCCTCGACCGCACACCGTTCTATGCCGAGTCGGGCGGGCAGATCGCCGACGAGGGCGACATCACCGGCACCGGCGCATCCGCCTCGGCGAAGGCCGCCGTCACCGATGTGCAGAAGATCGCTCGAACGCTGTGGGCACACCGCGTCAACGTCGAATCGGGCGAGTTCGTCGAGGGTGACACCGTCGTCGCCGCCGTCGACCCGCGGTGGCGCCACGGCGCCACCCAGGGCCACTCGGGCACCCACATGGTGCACGCGGCGCTACGACAAGTGCTGGGCCCCAACGCCGTCCAGGCCGGTTCGCTGAACCGGCCGGGCTACCTGCGGTTCGACTTCAACTGGCAGGGCGCGCTCACCGAAGACCAGCGCCACCAGATCGAAGAGGTAACCAACCAGGCCGTCGAGGCCGACTACGCGGTGCACTCGTTCACCACCGAGTTGGAGACGGCCAAGGCGATGGGCGCGATGGCGCTGTTCGGCGAGGCCTACCCCGACGAGGTCCGCGTGGTCGAGATCGGCGGACCCTTCTCCCTCGAGTTGTGCGGCGGCACGCACGTGCGCAATTCGGCGCAGATCGGCCCGGTGACGATCCTGGGTGAGTCGTCGGTGGGCTCGGGTGTGCGCCGGGTGGAGGCCTATGTCGGCCTGGACTCCTACCGCCATCTGGCCAAGGAGCGCGCGTTGATGGCGGGTCTGGCGTCGACGCTGAAGGTGCCGTCCGAAGAAGTGCCCGCACGGGTGGCCAACCTGGTGGAGCGGCTGCGCGCGGCCGAAAAGGAACTCGACCGGATGCGGCTGGCCAACGCAAAGGCCGCCGCGGCCAATGCCGCCGCGGGCGCTGAACTTATCGGTAAGGTCCGAGTCGTGGCGCAACGGATGGCCGGCGGGATGTCGGCCGCTGATTTGCGCACCCTGGTCGGTGACATCCGCGGCAAGCTGGGCAGTGACCCGGCGGTCGTCGCGTTGATCGCCGAGGGTGACAACGACAGCGTCCCGTTCGTGGTGGCGGTCAACCAGGCGGCCCAGGACCTCGGTCTTC
Source organism: Mycolicibacterium sp. XJ879 (assembly GCF_053483935.1). Lineage (NCBI taxonomy): Bacteria > Bacillati > Actinomycetota > Actinomycetes > Mycobacteriales > Mycobacteriaceae > Mycobacterium > Mycolicibacterium sp. XJ879. The sequence goes on from NZ_JBEFTH010000001.1 coordinate 618,340, forward strand.
GCGCCAACGACCTGGTCAAGCAGCTGGCAGCACCGGTCAACGGCCGTGGGGGCGGCAAGGCCGAACTGGCGCAGGGTTCTGGCAAGGGGGCGGCGGGGATCGACGCGGCATTGGCCGCGTTGCGCGCAGAGATAGACCGGAGCTGACCTCGTGGCCCAAACCGACCGCCTACCCGATCGGCCCGGACGTGCCCTCGATCCTCCGGACCCCGGCCCCGGACGACGGCTCGGCGTCGACGTGGGCACCGTGCGCATCGGGGTGGCGGTCAGCGACCCCGACGGCATCCTGGCCACCCCGCTGGAGACCGTGCGGCGCGACCGCACCGACCGCCATATCCGCCGGCTCGCATCGCTGGTCCACGAACTCGACGTGGTCGAAGTGGTGGTGGGCCTGCCCCGCACGCTCGCCGACCGCTCCGGCACGTCGGCTCAGGACGCCGTCGCGCTTGCCGACGCGCTGACCCGCCGGGTCGCGCCGACGCCGGTGCGGTTGGCCGATGAACGTCTCACCACCGTCGTGGCGCAGCGGTCGCTGCGCGAAGCCGGGATCCGCGCCAAGGGTCAGCGATCGGTGATCGACCAGGCGGCCGCGGTGGGGATTCTGCAGAACTGGTTGGATCAACGCCGCACTGCGAGGGGCCAGCACGGAGAGGTTGGGGATGTCTGACCAATGGAGCCGCGGACGTGCAGAGCCCGTCGCGGTCGGTCCGCCGAGGCGCCGCAGGACGCGCGCCGACCGGATCCGCGAGGCGCGGAGCCGGCGCAAGCGTCGGATCGTCGGCGGGTTGACGCTGGGAACGCTGATCGTGATCGCGGTCGCTGCGGTGTTCCTGGGCTCCAAGTTGTGGCACTCCTTCTTCGGCACCGGCAACGACTACGCCGGCGAGGGCGTCAACGACGTGGTCATCCAGGTCCACGACGGCGACTCCACCACCGCGATCGGGCAGACGCTTCAGGAGCACCGCGTCGTCGCGACAGTCGGGGCGTTCCTCAACGCCGCCGAAGGCAACACCGCGATCTCGTCGATTCAGCCCGGCTTCTACAAGGTCCGCACCGAGATACCGGCCTCCAATGCCGTTGAGCGCCTGACCGATCCGCAGAACCGGGTGGGCAAGCTGGTAATCCCCGAGGGTCGTCAGCTCGACGACGTGCGCGACGTCAAGACCAACGCGGTCACCGACGGCATCCTGTCGCTGATCTCGCGTGCCACGTGCGTGGATCTCGACGGGGAACGTCGCTGCGTATCGGCAGAGGATCTGAAGAACATCGCGACCGCCGCCCCGCCTGCGGCGCTGTCGGTGCCGGACTGGGCAACCGATGCCGTCACCGCGCTGGGCCCGGACCACCGCCGGCTGGAGGGGCTGATCGCGCCCGGCATGTGGAACATCGACCCGTCGGCGTCCCCGGAAGGAATTTTGTCGACGCTGATCGCGGCCAGCGCAAACCAGTACGCCCAGGGCGGGCTGCTCGACACCGCGATGGCGATGAACATGTCGCCCTATCAGGTGCTCACCGTCGGGTCGTTGGTGCAACGCGAAGCCACCCCCGAGGACTTCGGCAAGGTCGCCCGCGTCATCTACAACCGGCTGGCCGTGAACCGCACGCTGGAGTTCGACTCGACGGTGAACTATCCGCTCGACCGCATCGAGGTGGCCACCACAGACGCCGACCGCGCCCAGCACACCGACTGGAACACCTATGTGCGGCCCGGTCTTCCGGCCACGCCTATCTGCTCACCGGGGCAGCCGGCGCTGACCGCTGCCGAGCGGCCCGAGGCGGGGGACTGGCTGTACTTCGTCACCATCGACATGCAGGGCACCACCCTGTTCACCCGCGACTACGAGCAGCACCTGGCGAACATCGAGCTGGCCATGGGCAATGGCGTCCTCGACTCCGCGAGGTAAGCGATTTGTGTGCGTTTAAGCGCGCTGAGCGCAACAAATCGCACACAAATCGCCGGAAAGCCGGCGTGCTGGGGTCGCCGATCAGCCATTCGCGGTCCCCGCAGCTGCACCTGGCCGCCTACCACGCGCTGGGGTTGGTCGGCTGGACGTATGAGCGTATCGAGTGCACGGCCGAGCAATTGCCTTCTGTGGTAGGCGGTTTCGGGCCGGAATGGGTCGGCGTGTCGGTGACGATGCCGGGCAAGTTCGCGGCGCTGCGCTTCGCCGACGAACGGACCCCGCGCGCCGAACTGGTCGGCTCGGCCAACACCTTGGTGCGGACTGCCGACGGCTGGCGCGCCGACAACACCGACGTCGAAGGTGTCGCCGGGGCGCTGGGCGCGGCGTCGGGCCGGGCGGCGGTGCTGGGCTCAGGGGGCACCGCACCGGCCGTCGTCGCCGGTCTGGCCAAACTCGGCGTGCAGGACATCACGATCGTGGCACGCAACCCCGACAAGGCCCGCCCATTGGTCGATTTGGGCACCCGGCTGGGCCTCGAGACCCGCTGGGCCGTACTGGGCACACAACTGACCGGGATCGATGTGGTGGTCAACACCATCCCCGCCGATGTCGCCGCGCGATACGCGGACACAGTCGCCGGTGTTGCCGTGCTGCTCGACGCGATCTATGACCCCTGGCCGACGCCGCTGGCCGCCGCGGTCTCCGCCGCCGGCGGCCGGGTGATCAGCGGTCTGGAGATGCTGCTGCATCAGGCGTTCGCTCAGGTCGAGCAGTTCACCGGAATGCCCGCGCCCAGGGAAGCGATGCGGGCCGCGCTCGACTCGCATTAGTGCGCCCATTTCTGCCGGAAGGCTGTGGCACGGGGCTAATCCACGACCCTGACGCAGAAATCGGCGCATAGGGTTACCCGCTGACCGCGTTAGCCTTCGCACGTGGGGGCGGTAACGTGCGTGGCGGTGCTGGCGTGGCTGGCGGCGCTGTGCATCTTCGACATCACCGAACGCCGGCTACCGAACTGGTTGACGGTGCCGGGCGCGGTAGCGATTCTCACGGGGGCGACACTGGCGGGACGGGGCCTTCCGGCGGCGACGGGCGCCGTCACGTTGTTCGCGCTGTATCTGACCGTGCACCTGCTGGCGCCGACGGCGACGGGCGCTGGAGATGTGAAGCTTGCGACCGGTGTCGGGGCGCTGACCGGAGCGTTCGGCGTCGATGTCTGGGCGCTGGCGGCACTGGGGGCACCGCTGCTGACCGCCGGATTGGCGATCGTCACGGCGGTTCGCTGTGGTGAAACCACTGTGCCGCACGGCCCTTCGATGTGCCTGGCCGCCGCGGCGGCGGTATCGCTCGCGGTGCTCTAGACCGCAGTTACCTACCCATGGTAGGTTAATACCTACTTAAAGTATGTAACTAAAGGAAACGGAGCCACCGTGGATCCCAAGGCCATCTCTGAGCGCTACTTCGCCGCATGGGCGGCACGCGACCCCGACGCGATCGTCGCGCTGCACACCGCCGACACCCGGTTCTGGACGCACATGGGCGGCGAGCCCGTCGTCGGACGCGAAAACGCCCGGACCGCCTTCGCTGAACTCTTCGAGCAGTTTCCGCAGTTCTCGTTCGAGGTCTACCGCGTCCTCTACGGCCAAGACCACTGGGTGCTGGACTGGGCGCTGATCTCCGGCGACATCCGGTTCGACTGCCTCGATATCGTCAACGTGTCATCCGATGGCCTGGTGGCCCGCAAGGACACCTTCATCGACGCGACGCAACTTCATGCGGCGCTGGAGAAGACGGCATGACCGCCGCGACGCCGGTCGAGCAGCTGCCGATGCTGACCGCGCTACCGGTGGAACACCTCTTCGACATGGGAGTCAATCTACAACCGGCACAGGCGATCCCGACACCGTTGGGCACCCGGTTGACCTTCGTCACCACCGGCGGCGTCATCGACGGCCCCCGGTTGCGCGGCGAGATCCTGCCCGGCGGCGGTGACTGGCTGATGGTCGGCAGCGACGGCGTCGGGCGGGTCGACGTGCGCGCGACGCTGCGCAGCCACGACGGCGCGCTCATCCACTACCGCGCCGGCGGTGTCATCAAGATCCCGGCGGACGGGATGGCCCGGCTGGCCGCGGGCGAGGTGCTCGGGTTCGACGAGACCTACGTGCGGACCACCCCGAGCTTCGAGACCGCCGACGAACGCTACGCCTGGCTCAGCGCGGTGGTGGCCGTCGGCTACAACATCTTGTCGCCCGACCATATCGACTACCGCGTCTACCGGGTGCGCTGACCACGATGCCCGACCACCAACGCCTTGCCCGCCAATCCAATCGGGTGGTGCGCCGGTGGCCGCGCGCCCAGCGCGCCATGTCGCGAATGCACGCCCACCTGTACCGGATCAGCGGGGGCCGCTTCCTGCCCCGCTGGTTCGCGGGCGCTCCGGTGCTGGTGCTGCAGACCGTCGGGCGCCGCACCGGTGCAAACCGAAGCACACCGGTGCTTTATCTGCGCGACGGCGACGCGCTGGTGGTGATGGCCGCCAACGCCGGCGCCGCGCGTACACCCGCGTGGTGGCTCAACCTCAAGGCGGCCGGCAGCGGCGAGGTGATCGTCGGCCGCCAGCGGCGCACGGTGCGGCCCCGCGAACTAAAGGGCGCCGAGTACGACCGGCTGCTGCGACGATTCGTGCAGATGTACCCGCAGGCCGAGCACTATGCCGCGTTCACCGACCGGCCGCTGCCGCTGATCGCCTTGGAACCGAATACGGGATGAGCCCGGGCTATCGTCATGCTGTGGCGACGAACACGGCACGACGCACCCAGGCGCAGCGCACCGAGGCGACCACCGCCGCGCTGGTCGACGCCGCACGCGCACTGTTCGCCCGGGACGGCTACGACGCGACGTCGCTGGACGCGGTCGCCGCCCGCGCCGAGGTGACCAAGGGCGCGGTTTATCACCACTTCAAAGGTAAGCGGCAGCTGTTCGAGGCCGTGTTCGCCCGTCAGGTCGAGCAGATCATGACGCCGGTGGCGACCGCCTACGGCCGCAAGAAGGATCCGTGGGACGCGTTCGCGGCCGGCTGCCGCGCATTTCTCGACGAGTGCCTCGATCCCGGGCTGCAGCGGATCATGCTGCTCGACGCGTCCGCGGCGATCGGCTGGGAACAGGTCCGCCGCCTGGAGGCTCCGCTGCTGCAGATGATGGAGCGCGGCATCGCCAACGCGATCGACGCCGGCCGCATCGCCCGGCGACCGACGGGTCCGCTGGCCAACTTCCTCTACGGCGCGCTGTGTGAGACCGCGATGATCGTCGCCCGCGCCGACGACCAGAAGGCCGCCCACCGCCAGGCCCTCGCCGAGATCGACCGCGTGCTGGCCGCGCTGGCGCTGCACTAGTGGCATGGGAAGCCCAGCAGATGCCTTGCATCGTGCACGAATTCGTGGATGACGGTGCTGGACCCGAACACTGACGTCGCACCCTGATCGAGCCCGACGAAATACAGCACCAACAACGCGACGAACGTGGTCGCGGTCAGCCAGCCGGCCGCGGCCAGACCGGCGATGCCGATCGACGTGCGGGCCAAGGGTGTGGTCTCAGCCATGGTCGTCTCCGTGGGCTCTCGCGGGCGCCGTCAGCAGTCGGTGATCGTCGATCACCTTCTCCAACGCGGCCACCCAGTGGTCGTAGTACTCCCAGTCGCCTCGGTCGGTCTCCGGCGCGTTCTCCCACCGGCCGATCGTCTCGATCAGGCTCTGCTGAAAGTCACTCCAGTCGAAGTGGCGGAACTCCGAGAGCGCCAACGCCAACCCGAACGCCCGGCGCTGCCACTCGTGATCGAACTGCGGCGCGGCCTGGTCGGTCCGGCAGGTCTCGTGCAGCATCACGCGGCCTTGCCCGCCAGCGCGACGCCCATCATGGACTCCGTCGTCACCAGCTCCATCAGCTCTTCGTCGGTGAAATTCTCGGTGCCCGAAGGACGCTCGGGGATGACAAACCAGCGTGAATGTCCGCTGCTGTCCCACACCTTGATCTCGGTATCAGCGGGCAGCTCCACCCCGATTTCGCTGAGCACCTTGCGCGGCTCGCGTGCCGCCCGTGACCGGAAGACCGGATCCTTGTACCAGTACGGCGGCAGGCCCAGCACCGGCCACGGAAAACACGAGCACAGCGTGCAGATGATCAGGTTGTGCACCCCGGGTGTGTTGGCGACGGCCTGCAGATGCTCACCCTCCGCGCCCGCCATGCCGTCGGGGAGATCGAGTTCGGCGATCGCCGCGGGCGTGTCGAGGACCACGCGGGCGGCGAACTCGGGGTCCGTCCACGCCTTGACCACGATCTTGCGTCCGTTCAGCGGTGTCATCTCCGACTCGAAGTAGGACAGCACCTTGTCCACGGTCTGGCCGGTGATCACCCCCTTCTCGATCAGAAGTGACTCAAGTGCAGCGACTTTAGCGGCGCTGGAGGATTCCCGGTCGTCCGGATAGTGGAACTGGTCGCTCATCGAACTCCTTCCAGATATGCCTCGAACAGTTCGGCGTAGATCGTCAGCGGGCCGTCTTCGGCGCGTTCTCCGAACAACTCCTCGGGCCCGAACGCGACGATGTAGATCGGCATCGGATCACCGATCCCGTCGCCGGTGTGGACGAAATAGCCGTAGTCGCCTTCGAAGATCCGCTCGATCGTGCCCTCGCGTGTGCGGAGGTAGCCGGGCAGCCGGGTGTGCGCTGCCGCGGGCACGTTGGTGACTCGGACCCGGTCGCCGACACTGAATTTCGGATGGGCGATATCGCGGCGTGGGCTGTCACCCTTGCGCAAATAGTCGATGACCTGATCATCGATGGCAGGGGCGGGGTCCGGCGACGATGGCACGCCCTCTGCGGCCAACTGCTCTTGGCGCGAATATAATTCGCCCTCGGTGACGTAGCCCTGGTCGATGAAGAACTGGGTGATTCCGCCCAACCACTTCTCGTAGTAACGAAACTTGAAGTAGTCGAACGGGTTCATCGCCTCGGCGCCGGTGCGCAGGCTGGCCCAGGTCCATTCGTCCTTGAACGCCGTCGGCACCTCGTCGATCGGATACTGCGCCAACGCCGAGCCGAGATGGTTGGACAATCCCATCATCGCGACGTGGATGCCGAAGATCCGCTTCTCCCACGGTTCGACGAACACCCGCTTCTCGAAGTTCAACGGCTCCGGCAGGCCCTCGAGGCCTCCGAGATAATGCTGCAGTTTCATTACGCCGGGCTGCCTTCCGCCGCGGGCTCACGAGTCAGTGCGTTGGCCACGAATTCGGACAGCAGCCCGAACGACGCGCCCAGCAGGCACGCCGTCGCGGCGACCAGCCCGGGATGCGACACCGACGTCACCGTGATGGTGTTGCCGGTGCCTGCCACCGTGGACACCGTGCTGGCGAACCCGACCACCACCGCCGGCGTCGTCGACAACAGCGGCACCCGGGACACCGCCACCATCAGCGCGCTGCCGACACCCACGGCGAACGCCGTCGCCCACAGGCTTGCGCCCATCAACTCCGCGGCATACAGGCTGGCCGAGGCGATCAGCACGCCGGCGAGGTTGCAGGACAGCGAGCGCACCCAGCCGGTGACCGCGCCACCGACGAAGAAGAACGACGCCCACGCCAAGAACACCACCCAGATCGGCACCGTGATGACCTCCGCGGTGACTACCACCGCCAGGCCACCGAGGACGCCGATGCTCAACGTCAATGCGGTTCGGGATTCCATGCGCAACACTGTGACGCGTACCTGTTTCGCTCGCGTGACGCCCGTGTTGCGATTTCGGCGCGCCAACGCCCCCTCAGCGACCGGAAACGCGCCGAAATCGCCATGAGAGAATGGCTGCGTGTTGCGATGGACCACTGCTGGTGAATCCCACGGCCGCGCGCTGGTGGCCGTGGTCGAAGGCATGGTTGCCGGGGTCGAGCTGACCACCGCGGACATCGCCGCGCAGCTGGCCCGCCGCCGGCTGGGCTACGGCCGCGGCGCCCGGATGAAGTTCGAGCAGGACCAGGTCACCATGCTGGCCGGGCTGCGACACGGCGTCACGCTGGGCGGCCCGATCGCGATCCAGATCGGCAACACCGAATGGCCGAAGTGGGAGACGGTGATGGCGCCCGACCCCGTCGACGCGGCCGAGCTGGAAGACTCCGCGCGCAACGCGCCGCTGACCCGGCCGCGGCCCGGGCACGCCGACTACGCCGGCATGCTCAAGTACGGCTTCGACGACGCTCGCCCGGTGCTCGAACGCGCCAGCGCCCGCGAGACGGCGGCCCGCGTCGCCGCAGGCACCGTCGCCAAGCAGTTCCTCAAGCAGGCCCTCGGCATCGACGTGCTGTCCCACATCATCTCCATCGGAGCATCGGACCCCTACGACGGTCCGCCGCCGCAGATGTCGGATCTGGCCGCCATCGACGCCAGCCCGGTGCGCGCGTATGCCGAGGAGGCGGAAAAGTCCATGATCGCCGAGATCGAGGCCGCCAAGCGCGACGGCGACACGCTCGGGGGCGTCGTCGAGGTGGTGGCGCACGGCCTACCGGTCGGTCTGGGCTCGTTCACCAGCGGCGACAGCCGGCTCGACAGCCAGTTGGCGGGCGCGGTGATGGGCATCCAGGCGATCAAGGGTGTCGAGATCGGCGACGGCTTCGAGACCGCGCGCCGCCGCGGCAGCGCCGCCCACGACGAGATCTATCCCGGCGCCGACGGCATCGTGCGCTCCACCAACCGGGCCGGCGGCCTGGAGGGCGGCATGACCAACGGCCAGCCACTGCGGGTGCGCGCGGCGATGAAGCCGATCTCCACCGTGCCGCGCGCGCTGGCGACCGTCGACATGGCCACCGGCGGCGAGGCCGTCGCCATCCACCAGCGTTCGGACGTTTGCGCGGTACCGGCCGCCGGGGTGGTCGTCGAGACCATGGTGGCCCTGGTGCTGGCGCGAGCGGCGCTGCAGAAGTTCGGCGGCGACTCGCTGACCGAGACGCGGGCCAACATCGACAACTACCTGCGCACGGTGCGGGACCGCGAACCGTCCGCGCCGCCGGTGCAGGCGTCGGGCTGATGGCTCCCAAAGCGGTGTTGGTCGGCCTGCCCGGCTCGGGTAAGTCGACCATCGGACGCCGGCTCGCCAAGGCGCTGGACCTCACGATGCTCGACACCGACGTCGCGATCGAGCAGAAGACCGGACGCACCATCGCCGACATCTTCGCCACTAACGGCGAGCAGGAATTCCGCCGCATCGAGGAAGAGGTCATCCGCGACGCGCTGCAGACCCACGACGGCATCCTGTCGCTGGGCGGCGGCGCGATCACCACCGCAGGGGTGCGCGACGCGCTCAACGGCCACATGGTCATCTACCTGGAGATCAGCGCCGCCGAGGGGGTGCGCCGCACCGGCGGCAGCACGGTGCGTCCGCTGCTGGCCGGCGGTGACCGCAGCGAGAAATTCAAAGCGCTGATGGCCCAACGTGTTCCGCTCTACCGGCGGGTGGCCACCATGCGCGTCAACACCAACCGGCGCAATCCCGGCGCGGTCGTGCGCTACATCGTGACCCGGCTGGAGGATCCCGACGCACCCCCTCCGCCGCGCCGACGGCGCCGCCCGCCGTGGCGACGCGGACCGTCGTCGCTGACCGCCGAACCGAGCACCGCCGCGCCGCCGTCGCCCGCGACGCTCGCCGCTCGCAACCCGAAGGCCAACCGTGACTGAACCCGTGACCGTAGATGTGCACGTCGATCCGCCGTATCCGGTGATCATCGGGACCGGTCTGCTCAACGAACTCGAGCAGACGATGCAGGGCAGGCACAAGGTTGCCATCCTGCACCAGCCGGTGCTGGCGCAGACCGCAGAGGCGATCCGAAGCATGCTGGCCGACAAGGGAATCGACGCGCACCGTATCGAAATCCCCGACGCCGAGAAGGGCAAGGACCTGCCGGTAGTCGGGTTCATCTGGGAAGTGCTCGGCCGCATCGGCATCGGCCGCAAGGACGCGATCGTCAGCCTCGGCGGGGGAGCGGCCACCGACGTCGCCGGGTTCGCCGCGGCCACCTGGCTGCGCGGCATCGACATCGTGCACGTGCCCACCACGCTGCTGGGCATGGTCGACGCCGCGGTCGGCGGCAAGGCCGGCATCAACACCGACGCCGGAAAAAACCTGGTGGGGGCGTTCCACCAGCCTGCCGCGGTGCTCGTCGACCTGGCCACCCTGGAAACGTTGCCGCGCAACGAGTTGGTGGCGGGCATGGCCGAGATCGTCAAGGCCGGTTTCATCGCCGACCCGGTGATTCTCGACTTGATCGAGGCCGATCCCGAGGCCGCGTTGGACCCGAAGGGCGCGGTGCTGGCGGAACTGGTCCGGCGGGCGATCGCGGTCAAGGCCGAGGTGGTGGCCGCCGACGAGAAAGAATCGCAACTGCGCGAGATCCTCAACTACGGCCACACGCTGGCGCATGCCATCGAACGCCGCGAGCGCTACCAGTGGCGCCACGGTGCCGCGGTATCGGTTGGGTTGGTGTTCGCCGCCGAACTGGGCCGGCTCGCCGGGCGTCTCGACGACGACACCGCCGATCGGCACCGGTCGATCCTGACCGCGTTGGGGCTGCCGGTCAGCTATGACCCCGATGCGCTGCCGCAGCTGTTGGAGCACATGGCCGGAGACAAGAAGACCCGCGCGGGTGTGTTGCGGTTCGTCGTGCTCGACGGGCTCGCAAAGCCGGGCCGCCTGGAGGGCCCGGATCCGTCGCTGCTGGCCGCGGCGTACTCGGAGATCGCGGAGGGAGCACGCCCATGACCACGGTCCTGGTCCTCAACGGACCCAACCTCGGCCGGCTGGGCCGTCGCGAACCCGACGTCTACGGCAGCACCACCTACCAGGATCTGGTGGCGCTGATCGAACGCGAGGCCGCGGAGCTCAATCTCAAAGCCGTTGTGCGGCAAAGCGACAGCGAGGCCGAGCTGCTGAACTTCATCCATGCCGCCGCCGACGCCGGTGATCCGGTGATCCTGAACGCCGGGGCGCTCACCCACACCTCGGTGGCGTTGCGCGACGCCTGCGCCGAGCTGCGCGCGCCGCTTATCGAGGTGCACATCTCCAATGTGCACAAACGCGAAGAGTTTCGGCACCACTCCTACCTCAGCGCGGTCGCGACCGGTGTGATCGTCGGCTTGGGCGTGCAGGGCTACGCGCTCGCCCTGCGGTACCTGGCCAGCCTGGATGCCGAAGGACCTTCGGCGGTGCTGGGCACCGAATAGCAGATCGCGGTCGAGATGATCGTCGGCAGCGCCAGCGTGAGCAGAAGCACGCACACGACGATCACGAAGCGTGGGGCCGTCAGCCAGTCGTCGGGAATGCGCGCCAAGCTGACCGCCAACCACGACCCGCCGATCGCGAGCACGACGGTCCCGACCGTCGCGAACTTGATCGAACGCAACTCGAGCAGCGTGGGTTCGGCGATGTTGGACAACGACTTCCGCAAGGCCCGGGTGCGCAGCGACACCAGCGCGAAATCGGCCACGATGAACACCGCGCACGCGACGATGATGGTGCCCTCGATCCACGGCGCGGGTCGGTGGCCCAACATGAACCGCAGATAGTCGATCGACGTTTCCGACACGATCAACGTCGCCGTCATCGCGGCCGCGAACGTCAGCCAACCGCCGAGTTCGGCCATGAAGCAATACGCGCGGACGTCGTCGGCGTCCTGGTCGGTGACCTTGTTGACGGCGTGGCTGGCCAGCATCCAGCCCAGTCCGCCGAACAACGCCACCGCGCCTGCGGCCAGCATCCCCGTCGACACCGCGCCCTGCGTCCATGCGATCGCACACGTGGCGCGTCGGGCGCCGTCGGGCACCTGGGTTCCGGTGATCAGGCTGAACAGGAAGCTGTCCAGCATCAACACCAGCACGGCGGAGGAGAACAACGCCAGCGTGTGCACGCCTTCGCGGGTGTTCTTGTCGAACAGCAGGGCGATGGCGGTGATCAGAAACCCGCCGAGCACCCCGGCGAGTTGGGAATTCGAGGCCGCCGACGACAGCACGCTCCACTGGTCGGACGTGCAGAACTCGTCCGGGTTCACAGCGGGCGGCGATCAGCCTCGCTCAGGGTTGGTCCTCACGGCGCACTTCGCTGGTCTGGACCCCGGAGGTGTCGTCGGCGCGGACGGCGGCGAACACGTCGGTGTCCGCGCGGTCGTCATCGCCGTGGCGCAGGTGCGGGGTCTGGTCGGCCTTGCGGTCGACGAGCCAACGCCCGAGCGCGACGCCGGCGATGGCCAGTACGAACACCAGCAGCGCGGTGAACGCCGCGAACGTGGTGACCTCGTTGATCAACGCTTCGACGTAGAGCGCCTGGTAGAAGAGCGAGATGAACCACGCCACCACCCCGCTCACCACGCCCGCGAACAGGCCGGCCAGCAGCCACGTCATCGCCAGGTCGCCGCGGCGGTCCGGATCGGGGTTGGCCTTCGCGTCGGCGCGGCCGTCGGCCACCCCCCACACGAACACCGCGATGGCGTACAGCACGACCAGCACGACGCTGATCAAACCGGCCTTGGTTTCCCACGCGTTGATCATCGCTCCCTGCAGCAATCGCACGATCACCATCAGGGCCGCGAACACCAGTCCGCGCAGCAACCACTTACTCATGGGGGTTCACCTTAGCGAGTAGCTTCATCAGCTGTGACTATTTCACAGCGCAGGGCCCGGTTGCGTGACCGGCTCGCCGCCGCAGACCTCGACGCCATGCTGATATCGAACCTGGTCAACGTGCGTTACCTGGCCGGCTTCACCGGATCCAACGCGGCGCTGCTGGTCCGGGTGGACAAAGAAGCGCCGGTGCTGGCCACCGACGGGCGCTACCGCACCCAAGCCGCCCAGCAGGTCCCCGACGCCGAAATCGTCATCGACCGGGCATGCGGACCGCACCTGGCGCGCCGCGCCGCCGCCGACGGGGTGCGCCGGCTGGGCTTCGAAAGCCACGTGGTGACCGTGGACGCGCACACCGCGCTGGCCGACGCGGCAGGCGACGACGTCGAACTGGTGCGGGCGGCGGGCACGGTGGAAGGGCTGCGCGAGGTGAAGGATGCCGGTGAGGTCGCGTTGTTGCGGCTGGCATGCGAGGCAGCCGACGCCGCACTGGCCGACCTCGTCGAGCGCGGCGGGCTGCGGCCGGGCCGCACGGAAAAGGAGGTGCGCCGCGAGCTGGAATCGCTGATGCTGGACCACGGCGCCGACGGCCCCTCGTTCGAGACCATCGTGGCTGCCGGGGCAAACTCGGCGATCCCGCATCACCGGCCCACCGACGCGGTGCTGGCGGCCGGCGACTTCGTCAAGATCGACTTCGGTGCCCTGGTCAGCGGCTACCACTCCGATATGACGCGCACCTTCGTGCTGGGGCCGATCGCGGACTGGCAGCGCGAGATCTACGACCTGGTCGCCGCGGCGCAGCGCGCCGGGCGCGAGGCCCTGGTCCCTGGCACGTCGCTGCGCGAGGTGGACGCGGCGTCGCGGCAGGTCATCGCCGACGCCGGCTATGCGGACAACTTCAGCCACGGCCTCGGCCACGGCGTCGGGTTGCAGATCCACGAAGCGCCGGGAATCGGTGCGGCGTCCGCCGGTACACTGCTTGCTGGTTCCGCGGTGACCGTGGAGCCCGGTGTCTATCTGCCCGACCGTGGCGGCGTCCGCATCGAGGACACGCTCGTCGTTGGCGAATCGGGCACACCCGACTTGCTCACCCGGTTCCCCAAGGAACTGGCCATCCTCTGAACAGGAGTACAACCGACTGTGGCAACGACCGCCGACTTCAAGAACGGCCTCGTCCTGGTGATCGACGGCCAACTGTGGCAGATCGTCGAGTTCCAGCACGTCAAGCCCGGCAAGGGCCCGGCTTTCGTGCGGACCAAGCTCAAGAACGTGGTGTCCGGTAAGACCGTCGACAAGACCTACAACGCCGGCGTCAAGGTCGAGACCGCGACCGTGGACCGCCGTGATGCGACCTACCTCTACCGCGACGGCTCCGACTTCGTGTTCATGGATTCCGAGGACTACGAACAGAATCCGCTGCCCGAGTCGATGGTCGGCGACGCCGCCGACTACCTGCTGGAAAGCATGCCGGTGCAGATCGCCTTCCACAACGGCACGCCGCTGTACCTGGAGATGCCGGTCTCGGTGGAACTCGAGGTCACCCACACCGAACCCGGGCTGCAGGGCGACCGCTCCAGCGCGGGCACCAAGCCGGCCACCGTCGAAACCGGCGCCGAGATCCAGGTGCCGTTGTTCATCAACACCGGCGACAAACTCAAGATCGACACCCGCGATGGCAGCTACCTCGGCAGGGTGAATGCCTGATCGGCCCGACGCCGGCCAGATTGGTCGGCCCGACTCCGGCCAGATTGGTCGACCCGACCGTGGGCGGCATCAGGCCCGCAAACGCGCCGTCGACCTGCTCTTCGAAGCCGAAGCGCGCAACATCACCCCGGCCGAGGCCGCCGATGCGCGCAATGCCTTGGCGGACAAGCAATCCGACGTCGCACCGCTGAACCCGTACACGGTGACGGTGACCCGCGGCGTCACCGAGCACGCCGCGCACATCGACGACCTGATCTCGGCGCACCTGCAGGGCTGGACCCTGGACCGGCTGCCCGCCGTCGACCGCGCGATCCTGCGGGTTGCGGTGTGGGAACTGCTCCACGCCGACGACGTGCCCGAACCGGTGGCCGTCGACGAAGCCGTCGAGCTCGCCAAACACCTGTCCACCGATGACTCACCGGGTTTCGTCAACGGCGTGCTGGGTCAGGTGATGCTCGTGACGCCGCAGATCCGGGCCGCCGCCCGAGCCGTGCGGGGCGACCGCGAGTAGCGCCCATCCGGCCTAGTGCCCATGGCCGTGGTCGGACGGTTGCTCGGGTGCGGGCAGGTTCAAGGTCGTGGTGGGTGCGGACGCCGGCGCGGGTGGTCGTGGCGAATAGCTGATGCCGTTGGGCTCGTGGCCGACCGGGATGGTCGCCGTCACCGACGCCTCGTCCAGGTCGATGGCCGACACCGTGTCGTCGAACGTGTTGGTCACCCAGGCCCGCGTCGCCGTGTCTTCGATGACGACACCGTGCGGCCCTGATCCGGCCTCGACGACCGCCCGCGGTGTCATGGTCTCGGTGTCGATCACCGAAACGGTACGGCCGGGCGTTTCGGCGGTTCCCTGGTTGGCGCTCAGCACCGCGTCTTCCTCGCCGCTCAAGTACACCTGCACCGGCGGTGTCGGAACGTCCGTGCTGCCGACCACCTTCTGCGTGGTCAGGTCGACCTTCACCACCTTCGGGGGCTCGCTGACGCTGCTGTAGACGTAGCGGCCGTCGGCGGAGACGCCGACCTGTGCCGGTTCGGTGCCCACCGGCACGGAGCCGGTGTGCGAATGGGTCGTCGGGTCGATCAGATCGAGCCGGCCTTCCATATTGGCGACGACGATCACCGAACCGTCGGCCGCCGCCCGAAGTCCGTGCGGCATACCGCCCACGTCGATGGTGGCCACGGGCGTCAACTCCGCACCCCGATAGACCGACACCGTGCCGTCTCCGGCGTTGGTCACATACACGTTGCCGTTCGGGGCCTCGATCACATGCGCGGGCGCAGGCCCGGTCGGGGCCACGGCCTTGACCGCATACGCCGCGGCGTCGATCGCGACCACCGTGTTGGTACTGCCGCTCACCGCATAGGCGATGTCCCCACCGGAACCCAGTTGAACGTTGTGGGGTGCCTTGACGCCCTCGATCGTCATCACGACCGCATCGGTGGCGGCGTCGACGACCGAGAGGCTGTCGGCGCCCTCGTTGGCGACCCACACCGAGCCGGACACCGCGGGCTGCGGTTGGCCCTGCTCGTTGGGTTCACCGGTCTGCTCGGCGCACGCCGCGAGCATTCCTGCGACCAGGAGGACAACCGACACGATGGCGACGCGAAACCGCACTGACATCATCTCCTTCAGCCAATGCCCAGCATGGCCCGCCGCGCGGCGCAACGCCAGTGGCCGCCGTTGCCGCGGTCGGCCCGGCAAGGTCGTTAGGCTCAGGTGCGCATGTCGAAACGGAGCTCGACACCGACGCAGCCGGAATCGGGTGTGCGCAAGGCCGTACGGACCTTGCACCCCGGCTATTTCGCGCTGGTCATGGCAACCGGGATCGTGTCGATCGCCATGCAGTACAAGGCCGCAGACGCCGTCTCGGTCGCCCTGCTGTGGCTCACCTGCATCGCCTACGCGATTCTCGTCGTATTGAGCTTGGCGCGCGTTCTGGCCTTCCGCACCGAGTTCAGCGCCGACCTCGCCGACCCGCGCCGCGGGTTCGGCATGTTCACGTTCGTCGCGGCCACCAACGTGCTCGGCGCCCGGCTGGCCCTCGACGCCCACTACCGGACCGCGCTGACGCTGTTAGTCGTCGCGGTGGTGGCTTGGGTGGTCCTCGGCTACGTCGTGCCGTGGACCGCGGTCCTCGGGCACCGGTTGCGCCCGACGTTGCACGTCGCCAACGGTGCGTGGTTCATCTGGGTGGTCGCCAGCCAGTCCGTCGCGGTGCTGGCCGCGGTGCTACAGCCCCAACTCGGTTCTGGCCAGCGGGAATTGGCGTTGATCGCCGTGTTCTCCTGGTCGGTGGGGGTGTTCCTGTACGCGGTGGTTGCCGTGCTCGTCATCGTCCGGGTGATGCTGTACCCGTTCCTGCCCGAAGATCTGACCCCGCCGTACTGGGTGGCCATGGGCGCCACCGCGATCACCGTGCTCGCCGGGGCTCGAATCGTCGAGATGGCCGATGCCCCAATGGTTGCTGCCACCCGCGGCCTCATCGCTGGCGCGTCGGTGACCTTCTGGGCCTTCGGCAGCTGGCTGATCCCGCCGCTGATCGCGGGGGGCATTTGGCGGCACTTCATCCACAAGATCCCGTTGCGCTACGACGCGACGATGTGGAGCGTCATCTTCCCGCTGGGCATGTACGGCGTGGGCTCGCTCTACCTCGGGCAGGCCGATCAGCTGCCGGTGGTGGCAGCGATCGGTGGTGTCGAGATCTGGATCGCGCTGGCAGCATGGGCTTGCACGTTCGCGGCGATGATGTACCACCTGCTCACCACCGTCCGGGTCCATGCGGTACGCGATAGCTAGGCGATCTTCTGATTCCTAGGGCCACATCGGTTTACGCCAAAACGGTACTGAGTTCAGCATTCGATGGTTGTCTGGGATGGTGAACACGGCGACCACGCCGAACGCCGGCGCACAACGCATCGTCAACCTGGCGTTGGCAACGTGGGTCTCCGCCATCAACTTCTGGGCCTGGAACATGATCGGCCCGCTGTCGACGTCATATGCCGGGGAGCTGTCGTTGAGCAGCACCGAGGCGTCCATGCTCGTGGCGACACCGATCCTGGTCGGATCGTTGGGCCGGATCGTCATCGGCTCGCTCACCGACCGGTTCGGCGGTCGCGTGATGTTCATCGCGATTTCGCTGGCGTCCATCGTTCCGGTGCTTGCGGTGGGCGCGGCGGGGGCCACCGGTTCCTACCCGGCGTTGCTGGTGTGCGGTTTCTTCCTCGGCATCGCCGGCACGATCTTCGCCGTCGGCATCCCGTTCGCCAACAACTGGTACGAGGCGTCGCGGCGCGGCTTCGCGACGGGCGTGTTCGGCATGGGCATGGTCGGCACCGCGCTATCGGCATTCTTCACTCCGCGGTTCGTCGGCTGGTTCGGGCTGTTTCCCACCCACGTCATCATCGCGGTGGCGTTGGCGCTGACCGCGGTGCTGTGCCTGGTGGCCATGCACGACTCGCCGACGTTCGTGCCGAACACCGACAAGGTGCTGCCGAAGCTGACGGCGGCCGCGAAGCTACGCGTCACGTGGGAGATGTCGTTCTTGTATGCGGTGGTTTTCGGCGGCTTCGTCGCGTTCAGCAATTACCTGCCCACGTATATCAAGACCATCTACGGTTTCTCGGCTGTCGACGCGGGCGCGCGCACGGCCGGCTTTGCGCTCGCCGCGGTGCTGGCCCGCCCCGTCGGCGGCGTGCTCGCCGACCGGTTCGGACCGAAATACGTGGTGCTGACGTCGTTCGCGGGGACCGCACTGCTGGCGTTCATCGCGATGTTCCAGCCGCCGCCGGACGTGTGGTCGGCGGCGACCTTCATCACGTTGGCGGTCTTCCTCGGTATCGGCACCGGCGGCGTGTTCGCCTGGGTCGCCCTGCGGGCGCCTGCGAAGTCGGTGGGCTCGGTCACCGGCGTCGTCGCCGCCGCAGGCGGTCTGGGCGGTTACTTCCCGCCGCTGGTGATGGGCGCCACTTACGACCACGTCGACAACGACTACTCGACAGGGCTGGTGCTGCTGGTGGCCACAGCGCTGGTCGCGTTCACCTACACCGCGCTTCGGCTACACGCGCACGAACCGACGGCAGCCCGCAAGGAGGCCACCCAATGACCACCACACCGCCGCGCACCGGCGGCCCGATTGAGGAACTCCTCGAACGCAGCGGCCGCTTCTTCACCCCCGGCGAGGTCTCCGCCGACGGGCGCACCATCACCCGCCGCGGTGGCCGTCAAGGCGACGTCTTCTACCGCGACCGCTGGAGCCACGACAAGATCGTTCGCTCCACCCACGGCGTCAACTGCACGGGTTCCTGCTCGTGGAAGGTCTACGTCAAGGACGGCATCATCACCTGGGAGACCCAGGAGACCGACTACCCCTCGGTCGGCCCGGACCGGCCCGAGTACGAGCCGCGCGGATGCCCACGCGGGGCGGCGTTCTCCTGGTACACCTATTCGCCGACCCGTGTGCGCTATCCCTACGCGCGCGGCGTGCTCGTCGAGATGTACCGGGAAGCCAAGGCGCGCCTGCGCGATCCGGTGCTGGCGTGGGCCGACATCCAGTCCGACCCCGAGCGGCGACGCCGATACCAACGGGCCCGCGGGATGGGCGGGCTGGTGCGGGTCAGCTGGGCCGAGGCGACCGAGATGATCGCCGCCGCCCACGTGCACACGATCAAGCAGTACGGCCCCGATCGGGTCGCCGGGTTCTCGCCGATCCCGGCGATGTCGATGGTGTCGTTTGCGGCCGGGTCGCGTTTCATCGAGTTGCTCGGCGGGGTGATGACGTCGTTCTACGACTGGTACGCCGACCTGCCGGTGGCCTCACCGCAGGTGTTCGGTGACCAGACCGACGTGCCGGAGTCCGGTGACTGGTGGGATGCGGCCTATCTGATGATGTGGGGCTCCAACGTCCCGGTGACCCGCACCCCGGACGCGCACTGGATGGCCGAGGTGCGCTACCGCGGCACCAAGGTCGTGGCGATCAGCCCCGACTACGCCGACAACACCAAGTTCGCCGACGAGTGGATGCCCTGCGTCGCCGGTACCGACGGTGCGCTGGCCATGGCGATGGGGCAGGTGATCCTCACCGAATGCTATGTGCGCAAACGTGTTCCGTTCTTCGTCGACTATGCGCAGAAGTTCACCGATCTGCCGTTCCTGGTCAAGCTCGAGGAGCGCGACGGCGCGCTGGTGCCCGGTAAGAACCTCACCGCCGCCGACCTGGGCGAAGGATTCTCCGACCGGGAAAACGCAGCGTTCAAACCGGTCGTGCTCGACGGTGTCACCGACACGGTCGTGGTGCCGCACGGTTCGCTCGGCTTCCGCTACGGCGACGACGGCGTGGGGAAGTGGAACCTCGATCTCGGTGAGGTGGCACCCGCGCTGACCGTCGCGCCCGAACCGGGTGAGCAGGGTGAGGTGGCCGAGGTGGTGCTGCCGCGCTTCGACAGCATCGACGGGCAGGCAGCCACGCTGACGCGTGGCGTGCCGGTGCGCAGGGTAGGGGAGCACCTGGTGTGCACGGTGTTCGACTTGATGCTGGCGCAGTACGGGGTGGCCAGGCCGGGGTTGCCGGGACAGTGGCCGTCCGGTTACGACGACTCCGCGCACCCCTACACCCCAGCGTGGCAGGAGTCGATCACCGGAGTGTCTGCGGCCCAGGCGATTCGGGTGGCCAAGGAGTTCGCCCGCAACGCCGAGGAGTCCGGCGGCCGGTCGATGATCATCATGGGCGCCGGGATCTGCCAGTGGTTCCACGGCGACGCGACCTACCGCGCGGTGCTGGCGATGCTGCTGCTGACCGGGTCGATGGGCCGCAACGGCGGCGGCTGGGCGCACTATGTCGGCCAGGAGAAGTGCCGGCCGGTCACCGGGTGGGCGACGATGGCGATGGCCACCGACTGGTCCCGCCCGCCGCGGCAGATGCCGGGCACGTCGTACTGGTATGTCCACACCGACCAGTGGCGTTATGACGGCTACCGCGCCGACGCGCTGGCCAGCCCGACCGGGCGCGGCAGGTTCAAAGATCGCCACACGATGGATGTGCTGGCGTCCGCGTCGGCGATGGGGTGGAGCCCGTTCTATCCGCAGTTCGACCGGTCCAGCCTGGATGTGGCCGACGATGCGCGCGAGGCCGGACAGGACATTGGCGACTACGTCGCACAACAACTGGCGTCGGGCGAACTCAAGCTGGCCGTCACCGACCCCGACAACCCGGGGAACTGGCCCCGGGTGCTCAGCGTCTGGCGTTCGAACCTGCTCGGCTCGTCGAGCAAGGGCAACGAGTACTTCCTGCGCCACCTGCTGGGCACCGACTCGAACCTGCAAGCCGATCCCGCGCCGGATAACTTGCGCCCCAACGGTGTTGCCTGGACCGAGGGCATCCCCGAAGGCAAGCTGGACATGCTGATGTCGATCGACTTCCGGATGACATCGACCACGTTGCTCTCGGATGTGGTGCTTCCCGCCGCCACCTGGTACGAAAAGTACGATCTGTCGAGCACCGACATGCATCCGTACGTGCATGCGTTCAACGCCGCCATCGACCCGCCGTGGGAGACCAGGTCCGACTACGAGGCGTTCGGGGCGATCGCGCGGACGTTCAGCGCGCTGGCGGCCAAACATCTCGGGAAGCGCACCGACGTCGTGATGGGCGCCATGCAACACGACACACCCGGTGCGATGGCCTATCCCGGTGGCACCGAACATGATTGGCGCGAAACCGGGGAGACCCCGGTGCCGGGCAAGACGATGGGTCCGTTGGCGGTGGTCGAGCGGGACTACCCCGCCGTCATCGACAAATGGCTGACGCTGGGGCCGCTCGTGGACCGACTCGGGTTGACCACCAAGGGCGTGACGTTCCACCCGGACAAGGAGGTCGACGAGCTCGCCGCCAAGTTCGGTGTGATGAACTCCGGTGTCGCCGAAGGACGGCCGGCGGTCACCTCCGCCGAGCGGATGGCCGAGGTGATCCTGGCGTTGTCGGGCACCACCAACGGTCGCCTCGCCGTGGACGGGTTCCGTGACCTGGAGCGACGTACTGGCCGTCGGCTGGCGCACCTGGCGGAGGGCAGCGAGGAGCGCCGAATCACCTTCGCCGACACACAGGCCCGCCCAGTGCCGGTGATCACCAGCCCGGAGTGGTCGGGCAGTGAAACCGGTGGCCGGCGATACGCGCCGTTCAGCGTCAATATCGAGGAACTCAAGCCGTTTCACACGCTGACCGGTCGGATGCACTTTTACCTCGACCACGACTGGTTGGAGGAACTCGGCGAACAGCTGCCGATCTACCGGCCGCCGCTGGACATGAACCGGCTGTTCGGCGAATCGCAGATCGGCTCGAAGGGGGTGGGCCTGACGGTGCGCTACCTCACGCCGCACTCCAAGTGGTCAATTCACTCCGAGTATCAGGACAACCTGTTGATGTTGTCGCTGTCGCGCGGTGGACCGACGATGTGGATGAGCCCCGGTGACGCCGCGAAAATCGGTGTGGCAGACAACGAATGGGTGGAGGCCGTCAACCGCAACGGCGTGCTGGTGTGTCGGGCGATCGTCAGCCATCGAATGCCCGACGGGGTGGTGTTCGTGTACCACGTCCAGGAGCGCACCATCGACGTGCCGCTGTCCGAGACGACCGGTAAGCGCGGGGGTATCCACAACTCGCTGACCCGGCTGCTGATCAAACCGAGTCACCTGGCAGGCGGCTACGCGCAGAACGCGTTTGCGTTCAACTATCTCGGACCGACCGGGAATCAGCGTGACGAAGTGACCGTCGTGAGGCGGCGAAGCCAGGAGGTGGTCTTCTAGTGCGCCAAGCGAAACGTGGAGAGCGAGGCATCAGATGAAGGTCATGGCGCAGATGGCCATGGTGATGAACCTGGACAAATGCATTGGGTGCCACACCTGTTCGGTGACGTGCAAACAGGCATGGACCAACCGTCCCGGCACCGAGTACGTCTGGTTCAACAACGTCGAGACCCGGCCCGGGCAGGGCTATCCGAGACAGTACGAAGACCAGGAACGCTGGCGGGGCGGGTGGATCCGCGACCGCAAGGGCAGGCTGCGGTTGCGTGATGGCGGGCGGCTGTCGAAACTGTTCCGGATCTTCGCCAACCCGAAGATGCCGAACATCTCGGACTATTACGAGCCGTGGACCTACGACTATGACAACCTGATGTCGGCGCCGCTGTCGGACCAGATGCCCGTCGCCCCACCGCGCAGCCTGATCAGCGGTGAACCGATGGACATCTCGTGGTCGGCCAACTGGGACGACGACCTCGGCGGATCACCGGAGATCGTGCCCGGCGACCCGGTGCTCAAACAGGTCAGCGAAGACATCAAGCTCGAACTCGAGCAGACGTTCATGTTCTTCCTGCCGCGCATCTGCGAACACTGTCTGAACCCGTCCTGCGTGGCGTCGTGCCCGTCGGGCGCAATGTACAAGCGCAGCGAGGACGGCATCGTGCTCGTCGACCAGGACCGCTGTCGCGGCTGGCGGATGTGTGTGTCCGGATGTCCTTACAAGAAGATGTATTTCAACCACAAGACCGGCAAAGCCGAGAAGTGCACGTTCTGCTATCCGCGTATCGAGGTCGGCCTGCCGACCGTCTGCTCGGAGACCTGCGTGGGCCGGCTGCGCTACCTCGGTGTGGTGCTCTACGACGTCGACCGGGTGCTGGAAGCCGCCACGGTGGAACACGACACCGACCTCTACGAGGCGCAGAAGTCGATCCTGTTGGACCCGCACGACCCCGAGGTGATCGCCGGGGCACACGCCGAAGGCATCTCCGACGAGTGGATCGAAGCCGCGCAACGTTCCCCGATATACGCCCTGATCCACAAGTATCAGGTGGCGCTGCCGCTGCACCCGGAGTACCGCACCATGCCGATGGTGTGGTACATCCCGCCGCTGTCGCCGGTGGTCGACGCGGTCGCCCGCGACGGCCACGACGGTGAGGAACTCGGCAACCTGTTCGGCGCGCTGGAGGCGCTGCGCATCCCGATGCAATACCTGGCGGGGCTGTTCACTGCCGGGGACACCGACATTGTGGAGGGTGTGCTGCGCCGGCTGGCCGCGATGCGCTCCTATATGCGCGACATCAACCTCGGCCGCGAAACCCAGCCGCATATCCCCGAATCGGTCGGGATGACCGAGGAACAGATGTACGAGATGTACCGGCTGCTGGCGCTGGCCAAATATGACGAGCGCTACGTCATCCCGACCGCCTACGCCGTCGACGAGCAGAACCCGCCCGAAGAGTCCGAACTCGGGTGCTCGCTGTCATTCGAAGGCGGCCCGGGCATGTATGAATCGGGCCCGTTCGGCGAGGCCAGCGGCGGGCCGGTACCGGTCGCGGTCGAGACCTTTCACGCCCTGCAGCACCGCCAGACCGCCGACGGTATGGCCGCCAACGCCGATCGACCCTCGCGGGTGAACCTGCTCAACTGGGACGGTCGCGGGGTGCCGTCGGGGCTGTTCCCCGGCGAAGGGGGCGGGGAATGAAGCTCCTGGGCCGCAAACCGGATTCGGCGACGTTGACCGACCGGCTGGTATGGCAGGCGGCGTCGTTGCTGCTGTGCTATCCCGACGACCGGTGCTTCGAGCGTCTGCACACCGTCGACGAACTGCTGGCGCACATCGGTGACCCGGCCGCGACGCTGCTCGGCCGCACCGCTGCGGCGCTGCGGCACACCGATGCGACCACCGCGGCCGCCCGTTACGTCGAAACCTTCGACATGCGGCGCTCTTCGACAATGTATCTGACCTATTGGACCGCCGGCGACACCCGCAACCGCGGCCAACACATGCTGGCGTTCAACACCGCGTACCGCGATGCTGGCGTAGCGCCGCCGGGCAAGGAAGCCCCCGACTACCTTCCGGTGGTGCTGGAGTTCGCCGCGACCGTCGACCCGGTGGGCGGGCGTCGTCTCCTGGTGGAGCACCGCGTCCCGATCGACGTGCTCTATACGTCGCTTCACGACACCGGTTCGCCGTACGCACCCGCCGTCGCCGCGGTGCGCACCACGCTGCCGCACCCCACCGACCGGGAGACCCAGCGCGCCCAGCGGCTAGCCGAGGCCGGTCCGCCCGCCGAAGCCGTTGGGCTGGAACCGTTCACGTTGACCGTGCCGCCCCGTCGGGCGGGTGTTGGCGGAAGCGCTACCGAAGGAGCTCGCTGACATGTCGGGTTGGGTGATCTTCTGGGACGTGGTGCCGTACGTGACGCTGGCCGTCGTCGCCATCGGGACATGGTGGCGGTACCGCTACGACAAGTTCGGCTGGACCACGCGATCGTCACAGCTCTACGAATCGCGACTGTTGCGCATCGGCAGCCCGATGTTTCACTTCGGCATCCTGGTGGTCATCGTCGGGCACATCATCGGCCTGGTGATCCCCGAGTCGTGGACTGACCTGGTGATGAGCGACCACGTCTACCATCTGCAGGCCATGGTGCTCGGCGCGATCGCCGGGATCACCACGCTGGGCGGCATCGCGCTGCTGGTGTACCGGCGGCGCACCACCGGCCCGGTGTTCTTGGCCACCACGGTCAACGACAAGGTGATGTACGCGGTGCTGGTGCTGGCCATCGTGGCGGGACTGGCCTGCACGCTGATCGGGGCCACACCCGTTGGCGCCGAACATGATTACCGCGAGTCGGTGTCACCGTGGTTCCGGTCCATCTGGATTCTGCAGCCCCGTGGGGATTTGATGGTCACCGCGCCGTTGTGGTTCCACATCCACGTGATGATCGCGCTGGTGCTGTTCTGCCTGTGGCCGTTCACCCGGCTCGTACACGTGTTCAGTGCACCCATCGCCTATCTGTTCCGCCCCTACATCGTGTACCGCAGCCGCGACGTGGCGGGTAAGGGCGAGTTGGTCGGATCGCATCCGCAACGCCGCGGCTGGTGACGCCACGGCCTCTGCCCGGCGAGTGTGGGGTTGTGCCACGCGCTGAGGCTCGACGGCGTCCCACAAACCCACATTCGAGCCCGGTTTCCCGGTGTTTCGTTGTTACGAGTAAACTTGGATAAACTTCCGGGCATGTCTGCCGGTCGTCGCGAAGATGTGCTCGCGACACTGCGCGCCACCGACGAGCCGATGAGCATCGTCGCGATCGCCGACAAGCTCGACGTGCACCCCAACACGGTCCGGTTTCACCTCGACACGCTGGTCGCCGACGGCCGCGCCGAACAGGTCGAATCCGAGCGGCGCGGGCCGGGCCGCCCGCCGTCGATGTTTCGCGCCGTGCACGGTATGGACCCCGGCGGTCCGCGGCGCTATCAGGTGCTCGCTGAAGTTCTGTTGCTCAGCCTGGCCGGCCAGCGCAACGCGGCGGACAAGGCGGCCGACGCCGGGCGTGCGTGGGCCCGCAGAATCAGCCAGCGCGACGGCCGCACCGTGGTCAGCGCGGACCAGTCGGCCCGCCGGCTCGTCAAGTTCCTCGATGAGCTCGGCTTTGCCCCGCGGTTACGCACGGTCGGCGGGAAGCGCCGGGTGGACCTGCGGCACTGCCCGTTCCTCGAATTGGCCGAGCACAGCACTGACGTCGTCTGCCCGGTGCACCTCGGGCTGATGCGCGGCGCGTTGGAGGCGTGGAACGCACCCGTCACGGTCGAGAAGCTCGAACCGTTCGTCGAACCCGATCTGTGCCTGGCGCAGCTGCGCGTCGAAAAAGTCCCCAGTCCGCAGTGACTTTGTTCCCTTGCCTACCTTTGCGGGCCGGGCGATGCTGGAGGCATGAGTACCCGCTTGCCGGATCATCGAACGATCCACACGGTCTTGTCGCTGGGCGTCAGGGCGCCGTCGATCCACAACACCCAGCCCTGGCGGTGGCGGGTCGGTGCCACGAGCTTGCATCTGTATGCCGACACCAGCCGGCACCTGCCGAACACCGACCCGGACAGCCGTGATTTGCTGCTGAGCTGCGGCGCGGCGCTGCATCACACGGTGATCGCGCTGGCCGCGCTGGGTTGGCAGGCGAAGGTCAACCGGCTGCCGGATCCGCTGCAGCCGGAACATCTGGCCAGCATCGAAGTGCAGCGGCACACCGCCACCGAACTCGATGTGGCGCTCGCGGCCGCGATACCGCGCAGGCGCACCGACCGTCGGCTCTACAGCTGGTGGCCGGTGCCGGCGGCCGATATCACGTTGATGGGTGCGCGGGCAGCCCGCGCGGGCGTGGTGTTGCGACAGGTCGAGGCATTGCCGAAGCTGCAGGGCGCCGTCGCGGAGGCGGCCTGGCGGCACGCGCTCGACCAGGATTACCTCACCGAGTTGGCCACCTGGAGTGGGCGTTACGCCGCCGTGTCCGGCGTCCCTGCGCGAAGCACGCCGCCGTCGGATCCGTTGTCGCCGATCCCCGGGCGCGTGTTCGCCGGGCCCGCTCTGGCCCAACCCGAAGACGCCGACCCGACCGACGACAGCGCGGTGGTGCTGGCTCTCGGCACGATGGACGACAGCAGCCTGTCGCGACTGCGCGCCGGTGAGGCCACCAGTTTGGTCCTGCTGACCGCGACCGCGCTGGGGCTCTCGAGTTGCCCGATCACCGAACCGCTGGAGTTTCCCGAAACGCGAGAAGCCGTGCGAAGCGACGTTTTCGGCGACAGCGCCTATCCGCAGATGTTGCTGCGGGTGGGATGGGCGCCGGTCAACGCCGACCCGCTACCGGCGACTCCTCGGCGCCCGCTGTCCGAAGTGGTCACCGGCCTCGACGGCTCGGTCTTCGAATAGTGCACGGGTAGCCGCGGCGTCATCGCACTCCGCCTATCCGCCCAGTTTCCTCAGGTCGATGACGACATGCATCACCGGACCGTCGAGGTGTCTGGTGCACGACAACCCGGATTCCGACATCATTTTCAGCATCAGGTGGTTTTCGGCCAGGACGTCGGCGATCAGATGGCGCACACCGGAGTCTTCGGCGATTTGCCCGAGTTGTCGAAGCAGTGCGGTACCGACTCCGCGCCGATGTTGGTTGTGCGCGACGACGATCGCAATCTCGGCATCGTCGGCGTCCTCGCACCGGATGTAGTTGGCCACGCCCAGGAGTGCAGCCTCATCGAAGGCGCCCAGCGCGTATCGGTTTTCGGACTGTTCGACGATGGACAGGGCGCAATCTGTCAAATGCGCTGGGTGGACTGTGAAGAAGCGGAAGTAGCACTCATCGTCGCTGAGCGTTGTGTAGAGGTTGATGACCGCGTCAGCATCACGGAACGTCAAGCGGCGGAGCACGATGCGCGTCCCGTCCAGAAGTGTGGCGTCCCAGTTTCGGTGCACCGGTGGGCCGTCCCTTGCAGACACGATCTACCGATCGGGTCGACCGCGCCGCAGTGCGGATACTTCGGATACTTCGGGCATATCGGACAGTATTGCGCTCAGGTCTTTCGGCCATCACGGAGGTGACCAATGGCCCCGGAATAAACGGGGGCTGCCCAATAACGTCTCATTTGAACTGATCGAACTCGCAGCATCCGGCAGGAGAGTGTGAAATGCCCACGAGGTCAAGGTATGACGGCATCGTCGTCGGTGTCGATGGATCACCGCCCGCGAAGGCAGCCGTCGAGTGGGCAGCGCGTGAAGCCGCGATGCGCAACCTCCCGCTGACCATCGTCCATGTGATCCAGTCGCCTGCGGTGCAGATGTGGCCCGAGGTGCCCACGCCGCCCGACCTGATGAGGCTACTGGAAGAGAACGGGCAGGTCATTCTGCGTGACGCCGATGAGATGGCCCAAGAAGCCGCCGGGGAGTCGACGGTCGACGTACAGACCGAGATGATCGTCGCCGGCGTGCTGTCCACCCTGATCGACGTATCCAAGGAAGCCACGATGGTCGTGGTGGGTTGCCGCGGACTCGGGGCGATCGGGCGACGTCTGCTGGGTTCGGTGAGCGCAGGCCTCATTCGCCACGGCGGCTGTCCGGTCGCGGTGATCCACGACGAGGACCCGCCGACACCGGAGCGCACAAATGCGCCCGTAGTCGTCGGTATCGATGGTTCGCCGGCCTCCGAGCTGGCCACGGCCATCGCATTCGATGCGGCGTCGCGCCGCGGCGTGCACCTTGTCGCGGTGCACGCCTGGAGCGATTTCGGGGTGGCCGAACTGCCCGGGGTCGAATGGTCCGACGTCCAAACCCAAGCCGAGGAGGCGCTCGCCGAGCGGCTGGCGGGCTGGCAGGAGCGCTATCCGGATGTCAAGGTGGAGCGAGTCGTCGTACTCGACCGGCCTGCACGTCAACTGCTCGAGCAGGCTGAGAAGGCGCAACTAACTGCGGTCGGGAGCCACGGTCGCGGTGGCTTCGCCAGAATGCTCCTCGGCTCGGTCAGTACGGCGGTCGCAGAGTCCGCCCGTACGCCGGTGATCGTCGCACGCCCGTCCTGACCAGGCTCAAGCTACTTGTGGGTATCTGACGATCGATCCAGTTTTGAAACGAAGACCGCCGCTTGGGTGCGACGTTGCATGCCGAGCTTGGCTAGCAGCCGCGACACATAGTTCTTGACCGTCTTCTCGGCTAGAAACATCCGCGCAGCGATCTGTTTGTTGGTCAATCCCTCGCCGAGCAGGTTCAGCAGCACGCGTTCCTGCTCGCTGAGATCCGCGAGTGGATCGGCCAGTTGGGCGGCCCCGCGCAATTTGGCCATCAACGCCGCCGCCGCCCGGTTGTCGAGCAGGGAACGGCCGGCGCCGACATCTTTGACGGCTTGGGCCAGTTCCATGCCCTTGATGTCCTTGACGACGTACCCGCTGGCGCCGGCCAGGATCGCATCCAGCATCGCTTCGTCGGAGGTGAACGATGTCAGCATGAGGCAGCGCAAATTGGGCAGGCGCGACAAGAGATCCCGGCATAGTTCGATGCCGTTACCGTCGGGCAACCGCACATCAAGCACCGCAACATCGGGTTGTAACGCGGGTATGCGGGCCATCGCTTGTGCAACCGATCCGGCCTCGCCGACGACCTCGAGGTCGGGATCGGAGTCGAGCAGATCGATCAGGCCCCGGCGCACAACCTCATGGTCGTCCACGAGAAAGACCTTCACCATGTGACGCCCTCCGAACTAGCGCTGAACAAGGAACGTTGCTCTCACAATACGTTCCGCGATTTGCTGATAAGTGGAGAACAACAGGCATTCGGTGCGGCTGTCCGGTTATCGTGGCTGGTCGCGGATCTCGAGCACCTCGTCGATCGGCCGCCGCGGTGTCGGCGGAGGCGGGTCCTCGTGCGCCGGGGCCACGCCGACGCGGACCAGAATCTGCGGGGTGGTGGTCTGGCCGATCAGGCTCGAGACTATGTCGCGGCTCGCCCACAGTTCGGTGATGTGGGTGAGTGGGCATGTCGCCAAGCTTTGCATCGTGGCCTCGAGCAGGACGGCCGAAAGCATCTCGCCGCACTCGAGGACGCTGGTGCGGTCGTTGGCGTGCGTAGATAATACGAGGATCTTGGACTGGTCATACCCGAACTCCAACCGCCTGGCTTCGTGGGGTACGCGCGGGAAGTCACGTCCGATATCCACGCGTTCGGCTTCGGAAGCGGACACCAGTGTGCTGTGTGGTACACCGTCGATGGACTCGAACGGCCCTGTCCACCAGGAGAGTTCGGAATGATACGAGGTGTCGTAGAGACGTAATGATTCGGTGAGTCGCGAGGCGTGCGCGAGCTCCGGACGTAGTTCGTCGGCGATGACATCCAGTCGTACAGCCCTGGACGTCACAGATCTGTGTAGCTGCGCCTGAACCAAATCCCAGTCCGGCGGGGCCGTGAGGGGCAGCCGGTCGGTCCGCCGGCGCAGTATCGCGTCTGCGCGGCGACGGTGCCCCTCGGTGATCAGCTCCATCGGCCGGAAGTCGATCGAAGCCAGATGTAGGGGATTGTTCGGGTTGGGAAGTCTGTCGACATTGGCCTGCCAGCCCGCCGCGGCCGAGGCCACCCGTAAGTGGTCCAGTGCGGCGCCACAGCCCAGGAGCGCCTCGCGACCCGAGTGGTCTGTCGAGTAGAGGACGCGGTCCTTGTCGAGAAACAGTTGAAGCGTGTCGGCCTCGGCAACCCATCGCCACGGCTGACTATTGAACAGCGACGGGGCGCGGCACGCCAACTGCACGACGTCCTTGATCACGTCTTGTTCCACCCGGGTGCGACCCATGCTTCCAGGTTGATACACCCCACCCCGGCAATGCCAGGGTCTATGGTCCCTAAGCGCGGAACTAAGGGCCCTGGGCGACCAGTTCGCGCAGGCGAGCCTGATCGTCAAGCCGTCCATCTCTTTCAGATGCCGCCCTGGACTGTCTCACCGTATCGCGGCCGGTCATCGTCGGGCACGTACCGAATGGCGAGGAGGTCCTCGTCCTCTTCGGTACGGGACCTCTGGCCCTTCCATCGCCTCCTTCGCGGGCGCAAGAGTTGACACATGGAGCACCTGAGCACTCTTGACGCGGGCTTTCTCGAAGCCGAAGATTCTGATCCGCACGTCAGCCTTGCGGTCGGCGGTCTGTCGGTCATCGAAGGGCCCATGCCCGACTACGATTCGCTTGTTGCCGGCATCGGGCAACGCGTACTCGCGGTTCCCCGGTTCCGACAACGTCTGCACACTCACCGTCTTGATCTCGAGGCCCCGGAATGGGTGGAAGACCCCGACCTCGATCTGACCCGCCACGTCCACCGCGCCGCGCTGCCACATCCGGGCGATGACACGGCGTTGTTCCGGTTTGTCGCCGACGTCATGGAACGGCGGTTAGACCGGGAGAGACCTCTGTGGGAATGTTGGATTATCGAGGGCCTGGCCGGTGACCGGTGGGCGACCTTGATCAAGATCCACCACTGCATCGCCGACGGGATTGCGACGATGCAGATGCTCTCAAGCCTCAGCGACGAGGGTGAGAGCGACACGTTCGCATCCAAGATTCGGGCGGCCCACGAGCCGCACCAGCAACCCAACCTCGTGCCCCGGCTGAGCCTCAATCCGCTTGATTGGGCCAGCGGGGCCTGGCACGCCGCGAGCACGGTCACCAGAGCAGCGGGTCTTGTATTGGAAGGGGCGGTTGAGATCACCTCGAGCCTCTTGCGTCCGGCAGCGCCGTCGCCCTTCGTCGGCCCGCTGACCACGATGCGACGGTACAGCGCGGTGCGCGTGTCACTGGCTGATGTGGCCAAGATCCGAGCGACATTTGATGTGACACTCAATGATGTTGTGCTGGCCGCTATTACGGATAGTTTCCGGCTAGGTCTTATTCGTCGTGGCGTGGAGCCCAGACGCAATTCACTGCCGACACTGGTGCCGGTGTCGGTGCGTTCGAACGAGGCGATGAGCGAGGCCGACAATCGGATTTCGGTGATGCTTCCGTACCTTCCCGTCGATAAATCAAACCCTGTCGAGCAACTGCGAGCGGTGCACGATCGGCTGACCACCGTAAAGAGCAGTGGTCAGCGGCAGGCATCGTCGGTGTTTGTCGCCGCGACGAACGTCGTTCCTTTTCCCTTGACGGCCTGGGCTGTTCGAGCGTTGACCCGATTACCGCAGCGCGGTGTCGTAACAGTCGCGACCAACGTGCCCGGGCCTCGTCACCAGATGCACGTCATGGGGCGAAAAGTGCTGGGGGTATATCCGATTCCGCCAATTGCCGTTCAGTTGCGAACCGTCATCGCGATCTTGAGCTATGCCGAAGAACTGGTCGTCGGCATCACCGCAGACTACGATGCCACACCGGACGTCGATGAACTGGCGCGGGGCATTGAACAGGGCATCGCGCGGTTGGCCGCGTTGAGTCAGGACACCGAGGAGCTGGCCTAGCGCTTAGTGGCTGGTCAGCGCCTTGGGGGCGCAGATCGCTTTGACGAACCGCGCGATCTCATGCTCGGGAAGCTGCCGCGCAACGTCGGCCTCGCTGACGATACCGACCAGTCGATGATTCTCGATCACCGGGAGACGACGCACCTGATGCTCTTCCATCATCAGCAGCATCTCTTGAATGTCGGCTCCCACATCGACGTGATAGGCGCTGCCCTGCGCTAGTTCCCCGGCAGTCATGATATTCGGATCATGACCAGCGGCAACACATTTGATGACGATGTCACGATCGGTGATCATGCCGTGCAGGCGGTCGTCGTCTCCGCAGATCGGCAGCGCGCCGACACCAAGATCACGCATGTGCTGAGCCGCTGCGGCGAGGGTTTCGTGTTCGCCGATACAAGTGGCGCCGGCGTGCATGACGTCGCGAGCCGTAGTCATGGTGGTCCTCCTTGCTCGTCGGGGCGAGACCGGTTGGTACCGCCTGAGACGACTTTATGGCCGAAGGGTCGCCTTGATTAGGGTCTTAAGACCTGTCACGCCGGACAATTGGCCTGGGTGGGCCCGAGGGGTCGACCTTCACCGCCGTAATTTTGTACTCCGGGGTGTGGGTCGTGCGATCGCGCCCTGGCCCGGTGATTGTATTCACGGGTACGGCTGGGTCGTGGAAGCTGGCGAACACCGTTCCCGTTTGCATGCGGTCGCTGATGCGGCACGGCAGTACGAGCGTGCCGTACCTGCTCTGTACAGAGACTTCCGCGCCATCGCTGACGCCCAGTCGCTGCGCATCCTCCGGTGAAATTTCGAGCGCGGCACCTAGGGTCAACGCGGCGGTGGCCGCCCGCCCGGTCATCGTGCCTGCGTTGAACGCGTACAGCTCACGGCCGGTGATCAGCACCAGCGGGTAGCCGTCGCTCGGTTGTTCGGCACTCGGCCGGTGATCGATGCGTCGCAACATGGCACGCGCCCCGATCCCCGGGAACGTGTCGCGGTGCAGCAGCGACGTCCCCGGGTGGTCCTCGTCGAGGCAGGGCCACTGCAGGCCGCCGGGCCTGTCGAGCCGGTGATAGGTGATCCCCGCACCGGCGGGCCAGAGGCGCCGGATCTCATCCCAAATGTCGTGTGCACCCCGGTAGGAGAAGTGGCCGCCCCATCCGAAGGCGGCGGCGGCCTCGCACAACATGTCGGTGTCGGTCTTGACGACGCCCGGCGGGGGAACCGCGCGGCGGATCCGCTGAATCCGGCGCTCGGAGTTCATGAACGTGCCGTCTTTCTCGAACGACGATGCGGCCGGGAGGAAGACCGTTGCGAAGCGCCGCGCCGTCTCGGTGAGAAAGAGATCCTGAACCACGAGCACCTCGAGCGCGGCGAGTGCCCGTTCGACCGACGCGGTCTGCGGCTGCGTGAGCAGGATGTCCCAGCCGACAACCCATAACGCGTCGAGCCGGCCGTCCTCGGCGGCGTCGAGCATCTCCATCGCATCGAGCCCGCGCACCTCGGGCACGGGCGCGCCCCATACCGCGGCGGCGCGCTCACGGCCATCGGCCAGGGCGATCATGCCGGTCAGATGGTGTGGCTCACATCCCATGTGGGCCGAGCCCTGCACATTGTTCTGTCCGCGAAGCGGATTGCACCCGGAGCCGGGCTTGCCGATGTTTCCGCTGAGCAGGGCCAGGTTGGCGAGACACATCACGGCGTCGGTGCCCTGGACATGCTCGGTGACCCCGAGACCGTGGAAGAGCATGGATGGGCCTGGTCCGGCATAGAGCCGGGCGGCGCGTCGCACATCGGCGGGATCCAACCCGGTGGTCGACGAAACCCGTTCGGGTACATAGGCGGTAGCGAAATCGCGGAACGCGGGGAAGTCGTCCACCCGCCGAGCCACGAACGCCTCGTCGACAAGGCCTTCGTCGATGATCGCGGCCGCGATCGAATTGAGCACCGCCACATTCGTTCCCGGGCGGGGCCGCAGGTGCACGTCGGCGTAGTCGGCGAGTTCGATCCGGCGCGGGTCGATGACGACGAGGTTGGTGCCGCGCAGCGCGGCCTGCTTGATGCGGGCGCCGACGATCGGGTGGGCCTCCGTGGTGTTGGACCCGCACACCACAATGGTATTTGCGATTTCGATGTCGTCGAATGAGTTGGTGGCCGCGCCGGTACCGAATACTGCCTTGAGGCCCGCAGCCGACGGTGCATGGCAGACCCGGGCGCAGCAATCCACATTATTGGTGCCGAGCACGACGCGCGCGAACTTCTGGGTGAGGTAGTTCTCCTCGTTGGTGGCGCGCGCCGAGCCCAGGACGCCGACCGCCGTCGGCCCGGCACGCTCGATGACGCGACGAAAGCCGCGTACCGCGACCTCGATGGCTTCGTCCCAGCCAACCGGCATCCATTCCCCCGACGAACTGCGCAGCATCGGGGTGGTGATCCGGTCGGCTGAGGCGGAAAAGCCGAAGCCGTACCTGCCCTTCACGCACAGGTGGCCGCGGTTGACCGGGGCATCATGAGCGGGAACGGCTTCCACGATCCGCCCGTTGCGGCTGCCGACCATCATTTCGCATCCGACGCCGCAGTACGGGCATGTGGTTCGAGCCCATTCGGTGGCCGACTCGGCTTGAACAGCGTGCACGTCGGTCAGGGCATTGGTCGGGCACGTGTCGACGCACGCGCCGCACGATACGCAGGTGCTGTCGGCCAGCGTACCGCCCGAGTCCGGGATGACGTGGGAGTCGGTGCCGCGACCGGTTATGCGCCAGGTGAATTGGCCCTGCACCTCGTCGCAGATCCGCACGCAACGCCAGCACGAGATACAATGGTTGAGGTCGACGCGGATGTTGGGGTGCGACGAATCCACCCGGCACGGGTCCGGTGTTCCCGTCGCCGACACCCCGTGGTCTGCGAGCATGCGATGCAACGGAAGTTCTGGATCGACGGCAACAGAATTGGCGGGGTAACGCCGAGTAAGCATGGACAGCAGGGCTTTTCGCAACTCGCGCAGCTCACCTGTCGTCGTTTGGACCACCATGCCCTCGGTCACCGGCGTGGTGCAGGCGGGCTTGGGGCGATCGGCGTCGTCGATCGTCACCACACACAACCGACAGGCTCCGGCCGGGGCGAGGCGCGGGTCGTGGCACAACGCCGGGATGTCGATCCCGGCGCTTGCCGCCGCCTCGAGCACCGAAACGCCGGGCGCACAGGAGACGGTGGCGCCGTCAATGATCAAGCGCGGCACGAGTCGAGGTCCTCCCCGTAATGGGTCATCACGCTGCGGGCGAACGCCGCCAACCCGCTGCCATGACCGCACAGGCTCGTCGCCGCCAGTGCCCGCACCGTGGACCGCCACTCGGCGTCACCAGCCTCGTCCAAGACCCCCGAGAACAGCTGCTCGATCCGGGCGGCGCCGACGCGGCACGGTGTGCAGGCGCCGCAGGATTCGTAGGCGCCGAACCGAAAGACGTGATGCACGAGTTCACCGACCGGTGTGGTGTCGTCGAACCCGATGATTCCCCCGTGGCCGACCTCGGCTCCGATGCCGCGCAAGTCGTCGAAGGTGAACGCAACGTCGAGCAGCGTGGG
Source organism: Mycolicibacterium sp. XJ879 (assembly GCF_053483935.1). NCBI lineage: Bacteria > Bacillati > Actinomycetota > Actinomycetes > Mycobacteriales > Mycobacteriaceae > Mycobacterium > Mycolicibacterium sp. XJ879. The sequence continues at coordinate 653,935 of NZ_JBEFTH010000001.1, forward strand.
CGGGACGATTCCGGCCAGCGGGCCGCCGACGATCACACCCCTCAGGTCATCGTCGACGAGCCCGCCGCCGAGCCCTTCGACTATCTCTCGCAGCGGGATACCGAACTCGACTTCATAGAGCCCCGGCCTGCGGAACAGCGAGTTCAACGACACCACCTTCGTGCCTGTGCTGGTGCCTGACCCGAGTCGGGCATATGCGGTGCCGCCGTGACGAAGAATCCATGGCACAGCGGCGAGCGTCTCGACGTTGTTCACCACGGTCGGCACACCATGCAGACCGGACTGCGCGGGATAAGGTGGGCGCGCGCGCACCATCGGACGCCGTCCCTCGAGGGCATTGAGCAGCGCAGTCTCCTCGCCGCAGACGTAGCTGCCCTTGCCCTCCACCACGCTGACCGTCAACGGGGGTCCGTGCCCGAGAAGTGCGTCGCCGAGAATTCCCGCGGCTTCGGCCTCGGCCACGGCGGCGCGAACCGTGGCCAGCGCCCGCGGATACTCGCGGCGCACGTAGATACATGCCCGCTGCGCACCGATGGCGACCGCCGCGATCGCCATCCCTTCGAGCACGGCGTGCGGGTCGCCTTCCAAGAGATACCGGTCGATGTACGCACCAGGATCGCCTTCGTCCGCGTTGACGACGAGAACGCGTGCGCCTTCGGATTGCGCTCGGGCAGCGCGCCATTTGCGGGCGGTCGGAATGCCTGCCCCACCACGGCCGCGGAGCCCGGACCTGTCGACTTCGGCCAGCGTTGCCTCGGGTTTCGAGGACAAAGCGCGGGCAAGACCCACGTACCCCGCGTCGGCGCGGTAGTCACTCAGCTGCGGAGAAGAACCCCGGCTGATTCTGGCGAGTATCACTGCGGTGTCACAAGCGACTTCGACCGCGGGACCAGACAGATCGCCTGCGGCAGCAGGACCCGCGAAGCAGCGCCCCAGGCAATAGACGCGAGGATCGGACGCATCGGCCTCGGCCCAGCGCGCCGGGTTCCGTTGTCGGGCCACAAAGCACGCCGTGCCCTGACAACACTGTGTGCCAATCGTGACATCGGCAAGGTGGTAGAAGGACGCGTCCTGTGCTGGTCGCCGTTCGTCATGCCGTTGGCGTGGCATGCAGCCAGTCTTGACCGCGACCGACCGGCGCCACAGGGCCGAAAGTCCCGGATGGCTCAGGGAGAATGACTCTGGCGGCCCCGTCCGCTTCGGGCAGCATTGAGGCCGCAGTGAAGGAGCGGATAGCCGTGTCCACCAAGGCGAAAACGAGAACCTGGCCGACAGAAGTCCGACGCCGGGACGGAACCGTGGTGCCGTTCGACGTCACGCGGATCGAAGCCGCGGTGGCTGGGGCGGCCCGTGAGGTGGCGAACGACGACCCGGACATGGCGATAACGGTGGCCAGGGCGGTTGCCGACGCGCTGGGGCCTGGCGTGGCGCCGGTCGAAGAGATACAGGACTACGTCGAGGCGCGGCTGGGCGAAGCCGGTCTCGACGACGTCGCCCGCGCATACATCGTCTACCGACGGCGCCGCGCCGAGCTGCGCACCGCCAAGGAGATGCTCGGGGTGGCCGACGAGCTGAAGCTGAGCCTGGCGGCGGTGACGGTACTGCGCGAGCGGTATCTGCTGCGCGACGACAAGGGGCGCCCGACCGAGTCGACCGGCGAGATGATGGACCGGGCCGCGCACTGCGTCGCCGCGGCAGAGGATGGGTACCGGCCAGGTTCGTCGACGCGCTGGGCCGAGCGGTATGCGAAGCTGCTACGCAGCCTTGAATTCCTGCCGAACTCGCCCACGTTGATGAACGCCGGGACCGATATCGGCCTGCTGTCTGCCTGCGTTGTCCTGCCCGTCGACGATTCACTGCGTTCGATCTTCGCGACCCTCGGCCAGGCCGCGGAGGTTCAGCGGTCCGGCGGTGGCACCGGCTTCTCGTTCAGCCGGTTGCGTCCCTCGGGCGACCCGGTGACCATCACGGCAGGCACCGCGAGCGGTCCGATGCCATTTCTGGAGCTGTACGACACTGCCGCCGAGGTGGTTTCCATGGGCGGTCGTCGACGCGGCGCCTGCATGGCCGTGCTCGACGCGTCGCATCCCGACATCGTCGACTTCATCACGACCAAAGCCCGCTCACAGAACGCGCTGACACATTTCAATCTGTCGGTCGGCGTCAGCGATCGGTTCATGCGTGCGGTGGAACGAGGCGATAATCATCGGCTGGTCAACCCGCGGACCGGCAGGACCGTTGCCCAGGTGCCCGCCGCAACGCTGTTCGACAGGATCTGTGCGGCAGCGCACGAATGCGGAGACCCGGGTCTGGTATTCCTCGACGCCATCAACAGGGCCAACCCGATACCGCGCCGTGGCCGGATCGAGGCGACCAACCCGTGCGGCGAGGTTCCGCTGCTGCCGTATGAGTCCTGCAATCTCGGCTCGATCAACTTGGCCCGAATGGTTGTCGACGGGCGCATCGATTGGGACCGGCTCAACGAGGTCGTCGCGCTCGCCGTGCGATTCCTCGACGACGTCATCGACGTGAGCCGGTACCCGTATCCCGAGTTGGAAGAAGCCGCCCGGGCCACCCGCAAGATCGGCTTGGGCGTGATGGGGTTGGCGGAATTACTTGCCACCCTGTCCATTCCGTATGACAGCGAGGAGGGGGTGGGGCTGGCCGAACAGCTCATGAGGCGGATACAGCGAGAGGCGCACATCGCCTCGAAGCGGTTGGCCGAAGAGCGGGGCTCGTTTCCGGCGTTCGCCGACAGCCGGTTCGCGCGCTCGGACCCGCGTCGCAACGCGCAGGTCACCTCCGTGGCACCGACGGGAACCATCTCGCTCATCGCCGGTACCACCGCCGGAATCGAGCCGATGTTCGCGATCGCTTTCACGCGTTCGGTTCTCGGCAGGCAGCTGCTGGAGGTCAACCCGTGTTTTGACCGGCTGGCCCGCGGTCAGGGTTTCTACAGTGACGAGTTGATCAGCGAGATCGCGCAGCGCGGGGGAGTGCGTGGGTGCCCACAGTTGTCGGCTTCGGTGCGTGGCGCGTTTCCCACCGCGGCCGAGATCGCGCCCGACTGGCACCTGCGGATGCAGTCCGCGGTGCAGCGCCACGTCGATGCGGCCGTTTCCAAGACGGTCAACCTGCCGGCAACCGCGACGGTCGACGACGTTCGCGACATCTACCTGGCCGCCTGGAAGGCAAAGGTCAAGGGGATCACGGTCTACCGGTACGGCAGCCGCGAAGGACAGGTGTTGTCGTATGCCGCACCCGACGCGCTCGCCCAGGCCGACACGGTGTACAGCGGGGGCTGCATCGCCCGGTCCTGCGACTGCTGACCGAATCGCTACTGGTCCGGTTCGCATTCCGGCACCGCCCCGGTGAGCAGCCCCGATTGCACCAGCGCACAGTCGATGAACTGCTGGACGGGCCGCGACTGGAAGAACCCGGTGTGGCCGCCGGGATACCACAGGATCTCTGGCCTGCCCCAGTGCTCCCACAGCTTGACGATCTGCTCGCGCGGATGCACGAGACGGTCGGCGATGCCCGCGTAGATCAACCGGCCGCGCATCGGCACCTTGGGCGCCAAGGACAGTGGCGAGGTCATCCGCCCGATGGGCGCGGCCATGGTCACCGTCTGACGGCGTGGATCGTCGTCGCTCAAGCCGGCGTGGCTGCCAAGCAGGTCGATCAGATCGACCACCGGCACCCCGAGGATCGCGCAGGTGAGCCCGGTATCGAGGCTCGCGACCAGGGACGAGACGTAACCGCCGAGGGACAGACCGTACAACCCGATCGGTGCATCGGGTTGCTGTGAGCGGATCCAGGCCAGCAACCGCCGGATGTCCCACACACCCTGGGCGGTCGCATGCACGTTGTCCATCACGTCCGCGCCCGGAAACACCGCACCTTTGGGCAGGCCTCGACCCCGCGGGCCGTGCATCGGCAGGACCGGCAGGACCACGTTGAGGCCGAGATCACGGTGCAGGTGCCACGCCCGGAACAACGCCAGGTCGAGCCCCGCGCGGCCCATCTCCGTTCCGTGCACGCACACCAGCCAGGGCCGATCTTCCCTGTGACGCAGCAGCAATGCGTACCCACGGTGATTGGCGGTATAGCCGAGCCAGCGTTGTCTACCGGGTTCGTCCGCGCGTGGTGTGTAGCCGCTGTCGAACACCATGCGCTCATACGACCGGCCGAACGCCTCCACCGGGTGGACGGCGACTTCAGCGAGTGCCCGGGGTTTGGCGAAGTAGCGTGCCGGTTGCTCCAACCAGCCGTGCTGCTCGTAGCAGGCCAGCGCCGCAACGACTTCGGTGTTGATGCGCTCGAATTCGGCCATATCGCTGATCGGCCGACGCATGCGCAATCCCATGAGCACGATCTCATCGCGCAGCGCATGCGCGGCAAGCGCCGGCGTCGGCCGAGCGATCGGAAGCTCGCGCGGCTTGCGATTCAGATAGTCGCGCCACGCGTGCGCGTAGTAGCTACCGGTTCTCGCGAACGGTCCCAACACAGAGTCCAACGCGCCCGTGCCGAACGACGGAACGCGAGGACTCGCTCGCCGCTCGTCCGCATCGTCGCGGTCAGGTGCCGCCATGTGTGCCGACATTACGATCCAGCCACGTACTGCCGTAGTGGCTTCGTTCACACGATCAGGTGACGATCGGCCGTAGCGGGGTGGGACCTAAGCCCGTCGCGCTGCCCGACAGTTGACTCCTACCATCCCAGATGGTCATCGATCGGCGGGAGGACCTCACGTGTCACATCACGGAGTCGTCGTGGGCACCGACGGGTCCGCGTCCGCACATGTGGCGGTGCGGTGGGCGGCGCGGGAGGCCGCGATGCACCGCGTCCCGCTCACGGTCGTGCACGCCCTCGCCCCGTTTCGGGTAGCGGCGTCGACGGCGCTGTGGCCGTTCGGTCGGGTGCCGGAGGAAGTGCTCGAGAGCCAGGAGGACGACGCTCGCAACACCATCGCCCACGCGGTCCAGGTCGCTGAAGAAAGCTTGGCCGGCGCGGATCGCCCAGATATCTGCAGTGAGTTGTACTTCGGGCAGTCGGTGGCGGCTCTGGTCGAGACCTCCACGACGGCCAAGCTGGTGGTGGTCGGACGGCAGGGGCAAAGTGCACGGTCTCGCCGCATGCTCGGGTCGGTGACCACTGCGGTCGTGCACCACGCCCACTGTCCGGTCGCGGTGATCCACGACGACGCAACACCGGGGCGGAAACCGGTGCTGGTGGGCATCGACGGTTCGCAAGCATCGGCGTTGGCGACGGCAGTCGCTTTCGACGAAGCCTCGCGCCGAGGGGCGGATCTGGTTGCGCTGCATGTCTGGAGCGACGCCGATGTTCCCGACACGTACCGCATGCAGTGGTCATCGCTGCAGGCGACGGCCGAGAAGACGCTCGCCGAAAGCCTGGCCGGCTGGGGAGAGCGCTACCCCGACGTCGTCGTCCACCGCGTGGTGGAGCTGGACCAACCGGCTCGCCAGCTGCTCGACCGATCAGAAGAGGCTCAGCTTGTCGTGGTCGGAAGCCGCGGCCGCGGCGGATTCGTGGGGATGTTGCTCGGTTCGGCGAGCAACACGGTGGTCCAGGCCGCCCGGGTCCCGGTGATCGTCGCGCGGCAGCAATCAACCCGCCGTCAATAGAACCTTCAGCGCACCCGAACGGGTCGCATCGCCGAAAACTCCATAGGCCGTTTCGAATTCGGCCATCGCAAACCGGTGGGTGATCATCTCCGCGGTAACGAGCTGACGGCTTGCGACCAGCTCGATCAACGTAGGGGTGGAGTAGGTGTCGACCAAGCCCGTCGTGATGGTCAGGTTCTTGATCCAGATCTGTTCGAGGTGCAGTGTCGCAGGGGCGCCGTGCACACCGAGGTTCGCCACGTGTCCGCCGGGACGAACCAACCTGACCGACTCTTCGAACGTCTCGGGAAGACCGACCGCCTCCATTGCCACATCGGCGCCCAAGCCGGCGGTCAGGTCGTCGATGACCTCACGGGCGCTCTGATTCGTGGAGTTGACAACGACGTCTGCCCCGAGTTTGCGGGCGGCGTCCAGGCGGGCGTCGGTGACGTCTACCGCCACGATGTGCTTCGGGCTGTACAGCTTCGCGGTGAGAACGGCGGCCAGGCCGATCGGCCCTGCGCCGACGATCGCCACCACATCACCCGGGCGGACGGTCCCCGCGAGGACACCGACTTCATAGGATGTCGGCAGGATGTCAGCCAGCAAGATCATCTGCTCATCGCCGACACCGGCAGGCACCTTGTGCGTGGAGTTATCGGCGAAGGGCACCCTGACGTACTCGGCTTGTGTCCCGTCGATGAGATGTCCCAGAATCCATCCGCCACCGCCCAGGCACTGGCCATAATGACCTTCCCTGCAGTACCGGCACGCCCCGCATGCGCTGATGCACGAGATCAACACCCGGTCTCCCGGCGACAGCGTCTGCACTGCCGATCCCACCTCCGTCACCGTGCCGACGGCTTCGTGACCCAGCACCCGCCCCGGTTCGACCTCGGGCACATCGCCTTTGAGGATGTGTAGATCGGTTCCGCAGATCGTCACCGCCTCGACCCGCACGATCGCATCGGTGGGGCGCTGGATGCCGGGATCCGGCACCGACCGCCAGGAGACGCGTCCCGGACCGTCGTAGACCATTGCTTTCATATGTGCTTCCCTCGAAGGTCTCTACGGGTGGGTCCCGTGTGTCTCGATGTGACCGGCGAACGGATCAGGCCTTGGCGCCGCGCCGGCCCGAGGTTCGACAGAACCTGTTGCAGCAGCGCGTCGCACGCTCCTCCGTCGTGGGCGATCGCGGTCAGTCCGCGATGCACGAGGAAGGCGTTCAGGCGCCGGTCGATGGGCCAACTGCGGTAGGCCGCTCCGGTGAACTCGGAACGCAGGAAGGCCCATGCGATCGTGTCCAGTTCCCCGCGTTTCGGTTCGATGCTGGTCTTCACCCTCGCGTCCCTTCGACCGGTCCATCGTCACTCCGGTGGGTCGAGTCCGTATAGAGAAGAAAGTCACTCGCTGTCCGGGCCGGACCGCCCGTGTCTGGATCAGTGACTTTCGGCCCTGCCGACGTCTTCCGTTGCGGCGAACAATAGGTCTAAGATACGTGTAACTGGAGGTTACGGCTATGGCGACGCTCACCGGTTTTGATGCGAAGTTGCTGCAGGTGGAGGAGACCGACCCGAATGCGAATTTCGCGGTCGCTGCGCTGGCCGTGATGGCGGGGCCCCTTCCCGATCGCGACGCGTTGCACGGGGCGCTGGCCCAGCGTCTCGCCACCGATCGTCGGTTCAGACAGGTCGTGCGCCGATACCCGTTCGACCTCGCCAGGCCGCGAGCGGTCGTCGTCGACGAGGACTTCGCCGAGCATGTGCACCACATCGCGGTCCCGCGTCCAGGAGACGATCAGGCGTTGTTCGCGCTGGTCTCCGACGTGATGAGCTGGCGCCTCCATCACGGCGATCCGTTGTGGGAATGCTGGGTTCTCGAGGGCCTTTCGGAGAACCGCTGGGCGATTCTGCTCAAGACCCACTCGAGCATCGCCGACGAAGCTGAGGTGATGCGGATGCTCACCCGGTTGACCGACGACGAGGAGGCGGATCCGCAGATCCAGCGCGACGACAACCACGTCATGCGCACGCTGAACCCGCTGAGATGGGCGGGGGGAGCGTGGCGGACATCCGCGGCTTTGACGGCTGCGGCGGCACGCGTCATCGCCGACACCGTCGGGGGGACCAGGGGTGGTGAACGTCCTGCGGAGTGCCCGCTGACCGGACACGTCACGAGCCTGCGACGTTATGCCTCAGTGGAATTAAGCCTCGCGGATGTCGCAAAGGTGTGTGACGCCTTCGACGTCACGGCCAAGGACATCGCCCTTGCCGCGATGAGCGGAAGCTACCGCAACCTGCTGATGCGCCATGGTCGGCCAACCCACTGCGGTTCGCTTCGCGCCCTGGTGCCGACATCGACGCACGCCCGTGCCGCTGTCGCACTGCCGGTCGATGAGTCCGACCCCGTTCGGCAACTGCGCAAGGCACACACCCGGTTGACTCGTACCGACGGGCCCAGTGGTGCGGGAGTCATTCATCCATTCGCGTCGCCGGCGGGGCAGGACGGCCACGCGCTACCGTGGCTGCCGCAGCGAGGAGCTGTGGCGCTGACGCCGATCGACTCAGGTCCCGCTGAGCGGCTTCGGTTCATCGGACAGGACATCGTGCGATTGCTGCCGATTCCGGCGATCGGACCGGGTACGCGAGCAGGGCTGGCGATGGTGAGCTACGCCGGCAGACTCGTCGTCGGCGTCACCTCCGATGATGAAGCGCGTCCTGAGGTCGGCGAACTGGCGCGCGGCATCGAGCAGACGCTGGCTCGGCTCAGCACCATCAGTGCGTCGGCGCGGCGGTCCAACAAGAAGACGATTCTGTACCTGCTGCCGGGAGAACCCACAGCCACCCCGGCGCGGGGACGGCGGGACAAGCGCGCCACGAATTCCTAACGCGGACACCAGGATCAGCGCAAATGGAATCGTTGCGAAACGGGGTGCGTACCTTCAACAAGCATGTCCTCAACCCGATGATGCTGCGTGTGGCCGGGCGCAAACACTGGTACGCCGCGGTGATATGGCACACGGGGCGACGGTCCGGAAAGCGCTACGCCACACCTGTGGTGGCCGCCCGGGTCCCGGAAGGGTTCATAGTTCCGCTGCCATACGGAACGAATGTCGATTGGCTCCGCAACGTGTTGGCCGCCGGGCGTGCGGTGATCACCGAGAGCGGGGAGACCTACGACGTCGTCGAACCCACGGTCATCGATGCGGCATCAGCCACGCCCCCGCTCTCGGCGCGTCGGCGAGAAACCTGGCGGCGGTTCGGCATCGAGCGTTTCCTCAAGGTCAAGATCGTGTCGTGATCCTGCTCGCCCGAGGCCGCGCCGCCGCTGATACCGACATCGTCGGCGATCAGCCGGATCCGGTTCTTCCGCTGCGAGGATCCGATCGGTGTCTCGCAGCGAACCAGAAGTGCCCCGCCACGGCCGCTCGGGCGGCGAGTAGCCCTCGTCGAGGAGATCCTCGGTGCAGCGCTCGAGCAGGGTGTCCTCCGCCGACAGTTGATCTTCGTCGTCGCCGCCGTGGGGTTCTGCTGCCGGGCCTGTGTCATGTGAGCGTGGGATGCGCGACGAATGCCCCCTGGCGCCAGGACTTTGGACTCTATGACAGGTGTCGGGTCAGGTGGTCGGATATCCACTATGGCGCCAGAGGGTTCCAACGGGAGGTAACGCGATGAGCACTCGACAGCAGTCCGAGGCCAGAACACGCATGTTTTCCCGCGTGCTCGGACCTTACCTGGCGATTCTCGCCGTGCTGGCCTTGGTGAGGGCATCGGAGATGCCGGCACTTCTGTCTGAGTTCAGTACAAACACGGTGTGGCCGTGGGTAACTGGCGCATTTGTTCTGTTGGCCGGTCTCATTGTGGTCGCCCTGCACCCGTACTGGCGGGGTGTCCCGAAGGCCATCGTGTCGGCGCTCGGTTGGCTGACGGCCCTCAAGGGCGCACTTCTGCTGGCGATTCCCCAGACCTACCTCTCTGCCGCCGACTCCATGGTGGATGCCGGCAGCCGGTGGATGGCGATCGAGGTGGTGGTGGCGGCCGTCGGGCTGTACCTGACCTACGTGGGGTGGGCCCCGGAGCGCCACCGGCCGACCGCCCGCTCGGAAGGGGCCTCGCCCAACCTGCCTAGGGCTGCTTGACAGTGGCCGAGATCCTCAGCAACAGCGACGCCTTCATGTGGCGGAACGAGCGCGATCCCCGGCTGCGGTCGACGATCGTCACGCTGATCCTGCTCGACCGGTGCCCGGACTGGCATCAGCTGGTCGAACGGTTCGATCGGCTGAGCCGGACGGTGCCCAGGTTTCGGCAGCGGGTGATACCTTCGACGCCTTTCGTCCCGCCGCGTTGGGATTTCGTCTCCGACTTTGATCTCGGCTTCCACCTGCGCCGCGTCACCGCTCCCGAGCCTGGGAACATCGACGCGCTTCTGGAACTGGCCCGGGTGGCGGCGATGGCCGACTTCGACCGGGCCCGTCCGCTGTGGGAGGCCACGTTGGTCGACGGCCTGTCCGATGGCGGCGCCGCGGTGCTGGTCAAGTTCAACCATGCGCTCACCGACGGCGTCGGCGCGGTCGAGCTGGCCAGGATCCTGTATGACCCCATCGACCGTCCTGCACGTGAACCGAAGATGCCGGAGCCGACCGGGCAGAGTCGATTAGGCGCACTCCGTGCCGTCGTCGAGTACCAGAGCGGTCTCATCGGCACGGCGATCTCGACCCCGATCAAGGCGACGCCGGCCGTGGTGCGCGCCATTCGCCGACCCGTCGACGCCGTTGCGGGTGGCTGGTCGACGGCAGCGTCTATCCTGCGCACCGCCCGTCCCATCGCCAAACCCGGGTCGCCGATCATGGTCGACCGCAGCCTCGTCCGTCAGGTTTACGTCCACGAAGTGCCGAAATCGGCGCTGCGCCAGGCCGGTCACCTCGCCGGCGGTTCGTTGAACGACGCGTTCGTCGCCGCGGTCGCCGGCGGACTTCGCGCCTATCACGTGAAACACAACGCACCCGTGGACGAGCTGATCCTGTCGATGCCGATCAACCTCCGCACCGAAGCGGACCCCATGGGCGGAAACCGGGCAACACTGATCCGGTTCGACATCCCGGTGGGCATCGCCGATCCCGTCGAACGCATCCGCGTCGTGCGTGACCGTACCGACAACGCGCGCAACGAGGAATCGCTTGCCCATACCGAGTTGATCGCCGGCGCACTCAACTTGATGCCGCGTTCATACGTCGGTTCGGTGCTTCGCAACGTCGACCTCATCGCCAGCAACGTTCCCGGCTTTCCCGTGCCCGTGGCTTTTGCAGGCGCGCCGGTGCGGGCGCAGTACGCATTCTCCCCGACACTTGGTGCGGCGCTGAACGTCACGCTGCTCTCGCACGTCGACACCTGCGACATCGGAATCAACGTCGACGGCGCAGCGGTGCCCGATCACGACGTGCTCTTGGACTGCCTCACCGCGGGATTCGCCGAAGTGCTCGCTCTCGCACGCTGACCGCGCTACTCATGCACGTTGGTCGCGTGCCGCCTCCAAAATGATCCGCCGCTCGGCCGCCGCGATCACCTTTCGTGCCGCATCCGCCGCGTCGGGGTTGACCGACACCGAGGTGATACCCATCCGCACGAGATGTTCGGCGAAGGCCGGATTCGTCGACGGTGCCTGACCGCACAGCGACGACGTGATGCCGAACCTGCGTGCGGTGCTGATGATCTGGCCGATCGCATCGAGAACGGCCGGGTCGGATTCGTCGAACAACTCGGCGCAGATGTCGGAGTCACGGTCCACGCCGAGCACCAGCTGGGTCAGATCGTTGCTGCCGATCGACACCCCGTCGACACCCATGCCGATGTATTCCGGAAGCCAATGCAGCACCGACGGCACCTCGGCCATCACCCAGCGATGCAAACCGCGCTGACGGCCCAGCGGGCTGGCGTCGATGAGCGACAGACACTCATCGAGCTCCCATCGGGTGCGCACGAACGGGATCATCACGTGCACGTTGGGGGACTGCTCCCGAACCCGGGCCAGGGCCTCCAGTTCCAGCGCGAACAGATCGGGTTCCTTGATGTAGCGGTAGCAGCCTCGGTACCCGATCATCGGGTTGTGCTCGACGGGCTCGTATGACTCGCCACCGCTGAGGCCGCGGAACTCGTTGCTGCGGAAATCGGTGGTGCGGTAGATGACTGGGCGGGGGGCGAACGCCGCTCCGATGCGGCCGACCGACGCGACCATCGCATCGACCATGCTGGCCTGCTCCCCGCGCGCGATGAGGTCGCGCGGGTGCCGACCCGACAGCGCCTCGGTCAGCATGAATTCCGCCCGTAACAGGCCGACGCCGTCGACGTGTTGTGCCGCAACCGATTCGGCGGAGTCGGGCATGGCAAGGTTCACGTAGATCTTCGTGGCGGTCACCTCGGTCCCCGGTGCGGACGCGGCCGGCCGGTCCGCGACGGTGGGCGCGGCGGGTTGGATGCGTCCTGACAGGACGCGGCCTTGGTCTCCATCGACGGTGACGATGGTGCCTTCGTGCAAATCACGTGTGGCGGTCCGGGTTCCGACCACACACGGGACTCTCAGCTCGCGCGCGACAATCGCGGCGTGACAGGTCATCCCCCCGGTGTCGGTGACCAGCGCGGCGGCCCGGCGGATGGTGGGTAGCCAGTCCGGATTTGTCATCTGGGCGACGAGGATCTCCCCGTCCTCCAGCCGGTGACCCTCGTCGGGGGTCTCGAGCACGCGGACGGCGCCCGACGCCATTCCGGGCGCTGCGGGCAGGCCACGAGCGAGCACGGCAGGCTGCTCGGACGTCGCCGCCGGTTGGTCCAGCGTCGTGATCGGCCGCGCCTGCACCAGGTACGCCTGATCGCCTTCGATCGCCCACTCGGTGTCCTGCGGGCAGCCGTTGTGCCGCTCGATCGCGACCGCCAGCTCGGTGATGCGCTGCAGCTCGGCGTCGTCGAGCACCCGGGCCGCCGCTTCTGCTTCGGTCAGCTGCACTTCGGTGTCTCGACCGTGCTGCCCGCGGACGATCTTGAAAGCCTTGTGACCCAGCCGCACATCGAGGACGCGCAGCGTCTCCTTGGCGACCACATAGGTGTCGGGCTCCACCGACCCGGACACCACGACCTCGCCGAGCCCGAAGGCTCCTTCGATGACGACCCGATCCCGTGCGCCGGTACTGGGGTCGGCGGTGAAGGCGACGCCGGCCTTGTCGGAGTTGATCATCTTCTGGACCACCACCGCCATCGCCGGGTCGGCGGTGATACCGCGGCTGGCCCGGTACGTGATGACCCGTGGGGAGAACAAGGACATCCAGCACTTCTGCACGGCGTCGATTAGCCCGCTTTCACCCCAAACGTTGGTGATGGTCCGGTTCATGCCGGCGAACGAGGCGTCGCGACTGTCCTCCCCGGTCGCCGAGGACCGCACCGCCACCAGGGTGTCGGCGCCCAGCTCGCGGTACGCGGCGAGAATCGAGTCGCGAACGTCCTCGGCCACACCGGCCTTCTGGACCAGCGCTTGCAGACGCTCGCACAGCTCCGACAAACGGACGGTGTCGGTATGGGTGTCCAACGCCTCCAGGTGCAGGGCGCTGAGCTCGGCATCGACGCCGCCCGCCCGCATCGCATCGAGATAGCTGGCCCGCATGATCACGAACCCCGGCGGAACGGGCAGGTTGGCCGCGACCAGTTCGCCCATATTGGCCCCTTTGCCGCCCGCATCCTCGGCGTCGGCAATCCTGAGTGCGGAGATATTACGGACGTAGGTTCTGTTCGGCATGACCTCTATCGTGTTCGCAGGTGCTACCTCGGTAAAGCGTCTGAGGGCCATTGGCCGAAGGACGTTGGTCACCTGGGCGGTGGCCCAAGGGCCCTTGCCGGTCACGCGGACCGTTCCGCAACCTCTTCACAGGCACACCGAAGGGACGGCACCTGGATGAACACGCCGGTGACCATCGACCCGCGTCGCCACGATGCGGTCATCTTTGATCTCGACAGCGTGGTCACCGACGCCGCCTCCACGCACACCGCGGCATGGAAGACCGTGCTGGACGACTTTCTGGCCCGGCGACCGGCAAGCGATTACGAGGACCACTCGCCGTTCACCGACGACGAGTACCGCCGCCTCCTCGACGGTAAGCCACGCCTCGATGGCGTCACCGATTTCCTGGCGTCGCGCGGCATCTCACTGCCCGAAGGCAGCCGCTCCGCCGCGGACGACGGCACGGTGTGGGGACTCGTGCACCGCACAGAGCAGACCCTGCCCGAGCAGCTCGACGTCGGTGTGCGCGCGTTCGATTCGACGGTCCGGCTCGTTCGACGACTGTCCGCCGCCGGTGTGAAGACCGTGATCTGTTCGTCCAGCCGCAACTGCGAACACGTTCTCGAGTCGGCCGGACTGAGCGACCTTTTCACCGTTCGCGTCGATGGCGTGCTCGCCGACGAACTCGGACTTGCTGGCAAGCCCGACCCCGCCATGCTCCTGGAAGCAACGCGGCGGGGCGGCGCCGAGGCAGAGCGCACCGTCGTGATCGATCACACCGAGGCCGGTGTGCGGGCGGCCCGCGCGGGCGGGTTCGCGCTCGTCGTCGCGGTCGACAGAGACGGTCACGTCGACGGGCTGATGAGATTGGAGGCCGACGCCGTGGTCGCCGACCTGGCCGAGGTCGAGCTGCGCGACGGGGACGCGCGCATGTCGACGTTGCCCAACGCGTTGAACTCCTACGGCCAGCTGATCGGTGTCCTGAGCGGCCGGCGTCCGATCGTCTACCTCGACGTCGATGGAACATTGTCCGAGATCGTCTCGGACCACGACACCGCCTCCCTCGTCGACGGAGCGGTCAAGACCCTGGTGCAATTGGCTGCGCACTGTCCGGTGGCCATCCTGACTGATCGCGATCTGGACGACATCCGAGAGCGCGTCGGCGTCCCCGGACTCTGGTACGCCGGTAGCCGCGGATTCGAACTGCTAGGTCCCGATGGCGATCGGTACCAGAACGACGCGGCGGTCGCGGCCGTGCCTGTTTTGACAAAGGTCGTCGCCGAACTTCGCGCCGAATTCGACGGCATCCCGGGCGTGCGCGTCGAGCACAAGCGCTTCTCGGTCGCCGTGCACCACCGCGACGTGGCGCCGGAGCAGGTGACCGATGTCATCGCGGCGACACATCGATGCGGCCGGCAGCATGGCCTTCGGGTGGCCTGTGGTCGGAAGGTGGCGGAGTTGCGGCCCAACGTCGACTGGGACAAAGGCACCGCGATCGCCTGGGTTGCTGAGCGCATCAACCAATCCGGTCGGGTGGTGCCGATCTACCTGGGCGATGACCCCACTGACGAGGACGCATTCGACGCGATGCGCTTCGACGGCATCGGGATCGTGGTACGACACGAAGAGGACAGCGACCGTCCGTCCGCCGCGCAGTTCACGCTCAACGGTGTCGCAGAGGTTCGCGAGTTCCTGCAGCATGGCGCGAACTGGCTGGCCTACGCGCAGCGGAGCTCCGACGAAGCCTGGACGTACACGTTCGACGGCTACGAACCGCATGCGGAAAAGCTCCGTGAGGCGTTGTGCACCGTCGGCAACGGCTATTTCGCCACCAGGGGCGCTGCCCCGGAGTCGAAAGCCGGCCAGGTGCACTACCCGGCCACCTACGCCGCCGGCGTGTACAACCGTCTCGAGGATCTCGTCGGGGGAACCGGAATCGACAACGAAAGCCTGGTGAACCTACCCAATTGGCTGCCTTTGACGTTTCGTATCGACGACGGTGAATGGTTCGATATCGACGCGGTCGATGTGCTGACGTACCGCCAAACCCTGAACCTTCGCGAAGCGGTGCTGACCCGTGAGGTGCGCTTCTGCGACGACGCCGGGCGGACCACCCGGCTGACCCAGCACCGGTTTGTGGCGATGCACGCCGCGAACGTCGCGGCGTTGCAGAGCAAAATCGTGGCCGAGGACTGGTCGGGGATAGTGCAGCTTCGGTCCACGATCGACGGCAACGTCCGCAACGAAGGGGTTGAGCGGTATCGCGGCTTGGCCAGCACCCACGTGAGCTCGCCGACCAAGCGTGGCCTGTCCGAGGATTCAGTGCTGATGACCGTCGAAACGACCCAGTCGCACACTTCGGTGGCGTTGGCCGCCCGGACCACGGTTTGGCACGGCGAGAACCCTGCCCCGGCCACCTACCGGCTCGTCGACGAGGAGCTCGAGATCGGGCACGACGTTTTCACCGACCTCAAGCAGGGCCAGGAGCTGACGGTGGAGAAGATCGTCAGCCTGGTGACCGCACGTGACACCGACATCTCGGAGCCGGCCACTGGGGCCGAACGGCGGCTGGAACGCCAGGAGCGGTTCGCGACGATACGAAATGCTCATGTGCTCGCGTGGGCCCACCTTTGGGAGCGCCTCTCGATCGAATTCGAAGATCACTTCGACGAGCTACGCATCCTGCGGCTGCATCTGCTGCACTTGCTGCAGACCGTGTCCTACCACAGCCAGGATCTCGATGTCGGCGTACCGGCCCGTGGACTGCACGGTGAGGCGTACCGCGGCCACGTGTTCTGGGATGAGCTGTTCATCTTCCCGGTGCTGAACCTGCGGTGTCCGACGATCACCCGAGCGTTGCTTCAATACCGCTATCGACGGCTGCCGGAAGCGCGCCGCGCCGCGAGGCTGGCCGGTTACTGCGGTGCGATGTTCCCGTGGCAATCCGGCAGCGATGGTCGTGAGGAAAGCCAGGCCATGCATCTCAATCCCAGGTCGGGGCGGTGGAATCCCGATGCCAGCCACCGCGCACACCACATCGGTATCGCGATCGCATACAACGTGTGGCAGTACTACCAGGTCAGCGGCGACCTGGCCTACCTGATCGACTACGGCAGCGAGTTGTTGGTGGAGATAGCTCGATTCTGGGTCAGCAGAACGACATACGACGAGAAGCGCGATCGCTTCGGCATCTCCGGCATCATCGGGCCCGACGAGTTTCACTCCGGTTATCCGGACCGTCCGTATGACGGAATCGACAACAACGCATACACAAACGTGATGGCCGTGTGGGTCATCTTGCGGGCGATCGAGGCGCTGGAGCTGATGCCGCTGCCGAACAGGTTGGACCTGCGCGAAAAGCTGACGCTGACCACCGAGGAACTCAAGCGCTGGGAGCACGTCAGCCGACGGATGTTCGTTCCGTTTCACGACGGAATCCTCAGCCAGTTCGAGGGATATGAAGAACTGGCCGAACTGGACTGGAATGTGTACCGCAACCGGTACGGCGACATCCGACGGCTGGACCGCATCCTGGAGGCCGAGAACGATGACGTCAACCACTACAAGGCATCGAAGCAGGCTGACGCGTTGATGTTGCTCTATCTGTTGTCCTCCGACGAACTGCGCCGGTTGCTGACGCGCCTCGGCTACCGCTTGACCCCCGAGCAGATCCCGAAGATGGTCGACTACTACCTGAGCCGGACGTCGCACGGATCGACCCTCAGTGCCCTCGTCCACACCTGGGTACTAGCCCGCGCGAATCGCGACCACGCGATGGAGTTCTTCGAGCAGGTCCTCAAGTCCGATGTCGCCGACATTCAGGGCGGGACCACCTCTGAGGGAATCCATCTGGCTGCGATGGCCGGCAGCGTGGACCTCATCCAGCGGTGCTTCACCGGGCTTGAGACCCGCGACGACCGTCTGATCCTCGCGCCGAACTGGCCGGAGTCACTTGGTGCACTTGGCTTTCCGCTCCACTACCGCGGCCATCACCTACACGTACGCGTCAGCGGGAAGGGCGCAGAGGTCAGTGTCGACCCGCGAGATGTGCCGCCGGTGATGATCGAGTGCCGAGGCCGGATCGAACATTTGGCCCCGGGCCGCACCATCCGGTTTCCCAGGCGTCCTTAGCGCTCACAGGTGAGGATCGCGACCTTCTCAGACCGCCCGCTCCATATCAACAGCCTGCATCGAATCCAGTGCAAGATTCTTGATCGTCAGCAAGGTTCGGCGCGCGAACAGTGCGATCAGGGGCCCGGCCAGCTCGGTGAGCAGCAGGTCGCCGGGATGGTGTAGTTGGGCACGGGTCCGGATCAGCAAGCGGCAGCGGTCCTCCCAACGGGGCTCGACATGAAACGACCACACCGATTCGAACGGGCACCCCGGGGGGCTGCCGCACAACACTATGGCTTCGTCGTCGAGCACCTGACCAACGGTCATGGTGAACCCGTCGCGCAGGCCCATCCAACCCTTTGGCGCCAGGCGCACCACGTCGCCTGGCTCGAGCCGCTGCCGCTCGGGACGGCTTCGCTCAGTGCGCCGACGGCCGATCTGAAGCAGCGCCGGCCAAACCGCCGATTCCGGCGCGTCAATCCACACCCCGGTCGTCGACCAGACGCAAGGCCGGTGCACCAATTCGTCCCCCGGCAGCCACCGTCGGTACTCCTCCTTGGTGGTGCCCCAGTTGCGGTAGTACCGGCGCGCCGCGTAGAGCAGCGTCGCGACCGCCCCGAGCCGCACGGCCGTTCGCAAGGTGTTGCCAGCCATAGGTCAACCTTGGCGGGCTGGTCGCCGTTCGGACAGGGTCGGAAGTCCCCGATATAGCCGGTGCTTCGGGACTTTCGGCCACTTTCTCCGGCCTCGGCGCGGCGTAATCTTGCGGTCATGGCAACCCAGCTCGAACCTGTCTCAATCCTCTCGGAGACCGAATGCTGGAATCTTCTCTCCAGCGTCTCGCTCGGTCGGCTCGTAACCAGCGTCGACGGACAACCGGAGATCTTTCCGGTCAACTTCGTTGTCCAACATCGCACGGTTTTGTTCCGCACAGCCGAGGGTACGAAGCTGATCAGTTCGGCGATCAACGACCGCGTTTTGTTCGAGGCCGACGGCTACCACCCGGGCGAGGGCTGGAGTGTGATCGTGAAGGGCTCGGCACGCATACTTCGTTCCGACGAGGAGCTCGAGGAGGCGGAGCGGGCACAGTTGCGTCCCTGGACGGGAACGGTGAAACGGCATTACGTGCGCATTCGCCCACTGGGCGTCACCGGTCGCCGATTTGCCTTTGGGGCCGAAACCAACTGCTGAATCCCCGTCGCAGTGGCAATTGGCGCCACCGACGAAAGGCTCTAGCGGACCGGGACTTCGGTCCCTAGCGACAGGCTCGGGCGCAATGGTCGGATTGAAACCGTGAGAAGCGGGTCGCGGTGGAGGCCAAGGAGTAATCCATCCGGTGGTCCCGGGGTATCCGTTACCTCGGGACCGCCACGTCGACGGAGATAACGAGATGAGTAGCGACCATTCGAATCACATACGGAAGAACTGGACCGTCGAGGTGTCGATCGATCAGCATGAAGGGCTTACCCGAGCGAAGGCGCGGTTGCACTTTCGGACGAGGGAAGAGGTCGGCATCGGTTGGGCCAGACTCGATCCAGCCGACCGGAATGTCCCCGAGATCGGCGACGAACTAGCCGTCGCCCGTGCCCTCTCCGACTTGGGAAAGCGGATGATGGGGCTGGCTGTCGAGGACATCGAAGCCGTTACCCGTCAGCCGGCGAAATTCGTGTGCTGACGGCGGTCGTCGAGTGAAGGAGAAGACGATGACGCGAGCAACCGAACCGTTGCGGAGCGCGCCCGGCCGGGTTTTCCGTAACCGCCGCGAAGCGGGCCGGATACTGGCCCAACTGCTTGGCGCCTATCGGGGCCGTAAGGACGTCGTGGTGTTGGGGTTGGCTCGCGGCGGCGTGCCCGTGGCTTGGGAGGTGGCGGCGGCACTCGGTGTCCCGCTCGATGCGTTCATCGTTCGCAAGCTGGGCGCGCCGGGCCACGAAGAGTTCGCCATGGGTGCGCTGGCCAGCGGCGGTCGGGTCGTCGTCAACGACGACGTGCTGCGGGCGTTGCGCGTCACGCCCCAGCAGCTGCGTGACGTCGCCGAATCCGAAGGCCGAGAACTGATCCGACGCGAAGCCGCCTACCGGGGTGGTCGGCCGCCGCTGGAGTTGGCCGGCAAGACGGTGATCCTGGTCGACGACGGCCTCGCGACCGGCTCGAGCATGCTCGCCGCGGTGCAGGCGCTGAGGGAGCAGAACCCGAAGGAGATTGTGGTCGCGGTTCCGGCAGCGCCGGAGTCGACTTGCCGACAGTTCGCCGGAATGGTCGACGACGCTGTCTGCGCGACGATGCCCACGCCGTTCCGCGCAGTAGGCGAGTCGTACTGGGATTTCCGTCAGGTCAGCGACCAGGAGGTCCGCGACCTCCTGGCCACTCCGACCACGGGGTCGGCGATCTCCGAGATCGAGACGCCGACGTCAGCAGCAGAGATCATCCGCCGCGCTGCGGTGCCCGCCCCCGTCGGCCTGCCTCCTACGGAAGCGCTCGAGGAGATCATCGGCGACGCGCGGGTGGTCCTCATCGGTGAGAGTTCGCATGGCACACACGAGTTCTACGCGGCACGGGCCGAGATCACGAAATGGCTGATCGAAAAGAAGGGCTTCTGCGCCGTCGCGGCCGAGGCGGATTGGCCCGACGCCTACCGCGTCAACCGCTACGTGCGGGGGCTGGGTTCCGACGCATCGGCCGAGGAAGCGCTTCGTGGCTTCGAGCGGTTTCCGGCGTGGATGTGGCGCAACGTGGTGGTCGAGGAGTTCGTGAACTGGTTGCATGCCCACAACCAACGGCGCCGATCGAACGGGGATCGACAGACCGGGTTCTACGGGTTGGACCTGTACAGCCTGCATCGGTCCATGCAGGAGGTAATCGGCTATCTGGACAATGTCGACCCCCGCGCGGCCGCGCGGGCGCGCGATCGGTACGCATGCTTCGACCACACCTCGGCCGACGACGGCCAAGCCTACGGTTTCGCCGCCGCCTTCGGTGCCGGCTTGTCGTGCGAAACGCAAGCGGTAGACCAGTTGGTCGAGATGCAGCGCAACGCCATCGACTACGCACGCCGCGACGGACTAATCGCCGAAGACGAGGCGTTCTACGCACAGCAGAACGCGCAAACGGTCCGCAACGCCGAGGCTTACTACCGCGCGATGTTCAGCGGGCGAGTCACCTCGTGGAACCTTCGTGATCAGCACATGGCTCAGACCTTGCACGCGTTGCTGGGCCACCTGGATCGTCATAACGAAGAAGAGCCGGCACGGATCGTGGCCTGGGCGCACAACTCGCACGTCGGCGACGCACGAGCAACCGAGGTAGCCGGCGATGGCCAGCTCACATTGGGGCAATTGGCCCGAGAGCAGTACGGAAGCGACTGCCGACTGATCGGCTTCACGACCTACACGGGCACCGTCACGGCCGCTAGCGGCTGGGGCGGAAGCGCCGACCGAAAAGTCGTCAGGCGCGCCCTGAACGGCAGCGTGGAGGAACTGTTCCATGAGACCGGCACACCCGAATTCCTGATTTCGGCGATGATCAGCCGGTCGGCCGCCGAACCACTGGATGTCGTGCGGTTGGGCCGTGCCATCGGCGTGATCTACCTTCCCGAAACCGAACGGCAGAGCCACTACTACCACGTGCGGCCCTCCGAACAGTTCGACGCCATCATCCACATCGAGAACACACGTGCACTCGAACCGCTCGAAGTGTCCAGCCGCTGGATGGCCGGGGAAACGCCGGAGACGTATCCCACTGGGCTGTAACCGAGAACGGAGCGACGCTGCATGAACCCCGCACGGATCGTCACGTTGACGATGAACCCTGCACTCGACATCACCACAACCACTGACGAGATACACCCGACGTCCAAGATCCGTTGCGGCGACGCTCGTTACGACCCAGGCGGTGGCGGGATCAACGTGGCCCGTGTCGCACATGTACTCGGAGCGTCGGTGTCTGCGGTATTTCCAGTCGGCGGCCCCACCGGCGGTCGGGTGGCACGGCTCGTCGAAGCAGCCGGTGTGCCCTATCGTAAAGTCGACCTCAGCGAATCGACCCGGGAAAACTTCACGGTCAACGAACGCACCAGCGGTGAGCAATACCGATTTGTGCTACCGGGCCCGCGCGTGACACTCCGGGAACGCGCCCGGTGCCTCGACGCACTACGGCAGAGTGCGGCCGAGGCCGAGTACGTGGTGGCCAGCGGCAGTCTTCCGCCCGACGTTGCGCCCGAGTTCTATCAGCACGTTGCCGACATCTGTCGCGAACTCGGCGCGTTGCTGATCTTGGACGCGTCCGGAGCGGCACTGACCTCCGTCACCTCTGGCGTGTTTCTGCTGAAACCGAGCCTGCGCGAATTGCGCGAGTGCGCCGGCCGTGAACTCCACAGCGAAGCCGAACGGGTAGCGGCTGCACACGAGCTCATAGATCGGGGCATCACCCAGGCAGTCGTCGTATCCCTCGGGTCCCAGGGCGCGTTTCTGGTCACGGCACAGCACAGCCAACATTTTCCGCCGATTCCGGTTCGGTCGGTGGTCAGCAGTGTTGGCGCCGGTGATGCCATGGTCGGCGCGATCACCGTGGGTCTGACCAGGTGCTGGCCGCTCAGCGAGGCAGTGCGGTTCGGCGTCGCGGCGGGCACCGCCATGCTCATGACACCAGGAACGGAAGTCCCGACGCGTGCGGACGTGGAACGTTTGTTCGGTATGGTGGCACAGCCGACGAACCTCGAAACCGTCTGCGACTAAGCCGGTTTCCGGTAGACCGCGGCCGCAGCGGTTATCCCCGCGGCCGCGGCGACGAGCAGAGCACAGGCTCCGCCCGCAAGCTGCTCGGTGCCCTTAGCGAACGCCGCAGCCAACGACGCGGTATGTGCTTGTTCATCGTCTGCGACGACGACGGTGTCCTCGGGTATCCCCAGGCGCTGGGCCAGCGCTGTCCGGTAACGCCCCCGCGCCGGGGCGGCGATGACCATGTTGACGTCCGAGGTTTCGAGGGATTCTTCGCGAAGGCACCGGTGGGCCGCCTCGGCGGCAGCATCGGCGAAGCGTTCATCGAGTGCCGCCGATTCATGGATGCGAAGCACATTGCGCCGGTCGACAAGTCCGACTGTGGCGCGCAGGTTTGCGCCCTCATCGGGCCGGTGGATCCAATACACCTGGCCCAGCCCGTCGTGGCCATCGGCCCAGGAACACGACATCGCCGCTCCGACAGGTGAATACGGGAAGCGGTCGCAGGATCCGCTGCCGGGGTCGGCGTCACTTGTCACGATCACCGCGTTGCCGATGGTGCGTGCCTTCAAGAATCCGTCGACCACCTGCAGGGCTGTCATGACACCGCAGGTTCCGTTCGCGACATCGAAGGAGAAGGTTCCGTGGCCGCCGCTGTGCGGTTCTTCCGGATTCGCTCCGATGTCGTCCTGGATCATCGCCGCGAGTGCGGGCTCGCCGAGATTGCGGTCCCGGTAGATGCCTGCGTTGACCAGAAGGTCGACGTCGTGCGGGTCGAGGCCGGCCCGGCGCAGGCAGGCTCTCGCCGCCGCGTCCGCAAGACGTAGCGCGCTACGCCGGCGACGCCAACCGCCGCGGATTACGACGATATCGTCAACGATCGTGCCCATAGCGGCCCACCAGTTCCGAATCCAGGGTCAAGAGCACCACACCGATCTGCAGTCCGGAAGCCAGGGCGATCAAAGCGATCGTCTCGCCCGGCTCGATGTGTGCGGCCTCGAGTTCTTCAATGAGGGCGACGGTGTGTGTGGTCGATGCGGTGTTGCCGTAGCGGTCGACAGTGATCACCGCGTCGTGGCGGGGGCCCTCGCCGAATGCCGTTGTGACTTCGGCCATTCCCTTGCGTATTGCGCGCGCCGACGTCTGGTGGGTGATCACGTGATCGATGTCGTGCATCGCTATCCCCGCGGTTTGGAGGACTTCGTGCAACAGCGGTGGGGTATTCGCCATCGCGGCTTTGTGGATCCCGCGGGCGTCGGTGAACATCCGGGCGCCGGGATCGTGTCCCTTCGGGTAGCCGAGGCAGAGCCGGCTGTAATCGGCGACGGTCGTGAAGCCGGCGAGGACTATTCCCTCGGAGGTGCAGTCGGCACGTTCGAGCAGAAGCGCCGCACCCGCATCGCCAAGCGTCAACGACGCGAGTTCCTTGCTCATGACGTTGTGGATATGGCGGGCGGCGTTTCGGCCCAGTTGGGAGATGTACTCCCCGCTGACCACCAGCGCGCGTTCGATGACGCCCTGCCGGATCCAGTTGTTGGCGATCGTGACGCCGGTCAGCATCCCCGCGCAGGCATTGTTGATGTCAAAGGTCACCGCGTCGTCGGCGCCGATCGCGTGGGCGATCGCGCTGCTCATGGTCGGTTCCAGCCACTGGGTCAAGCCGCCACGGAACTTGGTGATACTGCAGTTGATCACGGCATCGACGGCGCCGGCGTCCCGTTGGGCCCGGTCCAGACAGTCCAGCGCCGCCGATGTCGCCAGGCTCAGCGAGTCTTCATCGCCGACGGACACCCGCCGCTCGTGGATGCCGGTCAGTCGCTCGAGGTCGATGTGCGTGTGATGCCGTGTGGTCGCCATCAACTCGTCGGTCGTGAGATGGGTGCGGGGCAGGTGCCGCCCAGCGCCTGCCAGCCGGGTGCAAAACGGTGCGGCCCCGTCCCGGTGCGAGGCCTCCATCATGAGCCAATGCGTAGGCACCGCTCAAGGTTCGGTCACACAGGCCGGCGCCGATAGGCGCTTTGGTCCTCGGCGCTGAGGACTTTCGGCTCTGCGTCGGGCAATGCGAACTTCCTACTCTCGGGTTATGGGTAAGCAGCGGCCGTGTCTGGCGATGCTGATGACGGCGGTCGTGGCGGTGGCGTTGTACCACGGCCGGATTCGGCGGTGGATGTACACGTGGGGCGCCGACGCGGCCGAAATCAGCCAGGTGCTGCCCGGTGACGAGTTGGTGGCCGCGACCACACCCCGCACCACGCGGGCGGTGACGATCGACGCCCCGATCGAGGACGTGTGGCCGTGGCTGGCGCAGATCGGGGAAAGCCGCGGCGGCTTCTACAGCTACTCGGTGATGGAACGGGCCGTGGGCGCCCAGATCCACAACGCGTCGACCATTCATCCGGAGTGGCAGGATCTTCGTGTCGGCGACACGATTTGGCTGGCCCGACGCTACGGCGAGTCGGCCCGGCAGGTGGTGGCATCGGTCGAACCCAACTCGCATCTGGTGCTTACCTCCGGTGATGACTTCCAGCGGATCCGCCGCGGCCAGCGGGCGTCCGGAAGCTGGGGGTTCTACCTGCGCCGCAAGAACGGCTGGACCCGGCTGCTGGTGCGCGGCAGCGGCGGCGCCGTCGGCCACGCCGCCTTCGACATCCCGCATTTCGTCATGGAGCAAAAGATGATGCGCGGCATCCGCGACCGGGCCCAGCGGCTGCGCCGACACGAGGTGCACGACTTCATCGAGCATTACGAATCGACGCACACGGTCGCGACCAGCTGAACGGCTCCGGCGTCATCGTTACTGCCCTGAACCCGCGACAGGTGCGGCGAAAAAGTGGACGATGGTGTGGTGACCGACGAGGCCGACCCGCGGGTGCAGACGAGCATCGCGCCGATGCGGGACACGTTGTCGCAGCTGCGCCTGCGTGAACTGCTTACCGAGGTGCAGGAGCGCGTCGAGCAGATTGTCCAAGCCCGGGACCGGATCGACGGTCTCGTCGAAGCCATGCTGGTGGTGACGTCGGGTCTGGAGCTCGACCAGACCCTCAAGACCATCGTGCGCACCGCCATCGACCTCGTCGACGCCCGGTATGGGGCGTTGGGTGTGCGCGGGCAGGACCACGAACTGGTGGAATTCGTCTACATCGGCATCGACGAAGAGGAGCGCGAGAGAATCGGTCATCTGCCCGAAGGGCGCGGCGTGCTGGGAGTCCTGATCGACGATCCCAAACCGATCCGGTTGGATAACATCGCACATCACGCCGCATCGGTAGGATTTCCGCCGAATCACCCGCCGATGCGGACGTTCCTCGGGGTGCCGGTGAGGATCCGCGACGAAGTGTTCGGCAACCTGTACCTGACGGAAAAGGTGGGCGGTCAGCCGTTCAGCGAAGACGATGAGGTGTTGGTCCAGGCCCTCGCCGCCGCCGCGGGCATCGCCATCGACAATGCGCGCCTGTACGAATCGTCGAAGACGCGTCGAGCATGGATCGAGGCCACCCGCGACATCGGCACCGAGCTGCTCGCAGGAACCGATCCGGCCCGCGTGTTCGATCTGGTCGCGGCCAAAACGCGTCAGCTCAGCGGGGCCGAGCTGACATTCGTCGCGGTACCGGCAGATCCCGAAGCGCCGCCACACGAGGTCGACGAATTGGTCATCGCCGGAATCTCGGGGGACGCCCCTGCTTTGCTGTCCCAACCGATTCCGGTGAAGGGAACGCTGGTCGGCGAGGCGTTTCATGAGCGCCAGCCCAGGCGATTCGATCGATTCGACGACTCACTCGGTGACACGTCGCCCGCCGGTCCCGCGCTGGTGCTTCCATTGCGCGCCGCCGACACGGTCGCCGGAGTTCTCGTCGCGATACGGCCCGCGGGCACACCACCGTTCACCGACGATCAGCTCGACATGAAAGCCGCCTTCGCCGATCAGGCGGCTCTGGCGTGGCAGTTGGGCACCGCACAGCGCCAGACGCGTGAACTGAGCATCCTGACCGACCGTGACCGCATCGCCCGCGACCTGCATGACCACGTCATCCAGCGACTCTTCGCGGTCGGGCTGTCACTGCAGGGTGTCGTCCCGAGGGCGCGTGTCCCCGAGGTGAAACAACGGCTTTTGGACTGCGTCGATGACCTCCAGCAGGTCATACAGGAGATCCGAACGGCGATCTTCGATCTGCACGGTTCGCCGGTCGACAGCACCCGGCTGAGGCAACGCTTGGATGCGGCCGTGGCACAGTTCTCGAGTTCGAGTCTGCGTACCAGCGTGCAGTACGCCGGCCCGTTATCGGTCGTCGACGCCGATCTCGCCGATCACGCGGAAGCCGTTGTGCGCGAAGCGGTCTCCAATGCGGTCCGGCATGCCAACGCCACGACGCTGAGCATCAGTGTCGTCGTCGCCGACGAGTTGACCATCGAAGTAATCGACAACGGCCGGGGCTTCAGCGATGACGTCGCCCGCAGTGGTCTGTACAACCTGCGGAAACGCGCGACGGACATGGGCGGCACCTTCAGCGTGCACCGTGCGCCCGATCAAGGCACCGTATTGCGGTGGTCGGCGCCGTGTCTGACCGCCGAGTGAACTCAGATGTCGAGCGCCTCGTAGGTCCGGCGGACGAACTTCGGTTGTGTCGACTGCAGTTTCAGCAGCGATGTGTTACCGGCGATGGCCGCGGCGGCGTCGGGTCCGAGGTTCGGGAAGTTCTGCACGAGGTAGAGCAGAATCAGGTCCTCGCTGGGATCAGCCTGCCACCACGTGCCGTACGCGCCCGGCCAGCTGAACGTGCCCGGCCCGCCCGGACCGAACAGCTGACGTGACTTCGCCGCATTGGTGACCACCGAGAGGTTGAGCCCGAAGCCGCGCCCGATCCAGAACGGCATCCCGAGGAAGTCGTGCTGCTTTTGCTCATCGGTGAGCCGGTCGGTGCGCATCGAACGCACCGCATCCTGGGAAAGCACCCGCACATCGTCAATCTCGCCGCCGGCCAGGAGCATCCGGGCGAACCGCAGGTAGTCGTCGGCGGTGGAGAACAGGTTCGCGCCGCCCATACAGAACGGGGGCGGGGACGCCGGCGTCGGGCCCATCGCGTCGTGGCTCAGCTTGTGCTCATCGGTGAGCTTGTACATGGTGGCCGCACGGTTGCGGTTGCGGGATGGCACGTAGAAGCCGGTGTCGGTCATGTTCAACGGGCCCAGGATCCGTTCGGTGAGCACCTCCTGCAAGGAGGTGCCTTCCAGGCGTTCGAGGATGATGCCCAGCACGTCGGTGGCGTTGCTGTAGGTCATCCGCTCGCCGGGCTGGTGCTCCAGCGGCAGCGCCGCGATCTCGGCCAGCCACCCGTCGGGGTTCTGCCGTATGGAGATCTTCGAGTAGGCGCGCGCCAGCGGCCCCACCACCGAGAAGTAGTAGGCCAGCCCGCTGCGGTGGGTCATCAGGTCCTCGACCGTGATCGCACGGCGCGCCGGATGGGTTTCGTCCAGCGGTCCGCCGGGCGCGTCGAGCACCCGCATCTGCTCGAATTCGGGCAGCCACTTCGTGACGGGGTCGGTTAGCGCGAGCTTGCCCTCGTCGATCAGCGACATCGCGGCGGCGACGGTGACCGGCTTGGTCATCGACGCGATGCGAAAGATCGTGTCGCGTTGCATCGGCAGCCTCGCTTCGACATCGCGGTAGCCGAGTTCGTTGACCTGCAGCACCTCGCCTGCCCGCCACACCAGCGTGACGGCGCCTGCGAGCAGGCCGGCGTCGATGGCTTCCCGGATGGATGCTTGATTGCCGTCGAGATTCACCGCGCCAGCGTATCCAGGACGTCGGGACGCGTTCGGAGGTGCTAAGCTCGGCGAAGTTTCGACGTCCTTTAAAGAGCCGTCCCGAGAGGCGGAGAAGGAGGTCAGAGTCGCTTGGGCTCTTCAGGCACCGACCGGGAGTTGATGTCCGCAGCGGACGTCGGCCGGACCATCTCCCGTATCGCCCACCAGATCATCGAAAAGACCGCACTCGACGGTTCCGATGCACCACGCGTCGTCCTGCTCGGCATCCCCACCCGCGGTGTGATTTTGGCCACCCGGCTCGCCGAGAGGATCAAGGAGTTCTCCGGCGTCGACGTCCCGCACGGCGCGCTGGACATCACGCTGTACCGCGACGACCTCAACATCAAACCGCCGCGACCGCTCGAGGACACCTCGATACCCGAGGGCGGTATCGACGACGCGCTGGTGATCCTGGTCGACGACGTCCTGTACTCGGGGCGGTCGGTGCGCTCGGCGCTGGACGCGCTGCGCGATATCGGCAGGCCCCGCGCCGTGCAACTGGCGGTGCTGGTCGACCGCGGCCACCGTGAGCTGCCGCTGCGCGCCGACTATGTGGGCAAGAACGTGCCGACCTCGCGCAGTGAGAGCGTGCATCTGCTGCTTTCCGAACACGACGACCGCGACGGGGTGGTGATCTCCAAGTGACGAGCCGGCACCTGCTGTCCGCCGCCGACCTGTCCCGGGAGGAAGCACTGGCCATCCTCGACGACGCCGACCGGTTCAGCCAGGCGCTACTGGGCCGCGAGGTCAAGAAGCTGCCGACGCTGCGTGGGCGCACCGTCGTCACGATGTTCTACGAGAACTCCACCCGCACCCGGGTGTCCTTCGAGGTGGCCGGAAAGTGGATGAGCGCCGACGTCATCAACGTCAGCGCCACGGGATCGTCGGTGTCCAAAGGTGAATCGCTGCGCGACACCGCGCTGACCCTGCGCGCCGCCGGCGCCGACGCGCTGATCATCCGCCATCCCTCCTCCGGTGCGCCGCAGCAGCTCGCTGAATGGACGGCCTCCGGCGGCGACGGTCCCGCGGTGATCAACGCCGGCGACGGCACCCACGAGCACCCCACCCAGGC
This sequence comes from Mycolicibacterium sp. XJ879, assembly GCF_053483935.1. Classification (NCBI taxonomy): domain Bacteria; kingdom Bacillati; phylum Actinomycetota; class Actinomycetes; order Mycobacteriales; family Mycobacteriaceae; genus Mycobacterium; species Mycolicibacterium sp. XJ879. Next base: position 683,022 of record NZ_JBEFTH010000001.1, read on the forward strand.
GCTGCTCGACGCGCTGACCATCCGCCAGCGGCTCGGCGACATCGAAGGCAAGCGGGTGGTGATCGTCGGCGATGTTTTGCACAGCCGGGTCGCCAGGTCGAACGTACTGTTGCTCAACACCCTTGGTGCCGAGGTGGTTTTGGTCGCGCCGCCCACGCTGCTGCCCGTCGGGGCCGACACCTGGCCGGTCACCGTGTCACACGACCTCGACGCCGAACTGCCCGTCGCCGACGCGGTGCTGATGCTGCGGGTGCAGGCCGAGCGGATGAACGGCGGATTCTTCCCGTCGGCCCGCGAGTACTCGGTGCTCTACGGGCTCTCGGAGAAGCGGCAGGCGATGCTTCCCGGCAACGCGGTGGTGTTGCATCCCGGCCCGATGGTCCGCGGTATGGAGATCGCATTCTCGGTGGCCGAATCGACCCAATCGGCGGTGTTGCAACAGGTTTCCAACGGTGTGCACGTGCGGATGGCCGTGCTGTTCCACCTGCTGGTGGGAGCTGACAGGGAGGTTCTCAACGCATGAACACCCTGATTCGAGGAGTTCGGCGCTACGGCGAGGGCGACCGGGTCGATGTGCTGGTGGCCGACGGCCAGATCGCCGAGATTGGCGCCGGGCTGGCTGAGTCCGGAGGACTCGAAAAGGCCTGGGATGTGTTCGACGCCACCGATCACGTTCTGCTGCCCGGCTTCGTCGATTTGCACACCCATCTGCGGGAACCCGGCCGCGAGTACGCCGAAGACATCGAAACCGGCTCGGCGGCAGCGGCTTTGGGTGGCTACACGGCGGTGTTCGCGATGGCCAACACCAACCCGGTCGCCGACAGCGCGGTGGTCACCGACCACGTGTGGCACCGCGGCCAGCAGGTCGGTCTGGTCGACGTGCACCCGGTCGGGGCGGTCACCATGGGGTTGGCCGGCGCCCAGCTGACCGAGATGGGTCTGATGGCCGCGGGCGCCGGGCAGGTGCGGATGTTCTCCGACGACGGCATCTGCGTGCACGATCCGCTGATCATGCGTCGCGCCCTGGAGTACGCCAACGGGCTTGGCGTCCTGATCGCCCAGCACGCCGAGGAACCGCGGCTCACCGTCGGCGCTGTCGCACACGAAGGGCCAAACGCAGCCCGGCTCGGGCTGGCCGGATGGCCGCGCGCCGCCGAGGAGTCGATTGTGGCACGCGATGCGCTGCTGGCCCGCGACGCCGGATCCCGGGTGCACATCTGCCACGCCTCCACCGCCGGCACCGTGGAGATCCTCAAATGGGCTAAGGCGCAAGGCATCTCGATTACCGCCGAGGTGACTCCGCATCACCTGCTGCTCGACGACGGGCGGCTGGCCAGCTACGACGGCCGAAACCGGGTCAACCCACCGCTGCGGGAGGCCGCCGACACCGAAGCGCTGCGCCAGGCCCTGGCCGACGGGGTGATCGACTGCGTGGCCACCGATCACGCCCCACACGCCGAGCACGAGAAGTGCTGTGAGTTCGCCCAGGCCCGGCCCGGAATGCTCGGACTGGAAACCGCGTTGTCGGTCGTGGTGCAGACGATGGTGCGGCCCGGGCTGCTGAGCTGGCGCGATGTGGCGCGCGTGATGAGTGAGAACCCGGCGCGCATCGTCGGGTTGCCCGACCAGGGCAGGCCGCTGGAGGTGGGCGAACCGGCCAACCTCACCGTCGTCGACCCCGATGCCACCTGGACGGTCGACGGTACGGTGCTGGCCAGCCGGTCGGCCAACACGCCCTACGAAACGATGGAACTGCCGGCGTCGGTCACGCTGACCATGCTGCGCGGCAAGGTCACTGCACGCGACGGGAAGTGTCCGGCGTGAACACGGGGACGTTGGTGGGGTCGCTGGTGCTGGCCGCCATCCTCGTCGTGGTGATCGCGGTGCTGATTCAGGCGATGATGCGGGGCTGGCGCCGTCGCGCCGAGCGGCAGGCCGAGCTCATCGGGACGCTTCCACCGCTGCCGGACACCGTCGGCGAAGCGATCGTCGCGCCGACAAAGGGCCTCTACGTCGGCAGTACACTGGCACCACGCTGGAACGATCGCGTGGTGGTCGGAGATCTCGGCTTCCGTACCAAGGCGGTGCTGACCCGCTACCCCGAGGGAATCATGGTGCAGCGCAGCGGCGCACGACCGATTTGGATCCCCGACGAGTCGGTCACCGCGATCCGCACCGAACGCGCGATCGCCGGGAAGGCCATGACGCACGAAGGAATCTTGGCCATCCGGTGGCGGTTGCCGTCGGGCGCCGAGCTCGACACTGGGTTTCGTGCCGATGACCGGGGGGAATATGCGCGATGGCTTGAGGAGGCTGCATGAATTCCAAAGCGGTACTGGTGCTCGAGGACGGCCGCGTCTTCACCGGCACCGCGTACGGCGCCGTCGGGCAGACGCTGGGGGAGGCCGTGTTCAACACCGGGATGTCCGGCTACCAGGAGACGCTGACCGATCCGAGCTACCACCGCCAGATCGTGGTCGCCACCGCACCGCAGATCGGCAACACCGGCTGGAACCACCAGGACGCCGAGAGCCGAGACGACAAGATCTGGGTGGCCGGCTACGCGGTGCGTGACCCGTCTCCGCGCGCGTCGAACTGGCGCGCCAGCGGAACGCTGGAAGACGAACTGGTGCGCCAGAACGTCGTCGGCGTCGCGAACATCGACACCCGCGCCGTGGTGCGACACCTGCGCAGCCGCGGCTCGATGAAGGCCGGCGTGTTCAGTGGAGATGAGGCTGCGGCGTCCTTGGACGAGTTGGTGACCCGCGTGCAGGCGCAGCCGTCGATGCTGGGCGCCGATCTGGCCGACGAGGTCAGCACCGACACCGCCTATGTGGTGGAACCCGAAGGGCCGGCACGCTTTACCGTCGTCGCCGTCGACCTGGGTATCAAGACCAACACCCCGCGCAGCTTCGCCCGCCGCGACATCCGAACCCACGTGCTGCCGTCGTCGGCCACGTTCGAGCAGATCGCCGACCTGAAACCCGACGGCGTATTCCTGTCCAACGGACCCGGCGACCCCGCCACCGCCGACCACATCGTCGCCGTCACCCGCGACGTGCTCGGCGCCGGGACCCCGCTGTTCGGCATCTGCTTCGGCAACCAGATCCTCGGCCGCGCGCTGGGCCGATCGACCTACAAAATGGTCTTCGGGCACCGCGGCATCAACATCCCGGTCATCGACCACGCCACCGAACGGGTCGCGGTGACCGCGCAGAACCACGGGTTCGCGTTAGAAGGAGAGCGGGGCGAGGTTTTCAATACCCCGTTCGGCAAGGCGATCGTCAGCCACACCTGCGCCAACGACGGCGTGGTCGAAGGCGTCAAACTTCTTGACGGGAAGGCGTTTTCGGTGCAGTACCACCCCGAGGCCGCGGCCGGTCCACACGACGCGAACTACTTGTTCGACCAGTTCGTCGACCTGATGGCGGGGGAGAAGTGAGCGCTCACTGCGGTACAGATTTCGGTGCGCTCTGCGTACCTAGATGCGCGCTCGCGCAGGAGGTAGCCCATGCCTAAGCGCACCGACCTCAACCACGTGCTGGTCATCGGGTCCGGGCCGATCGTGATCGGGCAGGCCTGCGAGTTCGACTACTCGGGCACCCAGGCCTGTCGCGTGCTCAAGGCAGAGGGCCTGCAGGTCAGCCTGGTCAACTCGAACCCGGCGACCATCATGACCGACCCGGAGTACGCCGATCAGACCTACGTCGAACCGATCACGCCGTCGTTCGTCGAACGCGTCATCGCCCAGCAGGCCGAACGCGGCAACAAGATCGACGCGTTGCTGGCCACGCTCGGCGGGCAGACCGCGCTCAACACCGCCGTCGCGCTCTACGAGAACGGGGTGCTGGAGCGCTACGGCGTCGAGCTGATCGGCGCCGACTTCGAGGCAATCCAGCGCGGTGAGGACCGGCAGCGGTTCAAGGACATCGTCGCCAAGGTCGGTGGTGAATCCGCCCGCTCGCGTGTGTGTTTCACGATGGACGAGGTCAGGGAGACGGTGGCCGACCTGGGGCTGCCGGTCGTGGTTCGGCCCTCGTTCACGATGGGCGGGCTCGGCTCGGGGATGGCGTACTCCGCCGAGGACGTGGATCGGATGGCCGGTCACGGCCTGGCCTCCTCGCCCAGCGCCAACGTGCTGATCGAGGAATCGATCTTCGGGTGGAAGGAATACGAGCTCGAGCTGATGCGCGACGGCAACGACAACGTGGTCGTGGTCTGCTCGATCGAGAACGTCGACCCGATGGGCGTGCACACCGGCGACTCGGTCACCGTCGCGCCCGCGATGACGCTCACCGACCGCGAGTACCAGACGATGCGCGATCTGGGCATCGCGATCCTGCGTGAGGTCGGCGTCGACACCGGCGGCTGCAACATCCAGTTCGCCGTCAACCCGGCCGACGGCCGGCTCATCGTCATCGAGATGAACCCCCGGGTGTCGCGCTCGAGCGCGCTGGCCTCGAAGGCCACCGGGTTTCCGATCGCCAAGATCGCCGCCAAGCTGGCCATCGGCTACACGCTCGACGAGATCGTCAACGACATCACCAAGGAGACCCCGGCCTGCTTCGAGCCGACGCTGGACTATGTGGTCGTCAAGGCCCCGCGGTTCGCGTTCGAGAAGTTCCCCGGCGCCGACGACACGCTGACCACCACGATGAAATCCGTCGGCGAGGCAATGTCGTTGGGCCGCAACTTCATCGAGTCGCTGGGCAAGGTGATGCGCTCGCTTGAGACCACCAGGGCGGGCTTCTGGACCGCGCCGGACCCCGACCTTACCGTCGACGAACTGCTGCAGAACCTCAAGACACCCACCGACGGCCGACTCTACGACATCGAGTATGCGCTGCGCCTCGGCGCCACCGTCGAGCAGGTGGCCGAGGCTTCCGGTGTCGACCCCTGGTTCGTCGAACAGATTGCCGGGCTGGTGACGCTGCGCGCGGAGATCGTCGAGGCCCCCGTGCTGGACACCGATCTGCTGCGGCGCGGGAAGTACCACGGCCTGTCCGACCGCCAGATCGCCGCGCTGCGACCCGAACTGGCCGGTGAGGTCGGGGTGCGGGCGCTGCGGGAACGACTCGGCATCCACCCCGTCTACAAGACGGTCGACACCTGCGCGGCCGAGTTCGAAGCCAAAACCCCGTACCACTACAGCAGCTACGAACTCGATCCCGCCGCCGAGACCGAGGTGGCCCCGCAGACCGAGCGGCCCAAGGTGCTCATCCTGGGCTCGGGTCCCAACCGCATCGGTCAGGGCATCGAGTTCGACTACAGCTGCGTGCACGCCGCCACCACACTGAGCCAGGCCGGCTTCGAGACCGTGATGGTCAACTGCAACCCCGAAACCGTGTCCACCGACTACGACACCGCCGACCGGCTCTACTTCGAACCGCTGACGTTCGAAGACGTCCTCGAGATCTATTACGCTGAACAGCAATCCGGGCGCAGCGGCCCCGGTGTCGTCGGCGTCATCGTGCAGCTCGGCGGGCAGACCCCGCTGGGCCTGGCCGACCGCCTCGAACAGGCTGGGGTGCCGATCGTCGGCACCAGCCCCAGCGCGATCGACCTGGCCGAGGACCGCGGCGCGTTCGGCGAAGTGCTGACCAACGCCGGGCTGCCCGCACCGAAGTTCGGTACCGCCACCAGCTTCGAACAGGCCCGCCGGATCGCCGCCGACATCGGATACCCGGTGCTGGTCCGCCCGTCCTACGTGCTGGGCGGCCGCGGTATGGAGATCGTCTATGACGACGAGACGCTGCACGGCTACATCACCCGCGCCACTCAACTCTCACCCGAGCACCCGGTGCTCGTCGACCGGTTCCTCGAGGACGCCATCGAGATCGACGTCGACGCGCTGTGCGACGGCACCGAGGTGTACATCGGCGGCATCATGGAGCACATCGAGGAGGCCGGTATCCACTCCGGCGACTCATCGTGCGCGCTGCCGCCGGTGACGTTGGGCCGCAGCGACATCGAAGCGGTGCGCAGCGCCACCGAGGCCATCGCGCACGGAATCGGCGTCGTCGGCCTGCTCAACGTGCAGTACGCGCTCAAAGATGACGTGCTCTACGTGCTGGAGGCCAACCCACGCGCCAGCCGTACGGTGCCATTCGTGTCGAAGGCCACCGCGGTGCCGCTGGCCAAGGCGTGTGCGCGGATCATGCTGGGTGCCACAATCGCCGAACTGCGCGCCGAAGGTGTGTTGACCAAGACCGGTGACGGTGCTTCGTTTTCTGCGAACGCCCGCAACATCCCGGTGGCGGTCAAGGAAGCCGTGCTGCCGTTCAACCGGTTCCGCGGCGCCGACGGTGCGCAGATCGACAACCTGCTGGGCCCGGAGATGAAGTCCACTGGTGAGGTGATGGGCATCGACCGCGACTTCGGCAGCGCGTTCGCCAAGAGCCAGACCGCCGCCTATGGCTCACTGCCGATCGAGGGCACGGTGTTCGTCTCGGTGGCCAACCGGGACAAACGGTCGCTGGTGTTTCCGGTCAAGCGGCTCGCCGACCTGGGCTTTCGGGTACTCGCCACCGAGGGCACCGCGGAAATGCTGCGCCGCAACGGGATTCCGTGCGATGAAGTGCGCAAGCACTTTCAGGAGCCAACTCCCGACGGACCGAAGATGTCTGCGGTCGACGCGATCCGGGCCGGTGAGGTCGACATGGTGATCAACACCCCGTACGGAAACTCCGGGCCGCGCGTCGACGGCTACGAGATCCGCTCGGCGGCGGTGTCGAACAACATTCCGTGTGTGACGACGGTGCAGGGCGCGTCGGCGGCGGTGCAGGGCATCGAGGCGGCGATCCGCGGTGAGATCGGCGTGATGGCCCTGCAGGAACTGCACAGCGCGCTGGGCACGTGAGCGGGTTCGGTCGGCGGCTGGCCGAGGCCGTCTCGGCGCGCGGACCGCTGTGCCTGGGCATCGATCCGCACCCCGAACTGCTACGGGCGTGGGAGCTTTCGGCCGACGCCGACGGGCTGCGGAGGTTCTGTGACATCTGCGTGACGGCGTTCAAGGGGTTCGCGATCGTCAAGCCGCAGGTGGCGTTCTTCGAAACCTACGGCGCGGCAGGCTATGCGGTGCTCGAGCACACCATCGCGGCGCTGCGCGAGGCCGAAGTGCTGGTGCTCGCCGATGCCAAGCGCGGTGACATCGGATCCACGATGGCCGCCTATGCGCAGGCGTGGGCGGGCGATTCACCGATTGCGGCCGACGCGGTGACCGCCTCGCCGTATCTGGGCTTCGGCTCGCTGCAGCCGCTGTTGGACACTGCGCTGGCCCACGGGCGTGGGGTGTTCGTGCTGGCCGCCACCTCCAACCCGGAAGGCCACACCGTCCAGCGTGCGCTTGGCGACGGCCGGACCGTCGCGCAGTCGATCGTCGACGCCGCCGCCGCCATCAACCGCGGCGGCGCACCCGAACCGGGCGCCGTCGGTGTCGTCGTCGGCGCCACCGTGGCGCAGCCGCCCGATGTGAGCGCGCTGGGCGGGCCGGTGCTCGTTCCTGGCGTCGGCGCCCAGGGTGGACGTCCAGAGACCCTGGCGGGGCTCGGCGGGGCAAAGCCGGGCCAGTTGCTGCCCGCCGTATCCCGGGAGGTGCTGCGGGCCGGGCCGGATGTGGCCACGCTGCGGGCGGCGGCCCAGGCGATGCGCGACGCGGTGGCCTACCTCGGCTGAGCACGCGGTTCGCAAGTTGCGCTGAGGGCTATGGCAGGCGCCGCGCACGACCCTGACGCAAAATCGAGCACACATCCGAAGCGGTCAGAGTCACAGCTGTAACACAGCAAACATTGGCACCAGGTGTCGCAGAAGCGACGCATCAGCGCTGCTCGACACGCCCGACATGCGCTGACCAGCGAAAATTTTTCGAAAACCCCGCCGCGCCGGGCCTCGGACCACACGGAAAACCGGCGTCGCATCGGCCGTGGTCCCGGGCTCGCGCGAAATCCCTTGAGTGCTAGGAAATTCCGCTCGATCGCGGCCCGATTACCCGGTTCCCGCGTTCAGCGCCGCGGCCCGGCGTCTGGCGTGCCACTGCCTTACACGCTGGGCTTTTGGCCTCGTAACCGGGGGGTGGGGTTCGCATTCGTCAGGATGCGTGGGTACGGTCGTCGTCGCTGGCTGTTGTGGACTTGTCCGAGCAGCTGATTTAAAACAATTGATGGTGATGAGACGGAGGAACCCCGTGGCCCTTCCCCAGTTGACCGACGAACAGCGCGCGGCCGCGTTGGAGAAGGCTGCCGCCGCACGTCGAATCCGGGCCGAACTCAAGGATCGGCTCAAGCGCGGTGGCACCAACCTCAAGCAGGTGCTCAAGGACGCCGAGACCGACGAGGTCCTCGGCAAGATGAAGGTTTCCGCACTGCTGGAGGCCCTGCCCAAGGTGGGCAAGGTCAAGGCACAGGAGATCATGACCGAGCTCGAGATCGCCCCCACCCGCCGGCTGCGCGGCCTGGGCGATCGTCAGCGCAAGGCGCTGCTGGAAAAGTTCGACCAGTAGTTCCCGGACGCAGAAGTTGAGCGCCGGCCGAGGGGCCGGTCGGGTAGTTGTGCTGTCCGGCCCCTCTGCCGTCGGGAAATCGACGCTCGTGCGCTGTCTGCGCGAACGAATTCCCGACCTGTACTTCAGCGTGTCGGTCACCACCAGGGCGCCTCGCCCCGGCGAGGTCGACGGTGTCGACTACGCGTTTATCACCGATGACCAGTTCGCCCAGCTGATCCACAGCGGGGCCCTGTTGGAGTGGGCCGAAATTCACGGTGGCCTGCACCGCTCCGGCACCCCGGCGCAGCCCGTGCGCGACGCCACGGCGGCCGGTCGTCCCGTCCTCATCGAGGTGGATCTCGCCGGTGCAAGGTCCGTCAAGCAGGCGATGCCCGAGGCCCTCACCGTGTTCGTCGCTCCGCCGGACTGGGCCACGCTTCAGAGCCGGCTGACCAGGCGCGGCACCGAAACCCCGGAGGTGATGGCGCGCCGGCTGGCCACCGCCAAGGCCGAACTGGCCGCACAGGGCGAGTTCGACGCCGTCGTGGTCAACAGCCAATTGGAATCGGCCTGCGCCGAATTGGTATCCTTGCTGGTGGCCCACGATTGACCCAGCGCCGAAGCCGGCGCAGACGTCCCCGATAGCCACCTTTTAGTCACAGGCAACCGCCAGGAGAATTTTTACGTGAGTACCCCGCACGCCGATACGCAGCTGGCCGCTGTGGACGACTTCGACAGGTCCATGGACATTTCAGCCGGCGCCTACGACACGCCGCTCGGCATCACCAACCCGCCGATCGACGAGTTGCTGGAGCGCGCATCGAGCAAGTACGCCCTGGTCATCTACGCCGCCAAGCGCGCGCGCCAGATCAACGACTACTACAACCAGCTCGGCGACGGCATCCTCGAGTACGTCGGCCCGCTGGTCGAGCCGGGCCTGCAGGAGAAGCCGCTGTCGATCGCGCTGCGCGAGATCCACGCCGACCTGCTCGAGCACACCGAAGGCGAGTAGCAACCCAGGAGCGGCCCGCATGGAGCCCAAGCGGATCATCGTCGGCGTCGCCGGGGGCATCGCCGCTTACAAGGCGGCGACCGTGGTCCGCCAACTCACCGAGGCCGGACATTCCGTCCGCGTCGTCCCGACCGAGTCCGCGCTGCGGTTCGTCGGCGCCGCGACGTTCGAGGCGCTGTCCGGCAACCCGGTGCACACCGACGTCTGGGACGACGTGCACGAGGTGCCCCACGTCCGCATCGGCCAGCAAGCCGACCTCGTCGTCGTCGCACCCGCCACCGCTGACCTGCTGGCCCGCGCGGTCATCGGACGCGCCGACGATCTGCTGACCGCGACGCTGCTCACGGCGCGATGTCCGGTGCTGTTGGCGCCCGCCATGCACACCGAGATGTGGTACCACCCCGCGACCGTCGACAACGTCGCCACGTTGCGACGCCGGGGCGCGGTGGTGCTCGAACCCGCGTCGGGCCGGCTCACCGGCGCCGACACCGGTGCCGGGCGGCTGCCCGAGGCCGAGGAGATCACCACGTTCGCCCATCTGCTGCTGGCCCGCGGTGATGCCCTGCCCTACGACCTGGCCGGCGTCAAGGCACTGGTGACCGCGGGCGGCACCCGCGAGCCGATCGATCCGGTGCGGTTCATCGGCAACCGCAGCTCCGGCAAGCAGGGCTACGCGATGGCCCGGGTGATGGCTCAGCGCGGCGCGGAGGTCACGCTGATCGCCGGGAACACCTCGGGGCTGATCGACCCGGCCGGCGTCGACGTCGTGCACATCGGATCGGCCGCCCAGCTCAAAGACGCCGTGTCCAAACATGCGCCCGACGCACACGTGCTGGTGATGGCGGCCGCCGTCGCCGACTTCCGGCCAGTCCGCCAGGCCACCAGCAAGATCAAGAAGGGCCCGGAAAGCGAAGGCGAACCCGTCATCGAGCTGACCCGGACCGACGATGTGCTGGCAGGCGCGGTGCGCGCCCGCGCCGACGGGCAGCTGCCGAATATGCGCGCCATCGTCGGGTTCGCCGCCGAGACTGGGGACGCCAACGGCGACGTGCTCTTCCACGCCAGGGCCAAACTCGCGCGCAAGGGCTGCGATCTGCTCGTCGTCAACGCCGTCGGGGAGAATCGGGCGTTCGAGGTGGAAGACAACGCCGGCTGGCTGCTCGCGGCCGACGGCACGGAGTCGGCTCTGGAACACGGCTCCAAGACGCTGATGGCCAGCCGTATCGTTGACGCGATCGCCTCGTTCCTCGGGAGCGGCGCCGGGTAGCTCGAGCCACGCCACATGCGGCGGCTGAGGGTTGCGCCGAACCCGCGCACGCGCTTGGGTGCATCAGGCGAGCCAAACCCCAAGGCATACAATTCGTCCAACTAACTTTCGGAAGGATCACACCGTGACGCAAGCTCGGCTGTTTACCAGTGAATCGGTAACCGAGGGCCATCCGGACAAGATCTGCGACGCCATCAGCGACTCGGTGCTCGATGCGCTGCTGGCGGACGATCCCAAATCCCGGGTCGCGGTGGAGACACTGGTGACGACCGGCCAGGTGCACGTCGTCGGCGAGGTGACGACTACGGCCAAGGAAGCGTTCGCCGACATCACCAAAACCGTGCGCGAACGGATCCTCGAGATCGGCTACGACTCATCGGATAAGGGCTTCGACGGCGAGACCTGCGGCGTCAACATCGGCATCGGCGCGCAGTCACCCGATATCGCCCAGGGCGTCGACACCGCCCACGAGACCCGCGTCGAGGGCGCCGGCGACCCGCTGGACTCCCAGGGCGCCGGTGACCAGGGGCTGATGTTCGGTTACGCCATCAAGGACACCCCCGAGCTGATGCCGCTGCCGATCGCGCTGGCGCACCGGCTGTCGCGCCGGCTGACCGAGGTCCGCAAGAGCGGTGTGCTCGACTACCTGCGCCCCGACGGCAAGACCCAGGTCACCGTCGCCTACGACGGCGTCACCCCGGTGCGCCTCGACACCGTCGTGCTCTCCACGCAGCACGCCGCTGGTATCGACCTCGATGCGACGTTGACGCCCGACATCCGCGAGAAGGTCGTCAACACCGTGCTGGCCGACCTCAACCACAGCACGATGGACACCTCCGACTTCCGCCTGCTGGTGAACCCGACCGGCAAGTTCGAACTCGGCGGGCCGATGGGCGACGCCGGGCTGACCGGCCGCAAGATCATCGTCGACACCTACGGCGGGTGGGCCCGCCACGGCGGCGGCGCGTTCTCCGGTAAGGATCCGTCCAAGGTGGACCGTTCCGCGGCGTACGCGATGCGCTGGGTGGCAAAGAACGTGGTCGCCGCGGGCTTGGCCGAACGTGTCGAGGTGCAGGTCGCCTACGCGATCGGCAAGGCCGCCCCGGTCGGGTTGTTCGTCGAGACCTTCGGCAGCGAGACCGTCGATCCCAGCCGCATCGAGAAGGCCATCACCTCGGTGTTCGACCTGCGGCCCGGCGCGATCGTGCGCGACCTGGACCTGCTGCGCCCGATCTACGCGCAGACCGCCGCCTACGGGCACTTCGGCCGCACCGACGTCGAGTTGCCGTGGGAGCGCCTCGACAAGGTCGACGAGCTCAAGGCCGCCGTCTAGGGCGATTTGTGTGCGTTTGGGCGCGCTGAACGCAACAGAACGCACACAAATCAGCTGAATGCGTAATCGTCGATCGGGAACCGGCGGCTGCGCCAGTGCGCCTCCAGCGTGGTGGCCGGCCGTAGCGGCACGTCGCCGTTGACGTCGAAGTAGTAGCTGTTGGCGAGCTTGCAGCTGTCCTGCCAGAAGATCTGCCGATGCCGTTTGCGCATCATCTCGGCGAAGTAGCGGTCGTTGGCTTCCTGTTTCACCTCGACACGGGTGGCGTGGCGGCGCCGGGCGTGGGTCAGGCACCGCACGATGTGGTGCGTTTGGGCCTCGATGAGCGCGAAGTAAGAGCTTCCGACGTACCCGTACGGCCCGAACACGGTGAAGAAGTTCGGGAAGCCGGGCGCGCTGACGCCCTCGTAGGCCTGCAGCCGCTGCTCGTTCCAGTAGCTCGACAGCGAGCGGCCTCCCGGCCCGGTGACCGCATAGGTCGGCACGCTGTCGGGGTCCATCACCTTGAAGCCGGTCGCCAGGATGAGCACGTCGATATCGCGGGTCTGCCCGTCGGCGGTCGCGACCCCGGTGCCGGTGATCTTGTCGATCGGTTCGGTCACCAGCTCGACGTTGTCGCGGTTGTACGTCGACAAGTAGGTGTTGTGAAATCCCGGCCGCTTGCAACCGACGGCGTAGCGCGGGGTGAGCTTGTCGCGGACCTGCGGGTCGTCGACCTCTTTGCGTAGGTAGTACTTGCCGATGTTCGCCATCCGCTTGGCCATCGGGTTGACCGTGAAGTACTGCGCGGGCAGCGTGAACGTGAGCTCGACGTAGGCCTGGCTGATCAGCCGCTGCAAAGTGTGACCGCCCGGCAGCCGCATCAACGCCCGCAACGCCGGTGACAGCGGCACGTCGAACTTCGGGAAACACCAGATCGGGGTGCGCTGAAATACGGTGAGCTGCTCCACGATCGGCGCGATCTCCGGAATCACCTGAACCGCTGAGGCGCCGGTGCCGATGACCGCGACGCGTTTACCGGTGAGGTCCAGGTCGTGGTCCCAGCGCGCGGTGTGCATGGTGACACCGGTGAACGAGTCGACACCGTCGATGTCGGGCAGGTTCGGGGTGATCAGCACGCCGCAGGCGTTGATCAGGTAGCGCGCGGTGACGACGCCGGGATCGGTGCGGATCTGCCACAGGTCGGTGTCGTCGTCGAAGTCGGCGGTCAGCACCTTGGTGTTGAACCGGATCTTGGGCGCCAGCCCGTACTTGTCCACACAGTGCTCGGCGTAGGCCCGCAGTTCGTGGCCGGGGGCGTAGCTGCGTGTCCAGTTCGCGCTCTTCTCGAACGAGAACTGGTAGGAGAACGACGGAATGTCCACGGCGATACCGGGATAGGTGTTCCAGTACCACGTGCCGCCGGGGCCGTCGCCGGCCTCGACCACCAGGTAGTTGCCCATCCCGGCCTGGTCCAGCTTGATCGCCGCGCCGATACCGGAGAAGCCGGCGCCGACGATGACGGTGTCGTAGTCCGGGTCGATACCCGGCCGCGCTGCCGTGGAATCGGTCATAGGCCCACGTTAGCGGGAATGCAGCGCACGGCGCAGCGCCGCCAACCCCCGGTCCATCGCCTCGGTCGCCGCCGGCACCACCCCCGCGTAACCCAGATAGCCGTGGACCAGCGTCTCGGCGTTGTGCACCTCGACGGGGACGCCGGCGGCGGTCAGCAACTCGGCGTAGCGCATCCCGTCGTCGCGCAGCGGGTCGTGGTTGGCGACGGCGATGTAGGCCGGCGGCAGGCCGGTCAGGTCGGTTGCGCGGGCGGGCACCAGCGTCGCAGGCGGATCCGACATGTCCAGATCGCCGATATACCAACGGCTATAGCCCTTGCACGCGGCCAGGCTGAGCACCGGGGCGTCGGCGTTCTCGGCGAACGACGGCAACCCGGTGTCGAACGTCGTCGACGGATACCACAACAGCTGCTGAGCGATCGCCGGTCCGCCCGCGTTGCGCGCCAGCTGGCACACCACCGCCGCGAGGTTGCCGCCCGCGGAGTCACCGGCGATGGCCAGCCGGTCGGGGTCGGCGCCCAGCTCCGCGGCGTGCGCACCGACCCATCGTGTCGCGGCCCAGGCGTCGTCGACGGCGGCGGGGTAGGGGTGCTCGGGCGCCAGCCGGTAGTCCACTGACACCACCACCGCGCCGGCGCCGACGGCGTGCATGCGGGCGGTGCCGTCGTAGGTGTCGAGGTCACCGACCGACCAGCCGCCGCCGTGCAGGAACACCACCACCGGCGCGGCGGCCCGGTCGGCCTCCGGCGGCCAGTACACGCGGATCGGGATCGGGCCTGCGGGCCCGTCGACGGTGCAGTCCTCGGTGCGCAACTCGGGGTGGACCTCACGGCGCGGCAGCTCACGGAACCGGCGGCGGGCGGCGTCGGCCCCTCCGTCGGTTGTCAACTGAAACGGAACGGCCTTTAGTACCTTCTGCAGGATGGCATCGACGGCCGGCTTCTCTTCAGCCACGGACATGGCAACACCGTACGTTCCCCGGCGCACCAAGCTGCTCTGGGTGACCGCCGCGGTGGTCGCCGCCTGCTACGGGGTGTTCCTGATCGTCACCGCGATCCGGCTGCCCGCGGGTGCGGAGCTGACCGGTCAGTTCACCCTGCAACCAGCGGCCAAGGCGCTGGCCGCGGTGCTGCTGGCCGCCGCGGCCGTCAGCCATCCGATCGCGCGGGAACGACGTTGGCTGATCGGCGCCCTGCTGTTCTCGGCCGCGGGCGACTTCCTGTTGGCGCTGCCGTGGTGGGAACCGTCGTTCGTGCTCGGCCTGGCGGCGTTTCTGGTGGCCCACCTGTGCTTTCTGGGTGCGCTGGTGCCGCTGGTCGAGCGGACGGCGCCGGGGGTGGCGTTTGCGACGGTCACCATCGCCGCCTGTGTGGCGCTGCTGATCTGGTTCTGGCCCGGGTTGATCGCCCTGGGGATGGCCGTGCCGGTGGTGCTCTACATCGCGGTGCTGGGGGCGATGGTGTGCGCCGCGCTGCTGGCCCGGCTGCCCACGCCGTGGACCGCGCTGGGCGCGGTGTGTTTCGCGGTGTCCGACGCGATGATCGGCATCAGCAAGTTCGTGCTGGCACCGGAGAACGCCGAGGCGTTGGCGGTGCCGATCTGGTGGGGGTACTCGGCGTCGCTGGTGCTCATCACCGCGGGCTTCTTCTTCGGCCGCACGGCAGGATCGTCGCCGTCCTCTGCTACCACTGGGTAGGTGAAGATTCGACAGCAAGCCGAGCACGAGCCGATCGCGCGCGTGCTGCCCATGCTGTCGGTGCCGCACCTCGACCGGGAGTTCGACTACCTGGTATCGGCCGAGCAGTCCGACGACGCCCAGCCCGGTGTGCGGGTGCGGGTCCGGTTCTCCGGTCGGCTGGTCGACGCCTTCATCCTCGAAAGGCGTTCGGACACCGACCATGTCGGAAAACTCGGCTGGCTGGACCGGGTGCTGTCGGCCGAGCCGGTGCTCACCCCTGAGGTGCGCCGGCTCGCCGGCGCGGTCGCCGCGCGCTACGCGGGTACCCGCGCCGACGTGCTGCGTCTGGCCATTCCGCCGCGCCACGCCCGCGTCGAGAAGCAACCCCAGGCCGAGCCGGCGCCGCTGGCCGTCAAACCCGTTGACCCCGCGGCCTGGTCGGCCTACGGCGGCGGGGAGCGGTTCCTGGCCGCGCTGGGCGACGGCCGCGCCGCCCGTGCCGTCTGGCAGGCGCTGCCCGGTGAGCGCTGGGCCGAGCGGCTCGCCGAGATCGCGGCCGCCACCGTCGACTCCGGGCGCGGGGTGTTGGTGATCGTGCCGGATCAGAGCGACATCGACACGATGCACGCCGCCGCCGTCGCCTACGTCGACGAGGACCGGGTGGTGGCGCTGTCGGCGGGTCTCGGTCCCGCCCAGCGCTACCGGCGGTGGCTTTCGGTGCTGCGCGGCGGCGCTCGTTTGGTGATCGGCACACGCAGCGCGGTGTTCGCACCCGTCGCCGACCTCGGCCTGGCGGTGGTGTGGGACGACGGCGACGACACCCTCGCCGAGCCCCGCGCGCCCTACCCGCACGCCCGCGAGGTCGCGATGCTGCGTGCGCACCAACTGCGCTGCGCGGCGCTGATCGGCGGCTATGCCCGGACGGCCGAAGCCCAGGCGCTGGTGCGCAGCGGCTGGGCGCACGACCTGGTGGCACCGCGCACCGCGGTGCGGACCGCCGCGGCGCGCGTCGTCGCCATCGAGGACAGCGGCTACGCGCAGGAACGCGATCCCGCTGCCCGCACCGCGCGGTTGCCGTCGATGGCGCTGCAGGCCGCACGCACCGCCCTGCAACAGGGTGCACCGGTGCTGGTGCAGGTACCGCGACGCGGATACGTGCCCGCGCTGGCCTGCAACCGCTGCCGCGCCGTGGCGCGGTGCAGGCACTGCACCGGACCGCTGTCGCTGCCGGACCGCGACACCGCCGGGGTGGTGTGCCGCTGGTGTGGCCGCGTCGACACCGCGTTGCGTTGTGCGCGCTGCGGATCCGACGCCGTGCGCGCGGTGGTCGTCGGTGCCCGCCGCACCGCCGAGGAACTCGGGCGGGCGTTCGCCGGTACGACGGTCATCACCTCCGGCGGTGACGCGATGGTGTCCAGCGTCGCCGCCGCACCTGCGCTCGTGGTCGCAACGCCCGGCGCCGAGCCGAAGGCCGCCGACGGGTACGGTGCGGCGCTGCTGCTGGACAGCTGGGCCCTGCTCGGCCGCCAGGACCTGCGCGCGGCCGAGGACACCCTGCGACGCTGGATGGCCGCTGCCGCTCTGGTGCGCAGCCGCGCCGACGGCGGCGTGGTGGCGGTGGTCGCCGACTCGGCGATTCCCACTGTGCAGGCGCTGATCCGGTGGGATCCGGTCGGCCACGCCGAGGAAGAACTCGACGCCCGGACCGAGGTCGGGCTGCCGCCGGCGATGCACATGGCCGCCGTCGACGGTGTGCCCGAATCGGTGCGCACGCTGCTCGACACCGTGGAAATGCCCGATGCCGCAGAGGTTTTGGGGCCTGTCGACCTGCCTGTCGGAGCGCGACGGCCGCCGGGTGTGCCGCCGGGCAGCGCCGTGAGCCGGATGCTGGTCCGGGTGCCCCGCGGCGGCGGCCTGGCACTGGCGACCGCCCTGCGCCGGGCCATCGGCCTGCTCAGCGCCCGCCACGATCAGCACCCGGTTCGTGTGCAAATCGACCCGTTACACATAGGGTAATGCGCACACGGAACCGGAGGTGGGTATGCGGCGGCTACTCCTGGTGCTCTTGCTGTTGGGACTCATCACGTTTGGTGTCCTGTGGCCGCGGCTCTTCGATTCGTGGTCGGAACAAGCCTCCGACGCCGCGGACCCGGTGGTGTTCAGCGAGTTCCGTGCCGACTTCACCGTCGCCGCCGACGGCCGCCTCGACGCGATCGAGACCATCACCGCCGAGTTCCCCGCCGGGCGCCACGGCCTGTTCCGGTACTGGGATGTCGCCAACCCCAACGTTCCCGGCATCCGGCAGCGACCGCAGATCACCTCGATACAGCTCGACGGCGAGCCGGCCAAGTACGAGATGCTGTGGGAGAACGGCACGCGCTTTCGCGTAGCCAAGATCGGCGACCCCGACGTGTACCTGAGCTCGGGCACCCACGTCTTCGAGATCCGCTACACCATCGACGGGGTGCTCGACCCGGCCGACATCGGCGCCGACAGGCGGTTCGCGACGTCGGTCGGTTCGGCCGAAACCGCGGAGTCGGTGTTCTTCTGGAATGTGATCGCCCCGTCGTGGAACAACCGGATCCAGCGCGCTGACATCTCGATCACGCTGCCCGGCGAGGTCGGCCGCGTACAGTGTTCGGTCGGCCACGGCATCGGATCACCCTGCCGCGGTGTCAGCGCATCCGCGGGCACCGTACAACTGTCGGCGGTCAACCTGCCGCCGCGCACCCCCGTCACGGTGCGGGCCAGCCTGGACGTTCCGGTCCCGCCGCGCCACGAGCTGCCGTGGCCGCAGGCATGGGACGGAGTGTTGGGCCAGTCCGTCGCGGGGCTGGTCTGGGTTGGCGGGCTCACCGTCGCCGCGGCGCTGCTCGCCATGTGGTGGTACGGCCGGATCCTGGAGACTCCGCCCGGATTTCCGTTGCAGTACAGTCCACCGGACGGCCTCGGCCCGGTCCAGACCGAATACATCCGCACCGAGAACGTGCCCGCCAATGCGCTCACCGCCACGCTGTTCCACCTCGCCGAACGCCGGCTGATCGCGCTGCAGCAGATCAGCGACAAACACTGGAAGATCCGCGGGATCGCCGAAGAGGGGGCTTGGGCCGACGCCGATCCCGTCGGCGTCACGGTCGGTGCGGCACTCAAGGTGCTGGGACCCGGTAAGGAGTTCGACGCCAAGCGGACCGTCAAGTCGGGGGAGCGGTTGAGCAAGGCCAAGACCGATCTGGCTGCGGCAGTGCACAATTGGGCGCTCGATGAGAGGCTGCTCGTCAAGAAGCGCTCCGAGTGGTGGCTGCGGGCGGCCAACGCCGCCGCCTTCGTGGTGATGCTGCTGTGCTTCTTTCGGTGGTTCGGCATCACCAACACGCTGTGGGCGGTGCCGTTCGCGGTGTTCTTCCTGTTGACGACCCCGGCCTGGTTGCCCGGTGTCGGCACCCGCCGCACCGCCGCGGGCCGTGAACTGTGGTCGCGCGCAGGCGGATTTCACCGCATGCTGGCTACCGACTCCGCCGAGAGCCGGTTCGACTTCGCAGCGCACAAGGACCTCTACACCGCCTACATTCCGTTCGCGGTGGCCGCGGGTGCCGCGGCGTTGTGGGCCAAGAAGTATGAGGCGGTGATGGGTCAGCCTGCCCCCCAACCGGACTGGTATCACGCGCCGGCGTCGAGCGGGTGGGGTTCCACCAGCGGGTCCGGCGGGGCGAACTTCGACAGTTTCGAATCGGCGCTGTCGTCGTCGATCAGCGCCTACACCGCCTCACAGTCGTCTTCGTCGTCCTCCGGTGGCGGCGGTGGCGGCGGTGGCGGTGGCGGCGGAGGAGGAGGAGGTGGAGGCGGGTCATGGTGAGGTTGCTGTTGATCGTTCTGCTGATGCTCGCGGTGGCGGCGCTGGTCAGCTTTGTGTTGGGTTACAACAGAATTCGCGCCGCCGATATCCGGGTTGCCGAGGCGCTTTCGGGCATCGACGTAGAGTTGATGCGCCGGGCGTCGCTGATCCCCAGCCTGGTGCACACCGTGCAGACATTCGCCGCGCACGAGAAGGCGATCCTCGACCACGTCACCAACGCCCGCGCTGCGCTGGCATCGGCGACGACCGGCAAGTCGGTGGCCCAGCGCAGCGCCGCCGAGAAGGAACTCGACAGCGCGCTGGTGCCCCTGCTGGCGCTCGGCCAGAACTATCCGCAGCTCAACTCTTCAGAGAACTTCCTGCAGCTGCAGAACAGCCTCGCCGACACCGAGGACAAGCTGGCGTTCGCCCGCCAGTACTACAACGACGCGGTGGCCACGGTGAACCGGCTGATCACCACGATTCCGTGGATGTTCGTCGCGCCGTTGGTCGGGGTGTCCGAACGCGAGTTCTACCAGACGCCACGGTGAGCGCCGCCGTCGTCTCACTAGACTGGCTCGGTGCGCATCGTCTTCGCCGGCACCCCGGAACCCGCCCTGCCCGCGCTGCGCCGGCTTCTCGAATCGCCACGCCACGACGTCGTCGCGGTGCTGACCCGCCCCGACGCCGCCGCGGGCCGGCGGGCCAAACCCGCACCGTCGCCGGTGGCCCGCGTCGCGCTCGAACACGATATTCCGGTGCTGCGACCGGCGCGGCCCAACTCCGATGAGTTCATCGCCGAACTGACCGAGTTGGGCCCGGACTGCTGCGCGGTGGTGGCCTACGGCGCGCTGCTGAGCGAGCACCTGCTGGCCGTGCCCCGACACGGCTGGGTCAACCTGCACTTCTCGCTGCTGCCGGCCTGGCGCGGCGCCGCGCCCGTGCAGGCCGCGATCGCCGCCGGCGACACCGTGACCGGTGCGACGACGTTTCTGATCGAACCCGCTCTGGACTCCGGCCCCGTCTACGGCGTGGTCACCGAGACCATCCAGCCGACCGACACGGCGGGGGATCTGCTTGACCGGCTGGCGGTTTCGGGCGCTGAGCTGTTGGAGACGACGCTGGACGGCATCGCCGACGGTACGTTGACCCCGGTCCCGCAGCCGTCCGACGGGGTCAGCGTCGCCCCCAAGATCACCGTCGAGCAGGCCCGCGTGCGGTGGGACCTGCCCGCCCACGTGGTGGAACGCCGCATCCGCGCGGTCACCCCCAACCCCGGCGCCTGGACGACGATCGGCGACCTGCGGATCAAGCTCGGGCCGGTGACTGTCGACGGCGACGCAGAACCGTTGCCGCCCGGCATAATTCAAGCTGACCGCAAAAGCGTACGGGTCGGCACCGCGTCGCAACCGGTGCGGCTCGGCGTCATCCAGCCGCCCGGCAAGAAGCCGATGGACGCCGCCGACTGGGCCCGCGGCGCCCGGCTCGACGGCACCGCGCAGGCGACATGACCAGACCCCGTCGTCCCCGCCCCGCGCGCCGTCGACCGCTCGACCCCGCTCGCCGCGCGGCCTTCGACGTGCTGCGCGCGGTATCGGAGAAAGATGCCTACGCCAACCTCGCGCTGCCCGCACTGCTGCGCGAGCGCGGAATCAGCGGCCGCGACGCGGCATTCGCCACCGAGCTGGCCTACGGTACGTCCCGCACCCGCGGGCTGCTGGACGCGATCATCAGCGACGCCGCCGGACGCCCCACCGACCGCATCGATCCCGTGCTGCTCGATCTGCTGCGGCTGGGCACCTACCAGCTGCTGCGCACCCGCGTTGAGCAACACGCCGCGGTGTCCACCACCGTCGAACAGGCCGGTATCGAATTCGACTCGGCCCGTGCGGGTTTCGTCAACGGTGTGCTACGCACCATTGCCGGGCGCGACGAGAGCGCCTGGGTGCAGCAGCTGGCGCCCGACAAGGCCGCCGATCCGATCGGTCACGCGGCGTTCGTGCACGCCCACCCCAGGTGGATCGCGCAGGCGTTCGCCGACGCGCTCGGCGCCGAGGCCGGCCAGCTCGACGCGCTGCTGGCCAGCAACGACGCCCGTCCCGCTGTGCACCTGGCGGCGCGCCCCGGCGCGCTCACCGCCGAAGAACTGGCCGCGCAGGTCGACGGCACCGTCGGGCGGTATTCACCGCACGCGGTGTATCTGGCCGGGGGTGATCCCGGCCGGCTGGAACCCGTACGCGCCGGCGCCGCGCTGGTGCAGGACGAAGGCAGCCAGCTGGTGGCCCGTGCGCTGACGCTGGCCGAAGTCGACGGACCCGATACCGGTCGGTGGCTGGACCTGTGCGCCGGGCCTGGCGGTAAGACCGCGCTGCTGGCCGCCCTGGCCGCTGAGCAGGGCACGGCGCAGGTCACCGCCGTGGAACCCAACTCGCGGCGCGCTGAGCTCGTCGAGCAGAACACCCGGGGGCTGACCGTCGACGTGCGGCGCGTCGACGGGCGCGATAGCGGTCTGAAACCCGGCTTCGACCGGGTACTGGTGGACGCGCCGTGCACCGGGCTGGGCGCGTTGCGGCGCAGGCCGGAAGCGCGGTGGCGCCGCCAACCCGACGATGTGCCGCAACTGGCCAAGCTGCAGCGCGAACTGCTGGCCGCCGCGATCTCGCTGACCCGGCCGGGCGGGGTGGTGCTGTACGCGACGTGCTCACCGCACCTGGCCGAGACGGTCGGCATCGTCGCCGACGCGCTGCGCCGCCACCCGGTGAGTGCACACGACACCCGGCCGCTCTTCGCGCCCGTCGACCAGCTGGGTGACGGGCCGTACGTGCAGCTGTGGCCGCACCGCCACGGCACCGACGCGATGTTCGCCGCCGCGCTCCAGATAAGGTGACGAACATGTCGAAGCCCCTGATCGCGCCGTCGATTCTGGCAGCCGACTTCGCCAGGCTGGCCGAGGAGGCCGCCGCCGTGAAGGGCGCCGACTGGTTGCACGTCGACGTAATGGACAACCACTTCGTGCCGAACCTGACGATCGGCCTTCCGGTGGTCGAGGCGCTGCTGTCCACCACCGACATCCCGATGGACTGCCATCTGATGATCGAGGACCCGAAGCGCTGGGCGCCGCCGTACGCTGAGGCCGGCGCCCACAACGTCACCTTCCACGCCGAGGCGACCGACAAACCCGTCGCCGTCGCCCGTGACATCCGCGCCGCGGGCGCCAAGGCCGGCCTGGCCGTCAAACCGGGCACCCCGATCGAGCCCTACCTGGAGATCCTCGGCGAGTTCGACACGATGCTGATCATGTCGGTGGAACCGGGCTTCGGCGGGCAGAAGTTCATCCCCGAGGTGCTTCCCAAGGTGGGTGTCGTGCGCCGCCTGGTCGACGCCGGCGAGCTGACCATCCTGGTCGAGATCGACGGCGGCATCAACGCCGACACCATCGAGCAGGCAGCGGTGGCCGGCGTGGACTGTTTCGTGGCCGGTTCGGCGGTGTACAGCGCGTCCGATCCAGCCGCCGCGGTGGAGTCGTTGCGCCGCCAGGCCGCTGCGGCGTCCACGCACTTTCGATGAACCTCGAGGCCGCGATGCGGCTGGCCGTCGATAAGGCCAACGAAGTCAAGGGCAGGACGTATCCCAACCCGCCGGTGGGCGCGGTCATCCTCGATCGCGACGACGACGTGGCAGGCGTCGGCGCCACCGAGCCGCCTGGCGGGCCGCACGCCGAGGTGGTCGCGCTGCGCAGGGCGGGGGAGCGCGCCGTCGGCGGCACCGCCGTGGTCACGCTGGAACCGTGCAACCACCACGGCAGGACGCCGCCGTGTGTGGATACCCTTGTCGGGGCGGGGGTTTCACGGGTCGCCTACGCGGTGACCGATCCAAACCCGGTGGCCGCAGGCGGTGCGGCGCGGCTGGCCGAGATGGGCATCGAGGTGCTCGCCGGTGTGCTCGCGGCTGACGTCGCGGGCGGTCCGCTGCGGGAGTGGCTGCACAAACAGCGCACCGGATCCCCGCATGTGACATGGAAGTTCGCCACCAGCGTCGACGGGCGAAGCGCGGCCGCCGACGGCACCAGCCAGTGGATCACCAGTGAAGCCGCACGCGCCGACGTGCACCGCAGGCGCGCGGTGGCCGACGCGATTGTGGTCGGCACCGGCACGGTGTTCGTCGACGACCCCGCGCTGACCGCGCGGCTATCCGACGGCTCGCTCGCCGCGCGCCAACCGTTGCGGGTCGTCGTTGGCGAGCGCGAGATACCTTCTGATGCAAATGTTCTGAACGATGATTCACCGACGATGGTGATCCGCACCCGAGATCCGCACGAGGTGCTCAAGGCGCTGTCGGACCGCACCGACGTGCTGGTGGAGGGCGGGCCGACGCTGGCGGGTGCGTTCCTTCGGGCGGGGGTGATCCACCGTATTCTGGCCTATGTGGCGCCGATCCTGTTGGGCGGCCCGGTAACCGCGGTCGACGACGTCGGTGTGCTGTCCGTCGCCCACGCCCAACGATGGCGCTTCGACGGGATCGAACCGATCGGTCCGGACGTGATGCTCAGCCTGGTGCCCGCCTAATCGTCGTTATCTTCTTCGTTGTCCTCTTCGTGTGACAGGGGCCGGTGCTCGATGAGGTCACGGGTGCCCGATCCGAGCCGTTCGCGAAACGCCTGCACCGTGTAGCCGACCACCACCGCGTCGGTGCGGGCCCGCACGGTTGCCGAGCGGGGCAGGTGGAACAGCGGGCCGAACTCGCCGAAATAGTCACCGGCGACGGCCAGCTTGAGCATTTCCGCACCGCCGCCGGGGAGTTCGCGCACGATCTCGAGTTCGCCCTCGGAGACCAGATAGATCAGCTGGCCCATCGTGCCCTGTTCGAACAGCACGTCGCCGGCGGCCAACTCCGTCGTCTCGGGGCCCCGGTCGGTGGCGGTGAAGCCGGGGACAAGATCGACGACCCGGTCGGCCAGCGGCAGAATCCTCGCGTCGTGGGTGGCGACCACCACGATCCGGTCACCGGATGCCAGCTCGCGGATCAGCTTGAGCACCTCCTCGACCTGAATGAAATCCAGGTGCGCGGTCGGCTCGTCGGCCAGGATCAGCGGCGGGTCCAGTGCGACGGCGCGGGCCACCGCCACCCGCTGCTGCTGACCGCCGCTGAGGTCACCGGGGTGGTGGTGCAGTCGGTCGTGCAGGCCGACCCGCGCCAACAGTTGGTCGGCGCGTTTGGACGCCGCCCGCCGCGACATGCCCGACGCCAGCAGCGGCACCATCACGTTTTCCCGCGCGGTTAGGCTGGGCACCAGGTTGAACGCCTGAAAGACGATGCCGACGGTTTCGCGCCGAAACGTCGACAGCTCGCGCGCGTCCAGCGCCGTCACGTCGACATCGCCGAACTTGATGGTGCCCGCGGTGGGGCGCAGGATCGCACCGAGGCAGGACAACAAGGTCGTCTTTCCACAACCACTGGGGCCCAGCAGGATCACCAGCGAGCCGGCCGCCACGTCGAGGTTGAGCCCGTCGATGGGGCGTACCGCGTATCCGGCGTTGGCGTATTCGACGACCAGGTTCTGCACGGACAGATCACCCATGGCTCACGGCCCTCCGAACGCGACGGCCGGGTCGACCGACACCGCTTGGCGCAGGCCTGTGGCGCTCGCGATCAGACCGACCACGACGGCGAGCATCGGTAAAGCGGCATAGGCCTGCCCCGGCACGATCACCTGCATCGGGAACAACGGTCCGAGCAGCACGGACAGCGCGATGCCCAGTAGCGCGGCCAACAGTGCCACGATGACTGCTTGCAGCGCCAGCCCGCCCATCACCGCCCGGGTGGTTACCCCAATTGCCTTGAACACCGCGAAATCTCGCAGCCGTTCCAGCGCCGAAAGGTAGATCACCGATCCGACGATCAGCGCCGCCACCACCCACAGCAGGACCGCGACGATGGTGATCGAGTTGACCGCGACCCGCAACGGCCGCATCAGGTCGTCGATCGCGCCGCTGCGATCGATCGTGCGGTAGCCGTCGGGCGGCTGTTCGAGCGTGCCACGAATCCCGATGGAGGACACCAGTTGTTGGCTGCCGTACACCAACTGCCGGGCACCGTCGGTGGTCAAGAACACGTTGGGCAGGTTCGCCAACGCTGTGGAGTTCTCCACGATGCCGACGATGCGCAACGTGCGCGAGGCGATTTCGACTTCGTCGCCCAGACCGCGCCCTAGCGTACTGGACACCGCAACCTCATCGGTGGACGCCGGAGCCCTGCCGTCGGACACCGCGGGCATACCGGGACCCTGTTCGGGTGCACCGAATATGCCGATGTTGCGGGTGTCGTCGACGAGCGTGGCGGTGCCGCCGGCGTACACGAGCGGTGCCGCCGCCTCGACCCCCGGCGCGCGGGCGACCCGCTCCAACTCCGTCGGCCCGAACGGCGTCGCACCGACGAACGGCCCGGATGCTCCGGACATCACCAGGTACTGGTCCACCCCCAAGGTGTTTACGGTCCGCTCGGCTTCCCACCGAAATCCGTTGGCCAAACCCGTGAGCACCAGCGTCATCGCGAAGATGATCGCCGTCGACATCACCGCGATGGCGAAACGCCGCCTTCTCCACTGCATGTCGCGGAGGGCGGCCATTAGCATGCCCGCGACGTTACCGACGGGCGCCGTGTCGTGGGCCTGCTTTGGCCTTACTCCGCGCTGCCTGCGAACGTATTGACAAGCGAGTCGCAGAACGCGGGCAGATCATCGGGTTTGCGGCTGGACACCAAAGTGTTTGGCCCGCGCGAACATTCGACGACCTCCTCGTCGACCCAGTTGGCGCCGGCGTTGACGAGGTCGGTCTTGACGCTGGGCCACGACGTCATCATCCGGCCCCGCACCACGTCCGCCTCGACCAGTGTCCACGGTCCGTGACAGATCACCGCGACCGGTTTGCCTGCGTCGAAGAAACTCTTCGTGAACGCGACCGCCGCGGCGTTGGTGCGCAGGAAGTCGGGGTTGGCGACACCGCCGGGCAGCACCAACGCGTCGTACTCCGAAACCGACACGGCGCCAGCCGACTTGTCCGCCTCGAAGGTGTCCGCCGGGGTCAGGTGGTTGAACGCCTGGATCTTGCCGACTTCGGTCGACACCAGCTCCGGTGTTCCCCCGGCCTGTTCGACCGCTTTCCACGGTTCGGTCAGCTCGACCTGCTCGACGCCCTCAGGCGCGACCAGGAACGCAATTTTCTTGCCGTTCAGTGAAGTTGCCATGAATCTTTCTCCCGTGACGATGTGGTCTAGGGCACGCATACCCGCCGTTTCGGGCGGCCAATCAGGGTGCCGGCACCGGTACACTCGTACCGGAATGACAGTTGTGTGAGCACAACGGCACAATGCAACGGCACAATGGGAGGAGCGAGCATGACTGCACTGCAGACGTGGCTCAACTATCGGCCCATCGGCCCCCGCAGCCTGACGTCGCTGGTCTGCAATGTGCTGGGGGAGCGCAACGACCCTCAGCCTGCGCGTCGCGCCGAGCCGGTGCTGCTCGAGCGCGGGATGGAACGCTGCTGAGCGGAACCGCTTAGCAGCGGTCGGGCGCCGGCGCGTCGACGAGTTCGGCCGGTGTGCCACCGTCGCCGTCCCCTGGCGGCGGCACCTCGTCGGCCTGCTCGTTTCGGGTGGCGATCAGCAACCCGAGCAGGGCGCCGACGACGCAGACCACGGCCGTGGCCAGGAAGATATCGGCGTACTGCATTGCGTAGGCCTCCAGCGTGGCTTGTCGCAGCTGGGTGGCCGCCGCGATCAGCTGGCCGGCGGGGGAATCGTCGGTGGCGGGGGGCTGCGCAGCCATCCGCTCCTGCAGATACTGGTTGAACTTGTACAGCCCCCATGCGGTCAGCGCGGCAAGGCCGATCAGCATGCCGATCATGCGGGCCACCACCACGGCGGCCGACGCGATGCCGTGCTGGGCAGCGGGCACCACCCGCAGCGTCGCCGAGGTCAACGGGCCGATCACCAGCCCGAGGCCGAGGCCGGCGATGGCCAGATCGGTGTCGAACGCGGGCAGCGCGATGAACCCGAGGTCGTGGTGGCGCGACAAGATGTCGATGTGCCAATGGGAGATCAGCCAGTAGCCGCCCGCGGCGATCAACAGGCCGACGAACGCGACGATGCGGTCGCCGATCCGGGTGGCGATCCACCCGCCGATCACGGCGCCGATGGGCAGCGCGATCAGGAAGCGCAACAGCAGCATGACCGCTTCGGTCTGGTCCTTGCCGAGCACACCCTGGCCGAACAACTCGACGTTGACAAGCGTCACCATCAGCGCCGCACCCGCGCACAGCGAAGCACCCAGCGCCGCCAGGAACGGCCGGAAGTGCACGCCGGCCGGGTCGATGAGCCGGGTGCTGGCGAAACGTTCCCAGACGAAGAACGCCACCAGGGCCGCGGCCGCGGCGATCAGCACCGGCAGGCCGTAGTCGGGCAGGATCTTCTTGCCGTCGGGTGCCGGGTTGTACAGCCCGATCACCAACAGGCCGAGCGCGATGGCCAGCAGCACACCGCCCACCACGTCGACCCGCTCCGGGTTCTCGGGTTTGAGCCGACTGGGCAGGCTGAAATGAATGAGGACCATCGCGATCGCCGCCAGCGGCACGTTGATCCAGAACACGTCGCGCCACGTGTTCAAGGCCGCTACGACGGCGATGCCGTACAGCGGGCCCAGCACGCTGCCCAGCTCCTGGGCGGCGCCGATCCCGCCCAGCACCGCCGCCCGGTTACGGCTGGCCCACAAGTCGGCGGCCAACGCCAGCGTGACCGGCAGCAGTGCACCGCTGGCGACGCCCTGGATCGAGCGGCCGATCACCATCGGAAGCAGGTCGTTGGACAGCGCGGTGACCACCGAGCCGACCGCGAAGCCGACCAGGCTGGCCTGCAGGATGAACTTGCGGCCGAACCGGTCGGAGGCGCGGCCCAGCAGCGGCATCGCGGCGATGTATCCGAGCAGGTAGCAGGTGATGATCGGGGTCACCTGCTGCAGCTGGTTGACCGGTATTCGCAGGTCGAGGATGATGTCGCGGATGATCGCGACCACGACGTAGGTGTCGAGCGCGCCGAGCAGCACGGCGAGGCTGCCCGCGCTTATGGCAACCCTGCGGTTGCCGGTGGCCTGCGAGGTCTCTGTCAACGTCGACATCAGACGGGCTTGGTGACCGTCACCGGCTTACCCCAGTCCGACAGCGTCATCGTGACGCTGCCTTCCGGAGCGGTCTGCAGCGTGATCTGCATCAACTCGTGCTCGCCCTCCTCGGCGATCCACGCCGTGCCCGGCACCGGCTCGGTGGCGCCGATCTGCGGCGCGATGGCGTTGACGGCGTCGGCGGTGACGGACCCGGTGATGCGGACCGTCTCCACACCGTTGACGGTCTCGCGGCCCTCGGCCTTGGGATCGGAGAAGTTGGCCAGCACGTTGGCGAGCCCGACCTCCGGGCTGAGGATGGCTGCGACGTCGTAGACGTCGGCGGCCGGGCCGAAGTCCTGGAACGCGCCCGCACTGATCGCGGCGTAAAGGATTCCGTCGATGACCACGAACCCGACGCCCTGCAGCCGTTGACCCATGAACAACAGGTTCGCCTCACCTGCGGCGGCGACGGCGGGAACGTTGGTCAGATCGCCTTCCAGCGACTCCAGCGCCAGTCCGGGGATCTCGCCCTGCACTGTTAGCTTCAGGTGAACGCTCGTCTGGTTCTTGGTGGTCTCGGTCGACTCCGTGAGCAGCGTCGCAGCGTCGGGAAGGTCTTTGGCGGGCTCAGACGATGACGAACAACCTGCGACAAGAGCAAGAACAGCGATCAGGGCGGCAAGTATCGCTACGGGGCGGGTCTGCATGAGTGCATCGTAGAGGGTGTCGGCGGGTGGTTACGCTGACGGCGTGTTCACCGGAATCGTCGAAGAACTGGGTGAGGTCGTCGCCAAAGAAGACCTCCGCGACTTCGCGCGGCTGGTCATCCGGGGTCCCGTTGTCACGTCCGATGCAGGCCACGGCGATTCCATCGCGGTCAACGGCGTCTGCCTGACGGTGGTCGACGTGCTGCCCGACGGCGAGTTTTCCGTCGACGTCATCGGCGAGACGTTGAACCGGTCGAGCCTGCGCGCCATCGGCGTGGGCAGCCGCGTCAACCTCGAGCGCGCCGCGGCCGTCAACAGCCGGTTGGGCGGCCACATCGTGCAGGGCCATGTCGACGGCACCGGGCATGTGATCGCGCGCACACCCGCCGAACATTGGGAGGTGGTGCGCATCGCGCTGCCCACCGCGTTGTCGCGTTACGTCGTGGAGAAGGGTTCGATCACCGTCGACGGGGTGTCGCTGACCGTGTCCGGGCTGGGCCACGACTGGTTCGAGGTGTCACTGATCCCGACGACGCTGGAGACGACCACACTGGGCACCGCCGAGGTCGGCGCCCCGGTCAACCTCGAGGTCGACATCATCGCCAAATACGTCGAGCGCCTGCTCGGCGCGGGCGACGACGAAACCCAGTAAATGCCCAGCTCAACGACCTGGCAATAAGATCGACGCTCGCGTAGTTCATACTGATGTGATGACGAGGCTGGACTCTGTGGAGCGGGCGGTCGCCGATATCGCCGCGGGCAAGGCCGTCGTCGTCATCGATGATGAAGATCGCGAGAACGAGGGCGATCTCATCTTCGCCGCCGAAAAGGCGACACCTGAACTCGTCGCGTTCATGGTGCGCTATACCTCCGGCTACCTGTGCGTGCCGCTGGACGGCGCGATCTGCGATCGCCTCGGCCTGCTTCCGATGTACGCGGTGAACCAGGACAAGCACGGCACCGCCTACACCGTGACCGTCGACGCGAAACATGGAGTCGGAACCGGAATTTCGGCCTCCGACCGTGCGACGACCATGCGCCTGCTAGCCGATCCGTCCAGCGCCGTTCACGATTTCACCAAACCGGGCCACGTGGTTCCGTTGCGCGCCAAGGACGGTGGGGTGCTGCGGCGTCCCGGCCATACCGAGGCCGCCGTCGACCTGGCCCGGATGGCCGGTCTGCAGCCCGCGGGCGCGATCTGCGAGATCGTCAGCCAAAAGGATGAAGGCGCGATGGCGCAGACCGACGAGCTGCGGGTGTTCGCCGACGACCACGGTCTGGCGTTGATCTCGATCGCCGACCTCATCGAGTACCGGCGCAAACACGAAAAGCACATCGAACGCGTCGCCGAGGCGCGCATCCCGACCCGGCACGGCCAGTTCCGCGCCGTGGGCTACGCCAGCATCTACGAGGACGTCGAGCACGTCGCGCTGGTGCGCGGCGATATCGCCGGACCGCACGGCGACGGCCACGACGTGCTGGTGCGGGTGCACTCCGAATGCCTGACCGGCGACGTGTTCGGGTCGCGCCGCTGCGACTGCGGTCCGCAACTCGACGCGGCGTTGGCGATGGTGGCCCACGAGGGGCGCGGCGTCGTGCTCTACATGCGCGGCCACGAGGGCCGCGGCATCGGCCTGATGCACAAGCTGCAGGCCTACCAGCTGCAGGACGCCGGCGATGACACTGTCGACGCCAACCTCAAGCTCGGCCTGCCCGCCGACGCCCGCGACTACGGCATCGGGGCGCAGATCCTGGTCGACCTCGGGGTGCGGTCGATGCGGCTGTTGACCAACAACCCGGCCAAGCGTGTCGGCCTGGACGGATACGGGCTGCACATCATCGAACGGGTTCCGTTGCCGGTGCGCGCCAACGCCGAGAACATCCGCTACCTGATGACCAAACGCGACCGGATGGGCCATGACCTCGTCGGCCTCGACGACTACCACGAGGCCACCACCATGGACGCCTACGAGGAAGGCGTCTACCTGCTCGGTGACCGCAGGCCAAGCGATTTGGATCTCGGCGGAGCCCTATGAGCCCAGCGGCCGGTGTCCCCGACCTGCCTGAGCTCGACGCGTCCGGTTTGACGCTGGGCATCGTGGCCAGCACCTGGCACGAGACCATCTGCGACGCCCTGCTCGACGGCGCGCGAAAAGTGGTCGCCGAGGCCGGCATCGACAACCCGACCGTGGTGCGGGTGCTTGGTGCGATCGAAATTCCGGTGGTTGCACAGGCGTTGGCGGCCACCCACGACGCGGTGGTGGCGCTGGGTGTGGTCATTCGCGGTGAGACACCGCATTTCGACTATGTGTGCGACGCCGTCACCCAGGGTCTGACGCGGGTGTCGCTGGACGCGTCGACGCCGGTCGCCAACGGCGTGCTGACCACGAACAACGAAGCGCAAGCGCTCGACAGGGCCGGGTTGCCGACGTCGGCCGAGGATAAAGGGGCGCAGGCCGCCGCGGCCGCGCTGTCCACCGCGCTGACCCTTCGTGGCCTGCGGAAATGAGTGACTGGGACCTACAGGTGCGGCCGCATCTGGCGCCGTATTTCGTGTACGCCGCCGCGGTGCTGATCCTGGCCGCACACGTCACGGTCGGGGCGTTGCTGAAGATCGCGTCGACCGGGGTGATCTTCCGCACCGCCGACCAGGTGGCGATCGCGCTGCTGGGTGTGGTGATAGCCGGGGCGGTGCTGCTGCTGGCCCGGCCCCGTCTTCGCATCGGTGCGGCAGGCGTCTCGGTGCGAAACCTGCTCGGCTACCGTCTGATTCCGTGGTCGCAGGTCGTCGATGTGTCGTTTCCGCCCGGGGCGCGGTGGGCGCGGGTGGACCTGCCCGACGACGAGTACATCCCCGTGATGGCGATCCAGGCCGTCGACAAGGACCGCGCCGTCGACGCCATGGACAAAGTGCGGGAACTGGTAGACCGCTACAAGGGCATCAACTCGCGCTGATCGTCACTTCGCATCGCCCATGACCACGCCCTCACGGCGCGGGTCGGCACCGCCGATCAGCCCCTCACCGTCGACGACCACCACCGACAGCCCGCTGTTCTGCGGCGCCAAGTCGACCCGATGACCCAGCGCCCGCAGACCGGCCACCAGCGGATCGTGAGCGCCGTCATCAGCGGTGTCGATGACCGGATGCTCGCCGCCGACGTTGGTCTCAGCGGTGTTGGCCGCGCCGAAGTCGACCATGGACACCGCCTGTTGGGGATCCAGACCCCAGTCCAGCATCCCGACAAGGGTTTTCACGACGAACTGGATGATCACCGAGCCGCCGGGTGAGCCCACCGCCGCGTACAGCGGGCCACGGCGCTGCGGCGCGTCCGACTGCTCGAACACCAACGTCGGCGCCATCGTGCTGCGCGGGCGCTTACCCGGCTGCACCCGGTTGGCGATGGGCACCCCGTCGGGTCCGGTGGGTTCGGCGGAGAAGTCGGTCAGTTGGTTGTTGAGGATGAAGCCGTCGACCATGTGGAACGAGCCGAACTGGGCCTCCACCGTGGTGGTCAACGAGGCCGCGTTGCCCTCGGCGTCCACGATGCTGACGTGGCTGGTGCCGTGCTCGGGCACCACCCGTGCGGGCGCGGTCGACGCGCCGAAATCGCCCGGCTTCGCGGTGCCCATCGTCTGCTGCGGCGAGATCAGCGCCGCCCGCCCGGCCAGATAGTCGCTACCGAGCAGGGTCTGCGGTGAACCGCCGGGCAGCGCAACGAAATCGGTGTCGGCGACGTAGCGGTCGCGGTCGGCGTAGGCCAGCCGTTCGGCCTCGGAGACCAGATGCACGCCCACCACCGTGGGCCGCCCGCCGTTGAGGTCGACGTCGGTGGGTTTGTGGTCGGCCATCGCAAAGTGCTCGAGCACACCGAGCGTGGCGGCGACCGCGATACCGCCCGACGACGGCGGCGGCATACCGCAGATCTCGCGCCCGCGGTACGGCGTGCACAGCGGTTCGCGGCGTTTGACGGTGTAGGACGACAGGTCCTCGACGGTCATCAGGCTCGGTGTGCGCCCCCCGGACGTGTCGGTCGCGGCCGCGACGATATCGCCGGCGATGGCGCCGGTGTAGAACGACTGCGGGTCGGATGCGATGGCGCCCAGCGTCTTTGCGTACGCGGGGTTGACCAACCGCGTTCCCGCCGGCTTCGGTGTGCCGTCGGACTCGAGGAAGTACTCGGCGGCCTGCGGGTCGACGGCCAGTTGGGTGGCCGCGGCCGCGATCGAATCCGCCAGCCGCGAGCTGATGTCGAAGCCGGCGTCGGCCATCGCGACGGCGGGGTCGAACAGCTCACGCCAGCCGGTGCTGCCGTGCTCGGCATGGACCTCGTGTAACAGCCGCACGATGCCCGGCACCCCGATCGAGCGGCCCGACGCCCTGGCGTCGGGTCTGGGTTCGGTGCGGTCGGTGTCGGACACCCAGCGCAGGTAGTTCTCGGTGGCCGCCGCCGGGGTGCTTTCGCGGCCGTCGAAGGCCTGTACCGCACCGGTGGCGGCATCGTAGTAGAGCAGGAAGCCGCCGCCGCCGAGGCCGGAAGACTGCGGCTCGACCAGACCGAGCACGGCTTGCGCGGTGACGAGCGCGTCGGCGGCCGTGCCCCCGTCGCGCAGCACTTCGCAGGCGGACTGAGTGGCCAGCGGGTTGGCGGTGACAACCGCGTAGCTGCTCGTGCGCACCGCCGTCATGTCGCTGCGGTAGCCCTGCGCGGTCGGGTCACCGTCGGCGACGCCGGCGCACACCGGCGCCTCCGCGGTGTCGGTGGCCGGTTCGCCTGCGCATCCCGCCAGCACCAACGCCACCGCCGTCAGCGTGGCCAGCGACGAAATCCGCACCACTCGACGGTAGTTCATTCGCGCGGTTATGCAGTCGACTCCGCCGAGACGTTGTCGACACGGCCAGTAACCTGGGGTCATGCCTGATCCAGCGACGTACCGGCCTGCGCCCGGGTCGATCCCTGTCGAGCCGGGCGTCTACCGCTTCCTGGATCCGCACGGCCGGGTGATCTACGTCGGCAAGGCCAAGAGCCTGCGCAGCCGTCTCACGTCGTACTTCGCCGACGTCTCCAGCCTGGCGCCGCGCACCCGCCAAATGGTGACGACGGCCGGCAGCGTCGAGTGGACGGTGGTCAACACCGAAGTCGAGGCGCTGCAACTCGAGTACAACTGGATCAAGGAGTTCGACCCGCGGTTCAACGTCCGCTACCGCGACGACAAGTCCTATCCGGTGTTGGCCGTCACGCTCAACGAGGAGTATCCGCGGCTGATGGTGTACCGCGGTACGCGGCGCAAGGGCGTCCGCTACTTCGGCCCGTACTCGCATGCCTGGGCGATCCGCGAAACCCTTGACCTGCTCACCCGCGTCTTTCCCGCGCGCACCTGTTCTGCCGGAGTGTTCAAGCGGCACAGCCAGATTGACCGGCCCTGTCTGCTGGGCTACATCGACAAGTGCTCGGCGCCGTGCATCGGCAGGGTCAGCGCGGAGGAACACCGCAAGATCGTGTTGGGCTTCTGTGACTTTCTCGCCGGCAAGACCGACCGGCTGGTCCGCGACATGGAGCAGCAGATGAACCGGGCCGCCGGGGAACTGGACTTCGAACGGGCCGCCAGGCTGCGCGACAACATCTCCGCGCTCAAGCGTGCGCTGGAGAAGCAGGCGGTGGTCTTCGGTGACGGCACCGACGCCGACGTGGTGGCGTTCGCCGACGATGCACTGGAAGCTGCGGTGCAGGTGTTCCACGTGCGCGGCGGCCGGGTGCGCGGCCAGCGCGGCTGGATCGTCGAAAAGTCCGGGGAGCCCAACGAGTTCAGCCAGGAACGACTGGTCGAGCAGTTCCTCACCCAGTTCTACGGGGACCAGGCCGAGTTGGGCGGCGCCGCCGATGAAGCGCTGAACCCGGTACCCCGGCAGGTGCTGGTGCCGTGCCTGCCCGAAAACGCCGACGAGTTGGCGACCTGGTTGACCCAGCTGCGCGGTTCGCGGGTAGTTCTGCGGGTGCCGCAGCGCGGCGACAAGCGGGCCCTCGCCGAAACGGTGCGGCGTAACGCGCAGGATGCATTGGCCCAGCACAAACTCAAGCGGGCAGGCGATTTCACAGCCAGAACCGCTGCGCTGCAAAGCATCCAGGATGCGCTTGGGCTCGCCGACGCACCGCTGCGGATCGAGTGCGTCGATATCAGCCACATCCAGGGCACCGACGTGGTGGCATCGCTGGTCGTCTTCGAAGACGGGCTGCCGCGCAAGTCGGACTACCGCCACTACGCCATCCGTGACGCCGCGGGCGACGGCCGCTCCGACGACGTGGCCTCGATCGCCGAGGTGACGCGCCGCCGGTTCCACCGGCATCTACATGACATCCAGGAAGCCAAAGAGGTTGCCCCGCAGGAGAAAACAGCCGGGACGCCCACCAAAACGCGCAAGTTCGCCTATCCGCCGAACCTGTTCGTCGTCGACGGCGGCGCCGCACAGGTCAACGCCGCGCAGGCCGTCCTCGACGAACTCGGTATCCGCGACGTCGCGGTGATCGGGCTGGCCAAACGGTTGGAGGAGGTGTGGGTGCCGTCCGAACCGGACCCGCTGATCATGCCGCGCAACAGCGACGGGCTCTATCTACTGCAGCGGGTGCGCGACGAAGCGCACCGGTTCGCGATCACCTACCATCGCAGCAAGCGGTCCAAGCGGATGACGGCGTCGGCGCTCGACTCGATCCGCGGGCTGGGGGAGCACCGCCGCAAGGCGCTGGTGACCCATTTCGGGTCGGTGGCCCGGCTCAAGCAGGCCAGCATCGAGGAGATCACCGCGGTACCCGGCGTCGGCGTCGCCACGGCGCGCGCGGTGCTCAACGCGTTGGGGGTGGAAACCGAATCCGGCACGCCCGACGCGACGATCGGCGATGATCAACGCACGGTATCGGGATGACGGAACAGGGAATGCACGAGGAACTGCGCGGTGACGCCGGCGCCGAAGCGCTGCCTGTCGGCCGATCCGACGAATCGGGTATCGACGTTCTCCTGGTGACCGGGCTGTCCGGAGCCGGCCGGGGGACGGCGGCCAAGGTGCTCGAGGACCTCGGCTGGTACGTCGCCGACAACCTGCCGCCGGAGCTCATCGCCCGCATGGTAGAACTCGGGCTGGCGGCCGGTTCGCGGATCACCCAGCTCGCGGTGGTGATGGACGTACGCTCCCGCGGTTTCACCGGCGATCTGGACTGGGTGCGCAGGGATCTGGCCACCCGCAACATCGCACCGCGGGTGCTGTTCCTCGACGCCTCCGACGACATCCTGGTGCGCCGCTACGAGCAGAACCGACGCAGCCATCCGCTGCAGGGCGATCAGACGCTGGCCGAAGGCATCGCGGCCGAGCGTGCGATGTTGGCACCCATCCGGGCGGCCGCCGACCTCGTCATCGACACGTCGAAGCTGTCGGTGCCGGCGCTGCGGGAGAGCATCGAACGGGCATTCGGCGGCGAGACGGTCCGTCACACCAGCGTCACGGTGGAGTCGTTCGGGTACAAGTACGGGCTGCCGATGGACGCCGATACGGTCATGGATGTGCGATTTCTGCCCAACCCGCACTGGGTGGACGAGTTGCGGCCGTACAGCGGTCAACAACCGGCCGTCCGTGACTACGTTCTCGGCCAGCCCGGAGCCGCGGACTTCCTGGACACCTACCACCAACTGCTCGAGCTCGTGATCGACGGCTACCGCCGTGAAGGAAAGCGCTATATGACCGTTGCCATCGGCTGCACCGGCGGCAAGCACCGCAGCGTCGCGATCGCCGAGGCGCTCGCGGACCGGCTACAGGCGGGTGACGACCTCACGGTGCGAGTTCTGCACCGGGATCTGGGCCGCGAATGAGCCCGCGCATCGTGGCCCTCGGCGGCGGACACGGCCTGTATGCGACGTTGTCCGCGGCGCGCCGGATCACCCCGCACGTCACCGCGGTCGTCACTGTCGCCGACGACGGCGGCTCGTCGGGCCGGCTGCGCAACGAACTCGATGTCGTGCCGCCTGGTGATCTGCGAATGGCTTTGGCCGCCTTGGCATCTGACAGTCCGCACGGCCGGTTGTGGGCGACGATCATCCAGCACCGCTTCGGGGGCAATGGCGCGCTCGCGGGTCATCCGATCGGCAACCTGATGCTGGCGGGGCTGTCCGAGGTGTTGGCCGATCCCATCGCTGCGCTCGACGAACTGGGCCGCATGCTGGGCGTCAAGGGCCGCGTGCTGCCGATGTGTCCGATCGCGCTGGGGATCGAGGCCGACGTGGCGGGGCTGGAGTCCGATCCGCGGATGTTTCGGGTGATCCGTGGACAGGTGGCCATCGCCACCACCGTCGGCCAGGTGCGACGAGTCCGGCTGCTGCCCGGCGACCCGCCGGCCACACCGCAGGCGGTGGACGCGATCATGGCCGCCGACCTCGTGGTGCTCGGGCCGGGGTCCTGGTTCACCAGCGTCATCCCGCACGTGCTCGTTCCGGAACTGGCCGCGGCGCTGCAGGCGACCCCGGCGCGCCGGGCGCTGGTGCTGAACCTGGTCGCCGAACCGGGGGAGACGGCGGGGTTCTCCGTCGAACGCCACATCCACGTGTTGGCGCAGCACGCCCCGGGGTTCACCGTGCACGACATCGTCGTGGACGCCAGCCGGGTGCCCAGCGAACGTGAGCGCGACCAACTGCGCAAGACCGCCAACATCCTCGACGCTCACGTGGAGTTTGCTGATGTATCCAGACCTGGTACACCTTTACATGATCCGGCGAAATTGGCCGCAGCTTTGGAAGGTGTGCGGTTGCGTGGGCCGAAGCCATCTGCGCCGACCGTACCCACCCCGACAGTGAACGGACCGAGAGGTGACGACCCGTGGCGATGACTGCCGAGGTCAAGGACGAGCTGAGCCGCTTGTTGGTCAATTCCGTCAGTGCTCGCCGCGCCGAGGTGGCCTCGCTGCTGCGCTTCGCAGGCGGCCTGCACATCGTGTCCGGCCGGGTCGTGGTGGAGGCCGAGGTCGACCTTGGCATCATCGCGCGGCGGCTGCGCAAGGACATCTATGACCTCTACGGCTACACCGCGGTGGTGCACGTGCTGTCGGCCAGCGGCATCCGCAAGAGCACCCGCTACGTGGTGCGCGTCGCCAAAGACGGGGAAGCGTTGGCGCGGCAAACCGGCCTGCTGGACCTGCGCGGCCGCCCGGTGCGCGGACTGCCCGCCCAGGTGGTCGGCGGCAGCGTCGCCGACGCCGAAGCTGCTTGGCGCGGAGCGTTTTTGGCTCATGGCTCGCTGACCGAGCCGGGACGGTCGTCGGCGCTGGAGGTCAGCTGCCCGGGCCCGGAGGCCGCGCTCGCGCTCGTCGGCGCCGCACGCCGGCTGGGTGTCAGCGCCAAGGCCCGCGAGGTGCGCGGCAGCGACCGGGTGGTGGTGCGCGACGGGGAGGCGATCGGGGCGCTGCTGACCAGGATGGGCGCGCAGGACACCCGGCTGATCTGGGAGGAGCGCCGGATGCGTCGCGAGGTGCGGGCCACCGCCAACCGACTGGCCAACTTCGACGATGCCAACCTGCGGCGCTCCGCGCGGGCCGCCGTCGCCGCGGCCGCCCGGGTGGAACGCGCGCTGGAAATCCTCGGCGACACCGTGCCCGACCATTTGGCCGCCGCGGGCAAGCTACGCGTCGAACACCGACAGGCCTCACTGGAGGAGTTGGGCCGGCTCGCGGATCCGCCGATGACCAAAGACGCTGTGGCGGGACGGATTCGGCGCCTGTTGTCGATGGCCGACCGCAAGGCCAAACAGGACGGCATCCCCGACACCGAGTCTGCCGTCACCCCGGACCTCCTCGAAGACGCCTGACCGTCGCCACCCCGCGAACGTGGGTTACCAGCACGTGTTCGGCGCGAAACACGTGCATCGACCCCACACTCGTCGAACACTGGAACCCATGGAGATCCTGAAGGTCGGCACCGTCGTTCCGCGCCCACCGTTCAACGGTATGGCCGACGGGGGCGGCCTGGACATCGACCTGATGGCCGCGCTGGCCAAAAAGCTGGGCGTTGCAGTCGAATTCGTCGACGCAGCCGATTTCGACGGCCTCTTCGAGCGGCTCGACGCCGGAGACTACGACTGCGTGGCGGCGGGCACCGTCGTGACGCCGGAACGGGAAGCCAAGGCGCAGTTCGTGGCGCCTTACCTCATCTGCGGGCAGGCCCTGGCCGTCGACACCATGCGGCTGCCGAGGGTGAGCTCGCTCGACGACGTCGCCGGGCTGACGCTCGGCGTGCGCCAGGGCAGCACCGGCCAGCCGATCGCCGAAGACCTGGTCGCCGAAGGCCGCGCCGCGACGGTGCGCGGCTACGAACCCGGCAACGTCGACACCGCGTTGAGTGACCTGGGCAGCGGCGGGTGCGACGCGTTCCTGGAGCTGGGGCCGGTACTCAACGAACTGGTCAAACCCCTGCCCGGGGTGACGGTCGTGGCGCGCGGGCTTTCGGTGGAGAACATCGCCGTCGCCGTCGGCCTGCACAACCAAGCGTTGCTCAGCCGGCTCAGCGTCGCGCAGGCCGAACTCGAAGAGGACGGCGCGCTGCAGGTGATTCGGCGCAAATGGCTGGGTAACCCCTATGCCGACCAGAGCCTTGCGGTGCACTGAGGTGGTCGCACGTGGTCGGAATCACACCATTACGCTGGCCTGTGAGCAGCACGGCGTAACTAGGCGAAATAAGGGAGAGACAAGTGACAATCCGGGTAGGCGTTAACGGCTTCGGCCGCATCGGGCGCAACTTCTACCGGGCCCTCGCGGCGCAGCAGGCCGAGGGCAAGAGCACCGACATCGAGATCGTCGCGGTCAACGACCTGACCGACAACGCCACCTTGGCCCACCTGCTGAAGTTCGACTCGATCCTGGGCCGCTTCCCGGAGGACGTCACCCTCGAGGGCGAGGACAACATCGTCGTCGGCAGTAAGAAGATCAAGGCCCTCGAGGTCAAGGAGGGCCCGGCTGCGCTGCCCTGGGGTGACCTCGGCGTGGACGTGGTGGTCGAGTCCACCGGTATCTTCACCGACGCCGCAAAGGCCAAGGGCCACCTGGACGCCGGCGCCAAGAAGGTCATCATCTCCGCACCGGCCAAGGGCGAGGACCTGACGGTCGTGCTCGGGGTCAACGACGACAAATACGACGGCAGCCAGAACATCATCTCCAACGCGTCGTGCACCACGAACTGCCTCGGCCCGCTGGCCAAGGTGCTCAACGACGAGTTCGGCATCGTCAAGGGCCTGATGACCACCATTCACGCCTACACCCAGGACCAGAACCTGCAGGACGGCCCGCACAAGGACCTGCGTCGCGCCCGCGCCGCCGCGGTCAACATCGTGCCGACCTCCACCGGCGCCGCCAAGGCCATCGGCCTGGTGCTGCCCGAACTGAAGGGCAAGCTCGACGGGTACGCGCTGCGGGTGCCGATCCCCACCGGTTCGGTCACAGATCTGACCGCGGAGCTGAGCAAGTCGGCCACCGTCGACGAGATCAACGCCGCGTTCAAGGCGGCCGCCGACGGTCCGCTCAAGGGCATCCTGAAGTACTACGACGCGCCGATCGTGTCGGCCGACATCGTCACCGATCCCCACAGTTCGCTGTTTGACTCCGGATTGACCAAGGTGATCGACAACCAGGCCAAGGTGGTGTCCTGGTACGACAACGAGTGGGG
The DNA here is from genome assembly GCF_053483935.1 of Mycolicibacterium sp. XJ879. NCBI lineage: Bacteria > Bacillati > Actinomycetota > Actinomycetes > Mycobacteriales > Mycobacteriaceae > Mycobacterium > Mycolicibacterium sp. XJ879. The sequence continues at coordinate 723,725 of NZ_JBEFTH010000001.1, forward strand.
CTACGCCAACCGGTGCGTGGACCTCGTCGCGCTGGTCGGCAAGTCCCTCTAACGGTGAGCATCAAGACGCTCGACGACCTTCTGGCCGAAGGTGTTTCGGGCAGAGGCGTGTTGGTGCGCTCGGATCTCAACGTCCCACTGGACGACGGCGCCATTACCGACCCCGGGCGGATCACCGCCTCGGTGCCCACGCTGCGGGCATTGTGTGACGCCGGTGCGAAGGTCATCGTCACCGCACACCTGGGCAGGCCCAAAGGCGCTCCGGACCCGAAACTCTCGCTGGCGCCGGTCGCGGCCGCGTTGGGAGAGCAGCTCGGCAGGCATGTCCAGCTGGCCGCAGACGTGGTCGGCACCGATGCGCTCGCCAGGGCCGAAGGCCTGACCGACGGCGACGTGCTGCTGCTGGAGAACATCCGTTTCGACCCACGCGAGACCAGCAAGGACGACGCCGAGCGGCTGGCGCTGGCCAGGCAGTTGGCCGAACTCGTCAGCGGCGCCGACGGTTCGCCGGGGGCGTTCGTGTCGGACGGCTTCGGTGTGGTGCACCGCAAGCAGGCGTCGGTCTACGACGTGGCCACGCTGCTGCCGCATTACGCGGGCCGGTTGGTGGAGGCCGAAGTCAAGGTGCTGCAGCAGCTGACCAGTTCGACCGAGCGGCCCTACGCCGTGGTGCTCGGCGGATCAAAGGTCTCCGACAAGCTCGCCGTCATCGAGAACCTGGCAACCAAAGCCGACAGCATCGTCATCGGCGGCGGGATGTGCTTCACATTCCTTGCATCCCAAGGGGTTCCGGTAGGCAATTCACTTCTCGAAGAGAGCATGATCGAGACCTGCCGCAAGCTGCTGGACACCTACGCCGACGTGATCCACCTGCCGGTGGACATCGTGGTGGCCGACGAGTTCGCCGCCGACGCCACTCCTGCGACCGTGCGTGCCGACCAGATCCCCGGTGGCAAAATGGGTTTGGACATCGGCCCGGGTTCGGTGGAGCGGTTCACCAACCTGTTGTCCAACGCCCAGACCGTGTTCTGGAACGGCCCGATGGGCGTGTTCGAATTCGCGTCGTTCGCCGCGGGGACCAAGGGGGTGGCCGAGGCCATCATCGCCGCGACGGGTAAGGGCGCGTTCAGCGTCGTCGGCGGCGGCGATTCGGCGGCCGCGGTGCGTCAACTCGGCCTGCCGGCCGACGGCTTTTCCCACATTTCCACCGGCGGTGGGGCGTCGTTGGAATACCTTGAGGGCAAGCAACTGCCCGGCATCGCTGTTTTAGAAGAGTGAGCTGTATTAGAAGAGTGAGAGGTACCACAGTCGTGAGCCGCAAGCCGCTGATCGCCGGCAACTGGAAGATGAACCTCAACCACTTCGAGGCGATCGCGTTGGTGCAGAAGATCGCGTTCGCGCTGCCGGCGAAGTACTTCGACAAGGTCGACGTCGCGGTGCTGCCGCCGTTCACCGACCTGCGCAGCGTGCAGACGTTGGTCGACGGGGACAAGCTGCTGCTGACGTACGGTGCCCAGGATCTGTCACAGCATGATTCCGGCGCTTACACCGGCGAGATCAGCGGCGCCTTCCTGGCCAAGCTGGGGTGCACGTTCGTCGTTGTCGGGCACTCGGAGCGCCGGACCTATCACCACGAGGACGACGCCGTTGTTGCCGCGAAGGCCGCCGCCGCGTTCCGGCACGGGCTGGTGCCCATCATCTGCATCGGCGAGCAGCTTGAGGTGCGCGAGGCGGGCAACCACGTCGAACACAACGTGGAGATGCTGCGCGGTTCGCTGGCCGGCCTGTCGACCGAGCAGATCGGGCAGGCGGTAATCGCCTACGAGCCGGTGTGGGCCATCGGCACGGGACGCGTCGCCAGCGCAGCCGATGCGCAGGAGGTCTGTAATGCCATCCGCACGGAGCTGGCAGCACTGGCATCCGCTGACCTGGCCGCCGGGGTGCGGGTGCTCTACGGCGGTTCGGTGAACGCCAAGAACGTCGGCGAGATCGTCGCGCAAGATGACGTGGACGGGGCGCTGGTCGGCGGGGCGTCGTTGGACGGTGAGCAGTTCGCCACGCTGTCGGCCATCGCGGCCGGCGGGCCGTTGCCGTAGCGGCCAACTCCGGCCTGTACGCTGGCTGCCATGGAATTGGGCCTGCAGATACTCCTGGTTGTGACCAGCTTGCTGGTTATCCTCCTGGTCCTGCTGCATCGCGCCAAGGGCGGCGGGCTGTCGAGCTTGTTCGGCGGCGGTGTGCAGTCGAGCTTGTCCGGCTCGACGGTCGTCGAGAAGAACCTGGACCGTCTGACGCTGTTCATCACCGGTATCTGGCTGGTGGCGATCATCGGCGTCGGCCTGCAGATCAAGTACGGCTAGCGGGGAGCGACCACCGACGGCGTCACGATCGGCGCCATACCGGGATTCTGGGGAGCCTCCGGCGCCACCGGTAGCTGGCCGATGACCGCCCCTGGCGGCATTCGCGGTGGCACGCCTGGTTGTTCGACCCCTTGGGCCTCAGCAGGCGGCGCGTAGCAGTTCGGCGAACCGTCGGCCTGCGTGTCGTCCGGATCCGAGGTGGGCACCCCGCCCGAGTCGACGCAGCAGAGGTCAGCACTTCTGACGGTCTGCTTCATGCAGTTGTCGTAGGCCTCGATGTCCCATTCGCCGTCGTCGGGTGCGGCGGCGGCGATCGCATTCGCCGACAGTGCGACCGCAGCGGCGAACACCGCGGCCGATGCGAAGCGGGTCAAAGCGGATCCGGTGTTGGTGATGGTTGTGGCCATGATGGCCTCCTACAGAGGTGTCGAGATGGAAATATCGTGCGCGCATCCGCGCGCCGTTTTCCGGGAATGGCCAAACTTCTTCGGTGGTCGTTGAGTGGGCAAGAAACGTGGCGGCACGGATACTGGAACGCATGGTCGACGATCTCGAGCCGACCGGCTCGGTACAGCGCACCCAGGTCGGCCGCGAGGCGACCGAGCCGATGCGCGAAGACATCCGGTTGCTCGGCGGGATTCTCGGCGACACCATCCGTGAACACAACGGTGAGGAGATCTTCGACCTGGTCGAACGCGCCCGCGTGGAATCTTTCCGGGTGCGACGCTCCGAGATTGACCGTGCCGAGCTGGCCGGGATGTTCGACGGCATCGCCGTGCGGAAGTCGATCGCCATCATCCGCGCATTCACGCAGTTCGCGCTGCTGGCCAACGTCGCCGAGGACATCCACCGGGAGCGCCGGCGCGCAGTGCATGTGGCCGCCGGCGAGCCGCCGCAACCCAGCAGCCTGGCCGCCACATATGCGAAACTCGATTCCGCCCAGCTGGATTCGGACCGGGTCGCCGAGGCGCTCACTGGTGCGCTGGTGTCGCCGGTGATTACCGCGCACCCCACCGAGACGCGCCGACGCACCATCTTCTCCACCCAGCATCGGATCACCGAGCTGATGCGTCAGCGGCTGCACGGCTTCGGCGATATCGAAGACGAACTGCGCAGACACATCCTGACGATGTGGCAGACCGCCTTGGTCCGGTTGTCGCGGTTGCAGATCCAGGATGAGATCGAGACCGGGCTACGGTACTACCGGTCGGCGTTCTTCGAGGTCATCCCGCAGGTAAACGCCGAAGTGCGCGCGGCACTTCAAGAACGTTGGTCCGACACCGGATTGCTCGACGAGCCGATGTTGCGGCCGGGGTCCTGGATCGGCGGCGACCGCGACGGCAACCCGAACGTCACCGGTGAGGTGGTGCGGATCGCGACGGGTGAAGCCGCGTTCACTGCACTGGATCACTACTTCAGTGAGCTCGCCGCGCTGGAAGAAGAGTTGTCGATGTCCGCCCGGCTCGTGACGACCAGCGAGGCGCTGACTGCGCTGGCCGACACGTGCGCCGATCCCGTCCGCGACGACGAACCGTATCGTCGCGCGGTACGCGTCATCCGCGGCCGGCTTACCGCCACGGCCGGGGAGATCCTCGACCACCAGCCCGAACGCGAACTCGACCTCGGCTTGCCGCGCTATGAGACGTCGCACGACCTGCTCGCCGACCTCGACGTCGTGGACGCGTCACTGCGGGCCGACGGCAGCGCGCTCCTTGCCGACGATCGGCTGGCCGCGCTGCGAGAAGCAGTGCGGGTATTCGGCTTTCACCTGTGCGGGCTGGACATGCGGCAGAACTCCGACGTCCACGAAGAGGTGATCACCGAGCTGCTGGAGTGGGCCGGTGTGCACCCCGACTACGGCGGCCTGACCGAACAGGAGCGCGTCGAGTTGTTGGCCACCGAGTTGGCCAACAGGCGGCCGCTTGTGAAACCGGACGCCGAACTGTCCGAGCTGGCCCGCAAGGAACTCGACATCATGGCGGCCGCGGCGCGGGCCGTGCGGGTGTTCGGGCCGCGGGCAGTGCCCAACTACATCATCTCGATGTGCGAGTCGGTCTCCGACCTGCTCGAAGCGGCAGTGCTACTCAAAGAAGCTGGTCTGCTCGATGTTTCGACAGAGCATGCATATGCGCCGGTCGGCATCGTGCCGTTGTTCGAGACGATCGAGGACCTGCAACGCGGCGCCTCGGTACTGGAAGCGGCGCTGCAGGTGCCGCTGTACCGGGCCGTCGTCGCGGCGCGCAGTGACCACCAGGAAGTGATGCTGGGTTATTCCGACTCCAACAAGGACGGCGGATACCTGGCGGCAAACTGGGCGCTGTACCGGGCCGAACTCGATCTGGTCGAGTCGGCTCGCAAGACCGGAATCCGGTTGCGGCTCTTCCACGGCCGCGGCGGCACCGTCGGTCGCGGCGGCGGCCCCAGCTACGAGGCGATCCTTGCCCAGCCGCCGGGCGCGGTGAACGGGTCGTTGCGGCTCACCGAACAGGGTGAGGTGATCGCGGCCAAATACGCTGAACCGCAGATCGCGCGCCGCAACCTGGAGACGCTGGTGGCCGCGACACTGGAGGCCACGCTGCTCGACGTCGAAGGCCTCGGCGACGACGCGGAGCCGGCGTATCGGATGCTCGACGACCTGGCGACCCGCGCACGTCGCGCCTACTCCGAATTGGTGCATAACACACCGGGTTTCGTCGACTACTTCATGCTGTCCACACCGGTCAGCGAGATCGGTGCACTCAACATCGGCAGCAGGCCGACGTCGCGCAAACCCACCACGTCGATCTCCGACCTGCGCGCGATCCCGTGGGTGCTGGCGTGGAGCCAGTCGCGGGTGATGCTGCCGGGCTGGTACGGCACGGGTACAGCGTTCGAAGATTACGTCGCCGGTGACGACGCGCAGCTGCAGACGTTGCAGGAGCTGTATCGGCGCTGGCCGTTCTTCCGCACCGTGCTGTCGAACATGGCGCAGGTGCTCGCCAAATCCGATATGGGGCTGGCTGCGCGCTACTCCGAGCTGGTCGAGGACGAGGCGCTGCGCAGCAGGGTGTTCGACAAGATCCTCGACGAGTACCACCGCACCATCCGGATGCACAAGCTGATCACCGGTCAGGACGACCTGCTGGCCGACAACCCCGCGCTGGCGCGTTCGGTGTTCAACAGGTTTCCGTACTTGGAGCCGTTGAATCACCTGCAGGTGGAGCTGTTGCGCCGCTACCGATCCGGTGATACCGACGAGCTTGTGCAGCGCGGCATCCTGCTCACGATGAGCGGGTTGGCCAGCGCGCTGCGCAACAGCGGCTAGCTACAGCCCCGCGCTGCGACGGACCTTGTTCACCGCGCCGCGCACCACCTGTTCGGTGGCCGCCAACGGTGAGAGCATCGATTCCCCGACACCGACGAGGCGTTCGACGCGGCCGACGATGCCCTCCATCCGGTCGACCACCGCGTTGAGCCGCGGTGCGAGTTCGTTGATGCTGTTGATCGTCCCGTTGAACCGTTCCAGCGTGGCATCGAGGTTCTCGGTGGAGCTGTTGAGATCCTCGAGTGTCTCGCTGAGCCCCTCCAGGATGGTATCGACCTGCTCGACGGTGACATCAGCGTTGAGCGCCGCCTGCGCCAGCTTCCTGATTCGCTCGGGCCCGGTGCGCACCTGCTTACCGCTTTTGTCTGCCATGGCCACAATTATGACCATTCGACGGAACCGCCGCGCCGAACCGGGCGTCTAATCAGTGTGACGACGTGCGAAGGCGCCCTGCGTCCCGCCAATGCCGGACCGACCCGCGACGCGCCGCTCTCGTACCTGATGCGACTCGGTCAGCGACCGACTACACCGCGGGTTACCGTGACGGTGAAACCGATTGTCCTGCAACCGGCTACGACTGACGATGTGTCAGAAGGGTGGTGGTTTTTCGTTGGCGGCGAGCCAGGCTTGGTGTTGGCGTTGTTGTTCGGCGATGAGTTCGGTGCGTTCGCGGCGTTCGGCGTTGATGCGGTCTTGGCGGTCTTGGTCGCGGGTTTGTCTGCGCCGCGGCATCATCGCCAGCCGGTCAGGGTGGGGCGGTTTGGGTTCGGTGGGCAGGTTGAGCTCGGCGGTGGGTTGCGCCAGTGCGGGAAACAGGGTCGCGCCATGGGCCTGGCTGGTGTAGGTGTGCCCGGTGGGCGAGGTCAACACCAGGGTTCCGTCGGGGCGCTGCTGCTCGCTCCAGCCACCGGGCCCAGTGATGAACGTCTTGATCAGATGATGAGTGCGGCAGTAAAGCTTGTTGTTCGACGGGTGCGTCGGCCCGACCGGCCAGGGCGCCGTATGGTCCACGTCGCAGCGCTGCGCGGGCCGATCACAACCGGGCCAGCGGCAGGTCAGATCACGAAAGCCGATGAACTCCACCGTCTTGGCACTGGGCCGATACCCCGGATCCGGCGCGGCGTCGGTGGGCACGTCCAACGGTTTCAACGTCGCGGTCTCGGCGAGCTCACGCACCGATTCGGCGGGCAGCACCCCAAAACCGGGCAGATAGCCCGGGGTGTCGGCGGTGCCGTCGAGGGTGGGTTGTTCGGCCAGCACATGGATGACCGCCGCCGCCGCGGCCTCACGCGTCGCGCGGGCCGGACAATCCTCGGATCCGCATTGGCACGCCAGGGTGGCTTCGCCTCGGGCCACCGGGCCGCAGGCATCGGCGCGACGCTGGCGTTTGGTGCGCGGATCGTTTTCACACACCGTGGCCGCCATCGCCTCGAGGCGCTGATCCATCGCGGCGGCATCGGCAGAGTGCAGGGTGCCCCATAAGATCGCCATGCCCGCGGTATCGCCAGGATGGATCTCCACGCAGCGATCCTCATCTTCTTTGGGCGCGACCCGCACCGCGGCCGGATCGTATTTGGCCACCCACATATCCAGCCGATCACGCAGCTTGGGCGTGGACAGCTTCATCCAT